>CALUTO010000016.1 GCA_944323735.1 Candidatus Gastranaerophilales bacterium
TTTTCCATACTCACACAATAACTCGGAAGTTTGGAAATGGAACACCGTTTCCGACTTATTGTGTCGCTTTTGTATCAATTATAATTATTGTTTTTTATGAATAATAAATATATTTATCTACTCTCTGAAGAAAAAAACAAATAACAAATAAAATTTACTTATGAAAAATATGAGATTCCGAGTTTCTTTAAAAAACTTCCAACTTATATAATTTAAATTTTATTAAATTTTATTAAACTTTGTTTAATTTTTATTTAAAAAGTTCCTCTTAAATTTCAACAAATTTTCAACACTGTCCTGTCCCAAAAATCCTGAACTGTCCCAAAATTCCTGAACTGTGCCTAAATTCCCGCCATTTAAGGTTTTGAGACACTGTCCTGTTTTAGACATTGACGGACAGTAATCGGACTTTTTTGACAGTTCAGGAATCTTATTTTTAGCAAATTCCGACTAAAAAAATCAAGATATATTTGAAACACAGCCCTATTGGTTCAAAAAAATCAAATTCCGACAATGTCTGTTCAATGGCAGCATTAATTGGACTTTGGCTTTTCAGTAATCTGATTAAATTTCAGGCTAATTTAAAAATATTCTTTGTAATTTTATGTCCTGATAAAGTCCGATTTCGTCCGGTTTGATTTTTTATAATCAAGCAACTTCCGACGGCTGATATTTAGCGTTGTTGGGCATACTTTCCCAACCGACAGTTTATTGTCAAGACAATCAACTGGACATTAAAAGACACCAGTTCCGCAAATTTTCACAAAAATATCATAAACTTAAGTTAGAAGGCAGAAAGGTAAGCTATGACTATAACTTACCTTTCTCATACTTTATAAATTTTGACTCTTGTCGCAAAAAATACCCTGGATTGGATTCGAACCAATGACCTACCGCTTAGAAGGCGGTTGCTCTATCCAGCTGAGCTACCAAGGCATCTATCAATGTTTCCTTCGCAACCGCAGGCGGTTTTTATTTATAACCGTGAACTTCGTTCACTTAGCCAGCGAGCTACCAGGGCAAACATGTTTGATATTTCACAACCACCGGACATTCTCTCAAAAAATAAAATTTTATTAAGTTTACCGGTAAGTCAACAAGATATTATATTTATAACATATAAATTTTTTCATGCAATATTTAATCTTAGAAATGTATATAGCAGTTTACACAATACTTACAGGAAAATGGACTGGCAGCTGATTTGGCAATTTTAATCTGTAATAATTTTGATGCAGCAAATGTTTTAAAAACTAACTCCAGCCGTATTGCCATAAAATCACTCAAGTAAATGATATTATTGTTATATAAATTATCTATAATTAACTCATAATTAATCAAACAGGAGATATAAATGGAGCAGCAGCAGCAGACACAAACAAAACAGAAAATGAATTTTTCCGCTTATTTTACCGCCAAAGTAGCTCCGGCTGCGAAAAAAATAGAAGAATACCGGAATAGAATTGTTACAATATCAGCAATATGGACAACCGTTGTCGTAATTCTTTCACTGTTTCCGGTCGGCTCTGCAGTGATAAATACAAAAAATCCGGTTTTTGGAGATAGTCTGGCTCTGGGCTTCTTTTATATCGCCGGCCCTGTGATAATTTTTGCACTTTTGCCTGTATTGACGGCTAAAAATATATATCATATTTTCGCAAAAGAAATCCTTATACCCAGGCTGCTCGGTTTCTGGGGAAAATTTACATATACTCCTCCGGCAAATATTTTTGCTGCCTTATATAAAGTCATTAAAAACAAATCAAGTATAAATGGCTTTTTCATAGAGCTGAGAGGTCAGAAAAACTCAACTATATCAATAAATCCCACTATTCTTGCACGTTTGCTCGAATTTTCAAATGTTACATATGATGACAAAATTACAGGCAAACATGCAGATGTAGATATTGAATTAACTGAACTCGAAACATATTATACAGTTAAAACCAGAAACAGAGAAGGACAAACAAAATACAGAAAATCAACAACATTCAAGGGTGTTGTATTCAGTGCCAAAATGAATAAAAATTTCAACGGACTGACAGTCCTGTCTTACAACAATATTGACAAACACAGAGCACAGTATCCAAAAGTATCAAAAGGCAACATTAGCACAATGGATCTTTCAGATGTATTGAGCCTGGGACGACAGGTTGCGGACATGGTTGACACGATTAAAAACAACACTGAGGGCAAGAGTGCCGGAGAAGTGGTTATGGAAGCAAAAGACAGAGCCATAGCCAGAGAACAGGAAAAACAACAAAGAAAAAAAGAACCGTTACAGGATGTTATGCTTGAGGATCCTGCTTTTAATCAAAAATTTAAAATGTGTTCTACAGACCAGATTGAAGCAAGGTATATTTTTACAACAGCATTTACTGAAAGATTTATGAAAATAGCGGAAAGTTTTGATTACAGAATAAAAGCTATATTTATAGATAATAATGTTTATATTCTTGTTGATCGCAGAAAAGACTGGTTCAAAATTCCGTTTTTCAAATCCTGCGAGGCTCCTGAAAACTACAAAGATTTTTTGATTGAATTCTCAAGACTGATAAGTATTGTAGAAGTTCTAAAACTCAACCAAAACACAGGCATGTAAAAAACTGCGTCACTCAATTTTTTTAACAAACAAGAAATGACCTCTGTTAAAGGAGGTCATTTTTTTCAACGGTTATCACATTTTATCTTCTGTGATTTCTGCGATGATTATCGTGTCTGTTTTGTCTTTTGAAAAAGTTAAATTTTTTATTTTGTTTTTTAGTGACTTTTTTTTGATTTTTGTGGAATATTTTAAAACGTTTTTCTTTTTGTTTTTGTGCTTTGAATTTTGACTGCTGATGTTTTTTGAAAACCTGATGCTTTTTCGCAGGTGATTTTTTTTGCGGTTTTTTGTGTCCGGGTTTTGCAGGCTTTTTGGGTGCTGGTTTATGTCTCAGCTCTTTGCGCTGATTGTTTTTTCCGTCACGATGATGCGGTGCGGCAAAACACTCTGCACTCAACCCCATGCCGGCAAACAAACAGCCGATGATAAACAGTGATAAAAACTTCTTTTTCATACAAACTCCTCTTATTCCTTTTATTTTTTTATTCAATAATTATAACGAATAAAAAGCATTACTGTTCATTTTTGTAAATTTTATTTAATATTTTTTTTATAAAAGCAATTTTATCATTTATGGTACTTAAATAAGTTGTATACCGGATGCAGATAATAAAAAACCGGAAAATACTTTCATAAAATCCGCTGCAAACAAGGGATTGCTAATGTCTATAAAATTTAACACCGCATACAGGGTATATAAAAACCTGCTGCAAAACCATCAAAAAATAATAAGTAAAAATCTGGGACAAAATGTAATAATTGTGCCTACATCTAAGAAAATATGCAAAAGGAACAGCATTTCCCGGGAAGCAGCAAACAGTTTAAACACAGCAGAGTATCTGGAAAAGATTTATTATTTATTAAAGCAGAAAGGATATAACATACCCGATATATGTATTGATGAATTTCAGCTGCCGAGAAAATTAAACACACTCAGCTTTCAAACAGGAGACTGGAATGTTTACGGCCCCGGCAGATTAGAAATATTTTCACCTTATCTTATCTTTCATGAAGAGGGACATTTTTTACACACAAAAAATTTAAAATACGGACAATCTTTTTTTTCTGTATTACATCGTATAAGAAATATTTTTAAACCACTTTTTACAAAACAGGAAAAATGCCTGCTGATAAGCGACTTCAAAAGAGCATACGAAGAAGGCTTTTTTGACTGGATAGAACCTGAAAAATACAGGAAATATTCAGACAAAAAAAGTTTCACGGATTTTATTAAAACACCTGAAAAATATCTTTCTAAAAATGCTCTCTCCAGTGCAGAAGAATTTGTAGCAGACTATTTTTCACTTGCTACATGCGGGTTTAAATTTTCTGCGCAAATAGCATTGAAATACAAAGAATTACATGGACCTGATATAAAAACAATAATTACAAAAAATGAAATCAATGATTTACTGCAATACCGGAAAAATCTGGAAAAAAGACTATCTGTCGATATGCAGTAAACATCATTATATAAAAAACAGTTCAACTATAAATAGTTGAACTGTTTATATCAAAACTGTTTCAAAAATCTAACGTCATTATTGAAGAACAACCTGATGTCATCTATACCCCATTTCAGCATGGAAAGACGTTCAACTCCCATACCGAAAGCAAATCCGGAATAGACTTCGGGGTCAACGTCAACATTTCTCAAAACATTCGGATCAACCATGCCGCAGCCGAGAATTTCAAGCCAGCCCGTGCCCGAGCAGGTACGGCAGCCTTTTCCTTCGCACATTATGCACTGAACATCAACCTCTGCAGACGGTTCCGTAAAAGGAAAGAAGCTGCTTCTGAATCTTGTTGGTCTTGAAGCACCGAAATATAATCTTAGAAATTCATTCATAACCCCTTTTAAATCCGCAAAAGTAGTATCTTTGTCAACAATCAGTCCTTCTATCTGATGAAAGAGATTGTTTTTTCTGGCACTAACAGACTCTTTTCTGTAAACCCGTCCCGGTGATATAACTCTGATAGGCGGTTTGCTTGTCAGCATCTGATGAATTTGTGCGCCGGATGTCTGGCTTCTTAGAACAACATTAGGTGCTACTTTTGTATAAAATGTATCCTGCATATCTCTGGCCGGATGGTCTTTCGGGGTATTAAGCATATCAAAATTGAAATATTCTGTTTCTACCTCGGGCGAATTTTCATTATGTACTAATGAAAAACCCATTCCCTGAAAAATTTCCACAATTTCATTTATTGTTCTTGTCAACGGATGAACCTTTCCGTAAGGCACAAAAGAACCCGGAAGAGTAACATCTACTCTGTCTTTTTCCAATTTTTCATTCAGCTCTTTTTTATATATAATTTCATATTTTTCATTGAGTTTTGCCTCAATATCAGATGATATTTTATTAGCAAGAGGCCCGATAATTCTTTTTTCCTCATTTGACAAATCTTTCAGATTTTTCTTTATATTGGTCAATTCGCTTTTACGGCTGAGATATTCATTCCTGATATCATCAAGTTTTACGGTACTATCGGCTATTTCGATAGCAGAAAGTGCTTTTTGGTGAATATTTTCTAACGTCTGCTGCATTTTTTTTCCTCTGTTTATTATTCTTATATATTATTATACAACGAGAAAAATTTCGTGGTCTATTCAGATTTTCGGGGACTTATATAACAATATCAACCAATAATGGCTAAATTATCACTCTGAACTCGTTTGACTGCTTTGGCCGAAATCTTTCATTTCATACAAAATGTCCGGTTTTACACCGGGTCTTGCCGGAGGTAAAATTCCGAAACAAGTTAGGAATGATATTATATTTATCTCTTAATAATATTTAGCGGAAGGTATATATAACTCCCGATTTTTGTTTAATGAGTCAATTATAATTACTTATTTAACTTATTTGTAATATTAGAGACAGTTTGAGCAAGAATACTATTTGTATTAAGTTCTTTTTTTATTTTGTCATATGAATAAATAATAGTAGTATGTTTTTTCCCGAAATAGTCGCCTATTGACGGAAAACTCAGGTTCGTTAAATCTCTTGCAAGATAAATTGCCATCTGTCTTGCTTCTGCTATTTTTTGAGAACGGCTGGCTCCTTTCATATCTTTTGCTGAAACGTTGTAATAGTGTGCTATTTCATCAATAATAGATTCGATTGTAATATCTTTTTTATGTTCACTATAACCTATTATCTTTTTTACATTTTCCAAAGACAACTCTACTTCGTTTATGCTGGCATATGCAGTAACCCTGTTAAAAGCCCCTTCAAGTTCTCTTATGTTATTTGAATAAACAGTTGCAAGAAATTCAATTATATTCGGAGGAACTTTTATTTCAGAATTCTGTGAAAGATTCATCAAAATAGCCATTCTTGTTTCCACATCAGGCACCTGAATATCAGCCATCAGTCCCCACTCAAACCTGCTCACCAGTCTGTCTGAAATCGAGGGAATTTCTTTCGGAGTCCTGTCGCTGGTAATAACTATTTGTTTTCCTGCACTGTGTAATGTATTAAACGTGTTAAAAACTTCTTCTTCCGTTCTCGTCTTGCCGGCAATAAGCTGTATATCATCAATTAACAGCACATCTGTTTTTCTGTATTTGTTTCTGAATTTGTTCATTTTATCAACTCTGTCGCCGCCGTTTGCAAGAGCATTAACAACATCATTTACAAATTCTTCTGCCTGTACAAACTGCACTTTCAGTTCAGGTTTATTTTTAATTATATAATGTCCTATTGCCTGCATTATATGAGTTTTTCCAAGCCCCGGACCGCCGTATATATAAAGCGGATTATATTTTTCGCCGGGATGCTGTGCAACGGTTTGTGCAGCCACAAAAGCCAGTTTATTGTTTGAACCCACTACAAAATTTTCAAACTTGTATTTCAGGTTTAAATTCGAAGACTGCATTTGTGTAAGACTGTCATATTTCGGCTTCAGAGTCTGAAAAGAATCATCCTTTTTTGTTCTGCTGCTTGCTCTTTTTTTGAACTTTGCAGCCAGTTCTTCATCATAAATTATTTTAAACTCGAGTGTTCTGCCTGTAATTTGATTTATGGCATCAATAATTTCTTCATTGTGGTTTTTTCTTAAAATATTTGGAGCAAACGCCTGACCTGTATGAACAACAAAAGAATTTTCATCATAATACTGCGGTTCCAACGGCAAAATCCACGTTGAAAATGTAGTATCAGGAATTTTGTTTTCTAAAATTCCTAAAATTTCATTCCACACATCTGCTATTTTTTCCTGACTCATGTTCTTATATTACAACAAAATATTTAATCGGGAGTTTTATGTTAAGATTATTGAAATTGAAATAAAATAGTGTTATAATATATAAGCTATAGGTAGAAAAGGAAAGGAGTTTTCAATGCGTGTAGGTTTTTCCAGCGGTAATTTGATGTCTTGTCAGCCACTTAGTTTTGGTAGCGGCGCAAATCCCAAAGAAAAACCGGATACAAATCAAAAACCTCTTCCTGAAACTGAATCTGAAAAACAACTAAAAATTTTACAGAACAAATACAACATGCTGAGCAAAAAATATGACTTAGCTTTGCGTTTAGCAGCAGCTTCCACTAATTTTTCAGCAGCTGAATACAACAACATGGTAAAATCCGTTAATGCATCTAAACATTATGCAGCTAATTAAGGCTTATATTTTTTAAATGCTCGATTTTAGGATTTTCCGGTGTAAGAATGGATATTATATCTATTCTAAAGTTTTTATACTGTTCTTTAGTTTGTTGTATATAAAAAAGCGCAGTCTGCCAGATATGTTCTAACTTTTTTTTACTTACTGCCTCAAACGGATGTCCGCAGCGGATTGAAGTTCTTGTTTTTACTTCAACAAAAACCAGTGTATTTTTTTCTTTTGCAATAATATCTATTTCAGAAAATTTTGAATAGCGAAAATTTGTCTCAAGAATTTTATATCCCGATTTTTTTAAGTAATCCGCCGCTATTCTTTCGCCGATTTTTCCGATTTCACTATTTTTCATATATGCCTATAATTTTGTCTATATGTTCCACAAAACCGTCTCTTACCGATTTCGGATAGAGAATTTCACAGTTTTCTCCGTACCTGAGGAGTCTTGTATAAAAAGTTTTTAGATCTTCATTTGTATTTGAAACCATCAAATAGTTATTATTTTCAGTTTCGACTATTTTTTCATTCATTTTCAATACATAACACAGTGCGAGTCTGTGCAGCAATATATATGTTATGTATTTTGAAGATTTATCAGGAGTTGATTTTTGGGGCAGCTGGGTAGTCAAAACTATATCGTTCAGCTTTATTTTGACTGTTTCATCATTCACAAAATCGTATCCGGTCAAATATACATATTCCTTTTCGTACAATATCTTTCTCGGATCTATTTTATATTCTTTCTGCTTATTTTTTTCAACTACGGTTATTTTAAGTTTTTGCCTGTCATTACACAATTTTTCAAATTTCTTTACCTTATCTGCTTCAGTTGTTAAACAAAAATCTTTTAGACCAATGTTTCTTTTATTTTCTGCGAACCTTTTTTCTGTGTCTTCATCAAACATTTGTTCTACCATATCGAAAAAATCCATCAATTCTTTATTTGTTTGATTTAAATATATTTTTTCCGCATAGTTTCTAATAAATTTATATATCCTCAGATTTTCATTATTCAGATTAATCAAACTCAAAGAATTTTTCATAACATATTTTTTATTTTTTTTATGAATCTCAAAACCCAGCAATTTTAATGTATTTATATATTTATTAAAAGTTTCGTACGTATATATCGGCTCTATGTCATCATTTTCAGCAACAATCTCCATCATCTCGTCCATACTGACAGGAGATTTTGACAGTGCTTTTAAAACCTGAAGTATTCGTAAACCTGAGTCAGCAACTTTTTTGTTTTTCATTTGTATATAATGCCTTTACATTTTTTAATTCAAGTAAAAATTCGTGAACATAAGATTGAGGAGTCAAAAGCCGGCAATCGGTACCGAAGGAGATTATTCTCTGTAAAAAGTTAAATTTGCTTAGAACTTTTGCTTCAACAACTATATAATCTTTATTTTCAATTATTATACGTTCAAATCTGCCCGGAGTATATGTATTCCGGGAAAATCCTGTCAGCTTATATGTGACTGTTAAAATATCAGATTTATACTGCTCAAGAATAAGTTTTGCATTGCTGAAAAATATGGGACTAACACTTTTCAGCCTGTCGATTCTTAAATAACCGATATTTTTATATCTTAAATTGTAACCCCACAGATACATTACCCTGTTTTCAAACATAACAAAATCAGGTATAAAAATAGTACATTCGGTATTGTAAAATTTTGATCGGTATTTCACTTTTAAAATTTGTTTTGTCTCGCAATATTTGACAAGCTGTTTTACAAAATTTTCGTCAACCTTTTTTAATGCATGCCTGTGCAGCAGTGTTTCAGTATCCTCATTTTTTACAGTGAAAACAGAAAATTTTTCATAGAGTCTGTTAGTTTTATACAACAATTGCCAGTTTGCAAAAGAGGTTATTCCTTCTCTAATTTTTTGAAGCCCGTTTAATACATTCTCCGAAATTTCTGTAGAAAACGGATGTTTTATCAAAACATATTTATATTGCGTTGAAATATCAGGTCGTTTAATAATACAGCCGCTTTCACGAAGAGCCCTGACTATATTTGTAATTGTGTCGTTAGATATTCCTTTTTGCAAAACAGGATCTTTTTCAAAAGCTTCATTAATGTCCTGTCTGCTTCTTGGGGACTCTAAAAGTAATTTAAACAAAAGAAGTATTCTATATCCTGTTTTTGTTATATTAGGACAGTTTTCTATTTTTTGTGTGTCGTCTGTTATTTCCTTTGTTTCTTTAACTTTTTTTGATGCCGGCATTTGTTTAAGAAATCTCTATTTTTTTTATTTGAGAAATAGGATTATTGGGATTATTTTTTTCCTCGTTAATAGAAATCTTGTTGATAATAGTTGCTCTCTTTTTACGGAACAACATATCGGTAAAAGCTTCTATTCTGGTAATAAATCCTGCTTCTCCGGTATGTTCGTCTACTGATAAACTAAGATGGGGTTTGTTGTATTTTCTTGCCTGTCTTGCAATTTTCTCAACCATAATAGAATCAGGTCCGCAGCCAAATGCATTTATTGTAATTATACCGTCAATTTTGTTATCCTGCAGGTAGTGTCCCGCCGCACCGGTCATTTCATACTCATTTGCCCAGTAAAGCTCGGACTCCATAGCTGAAATACCTTCCTCGAGCTGTTCTTTTGAAAGCTGTTCTGCAGTAAAAGCTTTTACATCAAGCTTTTCCAGCTTATCAAAAATTTTCATCGAAATTCTATCATCAAAAATATTATAGTTGTGAGCAAGAACTGCAACATTTATAGGATATTCTTTCTGAGAACCGGCAATAACAACCTGACCTTTTTTGGCATATCTAAGCGCATCTTCAAATTTAAGACCTGAATTCAGCATAATTTTAAAATTATTATATACTCTCCAGCCGGCTTTTGAAGCCTGTTTTATTCTTTTTTCATCTGTAATGCCAAAATCCTTTACGCACTCTTTTAAAAATGCATAAAGCCCGCCGTTTTTTTCTGATTTGTCAAGCGTTGCGTCAATTATAGTAAAATCCTTTTTTACCACATTTCTGACAAGATCCGGAAGCCCTCTGATTTTTGAACAGTTGTAAATTTTGTAAGCAATAGACTGTATAGAAGGAACAAAAATTTTATCAATTCCTTTGTCTAAAAGATTTAAAATATGTCCCACATAAACTTTTATAGGCAGACAAGTCTCGGAAACAACCAGTGCAGAACCACGGGACATGGTTTCTTTTGTAGTCCTGTCTGATATAACAACTTCTATTCCCAAATCTTCAAAAAACCCGAACCAGAATGGGAAATAACTGTAATAAGACATTGCTCTGGGTATTCCTACTTGCATTTTACCGCCTTTTTGTTTGCTCTTAACTAATTATTCAGATTATAAATCAAAAGAATCTTTTTTGTTAGTCAGTCAAAACTCTTAAATATTGTAAAAAAATTTATTGTAAGTTGAAATTGTAATAAAAACCTGTTAAACCGGACATTTTAGATAAATTATTTTCTTAACAATCCTTATACAAACTTAATAATTCTATAGAATAAGTGTTTATTTTACACATTATTTGTAAAAATATGTTAAAATGAACTACACAGTTAGCAATTTATATTTTTCATGTGTATTTAGGAATTGTAGACTTTGGCAGGAAATAAATGAAAGTTGAACCATTAAATTATACTAGACCGTACAGAACAAACAATTTACACACTCAAAACAACAAAAATAACAATGCAAAACCTTCTTTCGGAAATTTATTTGTAAGTTATTCGAACATGCTAGAAAACGGTGGATTTATAGCAGAATTTTTGTCTGTTGACACGCTTGGCATGATGGGACCGAGAACGGTACAGGGCTTTTTAAGAAACCATGAAAAACTCGGTCATCTGAACTACCGGGCAGGAAGAGAAGAAGCAGTGAGAGAACTCTTATCCGGCCCTGCGTATTACTATGTTCCCCTTGCCATACTCACAACAGCAGGCCTTTTATTCGGCAGAACCGCACGTGTAAATTCAGAAGTTCTCAAAAATCTCCACAAAGTAATGAAAAATGTAGGCGGAGATATAAAAAATGCCGCTGAAATAAAACAGAATTTTGTTAAAAAAGTTATGGACGATGCATTTGACGGTTTCACTCACGAACGTGAAAATATAGATAAAATCGGCAAAATTTTTAATGAAATAGTTGAAAACAAAAAGTCTCCTGCATCCCTAAAAGAATGGTTTGGCGGTTTGTTCCGCAAAAAAGACAAAAATGGTTTTTCATTGAAAAAATCAACTCAAAAAGCAGAAGAACTTTTGACATCTGTAAATAAAGCAAACGGAAAAAATCTTGATAATACAACAGTCATAAAAGTTGCAGGAGAAAACTATAAACTGGCACATTTTATGAAAGATGTTTCTAATTATCTGGATGATTTTACACAAAAAGCTGCAAAAACGACAGAACCCGCAGAAGCATTTATTGACAAATTCCACAAAAAAGCACTCACGCTTAAACACACAGCTAATGTGCTTGCACTGTCCGGACTTTCAGCATTTTTGATTATCATTCCAAAATTATACAAAACCGGAGAAAGTTTCCCCGGCATGGAAGGATTAGAACCTTCAACAGAACAGGCAGCAGGTACACAGCCCGCTGAGAATGCAAAAAAGGAGGCAATATAAATGAAAATAAACAATCATTTAAGCACTCCTGCATATAATAATAAATACGGAAGCAAACAAACAAACACTTCAACAAATCCTGCATTCGGAGATTTGAAAACCGTTGGCAGCAAAATTTTGAAAGAATGTAACTGCGACAACGGTTCATTATCCCGCTACGCATTTTTGTTCATAAGTTTTGTATTTTTGGTAGGAAGCAGATTTGTTGAATCAAGAAACAATGACGAAAGAAGAGAAGTTTTAACCCGTGATATTCCGGCAGTTGCTCTTTCCGGCGGCGGCGTACCGATTATGACAGGTGCTGCTGCGTATGCAATTACAAAAAAATCAGGTATTCCGATTTCGACATCAAAGAAAAAAGATTCTATTCTTCATGCCGCTCTCTGCTCACAAAAACAGGTCAAGGACTGGTATTCTGATTTAAAAAATGCAGACAATCCTCTTATAAATTTAATGAACACAGTTGAGCGACACGGCGGAAATATACGTAAAGTTATGAACAGGTTCGGTTTTGAAAAAGAACTTGGTGCAATTTCAACATCACTTGAAAACAAAGATATTATTACTGCAGCACAAACAGCACAGCAAAATGGTTCTGAAAGTTTTAAAACATTAGAAAACCTTATCAGAAATATTCCTGAAGACAATAAAGTTTTAAAATTCGCAAAAAATGCGCAGGCATATGTAAAAGTCGGGGGTATTGCAGTAACAGCAGGACTGCTGGGCTTTCTTCTTCCCCGTTTAAACATACTTATCACCAATAAAAAACATGAAAAAAAGAGCAAAGAAACAAAAATTCCTGCAAAAATACCTGCACCTCAGACAGAAAATAAACTTTCTGTTTCAGGAATAAAAGCTTCTGCGACATTAGGTTTGCATAACTCATCTGCAATACAGACGTTTAAAAGTTTTCTGGGTTAAAACTTCATTTGCTGAATTTCTATCTCTTCGATATCGCATAGTTGATTTGCAACATCAATTGCTTTTATATCATCAATGATTTCTAAAAGAATAAGACCTTTTGGAGAACATTGTCCGTTTATTTCTTCATGGAGCCCTATTCTTGTTTTAATTATACAGCCGAATTTTGTAAGCACTTCCTGTACTGCAATAGCACTTTGAAGTCTGTTGCTTATATTTATTCCGAGGATTGTAGTCATTTAAATTTCTCCTTCTAATAAAGAAGCCTGCACAGGATAGTGCAGGCTGTTTCAGTCCTGTTATTTCACTTCCAGTTTCCGATTTTCTTCTTCTGATTTTTTTAATTTCGGGAGGTCAAGATGCAAAACTCCGTGTTCCAGCCTGGCCTGTGCTTCTTTTAAATTTATTTCATCAGGGAAATAAATTGTTCTTGAATAATTTCCGTAGCGAAATTCAGTCTTGTGATATTTATGATTTTTTTCCGTCTTTTCTTCCTGTTTTTTTGCGGATATTGTGACCGACGTTTTATTTATATCAATATCCAAATC
Source organism: Candidatus Gastranaerophilales bacterium (assembly GCA_944323735.1). Lineage (GTDB taxonomy): Bacteria > Cyanobacteriota > Vampirovibrionia > Gastranaerophilales > Gastranaerophilaceae > CALUPY01. The sequence continues at coordinate 13,322 of CALUTO010000016.1, forward strand.
TTCTTTTTTCACTCCGGGTATTTCCGCCTTTACTTTATATTCATCATCAAATTCCTGTATATCAACCGGCATGGACATACCATCGATTTCTTTCTCAAGAATATACTCCGGAAAAACTGTATCAAAACTCTTTTTTAATATAGTATTTATCTCATCATTTAATGTACTCATAAATGTGTCGGGTTTTCTTATCAAATATTTCATTTTAGCCTCCTTAGCCGATATTGCAGCGTAGTACATATATTTTTAATAAAAAAAATGATACTTACATTACCTGTAAGTATCATTTTTTATTATTGCTATTTACTATTATGATTTTCTACTGTTCACTTTTAGAAAACTGTTCATCCATTTGCTCCAGCTGTTTTTTCTTTAAATTATGAACAACAGCGTCAACCAGAAGCTCGTATGATTTCATATTCTGGATTTCCGGAGAAAATTCTTTTATCAATGTTTCACGCACCATTTGCTCAAGACGGTTATTGTTCCTGTTTGAATCTCCTTCTGAACAAATCATATCAATATATTTTGAATTTATTTTGTAATCCTGAATTTGGGAAAACATCAGCCACTTTAACTTTGGCTTTATTGATTTTAAGTGTTTTACAATTTTAAGATTTTTTAAATTAAACATATAAACCTCACCGACTATATGGTTTTTTTAATTTTAAACTTTCACATTTATACTAACGGGACTGAATAAATTAATTTACATAATTATAGTGTTCTCTTAACAAAATGTTACTTTATTCAATTTTAGTTAATATTTATAACATTTTCTCTTTTTATTCACTGTTTGTCAAATTTAACTTTTGCATAAGTCTCCAAAAAATGTTATAGTAATTAAAATTTAGGAGTTTTTTTATAACATAAGGAAAATCATCGACGTAATTTTATAATTACGTCTTTTTTTCTCACTTGAACTCTGCTCTGTTTAAAAAGGGAAACAGCCCGAATTAAACACATCAAAAAAACAAGTTTAAGTTTTTATTTTCTTTATGAATGTAAACTAATATTAATTCTTTCAATTATATATATCAATTTCTCAGGATAAAAAAACTTTATCTATATGAGGGATATTAATATTTTGGAGAGAAAAATGATTACACTTGCTGCTATAGGCAGAAATCAGGAAGTTAAACAAACAACGACACCGGCTTTACAAAAAGCTGAAAAAAACCTGTTTTCAACTCCCTCCGTAAATACAAATGAAATATCAACAAAACCCGAATTCTGGAATGAAAACACAAAGGCCATTCTTTATAACATTACAAAAAATACAGGGATTGCACCTTACACTCCAACGGTCTTAAAAGATGACAATACAGCAATAAAACATGCCCAAAAACATTTGATTGACCTGCTAAAATATTACGAAGGCGACAATTATCACTACTATGAAGCAATAACCATACCCTACAAAGACGGATACGGCAGTCTCACCTGCGGCTTCGGTGAATTAACAGACAAACCAAGAACACAGGAAATTGCATATAAAAATTTGGGTGAAACTATTGAAAAATATACAAAAGAAGTAAAAAGATTTCTAAATGTAAAGCTCGGAAAAGAAACCTATGAAAATCTTCCGAATTCAATAAAAGAAGGTCTTATTGATCTTTGCTATAATAAAGGACTGTCAAGAATAAGTACAAACAAACAGCTTCTGAACGCAATAGAGTCTAAAGATTACCCGGCAGTAATCAATAATCTGGATTACGTATACTCCGGAAAAACAAATGCAAAAAAAGATGAAGACCCCGGTTTATACAGAAGAAGCCTTAACAGAATGATTCTTGCGGCAAGAGATTTAAAAGGCAAAGAACTTGATGAAGCAAAAAAGATTATCTCTTCATTTTACAAAAAAGCACTAAATTGCCATAAAGAGAATAAATCACAAACCACTGAACTCAACAAAATTTATGAAAATTTTCAAACCGGAAAAATATCAGGCGCACCTGTAAATGTTGAATCCGGAAAAATAAAAGTCACTGATAAATACAAAGGGAAAGGCGTATTTGCCGTAGCTCAGGATGCATATATAAACATAAAAGACAAGGGCAATGTAACATTCAAAGAGTTTTATGAAGAATTTAAAAGAATAAATAGAAACCCTCAGGGCATTTCACTCGGAACTGAGCTTAACGTACCCCTGATTAAAAATATAACCGCACAGGGTACGACAGAAGTTTCCGCACCGGTTAATGCTGCTTTAAATACAAACACAAATAAAGAAATACCGGAACAGCAAAAAGCAGAAAAAACCGAAACAAAGACTCAGGACGAAAAACCGAAAAAAGGCTTCTGGAAAAGAGTAGGTGACGGTATTAAGTCTTTCTTCAAATCAATCGGTAAAGTTATTTCAGGATTTTTCAACCTGTTTTCCAGCTGCAGCAACAGAAAAGAAACAGAATGCAAGTCCGGCACCGCAGAGGAAGAAAAAACACAGTTCCAGAAAATGCTTAACGACCCTGAAGTGAAAATAATTCAGGATGGAGATTTCCAACTGGTAACAAAAGAACACACCGTAAAAAAAGGCGAATCCATATGGAGAATAGCAAGAAAATACGGTATGGACGAAAATATACTTTGCGCAAACAACAATATTAAAAACAAAAACCAGATATCAGAAGGACAAACGCTTAATATCCAAAAACTGGGCTATAAAGTAGAAAAAGGAGATAATTTATACAGAATTGCAAAAAAATTCGGCTTAACCATTGAAATTTTGAAAGATATAAATAACATTGATGATGTAGACAAACTCGATGCCGGACAAATGCTTGAAATTCCAGGTTTTACATATACAGTAAGACCAAAAGACACGCTCTATGCTATTTCAAAAAGAGTCGGTGTAAAACTCGATGACCTGATAAAAATAAATAATCTCGACAAAGACGGTATTATTTCACCGGGACAACAAATAAAAATTATATACAACGACAGTGATTTTGCAATTTCTGATGACAAAAAGACAATCACCGTAGACAAAAAAACTAACACAACAACAGAGATAATTGATATGAGCGGAGTTGTTAACCTGAAAAACAGAACACTGCTGAAACAAAAACGTAAAATTAACGGAAAAGTCGCAGCAACAAGAGCTGTATTTAACCCGACAAAATCAGGAGCTTTGAGCGGCAAAACAATTATAGTAAACGCAGGACACGGCTATTCTCAAAGCGGTATAGATGCAGGCACACCCGGAAGAAAAGGTCTCGAAGATGAATGGCTTATAAATTATGACAATGCAATGAGACTGAAAGACCGTCTCTGTGCAAAAGGTGCAAAAGTCATTTTCCTTCAGGGTAAAAAACGTTTAATTATGAATGAGATTAAAAAACCGGAAAACAATGCTGATATGTTTATTTCAGTACACGTAAATTCACATGATAAACAAACACAGGACAGAACCCAAATTTATTATGCAAGACAAAACCAGAGTAAAAAACTGGCAAATCTTATGGAAAATAAATTTGATAAATGGATACCGGAAAATGAAAATATTTCCGGTAATGATAAATTCACTGTCGGAGGGAAACAGGACTATGCCCAGTCCAAACACGCAAACTACGATGTCTTAACAACTATGGAAAAAAATCAAAATAAACCGGGAGTGCTCTGGGAAGTAGCCTTCATGGTTTCCCCGAAGGGAAGAGAAAGAATGAGCAATCCCGAACTTATGACAGACTATGCAAAGTGTATGGCAGATGCGGTTGTCGATTATTTTAAAGGATAATCAAAAAATTAATAATAAAAGTCTGTTGATTTTTTTAAAAGCCTGATTTTTTCATTTTTCCGGCTGTTAATACAAATAAATAACCGGCGTTCATAACTATTGAACAGCCCTATTTTTTGTGAGAATATAGCATTAAGGAATTTAGAAAAAGTAAAAAGTAAGGAAAAAGTTATGCGAGTTTCATTAGAATGGCTGAACGAATTTATTGATTTAACAGATATTGAACCTGAAAGAATTGCCCATGAACTTACAATGAGCGGGCTTGAAGTGGAAGAAATTGAAAAAACAGGAGCAAAATTTACAAATATAATTACTGCAAAAATCAAAAAAATTGACCGGCATCCTAATGCAGATAAACTTCATCTCGTAACAGTAGACCTTGGAAACACTGAAAAAACCGTAGTTTGCGGAGCGCAAAATATTGAAGAAGGGCAAATTATTCCTTACGCTTCTGTCGGCTCAAAAGTCCTAAACAGAAAAACAGGAGAACAGTTTGAACTCACACCTGCAAAAATCAGAGGAGTAGAATCTCAGGGTATGTTGTGCTCTCAGGATGAACTCGGACTAGAAGGACTTCAGGAAGAGGACGGAATTCTTATTCTGAATAGATTGTACAAAGATTTAAAAATCGGGGAACCGCTTGAAAAAGTTCTTGACATAAAAGAAGATATTGTATTTGATGTTGCACCGACTGCAAACAGAGGGGACGAAATGTCAGTAATCGGTGTTGCAAGAGAACTTTCTGCAATATTTAATAAAAAACTTAATTTTTCTCCGCTTCAAGACATTGAAAACCGTAAAGCAGCTGATTTTAAAGTAGAAATTATAGATGAAGACACCTGCAAATACTATTCTGTCGGTCTGCTAAAAAATGTTGTAATAAAACCTTCACCGGATTGGATGCAAAGACGTCTTGTCGCATGCGGTATCCGGGCTATAAATAACATTGTTGATATTACAAATTATGTGCTTCTTGAATACGGAAATCCGCTGCATGCATTCGATATGGATAAATTAAACGGATATCTTTGTGTAAGACGGGCAAAAGAAGGCGAAAAACTTACAACTTTAGACGGTGTTGAAAGAAATCTTACTCACGACACTGTTCTTATCGCAACTAAAGAAAAAGGTGTATGTGCCGCAGGAGTATTCGGCGGTGAAAACAGCGAAGTAGACGAAAATACAAAAAACATTGCTCTTGAATCTGCTTATTTTACGCCGGCAACAAACCGCCGCTCCGCAAGAAGTATCGGCTACAGAAGCGAAGCCAGTGCACGATATGAAAGAGGCGTAGACATAGAATCCACAAAACCGGCTCTGCTTAGAGCAATGCAGCTGATGGTCGAACTTGCTGATGCAAAAGTTGACGGTATCGTTGAAGCAGGAAAGAACAAACTCGATGATATCGAAATAACACTTAGATATGCACAGATAAAAAGAATCCTCGGTTCTGAAATTGAAAAAGAAAGATGTATAGAAATTGCGCAGCGGCTCGGTTTTGAACTGCTCGGAAAAAATGATGTTGCTGCAAAATTCAAAGTTCCGTCCTTCAGAGCGAATGATGTATGCAGGGAAATAGATCTTATTGAAGAGATTTCAAGAATCTACGGCTATGACAAATTTGCACCAACCCTCCCTAAAAATACACAGTCCCCTGAAATAACATATGAATCCCGTGTATTAAAACAAATTCATGACATGTTTTTAGGTTCGGGATTTTATGAAGCTGTAACCTCGTCACTCGTTGGAACACCTATATACAAAGAATTTTCTGTTTCTTTTGATGATACAAAAGCAGTGAAAGTTCAAAATCCCCAGAGTGAAGACCACACAATGCTTCGTGAAACACTCATGGCAAATATTTTAAATACTGTAAAATATAACCTTTCAAACGGACAAAAAAATGTCTGGATTTACGAAATAGGCAAGACCTATATGATAGAAACTCCTGCTGACGAAAAATACACCGGTGTCAGAGAAAACAGAATGATTGCCGGTGCTGTTACAGGCTCGCTTGCAAATGATAAATGGACAAAAAAACCTGAGCCGGATTTCTTTTTCATTAAAGGTCTGATAGAAAATCTTTTTGAGCTGCTTGGCATTGAAAACAGAATACAGTACAAATCTTGTACCGACAAAGATTTTCTTCACCCGGGGAAAAGTGCGAAAATAATGCTTCTCGGAAAACAACCGGAGGAAATCGGCTATTTCGGCGAAGTACATCCGATTTTAAAAGATAAACAGAAATTTTTACAAAATGTTTATGTATTTGAACTAAACCTTGAAAAACTCTTAAACGTAATCCACAACACAACTCCGAGATACAAAAAACTTTCCCAGTTCCCGGAAGTTCAAAGAGATATTGCCTTCATTGTTCCGGAAAACGTAAATCACGAAGAAATTTCAAGAATTATAAAAAAAGCAATTAAAAATAATCTGTACAACGGGCAGGAACTCTTTGATATATATCAGGGTGAACATGTAAAAGACGGATTTAAAAGCGTTGCTTACAGAATAAAAATGCAGGACAAAGAAGCTACCTTAACAGATGAAATCGTAGAAGAACAAATAAATTCTGTCAGAGAAGCTTTGAAAAAATCAATTCCTGATTTGAGCTTCAGAGAATAATAGCGCAAATTTATTTTTTCAGTACCGTTAATACAAAAAAAGAAAGGGAATTTAAATAAATGAAAATAAATAAAATCAGCTTCGGCGCAGTAAAAACACAGATAGCAGAGCCTGCAGGAAACAAAAATAAAAAAAACGCAAAACTTTCATCGTATAATGATACATTTGAAAGGTCATACACTGCCCCAAAAAGCGGAATTTTGAAAAACACACTTGCGGCGATTACCCTGTCTCTCGGACTTGCATCTGCTCCTATCAGTACAAATGCACAGCAGTACAGGATAGTCACCACATCCGACTGGATTGTCGGAAAAACAACAAGCGACAAAAGTGTCTACGGACTTGCCAAAAGATTTAACATGTCGCCTGAAAAATTCAGCGAAACTTTTGATGTTCCCCTTGACGGCGTGAAAAAAGGCTATGTATTTAAGGTTCCGTCTCACAAAGTAGACAACGGAGAAACCCTTTCTTCTATTGCAAAAATGTACAAAATGGATGTTGCACTACTTGCTCAAATTAATGATATTGATATGAAAAAAGATGCTGCACTAAAACCGGGCGAATATATTTTTATACTTCCTAATAAATCATTGAAAAAAAACGGAGAAAAACAACCGTCTGAAGGAAATAGCGCACTTGACTATCTTAACAAAAGAGTATACACAACCTCCGGCAAAAAATGGACAGTTCAATCACTCCACGAACATGTACAAACTACAGCTCTGGAAAACGGAAGACCTGCAAACAGACCTTTGCCTTTAATAGATAAAAACGGAAGAATAATTGCAGAATTTAACGTTTTCGAACCGGAAGGATACGGCAAACTCGTTAATAAAACAATTATAATAAACACGGGTCATGGTTATAAAGCAAACGGCGAGTTTGATGCCGGCAGCAGTAATGCAATTCTTGCAGAAAACAAGGCGGGAAAAATAGTCGAAACCACAAACTTTACAGGCAACGGAGGAAAAGCTCTTGAAGAATGGAAGGTAAACAAAGACCTTGGTATTGAAATTGCGAAAGAGCTCTGTAAACAGGGAGCAAAAGTTACGGTAATAAGCGGCGACGAAAATCTTGCCGAAAAAGCAATAAGAAAAACTGATGCACATATGCTAATCAGCCTGCATAGCAACAATGATACTGATACCGGCATCAGAATTTTATACAATATCCGCAACGGTCTGGATAAACAGGACAAAGAGCTTGCTGATATTATGCAGAACAATTTTGAATCAAATTCAAGATTAAGAGGCAAAAATGAACAAAAAGGAGAATCACTTGATATCTTAAGTGCTTCCAAACTGAAAACTCTTGATATTCCTGCCGTTATGATACAGACCGGAAATCTTCGGGACAAAAAGGATATACAAAATTTAACGTCGGGATTTTTCAAAAAAGCCCTTGTTCAACAAATAGAAAACAGTATTTTTGAATATTTTGATAAAAATTAATTCCGCCACTTTCTTTTAGATATGAATAAAGCTATAATGTTTTTATGAATATTGAGATAGAGGTAAAGAATTTAACATCAAAAGATGAAAAATCAGCACTGAAAGCCGCAGGTCTCATGCTTGACTCGGGAAGTGCTGATATGTTCAATACTCTTGTCAAGAGAAGCGAATTTTTATTTGATTTTGTTAAACAAAATGTAAATAAACGGCTTGCTGCTGTTTTAACAAAATCAAATTACAAAAACCTGTTTAAATTTTTGAAAAACTACAGTCCTGATTACGAGGACTTTATAGCCTCATCTTTTGCAAAATATGCGGATGAGGATTTGACTGACGAAATACTCGAGTTGCTGCAAAATGGTACAGAAAGCGAAAAAACTTATGCAGCAAAGTATTTTTCATACATACCTGATACAATAGCATCAGAAATACTTACAGAATATGCTTTTGCTGACAATGAAGCTCTTGCCTTCAATTCAGCACAGGCTTTAGGCAAAATGGAAAATAAAGACTCCTATGAAAAGGCACTGGCTTTACTTACAGAAAATGATGATTTCAAAAAGCTTGCGGCAGTAAGATTTCTCGTTGCATACGGCAACAAACAGGCTGTTCCTTATATCCTTGAAGCAATAAAAACAAGCTCTATGCCTGAAAATATAGCAGGCGAGCTTCCTTTTCTGGAGCCGCTTCCGGAAGTTCTTCAAACAAACCCCCGGGAACTCACGCTGCCCTGTATTCATTATATACTTTCCGGTTTAACTGAAATATTGCCACTTTCACAGGTGTTCGATTTTGAACTTTATGATGTGATTGCGTCTTTGATTGAAAAGAATAAAACCAGCAAAGACAGTCATATTGCAGCAGTACTCCTGAAAGCTCTGGCACAGTTCAGCACAATTTGCGAAATAGAAAGCTATACATTTGAAGAGGACAAAAATACAAAACTGGAGCTCTGTGCAATATATGAATTATTAAAAAAGCAGCCTGAATCCTTCTGGAACGAACAAAAAATGCTTTTATCCGGAGAACTAAAACAGGATAAATTCAGAATTTTACCGGCTCTTCATATAATTTCGGAGCTCAAGCTGGAAAATACATTTGAACAACTGAAAGAACTTTTGAACAGCAATGACGAAATTGTTATTTGCGAAACGATTACAGCTTTGAAATCAATAAACAGACTGAACGAAATTCAAAAAGACGAAATATTAAACAAAATCAAAAGTGAAAATATAAAAGCCATAATTTTGAACATGTTTGTATTAACATGATTTTATGCTGATAGATACACATGCGCATATTGATATGGAAGACTATTCCGCTGATTTTGGTGAAATGCTGAAAAGAGCGGAGAATTGCGGTGTAAAAAAAATTATTATCCCGGGTGTGGAGCCGTCCGGTTTTGAACGTATTTTTGAACTTACTGAAAAATATGAAAATATTTTCGGCTGCGTGGGGGTACATCCTGAAGAACTCGACTCATATAATGAACAGGCAGAAGAAAAAATAAAATATTTTCTCAACAAACAGAAAATAGTTGCCTTAGGAGAAGTCGGACTCGATTACTATTGGGACAAGACAAGAACAGAACGCCAGAAAGAAATTTTTGAAAAACAAATTTACCTTGCCAAAGAAGCAGGAAAACCTGTAGTCGTACACGACAGAGAAGCCCATCAGGACACATTTGAAATACTGAAAAAAACCGGCGCAAAAGAAATCGGAGTCATCATGCACTGTTTTTCAGGCAGTGCCGAATTTGCAATCCAATGCGCAAAAGAAGGTTTTTATATTGCACTCGGCGGGGTTGTAACTTTTAAAAATGCAAAAAAAATGAAAGAAGTTGCACAAGTCATACCTCTTGAGAACCTGCTTGTAGAAACAGATTCGCCTTACTTAACTCCTGTACCGTTCAGGGGAAAAAGAAACGAACCGTCTTTTGTAAAATATTCAGCAGAAGAAATTGCAAAACTCAGGGAATGCTCTCTTGATGAAATAGCAGATGCAACAACAAAAAATGCAATGAAAGTTTTTCAAATTGTATGAAACACAGCCGTAAGTTTGACGGATTTAAGTATTGAAAGAAAAGTATAAAATGGCTAAAAAAGAAAGACTTGATAAAATACTCGTAGACAAAGGCTATTTTGACACAAAAAGCAAAGCACAGGGTGCAATTATGGCCGGCGATGTAAAAATAAATGATGAAGTCATAACAAAAGCCGGATATCTATTTGAATTTAAAGACAGCACAAGAATAGAAGTAAAAACTTTTCCCTATGTATCACGGGGCGGACTGAAAATCGAAAAAGCAATCAAGGAGTTTCAAATAGATTTAAAGGGCAGAACCTGTCTTGATGCAGGTGCTTCAACAGGCGGCTTCACTGACTGTATGCTCCAGAACGGCGCAAAAAAAGTATATGCGGTTGATGTCGGATACGGACAAATTGCCTGGAAAATAAGAAACGATGAACGTGTAAAAACAGTAGAACGCACAAATATCAAAAACTGTACTCCTGCTGATATTTACGGGAATGATGATGAACTTCCGGATTTTTGTGCAATGGATTTGTCTTTTATTTCAATAACAAAAGTTCTTGAAAATATAAAAAAACTTATGCAGCCTCAGAAGATTGAAATAGCTGCATTAATAAAACCACAGTTCGAAGCAGGAAAAGAGTTAGTCGGGAAACACGGTGTTGTCAGGGAAAAAAGCACACACATACTTGTTATAAAAAATGTCATTGAATATGCAAGAACAATCGGACTCTACCCGCAAAGACTCACTTATTCACCCGTAAAAGGTCCTGCCGGAAATATAGAATATCTTATTTTGCTGTCTGATTGTGAGTCTGATTTTGATATGTCAGAAATTTCTAAAACTGCAAACAACGCAGCCTCTGAAATGGAATAAAATATTGCAAAAACAGAAACTTATATGAGAGTTTACTCTGCTTATCCCTGAAAGACCGTCATAATATCATTGCGAACATGTTTCGGAATTTTACCACTGGCAAGCCCCTGTGAAAAACCGGACATTTTGCACAAAATCAAAGATTTCTGCAAAAGCAGTCAACGAAGCCCGGGGTAACGTTTTTAGCTTTTTTAGTGTAAATACTATATACAAAAAAATAGAAGCTTTTTACCTTTTAGCAATTCATGATAGAATATTATAAAGTTAATTTTTGAGTAAAGTCAGAGTAAGGTTAGATATCATAGATGGGTGATGAAGACAAGCAATTTGAAGCTTCCCAGCAAAAATTAGAAAAAGCAAGGAAAGAGGGACAGGTCGTAAAGTCAAAAGACTTTTCAACAGCTCTTGCTATGATAGTTATGTTTTTTGCAATAGCAAAAGCCGCTCCTTTTATCTGGGATCAAATTACAAAACTTTTCGTCCTTTGCTATGAGCAGATACCCAACCAGCATCTTGAAAGCATAGGATATCCTTATCTTTTGTTCATAACCCTTCTGCCGACTATTCTGATTATCGGCCCCATACTTTTTCTTGCTGCATTTATCGGTATTATGGGTGATATGATACAGGTAGGACCTCTTGTCACAATGACACCTCTGTCACCAAAACTCGACAAACTCAACCCGACAAAATACTTCAAAAATATAATGAGCATAAAAACCCTGTTCGAACTGGTAAAAAATATTTTAAAAGTAATAATTCTCGGATATATAGGCTGGATTGTATACCAGTCCCACTTTGAAGTCATTCTCGGACTTGCGGCTATGGATAACAATTTTGCAATAATGCAGGAATTCGGAAACCTGATTATGGATTTCGTTATGAAAGCAGGTATAGCATTTTTGATTATTTCTGTTGCCGATTATGGTGTAACCAGATGGAAATTTATGCAAGACCAGAAAATGTCCTTCAAAGAAGTAAAAGATGAATACAAAAACTCTGAAGGAGACCCCCATGTAAAAGCCGCACTCCGCCAGAGACGTCAGCAAATGCTCCAGCAGGGTATGATGGATGCTGTTCCCGAAGCGGATTTTGTTGTTACAAATCCTACACATATAGCTTGTGCACTGAAATATGATTCTGAAAAAATGGAATCACCCATGCTGGTAGCAAAAGGTACAGAGCTTTTCGCAAAAAAAATAATCGAAATAGCAAAACAACACTCTGTTCCGGTTATAGAAAACCCGCCAGTAGCAAGAGCTCTTTTCAGAATGGTTGAAATTAACCGGGAAATCCCGCCGGATTTGTATAAAGCGGTAGCAGAAATTTTACTGTTTGTATATAATTTGCGAAAATCAAAAAAAGCTAGTAATATAGATACTAGGATGGACAAGAATTGACAATGATTAATCAGGCGCAGTCAAAAATTAAAGAATACATAGAAATAGTAGAAAAAGTAGCGAAAGTAGAACACCGCCGCATACCTTCACATATGGTCGATTATGAAGAACTTGTGAGTATCGGTATAATAGCCGTTCAATCAATGATAAAAGACAAAACGCCCGAACAACTCGAAAAATACAACAGCTCTTACATTGGCACGGCTGTCAGGTGGGCAATTAGAAACGAATTAAGAAACAGATATAAATGGTATTCTCTGAAACATACAAAAGAACAGTCTGATTCTGCGGACAGTGCTTCTGTTGACGGAGAAAGCGGTGATTTGGATATATCTCCGGGCAAAGTTAGAGAAGCAATCTATGAAACTATCCTGTCTATTGATTCTATTGCAGCAGCATCATCTGACAATGATTCGCCTTTTGATTTTATAAAAGACCCCCATGCCATGCCGGATGAAAAAGCAGAAATTTCTGAACTCGGCCGTGCAATAAGAGAGGCAATTGCAACACTGCCCCAGAAAGACAGACTTATTGTTGAATATAGATTTTACAGAAATATGCAGGTAAAAGAAATTGCCGAGCAGGTCGGTCTTTCTTCCTCCAGAATTACAAGAATAGTTCAGTCCGCCCTGAATCATGTGCGTGAATACCTTATTCAGCATGAGCATTACAGCTACTAAAATATGTATATTTTATTTTTTATTACAACTGTTATCTTATTCATATTTCTCGTCTCGCTCAGTTTAAAATATAAAAAACTGAAACAAACATTTCGCAATCATAAAAAATCACTACGCAGTATTTTAAAAACAATTAACTCCGTACGATACGGCAATCTTTTCGAGCGGGTTAATCCTGCCAGCTTTGTGCTTCTTCCCAATTTCTCAGAAAGTATAAACAGAATGATAGAGGCATTTGTCGATAGAGAAAATATGATAAATGAATATCAAAATGACTTGAACAAAAAAATTGAAGCATTAAAAGAAATTGAACAGCTGAAAGAAGATTTTGTAGCAACCCTTACTCACGATTTAAAAGTACCAATCATTGCAGAAAAAAACATGCTGAACTTTCTTCTGGAAAACCGTTTCGGAGACTTAAACGAAAAACAGCGCGAGGCAGTTGTTCATCTGCAAAATTCAAATAAAGAATTAATCGAGCTTGTTGAGATAATTCTAGAAACATATAAATTAAAAGAAACAAATTTAAAGCTAAACAAAGAAAATATTGAACTTGATGAACTTATAAGCTCTGTTATAGAAGAAATGACACCAATTGCCGAAGCAAGCTCTCAAAAAATAAATTTCAACTCCGGATACAAAGGAAGTGTTTTTATAGACAAATTTTATCTGAAACGTGTTCTAAAAAATATAATACTAAACGGTCTTTCTTTTACCGAATCAGGCGGCTATCTTGATATTTCCACAAATAATATACCGGACACCGGTGGGGCAGAGATAAAAATAACAAACTACGGTGCGGGCATAGATGAAAATGAAATAGAACACATTTTCGATAAATACTATTCTTCTGCAAAAAAATTCAGAAAAATAGGCACAGGTCTCGGACTTTATCTCTCGAACAAAATAATCGAAACACATGAAGGAAAAATAGAAGTTAACTCTGTTGAAAATTCCCACACAACATTCAAAATCGTGTTAAAAAAATAATTTTTTACGTTTTATCTGGCAGTTAAAGGATTCAATGGAGGAGCCGGAGGAGTCGGAGGTTTCGGCGGGGCAGAGGGTTTATTATCCAGAAAAGTATTGTTAAACGAATTCGGATTTATCTGCTGTGGATTTTGTGCCTCCGCAGGCTGCTGATTATCGCTATTCTGTTCACTGCTCTGTGTTTCAGAAGCTATGTCATCATCATTGTCTGATTCTGATGGATTTTCTGTTTTCGCCGGCATGTTTCTGTTTTGTTTCAACTGAACCTCCGGATAATCAAACTGTGACGCACCGAATTTTTCAGTCAAAATAGTCATGGTATCTTTCCATATCAAGGCAGGGACAGTTCCGCCGTAAATACCGCCGGTTTGTTTGTTATCATCACGACCAACCCATATACCGGTTACAACATCGGGAGTGTATCCGTAGAAAGATGCATCTTTATTGTCATCGGTTGTACCTGTTTTAGCAGCAGCAGGCTTGTTAATATTTGCTCTTTTTGCAGTACCTGATTCAATTACTGTTTCAAGCATTGCAGTTAGCACCGCCGCTGTGTTCAAATTCAACACCTTCATTACCCTTGTTTTTGGTGCCTGATAAATTATCTTGCCTCTTGAAGTTTCTATTTGTTCTATTGCATAAGGCTTTACCTTAAATCCGCCATTTGCAAACGTGCCGTATGCAATTGTCATTTCATAGAGTTTTACACCGTTTGAACCCAGTGCAATTGTAAGGTCGTATTCAAGCGGGGTAGTTATGCCTAATGAACGTGCAATACCTATAACAGAGCGCACTCCGACTTCTTTAATAAGTCTTACGGCCATAACATTAGATGAAATTGTTAAACCTGCATACAAAGGCAGCTGTCCTCTGTATCTGTTTCCATAATTTTTAGGTGACCATCCGTTCAGGTTAATCGGAGTATCTTCAAGATAATCATTCGGTCCCCAGCCTTTTTCTATTGCCGCAGCGTAAACGAATGGTTTAAACGCTGAACCCGGGGGTCTTACAGCCTGTGTAACCCTGTCATACTGGCTTTTTCCGTAATCACGTCCGCCTATATATACATACACTTCACCTGTTATAGGAGAGAACGAGAAAACTGCCGCCTGTGTTTTTGAGCCATACGGTGCAAGGTTTTTATTCATAGAATTTTCAGCTGCTTTTTGAGCCGCATAATTTAATGTCGTTACGATTTTGTAACCGCCCTGCGAAATTTCAGTTTCGTCAAATCCTAATTCCTCGAGTTCCTGCATTGCATAATCAACAAAATACGGAGCCCTGTTTAAAGAATAAATATTCGGATTTGAATTTAGATGAAGTTTTTCATCCAGAGCCGCTTTATACTGTTCTTTCGTAATATATCTCATTTTTAGCATACGAAGAAGAACCTGATTTCTTCTTTCTATTGCAAGCTTTTTATTGTTAAAAGGAGAATAAACAGAAGGTGCCTGCGGAAGCCCTGCAATCAATGCGCATTCTGCAAGAGTAAGTTCTTTAAGCGGTTTATTAAAATATATCTGAGCCGCACCTGCAACACCATAAGCACCTGAGCCGAGATAAACATTGTTCAAATACATCTCGAGTATCTGGTCTTTGTCAATTGTTTTCTCTATTCTTGCAGCAACAATAAATTCTTTTATTTTTCTGTCAAAAGTCTTTTCATTGCTCAAAAAAAGGATTCTTGCAAGCTGCTGGGTTATTGTACTTGCGCCCTGAACAAAGCTTCCGGCTCTTAAATTCACAAGAGTGGAACGAACAAGCCCGACAGGATCATATCCGTGATGATGATAAAAATTTTTATCCTCTGTTGCTATTATAGCATTTTTTATATTTTCAGGAACTTTTTCAATATCAACCTTTTCAAACCTGTAAGCAGTAAAAGTCTTTATAACCTCACCGTCTGAAGAATAAAATTTTGTTACAATATTCGGTTTAAATCCGTCAAGGTTTTGAATAGGAGGAAGAGAGTTTAAATATAAATTTACCCCTATAAAAGATGCCAGTCCAACAGAAAACAGAACGATTAAAAGCTGCTTAAACGGATTGTTTTTCTTTGGATTTCTAATTCTCCTTGGTGTATAAAATTCAGACATATCTATCCCCGGTCAATTAACGATGATATTTTATCAAATAATAAAATTAAATACAATTATTATTAATATTGGTATCCTAAATCAAAAAACTGTTCCTTAAAAAGATGTTTTTAGCTATAATTTCAGCCACAGAGCATCATACGGACGTAAACGAACAGAAAGCTTCTTATTTTGAACCCGTGTTCTAATCATTTTATCAGAAAGCAAATCTTTCATATAAACGTCTTTTGTTTTTTTGCCGAAATCATCGTCAGTAAAGTTTATAACCGCACGAACCCTGTCACCGGACAGATTATTTATTACGACAACACGGTCGTTTCCATACGCTCTTACATAAGCAAATATCTCAGGCGAATCAGTTTTTATTTCCGTGAAATCACCTCTGGACATTACAGGATACTGTTTTCTGACTTTGATAAGCTTCTGTACCCGTTCATAAACTTTATGATTGTTAGAATTTCCGGGTTTTGCTGCATCATAGAGAGTTTTCTTTTTGATTGGCCCTCTGTTTATATCACGACTGTCAAAATAGCTGAGCATTTTAACTTTATTTTTCGGATTTGATTTTTGTTTTTGCTCTCTCATTTTTGCACTTTTCTTTGCATTTGCAAAATTGTTCTGAGCACCGATTTCATCCCCGTAATATATTATAGGCACACCCTTTAAAGACAGGAGTATTGAAAATGCCATACCTATTCTGTCAGGGTCATTGTCAAGAAAATTAGCAAGTCTGCCGCTTACACCATACCCTTTTCTAAAAGCAGCACCCTTGGGTGCAAGCCCGTCAAATAGCAATTCTCTGGTCTTTTCGTTTACCATCTCCAGTGTTAATTCGTCATGAACTCTTAGAAATATTGCCCAGGAAGCCGTATCAGGGATTTTGGGAGTTTGTTTATAAGCTTTCCAGAAATAGGAATTGTCCGCAGTGACAAGTGAGGCCCAGATTGCAGGCATGTACGGAAAATGATATGCAATTTGCACCTCGTCCGTACGGGTTATCTGTTTTTTCTGATCTAAAATTTCATGTTCTACAGTTTTTTCAGTTCCAAAATAGGGAAGTATCTGTTTCGGCTGCTGGCAAGCTTCTGCCTGAATAACAGAACGGGGTGCAACTGTCTGCAAAAACGCACTCAAAAGCTGAATAATCTGATGGGTTTTTGGAAGATTTTCTGCAGTCGTTCCCTCTTCTTTAATAAAATATGGTATAGCATCCATTCTGAATATATCGACCCCTATATTTGCCCAGAATGCTATTGTCTCCAGCATATAATACAAAACCTCGGGGTTTTCCCAGTTTACATCCAGCTGAAACGGATAAAAAGTATGGTATACATAATAATCTTTGCCTTTAATGGTGACTTTTCTGTAATGATTATTGTTGATTTCAGGGAATATAAGCCGGCGTTTCGTGACAGTTCCGTCTTTTTCTTTGTATTCAACCATATAGCCTTTTTTGTCATCTTTATACTGGCGAAATTCAGGCATATCTTCTCTTACAATAAAGTAATGAAGTTTGTCTATATCTCCTTTTTGTGCCTGCACAAACCATTCATGCTGGTCTGAAAAATGGTTTAATATCAAATCAGCTTTTATTTTTAACCCACGTTTTCTTGCTTCTGACATAAATTCTTTAAATTCAGCCATTCCACCCAAATCTGCACGTACATTTCTCGGATCTCTTACATCAAATCCGGAATCACCCATCGGCGAATCTGCAAAGGGCAATACATATATAGTTGTTACGCCGAGTTCTTTTAAATAATCAAGCATTCCTATAAGAGTTTTAAAAGTGGCGGGTTTTCCGTTTTCGTCCACACCGTACTGATCCGGATAAAACATGTAAATAACTTCATCCTTATACCAGTCAGCCTCCCTGTTCAAATCCTCCTGTACAAGTCCGCCGTCCCTTTCTGATTTGGCCTTTTCGGCTATTTTTAAAATTTCCGAATAGATAGTATCGACCTGCTCTTTTCCGTATATATGGGCAATAGAGGATTTCATTGTTGCTTCAAGCTTTTGAGGAACAGCAACCGGCTCCTTTGCATGTTTTTTAGAACCGGCACTAAACGCACACGGTGCAATTAAATTTATAAATGTAAAAAATACGAGAAATAGTGAAAATATTTTTTTTATCATATATATATCTTTCGTTAAATTGTATATTGTATTATTGTTTACTACAAAATATGAAGTCAAGATTTATTAATTTATTTGACAAAGATTTTCGAAAAATAGCCCGTATGGCTATTTTTATTTTTATAAAAAACTTATTTGCTAAAAATTAAAAACTTTTAAAACACAAAAATTAAGAATTGTAAAAACAAATCCGCAATAATGTTCAAAAAAATAATGCACAAACTTCATGCAAAAAAAGGGCTTTTTATGAAAATACAAAAAATATCATTTTATTCTTTACCGTTAAACACCCCGAACCGGTTTAAAAAACAGGAACCTGAAAACAGAGAGAACACTCTCTCACGAAGTCTGATGCCATTTATGCAATGTTACCCGTTGAGTTTTAAAGGATTTGATTATAAAAAAACAATAGATACAAACTATTTTCAGCTTCCAAAAGGAGCAAAACCGGACATATTTCAGAAAGCAGCAGCAGAAAATCTTTATACAGGAAATGACGTTATAGTTACCGCCCCGACCGGTACAGGTAAAACAGCAATTGCCCACTATATAATTACAAAAAATCTGGAAAACGGTGAAAAAACTTTTTACACAACCCCGTTAAAAGCATTAAGCAATGAAAAATTCAAGGATTTTCAAAAGACTTACGGAAAAAATAACGTCGGGCTTTTAACCGGCGATACAAAAATAAATATAAATGCACCAATAGTCATTATGACGACAGAAATATACCGCAACATGGTATTCGGAGACAAATTCAAAGACAGAAATGAAATGCTTAAAAACCTGAAAACAGTTGTTTTTGATGAACTTCACTATCTCGGCGATATCGACAGAGGTGGAATATGGGAGCAGTCAATTATTCTGTCTGACCCGAAAGTCCAGCTTCTTTCCCTGTCGGCTACAATAGGAAATAAAGAAGATGTTGCCATGTGGATGTCAAAAATAAGACCGCAGGGAGAACTTGAAACAGCAGCACTGAAAAAGTCTGATGACACTTACCATGCAAATAAAACCGCAGGAAAGCATACTGTTTTGATAGATGTTCCCGCCGAAAACAGACATGTTGAACTCGAAATAAAACATCTTAAAGCAGAAGCCAAATCCCATGAATTCACGCAAATGTTCTCTAACTCTATAAACAATAAAGATAACAAACCAAAAGAACTTTCAACAAACTACAATATGCCGCCATCAATGAATGCCTATGTCTCAACAGTTCAAAAACTTAAAAATGAAGACAAGCTTCCGGCTATAATTTTTATTTTCAGCAAAAAAGGTTCAAACTCAGTTATGAAATATCTTAGTGAATTTGGTCCAAAGCTGACAAACGAAGAGGAACAAAAAGAAATTTCAAATATAATTTCAAAATACAGAAGCAAAGGTAAATATTTAGGCGAATCTTTAAATTTAAAAGCAATATCCAACGGTTATGCAATGCACAATTCAGGACTTTTGCCCACCCAGAAAGAACTGATTGAAGAACTTTTCCAGAAAAAACTTTTGAAAGTAGTTTTTGCGACAGAAACACTTTCTGCCGGTATAAATATGCCGGCACGTACTACTATTATAACCTGTCCGAGAAAGCCCTCTTCAACGCCCGATTCAACAGACGGAAAACGCTTTCTAACTCCGAACGAATTCCACCAGATGGCAGGACGGGCAGGACGGCGGGGTATTGATTTAAAAGGCTACTGCTATGCAATGAGTGTTAATGATGCACAAAATGCAAAATTTGAAGAACTGATGAACGCTCCGGATAATGATTTAAAAAGCGCATTCAGACCGGATTATTCCTTCATTGCCGGATACTATGATTTCACTTCTGACGATGAATTCATAAAAAAACTTTTCTCTAAATCATTTTATGCATATGACCGAGATAAAACAACACAGGATGCGAAAACAGAAAGACTGCTTAAAATTTTTAACACAAGAAAATCTGTTCTCAAAAAAATGAATTTTATTAAGAACGACAATACCCTGACCCAAAAAGGCAAAATGCTCACACGTCTGAACGGATATGAACAAATTCCTATTATTGAAGCAATTTATAACAAAGACCTGAAGAATTTTAATGCTATAGAAATTGCATCAATTGCTGCGGCTTTTGCAAATATTGAACCAAAAGCAACAGAACAGGAAGAAAGCAAAAAAGAACGTCAGGAGGCAGTATTCAAAAACAAAAACCAAAAACTTGAAAAATATATTAATGATTTTGAAAAGACACTGGCTGATTACAACTCATCAATGAAAAAACTGGATAAAAAATTCAAAAAAGCTGCTATGAATAAAGATGCAATAACACACGTAAACGAATGGGCAGAAGCAAATTCAATATACAAAGACTCCAGAGAAAACTGGAACAGATTGTATTTTGGCTCTTCCAGAGACACTATACGTGATGAAGGCTCTATGTTCAAAGAGATTACAATGACGGCTGACCTGCTTCGTCAGATGTGTGATATAGCAAAAACCGGAGAAGAAACATCTGTATCAAAAGATGATATTTTATACTACAAAAAACTGCAAAATACAATGAAAGAAGCAGAAAGACTAATAACAAAAGAACCTGTAACAGACCCGTCTGCTGTAAAATAAATTCACATAAAAAAAGTTGTGGGAATTTTTCCCACAACGTGTACCGTTAATTTAAAGCACGGCTAAGCTTTAAGAATAAAGCCGCCGTTTTCTGCATTCTGTAGAGCATCTTCGTTCATTTTTGCTCTCAGATTTTTTATGTATTTGTATACATAATCTCTTGGCAACTCCAGAACTTCTGCGAGATCTTTTGCATAAACAATAGTATTTTTGTTATTCAAAAAATGATCCAGTACAGCAGATTCTCTTGGAGTTAAATTCTTCTTAAAAGTTAACTGGATATTTTCTATAGATTTGTCTTGAATTGTTTTGTCAAGTTTTTTGTTTTTCTTTTCAATATCTTTTTTTGCAGCTTTTAATATTTCCTGTATATCGAGATTTTTTTCAATTTCAAATGACTGCCGTGCAAGCTCACCTATTTTCTCATTTTTTGACTTGTAAACGGAATTTTTTGTCTCATCTGTATAGTAAGATTTTTCAAGCATTTCATCAACAACATCATGAGTCTCTTTTTCTTCACATATAACTTTGCCTAATCTTTGTGCATATTCTTCAAGAGTGATTCTCTCGAGAGAGCTTCTCCATTGTTTTATTTCCTCTTTGCTCAGATATTCCGGCATATTGCTAAATCTCCTTGAGTCAACTATTACTCCCATTCCTTTTTTTAAGTTATGTATAATCTAGCATAAAACCCCGAAAAAAGTCATAAAATATGTACAAATTTTAAAAATTTTTATTAAACATTTACAAACTAAAGATTTATTAATTTTTTAGCTTTTTCTCTTGTAATTTTGTCATGTTCAATAATGGTGTCTATATCCGGAACACTCACACTTACATAATTTTCAAGAATTTCCTTCGTAATCTCATATATCTGCCAGAGGGAGATTTTTCCTGCTAAAAATGCATAAACAGCTTCTTCATTTGCCGCATTAAGACAAACAGTATATGTCCCGCCCGCTTTTCCTGCCTCGTATGCCAATTTCAAACACGGAAATTTGTCTAAATCCGGCTCTTCAAAATCCAGTCTTGATGCTTTTACAAAATCAAAACTGTTCGTTTTTATTCCCTTTAATCTTTCAGGATAAGAAAGTGCATATTGAATAGGAATATGCATGCTTGGAAATCCGAGCTGGGCAATAACGCTTCCGTCATAATATTCAACTGCGCTGTGTACAATACTCTGAGGGTGCACAACAACTTTTATATCTTCATAATTCATACGGAAAAGATGGTGTGCTTCAATGACCTCGAGCCCTTTGTTCATAAGAGTTGCAGAATCAATTGTTATTTTTTTGCCCATATTCCATTTCGGATGATGTAAAGTTTCTTCAACTGTTGCTTTTTTAATTTCATCAACAGTTTTATTTCGAAAAGGCCCGCCCGATGCCGTAATAATCAGCCTTTGTACATCTTCCGGATTTTTTATACACTGATGAATAGCACTATGTTCACTGTCCACCGGCAAAATTTGAACACCCTTTTCACAGGCAAGCTTCATTACAATGTCACCTGCCATTACAAGCGTCTCTTTGTTGGCAAGCGCAATATCTATACCGTTTTCTATCGCTTTTAATGTAGGTTTCAGACCGACTTTTCCTGAAACAGCAACAAGCACCAGGTCATTTTCTTTATCAGAACATATTTCATCTAATCCTGCATCACCATACACAACATTTACATGCGAAAATTCTTTTTGAAGAATTCTTGCATTCTCTTCAGATTTAACACAAACATTTTTTACCTTTAACTGTTTTATCTGCTTTTTGATTAAATCAACATTATCGCCTGCAGAAAGAGAAACGACCTCAAAACATTCCGGCATAGCATTTATAACTTCTATTGCCTGTGTACCAATCGAACCGGTTGACCCTAAAATTGAAATTTTTTTCTTTTTCATACCTGTAACCTGAATTAATTATAGAATGACAGGATTTTAAACCCTGAATTTACAATATCATCAAAACATCACGAATAACTTTAGCACAAACAGCAGTAGAAACCCCGCTGCTATCATAGTCCGGTGCCAGTTCCACAACATCAGCTCCTGCAATATCAAAATCTTTTAAATAATAAAGCCACCCGCACAATTCTTTATAACTCATACCGCCCGCTTCAGGAGTACCTGTACCGGGCATAACAGATGTATCAAGGACATCAATATCAATTGTTAAAAATATTTTTTTATCCCGGAAACACTCAAGCTCCTCAACTCTGTGAATAAGCGTTCCGTATTCGGACATAAGTTCAAATTCTTCTTTTAATCCGGAACGTATACCAATCTGGCGTATATTATGAAAACCCGTTAATTCTCCTATGCGGCGCATTACAGAAGCATGAGAAAGTTTTTCACCCAGATAATCTTCTCTTAAATCAGTATGCGCATCAAAGTGTACAACTGCCAGATTCGGATATTTTGTTAAACAGGCTTTTAACGCAGGCAAAGTAACAAGGTGCTCACCGCCTATCCCTAAAAATTTTTTTCCGTCTTTATAAACCTGCAGCACATTTTCTTCAATTAAATCAAGTGATGCTTTAGTATTGCCCAGAGGAAATTCAAGCTCACCTGCATCGAAAAATTTTACATCACAGAGTTCTTTATCAAATACAGAAGAATATTCTTCCAAACCCCAGCTTGCCGGACGCAGCACCTCAGGCGCAAACCTGCTGCCGGGACGATATGAACACGTGCCGTCAAAAGGTAAACCTATCATTACAATTTTCGCTTCATTGTAATCAGGCACTGACCCCATCCAGTCACGTGAAAGAAACGGCCCTTTCAGCATATCAAACCTATTTCTTTGAATACAAAGCTATATTAACTGTACCCAGAAGAATTTTTTTGTTTCTTTCATAGGGTTTTATGTCAACTTTTGCTATATTTATCAGGTACGGATAATTGTATATGATATCAAAATAGGACTTGAACTGGGAATATGTACCTATCAACTCCAGTTTTACAACACAAACATTATAAAAATCTTTAATGTTGTCATAAATTATATCACCTGTGGGAGCAGTATTATATTCAATTGAACGAAGTTTCATATTATTTTGTTTAGCAGCAGATATAATATCCTCAAACATTATACCAAAACTGGACATCATATCTCCGGAGCTTTCAGCTTCGTTTGCATAAATTGGTTTTGCGTCCTGTCTTGCACGCATTTCTTCCTGCTGTTGTTTTTGCTTCAGTGCATTGACTTCATTTTTTAAGTTTTCAACAGCGACTTTTTGGCTTTCCAGAGTTTTGTATGCATTATAAGCATCCTGAGGCTTCGGGAAAATCATATACCCGCCGATACCAAATGCAATTATTAACGCTACTACAAATAAATTCTTATTCACGGTTTATCCTTTCGAGTTTCACACAAAATTACTGAAGCGTAGGCAAATCCTGTATTTTAGGAATTCCGCCGTCTGCAGGGGCATTCGGGTCAACAGGTAAAGGATTGCCATTCGCATCTACACCTGCTGCAGCAGCAGCTGCTGCTTCTGCGGCCTTCGTTATAGCATTTACATAGTTTGAATTTGTCAATTCAAATGTATAAATCAAATCAGTTGCCTGCTCTATATCAACATAAGCATTTTCATCTTTAATTCCCAATTTAGAAAGGACTAATGATGAATTAGGAACCTGCGATTTTAACCCCCTAAAGAAAAGATATACATCATCAACTGATACAGTTTCACCTTTTATTGCAAAAGAACCGTTGTCATCTGCATAGAAGGTATTCAACCATACTTTCTGCGGTATATCTACACCTATAGCACTGTAATATGATATAGTGCTTGTCATATTTTCAACCAGTCTCTTTGAGGCGGTATAAATGTCAAGTTTACCTTTATTCTGTTTTAAATCGTCAAGTTCTTTTTGCAGTGCCTGCTGTTCTGCCTGAAGTGCACTTGTAGAACTTTCAAAAGATGCAATTGTTTTTTCCAGAGCAAATTTTATACCAAAAGAAACTCCTATAATAACAGCCATAACAAGAACCGTTATAGTCGTAAGAAGTTCTTTTGTAATTTCATGACCATAAAAATCAACTGTATCCGGTGCTTTATAGTCGTTAATATCAAGGAAATTAAACGAAACACTATACTCTCTTGCTTTATATATTGCAGAACCTATAGCCTCCGGGGTAATCAGAGGAATATAGTTAGGTAAAATATTCAAATCAACATTCATAATTGAATTTTTTGCGTACTTGTTACATTCAAGGAAGAGAACTTCTCCGGCTCTTTTCATTTGAATAGCTAAAATTTCCGCACTTATATAGTTTGTCTCGCTTATAATCATCAATCTGTCTGACGGGAATTTTGAAAGAGCGGCAGAAGCGGCCTGTCCGACTGCAATATAAACCTCATCACTGTTAAATGATTTAAGGGCAAGCGGATCTTCAAAATAATCAATAACATTGTAATGATTCATTGAAAATATAGCATAGCTGTTCTGTGAAACAAGTAAAATATTCCAGTTTTTATTGCCCTGGGCAAAATTTTTGGTAATCTCTGTATATTCCAGAGTTTTTAATAAAGAAGAATATGTGTTTTCTATAGCAATCAAATTTGCGCCAATATCAGCAAATATTGTTTTTATTGCTTCAACAACACCTTCTTGAAGAGCTGCGTACAAGACATATCTGTTTTCTGTTTTATTATTTGCCTGCACTTCCATCCAGCTGACAACAGGTGTATTTTTCTTGAACAGATAAGTTTGTTCGACGTCAGACACCAGTGCGGTGGTAACGCTCTCATCATCGAGCGTAGTCGGAAGATAAGTATGTGAAAAATGAACATTTGGCAAATTAACAACAACGTTCGAGTTTGAAGGACTTATTCCGAGTTCTGAATACAACTCAAGAATGCTGTTTCTAAAAGCATTATAATCTTCAATCTCTCTTGTTGAAGGATTATAAGCCAATGGACGATTTGCATATTTAACAACCGTCTTTGTTGCAAGGTCAACCTGTATCATTTCCAGCCCGACGTTTAATGAGACAGAGATACCGATAGTTACCTTAGATTTTGATCCTAGATTTGATAAAAAACTACTCATTTACTAATTCCATGATTCCAATTTTTTACTAACACATTACAAAAACTGTAAGTTACTTATAATTATATTATAGTATAATGATTATGGCAATAAATAAAGAGAAAGTAGTTTAAACGGTGGATAAAAACAGCATAATATACGGCAAAAATACTATATTTGAAACACTTTTGTCAGATAAACGGCAGATTAATAAAATTTTCATTTCTAAAAGTGTAAATACTGACGGAAAAATTCAGGAAATCATTGATTTAGCACGTATAAAAGGCATTGTGTTCCAGTTTGTACCAAAAGAAAAACTCGCAAAATACTCAGAATTTCCCCATCAGGGAATTATTGCACAGGTCTCACCCGTAAAATACACAAATTTTGAAGAATTTTTAACAACCGGCAGTGAACACAAAAAACTTATCATTTTAGACGGAGTAGAAGATCCGCACAATGTCGGCTCTATTATAAGAACAGCTGTTTGTGCCGGTTATGACGGAATTATAATCCCGTCAAGAAGAAATGCCCAGATAAATGCTACAGTAGAAAAGTCATCAGCAGGTGCAGTTAACCACATAGCAATAATTCAGGTTAATAGTCTTTCGAATACAATCGAAAAACTCAAAAAACACAACTACTGGATAATTGCGACAGACGCAAAAGGAAAAGATAATTACTTTGACATTGATTATTGCAATATGAGCTTTGCACTTATTATGGGCGGAGAAGAGACAGGGGTTTCGAAAAATAATTTGAATAAATCAGATTTCATTGTTAAAATACCAATGTTAAGAAATTTTAATTCACTTAATGTTTCTAATGCAGCTTCTGTAATAATTTATGAAAGTGTAAGGCAATGGTTACAATCATCTAATGATAGTGTATAATTTTATTAACAAATTTTAAGAGGTCAGAATGGCAAATAAATCCGAAAAATATTCCCATGATGAAAATCCGGAAGAAACAGAAGAAGTTTCACTGGAAGAAATAGAATCGGAACCTGATGATGAAGAACTCATCATGTCTGTAGATGAGCCAAAAACCGCTGAAAGTGTCAGTTCTGTTAACGCTGACGACTCGGTAAAAATATATTTGCAGCAAATAGGTAAAATTCCTCTTTTAACACCCGAAGAGGAGCTTGCAGTTGCGCGTGACATAAAAGAACACAACTCTGACAGATCAAAAGAAATTCTTGTCAATGCAAACCTGAGGCTTGTTGTCAGTATTGCAAAAAAATATATAGGCAGAGGGCTTTCGTTTCTTGATTTAATACAGGAAGGCAATATGGGTCTGATGAAAGCAGCGGAAAAATTTGATTATGCAAAAGGATACAAATTTTCGACCTATGCAACCTGGTGGATACAACAGTCTATTACCCGTGCAATAGCTGATAAATCAAGAATTATTCGTCTGCCTGTTCATATGATAGAGACGCTGAGCAAAATAAAAAAAGTCACAATGGATTTAACAACCGAAACAGGAAAAGCCCCGTCAAAAGAAGAAATTGCATACAGGGTAGGCATTCCTGTTAGCAAACTTTCTGCACTGATAAAATCAGCACAATCCACAATCAGTATCGAAACACCGGCAACAGTAAAAGATGAATCATCAAAACTCGGCGACTTTATTGTGGATGAACACACACTTTCCCCGGACACAAAAGTCACACAGGAAAACCTCTTCGACGATATAAGAAAAATGCTAAATCAGCTAAGCCCAAAAGAACGTGATGTTCTGATTATGAGATACGGACTAAACGATGACGGTGCCAGAAAAACACTTGAAGAAATCGGCTCAAGATACGGTGTTTCACGTGAACGCATCAGGCAGATAGAAAACAGAGCCATAAGCAAACTTAAAAAAATCTGCAAAAACCATAACCTTAGCAAAAGTCTGAAAAATTATTTTAATTAACAGTATACATAATTAATTTAAACGGAAGATTATAAAATCTTCCGCTTAAAAAGTAATCTTTTACTTTGAATATTTCAAAAAATCTTTTTTTAGTTTATCTGCGGTTTTTACAATCACATCGGCAAGTGTTTCTTTTGATGTAGCTTTGTCAACATATACCCGTCTGTTTGTATGCTTAACTTTCTGCGGTTTTTTCTCAGTTCCGAACAACTTTGCCAGAAATTTTTCTTTTGGTGTTTTTGGAATAGCAGTAACATAAATATCAAAATTGTTACATGTGACATCCTTAATCAAAGATGATCTCGGAAAGACATGAATATTCACGTCTTTAGCAAGCTCGCTAAGAGGTTTTCTTGCATTTTCAGCTTCACTAGCCGCATAATTTCCTATCTTTCTGGCAATCAGATTTTTTGGCGGCATATTCAAAGACATACCGAAAGAAGATTTACTATTTGAATTACAAATGCTTTTAATTTTCATTACTCCTCCATGTCACATATACTTGTTACTTTATTATTTTATAACAATAAAGATTTTGCAATAACATTACTATTATATTGAAGCTTTTAATGGTGAAGGTGTGCAATAATCGCTGATGTTCAGGAGGTTAAAAATGCAGCATGAGGTTTTCGTTTTCGCATAACAACTGTCATCCTGAAGCGTTGATTGGTGAAAGTGTGCAATAATCGCTGATGTTCAGGATCTTAAAAACGCAGCATGAGGTTTTCGTTTTCGCATAAAACTGTCATCCTGAAGCATTGATTGGTGAATGAGTGCAATAATCGCTGATGTTCAGGATCTTAAAAACGCAGCATGAGGTTTTCGTTTTCGCATAATAACTGTCATCCTGAAGCGTTGATTGGTGAATGAGTGCAAATAATCGCTGATGTTCAGGATCTTAAAAGCAGTGAGAGAATTAAATAATCATTGCGACTTAAAATACGCCTTGATTTAAACAATTTTGCCCAAATGGTAAGATGCTGAACATCCACACCTGCCTCACACATCCCCAGCCCTGCGCTTCA
This sequence comes from Candidatus Gastranaerophilales bacterium, assembly GCA_944323735.1. Classification (GTDB taxonomy): domain Bacteria; phylum Cyanobacteriota; class Vampirovibrionia; order Gastranaerophilales; family Gastranaerophilaceae; genus CALUPY01. The sequence continues at coordinate 41,928 of CALUTO010000016.1, forward strand.
GCATGACAGAAAGATGTCATCCTGAAGCGTTTAATGGTGAATGAGTGCAATAATCGCTGATGTTCAGGATCTTAAAAGCATTGCGAGAATTAAAAAAGCACCGGGCAAGAAATATCCCATGATTAAACAATTCCTCACTACCGGTAAGATGCTGAATATCCCCAACTGACACACACATCCCCAGCCCTGCGCTTCAGCATGACAGAAAGATGTCATCCTGAAGCGTTGAATAAAAAATTCGGGCATTGTGAAATGAATTA
>CALUTO010000017.1 GCA_944323735.1 Candidatus Gastranaerophilales bacterium
AAACTTTTACTACGTAAAAGATTTAACAGGCCAACTGAGCTACAAGCACAAAGTATTACAATATAATTATTTTATAATCAAGCTCAGTTGTCTAGAGTGTAAATTTAAAAAAAGTTAAACTTTTACTACGTAAAAGATTTAACAGGCCAACTGAGCTACAAGCACAAAGTATTACAATATAATTATTTTATAACCAAGCTCAGTTGTCTAGAGTGGAAATTAAAAAAAGTTAAACTCACACAGAAGCACAATTTATCGGCAGTACATAAAAATTTTTGTTATAATTTCACGGGTATCATACAGCGAAAATTTTATTTAAGGCTTGTATAATTATATTATAATGAACTATAATATAAAGGCAGATAGAGGAATTATGTATGGAAGAATGTATTTTTTGTAAAATCGCAAATAAAGCAATTCCGGCAAAAGTAGTTTATGAAAGTGAAAATGTTACGGCATTCAGAGATATAAATCCGCAGGCTCCCGTGCATATACTTGTAGTGCCCAAAAAACACTATGAATCAATGAATGATTTGGATGATATTTTGTTAGCGGGTGAACTATTAAATGCGGTAAAAGAAACTGCAAAAAAATTGGGTATACAGGAATACAGAACCGTAATAAACACAGGAAAATCGGCAGGTCAAGAGGTTTTTCATTTACATATTCATATACTTGCCGGCAGGGATATGAAATGGCCTCCGGGGTAGTCAGGTAAATAATGGTTAATAATATTATATTAATATGTTTATTTATACTTTTTATTTCCGGTATTTCTTATGTACTTTTGAGATTGAAAGAAGAAACTTCACTAAAAAAAACATCAAAAGGGGAAGATTTACAAATTACGCCGGAGGAAGTTTTTGCGCAGGTGAAAAATCTTCTTGAATCAGGCGATACGAGTACTGCTCAAAAACTGGGTAAAAAATATCTGGATAAAAATCCTGAACATCATGAGCTTAGAAAGCTGCTGGTGAAATCATATATTGAGCAGAAAAAAGAATATGAAGCTATTAACAACTTATGTATTTTGACCAAATTTTTTCCGGATGATTTGGAGTTGTTTTCTCAGCTCGCTGCTTTATACAAAAATACTCACCAGCAAAAGAAAGCAATGCACTATTATGCATATATCCTTGGAAAAGATCAGTATAATATAATTGCAATAAAAAACCTTGCTGATTTATATTATGAAAACAAGCAAAAAGAATCGGCACTAAAAATGTATAAACAGCTTGTTTCCTACATAGATAATGAAAAAGAGAAAATTGACTATTACAAAAAAATGGCGGATATTTATGCGGGGACAAATGAAAATGAAAAAGCTTTGGGTTTATACAAAAAAGTTCTTGATTACCAGCCGGAAAATGTTGAAGCTCTGCAAAATTCAAGAAAGATATATTTAAAACTAAAAGATACTGAAAATGTGCTTTATTGCACAAAAAAACTTATAGATATTGACCCGTCGAATTATCTTTATTACAGAGAGATTATTGAGTTGCTTTTCCATATACAAAACTATGACGAGGCACTTGAATATGCAAACAGGGCATTAGCTCTTGAAAAGAAAGACATTTTTGAAATAAAAAATATGATTGCCAAAATATATATTTATACAAACAGAATACAAGACGGCATAAATCTTATTAATGAAACCATACTTGAAGATCCGACAAATTTATATTTGAGCCAGACGCTTGCAATGGCTCACTGTATGAACAAAGATTTCGAAAAAGCAATGAAAGTGTGCTCTGATGCGCTGGAAGTGGCAATGCCTTCTGATATAAAAGTAATACATAACAACATGAGTACAATCCTTGCAGAAAATGCAGTCTATTTACTTGATCAGGGGAAAACAAAAGAAGGCTTCGACAAATTCTCAGAAGCACTAAAGTACAACAACGAAAATCCTGAAATTTATTATAAACTTTCAAATGCAAACAGAGACATAAAAAATTATTCGGAAGCAATAAGGCAGTGCAAAAGGGCAATTGAACTTGCTCCTGAAGTCAGCCTGTATTATGAAACGCTAGGTGATATTTTTTATGAACTGCAAAATAATATAGAAGCCAAAAAACACTATAAAGAGGCTGTGTTTATAGACCCGAGAAACGCAAGAGCACATTCTCTTCTCGGTATTTTACAGGCTAAAGATAAAGAAAATGAAAATGCAAAGAAATCACTGGAGACAGCTGCAGCTCTCGAGCCGAATAACTGTGATATCCGTTATAACCTTGCTCTGGTTTATGAATTATCCGGTGATATAGAAAGAGCAAAAACAGAATACTATAAAGTACTTGAGCTGAATCCGGAGCATGCTGAAGCAAAGAACAATCTCAAACTTCTCGGAGAAGATATCTAGGCTTTTGTGTCTATTTTTTTGTTCGTTTTTTCAGATTTGTTTTTTTCATCCAATCCTACAGCTGTCATTATCGGATGTAAAAATAAATGACTCAATTCCGGAGCAAGCAATGTTAACCCGATTACGGAACCGATAATTGAACTTAATTCAATAGCACCTTTTGCAAGAGGAAACTTAAACGGTTTTTCTTTATTCAATAGTTCGTCACGCATAGATACCTTTTTCTTTGCACCGGCAATTATCTCTTTGTCCGGAATTTTTTGCATAAGTTTATGCGAGGCTCTTTCTGCTTTTGGAAGACATGCCAGTTTATGGTAATTTAAATATTCTGTTGCATTTTCAAAATTCTTCAAGCTGACTTCATTTTTAAATATTTTTTTTGCAATCTTAAAACCTCCCTTTTTAAACAGAGGGATGACTGATAAATATATAGCAAGACACAACAGTTGATAAAAAAGTTCTTTTGCTGATGAATATACTTTCGTCTTTTTGTCTGCATGTTTGTCTAATAAAGTTGCAGCCGGTCTGCCTGCAGCTTTTAAGCCTGTTTCAATAGTAACTGCAGCTACAGTATTTTGCGAAGTGCTGACAAGAGATGGATTTGTGAGTACATTGAATACTTTGTCTATCATGCTAACCTCCCACCTTCATTCCTGCATTTCTTGCCGTTATATTATTTTGCATAAGTGTTATTAAATTGCCGGAAACGGGGGTAAAATTTGAGGCAATGCTTACGGGAGAGACTGTTATTTGAGTGGGGGACGCAATATTTTCTTTTATATCAAGTTTTTGGGGTTCAGGGCGTTCATCTTCTTCTGTGTTTTTCTCCATTCCGCATGTCCTTTTTTTCCTGAAATCGTTGTATAAATCCATTAAGGGTTTCAGTGTTAAGTTACAAACAGCGGGAATAACAATACCGGCAGACAGGCAAACCGCAAGAAAAGACATTGAATGTTCTACCTGACCGAGTGCTTCCGGGCGTTTCACAATTTCGCAGATTGGTTTTGCAACTTTTTTGAGTAGTTTTGATGTTACAAAATAGCTGATAAAAGCTATCCCCTCTGTTAACCCTTCTCTGAAAGCTGCATAGCGTTTGACCTCCGGCTTTTCATTTTTGTCCATCATTGTAAATGCCGGACGAAAAATACCTTTGAAAACCGCAATTGCCAGAACGGCATATAAAGCGTCATTGTGTCTGCCAAGCGACACGCACAACCCTTTTAAGCCTTCTTTTGACTTTTCTGCAATCGTATTTAAAAATTGTGTATTCATAACAGGTAACGCTTTCAAACAAAATAAAGTTTGAACAAAAAAATTTGTGCTAAGCACATCCCTTGCTTTTAACATTTTTTCACAAAAATAATTTGATTAAAAGAGCTTATTTTTTTATAATTTGGATATGAATTCACTGATGAATCTTTTTAAACAGTCTGCAACCTATAATCTTTATAGATTGCTAATAAAAGAAATTGCAGATTTCTTTGAAACACTCGGAGAAATTGGTATACGGCTGTCTCAGGTTATAAAATTTATTTTAAAAGGCGAGCTTCACCGGAAAAAAATAACAGATGAATGCGCCAGATATGCATGGGATTCTTTGCCAATAACCCTGTCTATAGTCGGAATGAGCTGTATAATTATTGCAATGCAGCTGTCTCCGGAGATGGTTAAACAGGGTGGAGAAAAATTTGTCGGGACACTTATGGCACTTGTTGTAACACGTGAACTCGGTGCTATTATGGCTGGTTTTGCTATTATATCCATGATTGGTTCTTCGTATGCATCTGAGATTGCAACAATGAGGGTGACAGAACAAATAGATGCACTTAAAGTGCTGAAAGTCGATCCTGTCAGATATCTGTTTGTACCGAAAGTGATTGCAGGTTTTATTATGATGCCGGTTGTCGTTATTATTGCATCTTTATTCGGGATAGTATGCGGCGGGGTGGCTGCCCATCTTTCAGCGCATGTCAGTAAGCTTAATTATATCAGTTCTGTCTGGCAGGGGTTGTATGTAAAAGATATAAATGTCTGTATGTTAAAATCTGCACTGTTCGGTGCAACGATATCTCTGATAAGTTCTTGCTGCGGGTATCTGGCATTCGGCGGAGCAAAAGGCGTCGGTATCGCAACCACAAAAGCTGTTGTCTGGTCTTTTGTTGCAATAACAATTATTGACTATTTGATAGCATTAATTTTCTTCTTTTAAAAAATAGAAGGTACATTATGAGTATAGAAATTAAAAATCTTACAAAATCATTTAAAGATAAAGTTATACTGAACGATATTTCTTTTAAAGTCGATGACGGAGAAATTCTGGCGGTTGTTGGATTGAGCGGAGCGGGTAAAAGCACTGTTCTGAAGCTTATCTGCGGATTGACAAAACCGGACAGCGGCGAAATTATTCTCTCAAAAGGTGATATTGCAATGGTGTTTCAGTATTCGGCACTGTTTGATTCTTTGAACGTGTTTGAGAATATTGCGTTTGCTCTTAAAGAAAGAAAAGAATTTAAAAATAAATATTCAGAGTCAGAGATGAAAGATATAGTTGCACAAAAATTGAAAATGGTAGGGCTTGAGGGTATAGAGGACAAAATGCCTCATGAGCTTTCCGGCGGTATGCAAAAGCGTGTCAGCTTCGCAAGAGCTATAGTTACGAACCCTGCCACGATTTTATATGATGAACCGACTGCCGGACTTGATCCTGTATCATCTACAATAATTGAGGATTATATCGTGAGATTGAAAAATGAATTGAAAGCCACCTCAATTGTTGTAACGCACCAGTTATCTACTATAAAAAGATGTGCCGATAAAGTTATTATGTTATATAATGAAAAAATAGTATATAATGGCACGCCTTATGATATGATACATAATGGCAATGAATATACGAAACAATTTGTTAATGCTAAGACGGAAGGTCCTATGAAAGTAGGCAGCACAGAAGAATAAAAAGGAATTTTAATAAAAAAAATGCGTTTTTCTTCATCATTTAAAGTCGGAATACTCACTCTTGCAGCACTTTTAATTCTTGTGTTCAGCATTCTCTGGATAAAAGGCAGAGCACTGTCAACAGGAGAAAGGCTGACAATAGAATTCAAGGATGTGAACGGAATGCGTCCTGGTTCCGCTGTGCAGCTTATGGGATTTCGTGTCGGACAGGTTGAAGAAATTACGCCTGTTATTAATAATGAAAATTCTTTTGTTCGTGTAAAATTTGTCATAACAGAACCTGATATTACAATACCTCAGGCTTCGGCAATTTCTATTCAGCAGTCAGGTATTATAGGCGAACAATTCCTTGAAATAACACCGCCCAAAATCAAATTTATTTATATGCCTATAGGCAAAAAGTCCCAATTCCTTCATGCAAATGATAAAGTTGAGATGAAATTGAGCGACAAATACTATGATGTAGGAAATGTAAAAAAGATTGAAATTGTTGAAACAAAAACTCTTCCGCTTACTGTTCAGGAGGAAATCAAAACAGAATTTGCATACAAAGTCGGTTATGTAATAACTCTGCCCGGACTGGTTTTGCCTGACAGAATAGAAGGCAAAATAAAAACTGAAAGAAATATCCACAAGCTGAGACTGACACCCCGCAATCAGCTTGCTCTTGCTTATCCTAAAACAAATTCAAAATATACTGTAATAGAACCTCTCAGACTCTCTGATTTTCTTGATTTACAGTATCGTGCCGCATCTTCTATGACTGAAATGAATGAAAAAATAAATACAATTCTTTCTGATGATGTAATTACGGAAATAAAAGATATTGTACAAAATATCAATGATTTAACGCTAAAAGCAGGAAATACTCTTGATAAAACACAACTGCTTATAGACTCTTCGAAAGAAGATCTTGATAAACTTATGGTGACGACTGATTCTGTTTCTCAAAAAGTTATTATTTTAACTGACAATTTGAATAATATAGTCGGTGATGAAGAGTTTAAAGACACACTTATATCTACTACGAAATCTATAGACAGACTCTCTCAAAATATGAATGAATTGCTTGAAGATCCTAAGACAAAACAAACTATTCAAAATCTTCAGGCAGCAAGTAAAAATATTGCTGAAATTTCAGAATTTGTTAACACAATGACAAAAGATGAAAAACTTAAAGCAGAAATAAATTCTACGATGAAAAATCTCAATACAGCTCTTGAAGAATTGACTATTACTCTTACTAACGTAAATAATCTCACAACCGAACAAAAGTCAAACATTGAATCAACGCTGGATAATGCTTGCGAGACTTCAAAAAACCTTCGCAAATTTTCTGAAAAACTGAACAAAAGATTTTTACTGTTTAGATTGATGTTCTAAAATATAAACATGAAAGTATATCTTACAAAATTTCATTACAAAAAAAAATACGGATTTTTTGATTATATTATTTATATTTTTTTATTCCTGCCTGCTTTTCTGTATGGAACAATCGCCGGAATAAGAAATATTTTGTACAAAAAAAATATATTAAAATCTTACAAGCCCGAATTATATGTAATATCAGTAGGTAATCTTACAACTGGCGGTACCGGAAAAACACCTGTTACTGCAGAAATAGCAAATTATCTAACATCGCAGGGAAGAAAGGTTTCTATTCTCTCAAGAGGATACGGCGGTCAGCTTTCTAATAAAAACGTCAATATTGTTTCTGACGGCAAAGAAATAAAATATAGCGCAAAGGAGGCAGGTGATGAGCCGTTCTGGCTTGCGCAGAACTGTAAAAAGTCTGCTGTTTTGACCTGCTCTTCCCGTGTGAGGTCTGCGGAATATGCAAAAAATATTCTTAATTCAGATGTAGCTGTTCTTGATGACGGATTTCAACATCAGAAATTAAAAAGAGACCTGAACATACTCGTTGTGGATTCTGAAAAAAAATTCTCCAACGGCTTTACTCTTCCTCTGGGTGCATTGAGAGAGCCGGTGTGCGGGGTTAAACGTGCTGACAGAATTGTTGTTGTAAATAAAAACTCTGATGTTTCGAAAGCAGCACAATACATTGAAGAACTAAAAAATAAATGGAAAAAACCCGTGTTTCTTTGTAATATGAAACCGGAAAAAATTTATAATATAAAAACAGGCGAAATACTTTCTGATGATGAAGATTTTTTTGCTTTTTGCGCAATAGGACAGCCGGAACAGTTCTATAATTTTCTTGCGCAAAATCATCTGCTTGGCAAAAAAAATTTTTCCGATCACCATATTTATACACAGGATGATGTTAACGCACTTGTTCAAAATTCAAAAATTCTGGTTACTACGGAAAAAGATGCGGTTAAACTAAAAAATTTGAATTTCAAAAATGCAAAAGTATATGCAATGAAGCTCAAACCGGAATTAGATATAGAAGGGTTGTTAAATGGGTAAAGAGGTAAAAAAAATTCTAGTAATGCGCTATAGATTTATCGGGGATACTCTTTTGACAGTCCCTTTTTTGCGTAATCTCAGATATGCATATCCGGACGCACAGATTGATATGCTTGTTGCTCCGGTGTCGGGTGATATTATAAAAGAATGTCCTTATGTTGATAATTTTATATATTTTGACACTACAAGAAAACATCGCTATGAACATACCGGCGGTGAGAAAAAAACATTCTGGAGTTATGTAAAATTATTAAAAGAGAAAAATTATGACAAAGCATATGTTCTGAAACGGTCTTTATCCAGTGCATTTCTTGCCTTTGCTGCGGGAATAAAAGAACGTACGGGTTTTAATACAGAGGGACGTGGATTTCTATTAACAAAGGCGGTTTCTTACAGAAAACACAGGCATGAAGTTGAGTGTTTTCTTGATGTACTGAGAGCTGACGGTATAGAAATAAAAGACGATTATCTTGAAAACTGGATAAAGGACAAAGAATACAAAAAAGCAGAAGAAATATTTCGTGAAAAAAATATTGAAAATGTTAAAAAAGTTCTTGTCCATGCAACAAGCGGAAACCATAAAAAAGAATGGGCAAAAGAAAATTTTGCAAAAATTATAGAATATTTAAGCAATGAAAAAAATGTACAGGTTATATACACAGGCACGGAAAACGACGGAAATACATATAAAAAAATAGAAGAACTGATAAATGAAGATTTGAAGATAAAACCTCTTAATCTTTGCGCAAAACTGACGCTCAGAGAGAGCCTTGCGTTGACTGAAAAATGTGACTTAATAGTGGGCTGTGACAGTGGAAATCTTCATATGGCGGCTTCTGTCGGAACGCCTGTAATAGGTATATACGGACCGATGGATACGGATAAATGGCGTCCGTGGTGTAAAAATGCAAAAGTCCTAATCTCCAATATTCCGTGTCGTCCTTGTTCTTTAAAGAAAAAATGTAAACATAACTACGAATGCCTTAAAAAAATTTCTCCTGATATAGTTAAAGAGGCAATTGATAGTGTTTTATAGAAGCAGATTAACAATGAATGTCTGCAGAAGCAGGAGTTTGTTTTTAACAGCACTCTGTCTTGCACTTTTATAGTTTATGTTAAAAAGTCTGTTATATTAAGAAAAAATCAATCTCCTACAAATGGTGTAGTTTTAGTGTTTTAACTGAATTTTTTGAAAAAAGTATCGATATATTATATATAAAAGCTCAACAGACCTGTCTGTTTTTTATACAAATATTGCAGAATTAGAGAATAAAAGAACTTATGATTAACGCTCAACCAATTAATATCGACTTGACGATTAAAAAATACAGTGAAGATATATTTGAAAAAATCAATGAGGTTAAAGAATATATCAACAGCAATGACTGTGAAAGGCTTTATATTGATATTTCAAACCTGAATATGGTTGATGCGACAAAAATATGCGTTTTATGTTCAACTTTTCATTTTTCAAAATATCCTGACGGAAAGATTACATGGTATGTAAAAGACGAAATAACCAGGAGTTTGATTAAACGTCTCAAGCTTACAAATACAGATGTTTTGCTCTTTTCAAGAAAATCTAAATACATTGATTTTGAACAAACAGCAAAAATTTTTCTTAAATACCATTACTAATCATTTTCTTTCAACTTGTTATTCATAACAATTGCAGCAGAAAGCAAAGGGTCAATTGCTGTAGAATAAGGCGGTGCATAAGTCATATCGAGGTGAAGAAAATCATCAACGGTTTCATCTGCCATTATTGCCGAGGCTATAGTGTTTATTCTTTTATCCGCATCACCTGCACCGACTGCCTGAGCACCTAAAATTTTTTGTGTTCGTCTGTCTGCAACAAGTTTTATTGTTATATTTTCAGATTCCGGCATATATCCTGCCTTGTCCTGTTTTGTCGTGACTGTTGTTATTACATCAAAACCGTGAGTTCTTGCGGCTTTTTCTGTTAATCCGGTCAATGACATAGTGAAACCAATATATCTGGTGACTGAGGAGCCTAAAATTCCCGGGAATGTGTCATATCCTCCTGCAATATTTATTGCAGCACATCTGCCTTCTTTGTTTGCGGAGGAACCAAGCGGTATCCATACGTAGTCACGTGAAACAAGATGATAATTTTCTATGCAGTCTCCTGCAGCATATATATCTTTTACAGATGTTTGCATACGGTGGTTTACTTTTATGGTATTATGCACACCGAGTTCTATACCCGCTTCTTTCGCAATCTCCGTATTCGGAATAACACCGGCTGAAATAATTACCATATCAGTATCTATTATTTTTCCGTTCCGGGTAACAACTTTTTCAACTTTTTCTTCTCCAACAAGTGCTGTCACTTCATCATCAGTTATGATATTTACCTGTTCAGGATTTTTATTTTGTATGTGCTGTTGAATTAAATCTGACATGTCATCGTCAAAAATGGAAAGAATATGTGAAGAACGTTCTATCAAATCAACGTGCAAGTCATTGACAACAAATGCTTCAAGAAGCTCAATTCCTATATATCCGCCGCCGATGATAACAGCTTTTTTTGACTGCAGCATTGTATCTTTTATATTTACTGCATCTTCAAGTTTTCTTAAGGTAAAAACATTTTTTAAATTTATATTTTTTATATCGGGAACAAATGGGCGTGCACCTGTTGTTACAGCTAATTTGTCATAGTCTGCATAAGAAATTTCTTTTGTATTTACATCTTCAAGCATGACTTTTTTTTCATCAGGTATGATTTTGATACATTTTTTGCCAAGATGAATATTTGCCCCTTTTTCTTCAAATTGTTGCGGTGTGCGGACTATAAGACGCCGGTAATTTTCTATCAGCCCTTCTATATAAAACGGCATGCCGCATGCTGAATAAGAAATCATGTTCTCTTCCGTAAACATATCAATCTGGCAGTCATAATTTTTTGTTCTTAGCAGTTTTGCCATTATTTTAGGTCCGGCAGCACCACCGCCCAGTATCACAACACGTTCTTTCATTCAATGATTGTATAAAGCATTTTCGGTTTTTTCATTGCCCGCACGTATATAGTTTAATCCGTCTGAGCATATACCTGCTGTTTGTTTTTTCTAATACATCTGTATGAATAATAATTAAAAAAGCTAAAGATTTTTTTTCAAAAGTCGATATATATAACAGATAAAGGAATTAGAGATGCTAAGTAAAAGATCTGTACTATTAATACAAAATGATATAAAAACTTTATCAGAACTTACGCAGGAATGTATTAACTGCGGAATTTCCGAAAAAAATATTTTTTCCGTAACAGAACCGGAGAGCGCAGAGAGATATTTGGAAATCGCAGGCATTTCTCACATAATTGTAGATGCTGAGCTTTACAACGTAATCGTCGAAGCGGCAGTTGAAAAATTCTCCGAGTATTTCCCCATTACCGTTATTATAAATAACGCAGATGAAAAAACAAAAACACTAAGAATGCTTTCCAACAAGTCATTACTGTATCTGAATGATATGTCAGAGCTCGATTCTTATCTTAGACCGAAAACTGTTCATATGTATCAGTACAAATCCCGGGCTATATAACTTTTATTTTTTATCATCCCTGTTTAGACTGTGCTGTTGAACCTTTAAATTCAACAGCTTTTTTTTATGCTTATACTTCGACAGTCTGTTCGTTGTCTATTTTTTTCCCTACAATCGGGGCAATTTTTTTCAAATCGCTATACAATTCTCCGAATTGATCCGGATATAGAGACTGAGCACCGTCGCACAATGCCGTATCAGGGTCATAATGAACTTCTATAATTAATCCGTCACAACCTGCCGCAACCGCAGCTCTCGACATAGGCGCAACTTTGTCTCTTAAACCTGTGCCATGGCTCGGGTCAATTATTATCGGAAGGTGGCTGAGTTTTTTTATGACAGGAATTGCACATAAATCAAGAGTGTTTCTTGTTGTTTTTTCAAAAGTTCTGATGCCCCGTTCGCATAGTATAATCTGTCTGTTTCCGCCTGACATTACATATTCTGCTGCCATCAGAAGTTCTTCAAAAGTAGCTGAAAGTCCGCGTTTTATAATAACAGGTTTATTGATATATCCCAGCTCACGCAGCAGATTGAAATTTTGCATATTTCGTGCACCGACCTGCAAAATATCTACGTATTTCATAAACATCGGTATTTGTGAAATTTCCATAACTTCCGATGTGACAGCCATACCGTATTTGTCGGCAACATCTCTTATTATTTTCAATCCTTCTTCGCCTAATCCCTGAAAAGCATAAGGTGAAGTTCTCGGTTTAAAAGCACCGCCTCTTAATATTTTTACACCTTTTTGGCTAAGCTGTTTTGCGGTTTCTTCCATCTGTTCAAGACTTTCTATTGTGCAAGGACCCGCAATAACTCCGCAATATTCTCCGCCGAATTTTACGCCGTTAACCTCGATAACAGTATCCTGCGGCTGGAAAATTCTGCTTGCAAGTTTATAGCTTGAGGTGATTTTTATAACTTCTTTCACGCCGTCCAAAAGTTCAATGTCTCTGGGGTCTATTACCTTACCGCCTACGGCTCCTATTACTGTATGCAATTCACCGTGAGAAACATGTGTATCGAATCCTTTTTTCTTTATAAATGAAATAACTGTCTGTATCTGTTCATCAGATGCCCCGTGACGCATTATTACAAGCATATTATCCCTTTCTTTTTATGTTATTAATGAACGCTTTGTAACAAAATAGAAATAAATTCGTCAATTTTGATAAATTTTCAAAATTTTTCTATTTATTTTATTTATATTTATAATAATGTAAATTATCCCACAAAAAAATGTGTTAATTACATGTATTTTGTAGTAAAGTGTTAATTACCGTTTACAATAAAAATGATGGGACGTGCCTCAAGAACAAGAACCGACAAAAAACGAAATTCGCATAATGAAGGGTATTGAACAGAAAGGCAACATATTAGAATAAATTTATAGGAGATTTTATGCTAAATGTTGAAGCCGAAAATACTTAAATTAAAACAGAAATCAATCGAATCGCAAAATGATGTTCATGCTCCGCTTGTTGAAGCATTAGAGAAATTTTACCGAAATCCTATGATGCAGTTCCATATCCCAGGTCACACCGGCGGTAGAGCTGTTTTTCCGGAATTTAGAGAACTAATCGGAAGCAAGGCACTTGTTCTTGATACCACAGATGAATTTGACAATTTGGGTACGCTGCATCCTGCAACCGGTCCCATAAAAGAAGCACAAAAACTGGCAGCAGAGGCTTTTGGTGCACAGAGAACCTTCTTTCTTGTCGGCGGTTCGACCATCGGAAATCTTGCACTCGCAATGGGGCTTACAAAACCCGGTAAGAAAGTTATAGTAAATCGAAACTGCCACCGTTCTATTTTGACCGGCATGATTATTTCAGGTGCAGAGCCTGTATGGATTGTTCCTGAAAAACTTGAGGACTGGTCTTTGTGGGGTGAAATTGAACCTAAAAATATTGAAAAAGCATTGCAGGAAAATGACGATGTTGCACTTGTTTGGATAACAAACCCGACTTACGAAGGTGTTGTCAGTGATATAAAATCAATCAGTGCAATTTGTAAAAAATATAATGTACCTCTTATTGTGGATGAAGCGCATGGATGTCTCTGGAATTTTAACAAAAATCTTCCGACATCATCTTTACATCTCGGTGCTGACGCCGTTATTCATTCTTTGCACAAAACAGGCGGAAGCATGTCCCAGAGTTCAATGCTTCATATTTCAAAAGATTCGATGTTTAATCCGGACGAAGTTGAACGGGCTATTCAGCTTTTACAAACAACAAGCCCGTCTATGCTTTTAATGGCAAGCCTGGATGCCGCACGTGCAAATCTTGAATCAAAACGGGGCAAAAGACAGTTAAAAAGAGCTATTCAGTATGCTCAATTTATAAGAAAAAAATTGAAAAAAATTGACGGAATAGATTGTCTTGAACCGACAGAAAATTACAATCTTGATTTGACAAAAATATTCATAAAAATGCGGGGACTTTCAGGTAAACGTCTGGAAAGTATTCTTGAGATAGATTTTGATATTGAAGTCGAAAGTGCAAGTGATGACGGTGTTTTGCTCTTAATAAATATCGGTAATACAAAACATGAAATCCAGTATCTTGTAAATAGTTTAGAGACAATTGCAAAATCAAATTATTCTGATATTTACTATATTGAAAAAAGAAAACACATGCCCATGCTCACGCCGAAAATTATTATGAAACCCCGTGATGCATTTTACAGTGAAAAAGAAACTATTCCGAAAGAAGAAGCTGCAGGCAGAATTTCAGCAGAAGTTATTGCAGAATGTCCTCCCGGAATTTCGATTCTGCTTCCGGGTGAACTTATCACAGAAGCTCATATGCCGTATCTCAACGAATATAAATTTATTGAAGTTATAAAATAACTCTTTATTTAATTCAAAACATGCTGTATAATCATGTTTCGGGAATGCGTTGGAGTTAAAAATAATTTTATGAAAGTTGAGAAGGTAACATTAAAAACTTTTGTTCTGACAGTTCTGACAGGATGTTCTTTTTTAATTGTTTTAGGAGCATTGCTTGTTCCGATATTATGTTATTACCACGTTGGTCTTTCGAATTCATTTTACGGTTTGTATGACAGAATTTGTCATGCATCAACAAATCATGCTTTTTATTTAAAAGGTTATCCTATGCCTGTTTGTGCTAGATGTCTCGGAATTTATTCCGGAATATTTTTGACGCTTTTATTGTATTTTGAACAAATAAAAATCGGCCATGGATTTTATGTCTTTTTTGGAGTACTCGGGATTTGCGAATTTTTGCTGGAGTATTTTAATTTCTTTTTCCCGCCGTTATATGTTAGTCTGATTGCGGGAATTTTTATCGGAATATTTTTGGCTGTAACTTTTTTGAGATTGGAAATAAAATTGAAAAAAGGTTATTAACTATGTCAAAAGTATTAAAATCTTGTAACATAAATTCATGTTAATTTTGAAGAAAGAACTCAATTATTAAAAAAACAATATTACTTATTTAGTATGAAACTTTTTAAAAATATAGCAAAAGGATAAAAAAAATGATATAATATAAAAACAGAGAATAAATAAGTGTTCTGTTTACCCTTAATAAAAATTCCAAATTAAACAAATGAAAAACATGTAACAAAATTGTTAATAATAGGTATAAAAAAGTCAATTATTAAATTCAACATTTTTTAATTAATTTAGTAGGGAAAAATTAGAAAGTGTGTGAATTAATGTCGGAGGAAAGACATGACAATTAGTGTGAACTCAAGAAAGAAACAAGCAAAAAAATCATTTGATGAATTATTGAATGATTTACGTACCAGCAATTCTGAAAAAGTCAGATACAATGCTGCGCGTGTACTCGGAGAAATCGGTGATTCACAGGCAGTAGAGCCGCTTATTGATGTATTGAAAAATGACAAAAACGGTTCAGTACGTCTTTATGCAGCCAGAGCTCTCGGTGAACTCGGTGATACAAGTGCTACTATGCCTCTTATTGAATCATTAAGAGAAGACAGAAATGTTGACGTACGTGTTCGTGCAGCCCGCGCTCTTGGCCGTCTCGGCGGAAAAGAAGTTGTTGAACCGCTGGTCGAAGCATTAAATGACGAAAATCCCCAGGTTTGTATTACTGCAACAGATGCACTTATTGAAATCGGTGATGTTGCAACAGATGCGCTTATGGAATCACTTACTCACGAAAAAGTTAACGTAAGATGCGACGCAACAAGAGCACTGGGTGAAATAGGAAATCCTAAAGCTGTTGATAAAATTATCACAATGCTGAAAGATGAATGGGTTAACGTCAGAATTTATGCAGTAACTTCACTCGGAAAATTGAACGATAAAAAAGCAGTTCCTGCTTTGATTGAAGTTATGCAAAATGCAAAAGAAAATGATTTAGTCAGAGCCGGTGCTGCAGCAGCTCTCGGTGTTCTTCGTGATCAAAGAGCTTTGATGCCTTTAAGAGAATTGATTATGGCAGCTGATGAGCTCGGTGAACTTGAAGATACAGCTCTGAAATCATTCAAGAAAATTATGGCAGCTAACTGGCAGGCTATACCAGGCGCTAACGCTCAGAAAAAACCGGTTAATGCTTAAAAATTATTATTGACCATAAAAAACCCTCAAAGTAAAATTTGAGGGTTTTTTTAATTTTATATTTTATTTTCGTTCGTAAAATAATATACCGTCTCTATCAATACTATTTTTTATTTCACAATAATTAAGATTTTTATAATCAGTTACATCAAATTTATAAGGAGTGGAAAGTTCGTCTAACTCCCAGAGATATGTAGAAATTTTGTCTGAATCTTCTGTCCAAATCGCAAAATCAATATCCGAACCGATATGAAAAGATCCCTTTGCTCTGGATCCGTATATCAAAACTTTTTCTATCTCAGGTTTGGAGCTGAAATATTTCAAAAGTTCTTCAATCGTTCTTTCCGACAGACCAAAATTATTATTCATCAAAGTCGAACAACCCTTTCTGGAATCTGCAAAGCTCCTGAAAATATTCACCGGATATTCTCTCTATAATTTTATCAACTTTATCTTGATTATATTCATGAGCACTGGCATTTCTATCTTTTGCCATATCTATCCAAATTTGTGCAGAAGGCAAAATATTAATCGAAAATGCAGATTTTATTACATCTCTAGGAGTAAAAACTTCTATATCTTTTGAAAAAAGATAATCTTTTAATACTTTCCATCCCAATTCAAAAGTTATTTCAAAACTTTGTATCAAAGCAAGTTTATAAATATCGTCAGTTTTGTCTGTTACATATTTTTCGTTTGATTTTTTTAACAATAAAAAGGCGTTATTAAAATTTTCAATACGCTCTGTCAGCCTTTTTCTCATCATATCAGCTCCATTGAATTTTTTATTATTATATCATTTTTGAATTTTTAAACGCAATTTTTTAGAAAAATTGTTTTTTATTATATATACAGGTTAGTTAATTTTGGTATTTTATGCATTTATCAGTAAGCAGTTTGAAAACATTAACAGCTCAATTCGTAAAAGCAGCAGGCAAACAGAGCATACTGCAGACAAAACCTGTGCAAATTCACGGCATAAATCCGTCTTTAAAATATGAAACATCCGGTAAATATTTTGAGCTGCCGAGATTTTCTTCCGTTGAAATGCAGCAGGCAAGGATGATGAACAAAATTGCCATAAGACAGATAAAAACACCGGTAAACAGAAAATACGAAAAAGCAACAGTGCAGGATTATAAAAGACTGACTTCAGAAGCAATAGAAGATACATATTCTCGTGTTGAATGGACAAACCCTAAGGATGGAAAAACATACAATCTAATTAAACAGGGGATGACAGACGACGGAAAGATAAAAGTCAGAATTTTGGATGCAGAAGGTGCTTTTATAAAAGAAGCTGAACTTACCCCGAAAAATATTATAATATTGGATAACTTTCAGGAGCAGACAAGATTTTTTGACCTTTCACACGGTGATTTAGTTTCTGTTTATGCAAGAAGATATAATCCATTTGCGAATTATATAAAAATTCAGAAAGATTTAACAAGTCCGGATTTACATGCTGATATAAATGCTGTTAAGGAAGCAATAAAAAGAGAAGGCAAAGCTGATTACATTTCTTTTTCATATTCTGTCAATGTAAAAGGAGCTGAGCCGCATAAAGTAAAAATTTCTCAACTGCCTGACAGAATGCAGAAACTAATAAAACAGGACAGCTCAAGACTTGACAACATTAAAGACGCAAGAATCCTTTGTAGCGCCGGTAACTCAAATTCTCAAGAGAGTGCAAAAAATATTACAAATCATTTGCTTGTTTCTCAGGAGCGGGTGGAAGGTGTGGGTGCATTGTCTAATAGCGGAAAAATTGCAGATTTTTCTGCATCGAGAAATAGCGAAATTACACAGCATTATGAATTAGGAGAATTTGTCCCGAGATTAACGCCATATGGTATTAACGTAACAGGGCTTAAAGGAACAGATATCGAAATAAATCCGAAACTTTTCGAAGCATACAGGCACAATCCGCTTGCAGGAAAATCTGTTGAACGTGTAAGTAATTTGATTAATAAAATCCAAACAGAAATTAATAATCTACACAAAGAAGCTGTAGGTTTATTTAAACAGAAAAAGAATATATCCGAAATTCTCAATGAAAAACAAAAAATCGACAAAAAAATAATGATGTATGAACAAAGGAAGAAAAAATTGCTTGATTTTGCAAATCAGCTTTTCAGAATTGACGGACGTTATGAAATATCCCCTGAAAAAATCACGGGTACTTCTTTTTCGACACCTGTACGCAGTGCGAAACTAGCTCTCAATGATATGATGGAAGGTATATTATAAAATAATTTTTAAGATATTTTTTTAATATTTATTAACCGTAAAATTTTTTCAGTTCCGGATTAGAAAAATTCTTGTATTTGTGGTAATTTATAGTCATTGAAAATTATGAAGAGAGGCTATTTGAATGCAGACGAAAAGTTACAGTGATTTGCCGACAACATATGACGCAAATAAAACAGAAGCAGAGATTTACAAATTCTGGGAAGATAATGAGTGTTTTAAAGCTGACGCTAAATCAAAAAAAACTCACTTCTCTATTGTAATTCCGCCGCCGAATGTAACAGGTGTTCTGCATATGGGGCATGCAATTGATGAAACGCTGCAGGATATTCTTGTCAGGTATCACAGAATGGCCGGATATGAGGCTTTGTGGGTGCCGGGAACAGACCATGCCGGTATTGCAACACAGAACGTTGTTGAAAAGCAGCTGAGAGCAGAAGGAACAAACCGTCATGAACTCGGCAGGGAAAAATTTCTCGCAAGAACATGGGACTGGGCAAATGAGCATAAAAGTGCAATCTTAGACCAGTGCAAACGTCTCGGTGCTTCTTTTGACCGTTCAAGAGAAAGATTTACACTTGACAAAGGCTGTTCGGAGGCTGTTAAAGAAGTTTTTGTACGGCTTTATGAAAAAGGTTTGATTTATAAAGGCTCTTATATTGTAAACTGGTGTCCCCGCTGCCAGTCTGCTATTTCTGACGTTGAAACTGAATATGAAACTGAAGCAGGTAATCTCTGGGAAATCAGCTATCCCCTGAAAGATGAGGCCGGTGCAATTGTTATTGCAACGACCCGTCCGGAAACGATGTTCGGCGATGTTGCTATTGCTGTAAACCCGACGGATTACAAATACAAAGATTTGGTCGGAAAAACAGTCTGTCTTCCTCTGACAGGACGGGAAATTCCGATTATTGCAGACGAATATGTTGATAAAAAATTTGGAACAGGAGCTTTGAAAATCACTCCGGCTCATGACCCTAATGACTATGAAATCGGAAAACGCCACGGTTTAAAACCGATATGGGTCATAGACGGTGAAGGCAAGATGAAGGCATGCGCTGAAGTTCCTGCCGAACTTCACGGTCTGGACAGATATGAAGCACGTGAAAAAATTATCGGCATGCTCAGATATCACAATGATTTAATCAGAATTGTAGACCACGAACACAATGTCGGAAAATGCCAGAGATGCCACACGACCATTGAACCGTTGCTTTCAGAACAGTGGTTTGTCAAAATGAAACCTCTTGCTGAACCTGCTATCAAAGCCGTAAAAACGGGTGAAATAAAGTTTATTCCTGAAAAATGGGAAAAGAATTATCTGGGCTGGATGGAAAACATCCGTGACTGGTGTATCTCAAGGCAGCTCTGGTGGGGACATCAGATACCTGCGTACTATCACAACGTAACAGGAGAGATGGTTGTTGCGAAAGAAAATCCCGATCCTGAAAATTACACGCAGGAGACAGATGTCTTGGATACATGGTTTTCATCAGGTCTGTGGCCGTTTTCTACAATGGGCTGGCCAAATACTGAAGCCGAGGACTTTAAAAAATTCTATCCGACCTCTACTCTTGTGACTGGATTTGATATTATTTTCTTCTGGGTAGCAAGAATGATTACCATGGGTTACGAATTTACAGGCAAAGCTCCGTTTTCGACGGTTTATATCCATGGCTTAATCCGTGATGAAAAAGGCCAGAAAATGTCAAAATCAAAGGGCAATACTGTTGACCCTGTTACTATAATTGACAAATACGGCTGCGACGCCTTAAGGTTTACATTGACATCTATGTCAACATACGGCGGTCAGGATATAAAAGTTTCTGATGACAAATTTGAATACGGAAGAAATTTTGCTAACAAAATCTGGAACGCATCGAGATTTGTGCTGATGAATCTTGAGGGTGTGGACAACAAATCTGTTGATATGTCAGATTTAACCATTGCCGACAAATGGATTTTGCACAGATTAAACCGGACAGCAAAAGAAGTAAACGAAAACATAAAGAACTATCGTATCGGTGAAACAGCGCATACACTTTATGACTTTTTCTGGAATGAGTACTGTGACTGGTATGTTGAAATTGCGAAAATCCAGCTGCAGGATGCTTCCCAAAAAGCAAACACTCAGAGAGTTTTGAGATATGTTCTTGATATGTCTTTGAGAATGCTTCATCCGATTATGCCACATATTACTGAGGCGATATGGCAGCTTATTCCGCAGGAAAAAGAAACAATCGGTATTATAAAAGCAGAATTCCCTGTTTTCAGACCCGACTTCGTTTTCGAAACGGAAAACAAAGAAATGGAACTCGTTTTTGAAACGATTAAGTCTTTGAGAAACGTGCGTCAGGGCTTGAATATTCCGCTTTCTGCGCAAATGGATATAACGGTTCTTGCGAGTGCTGCAGAAAAACCGGTGTTCGAGGCGGTTGTTCCTTATTTGAGGCGTCTGGCACGTATTGAGAGCGTTGATTTTAAGGCAGAAAATACTCAAATGCCGAAAAAATCCGCTTCTGCTGTTGTTGGAAATTCAAAAATCATTATTCCGCTCGAGGGACTTATTAATTTTGATGAAGAAATTGCACGCCAGAATAAGAAGATTGAAAAACTCGAAAAGGAAAGAATGAGTCTTGAGGGCAGATTGAAGAATAAGAACTTTGTCGAAAAAGCACCTAAAGAGCTTATTGAAGAAACCAGAGCACGGGCGGATGAGCTAAATGCACAGATAAACGCAATAAAAGAACTGATAGAAACACTGAAATAAATAAAAAGCGGGCTGATTTTTAAAAGCCCGTTTTTTGTTGGCAAAAATTTTTATTCACATGTTTTATTGCAGTATATTCAAAGGGGAAAATATGATAAATAACAGTTACAACACTGCGCACAGACCGGCGTTCAAAGCAAAATTTTTAAACAGCGAATCAATGAAACAGATAGCTGATTATGCGATTCAGCACGGAAAATTCGAAAAACTAAATCAGTCAAGGAAAAATATTGAATCTTCATACTTGAGAACAAGACTGCTTGTTGATACCGGTGTCACCCCCAAAGGATTTCCTTTTATTAGTTTCACTCGTTTTGTTCCAAAATCAGGTATTATCGTGCCCAAAACAATGCAGGATTTGAAACAGGAAAAAGTTGTCACTTTTGTAACTGAATCTTCAAAAATCAAAAATCCAATAAAGTTTGCGCTGGAAAAACTTATACGTATGGGGATTGATGTACCGCATAACAGAATATTCAGAAAATCCGTAATTGAGAAATAGGATTTTATATCAAAATTTTAAGAAAAATTTTTTAACCGGCAATTTCTACTCGGAAAAATACTTTATATAAATATACGGAGGAATTTAGGAGGAATTTAGGAGGAATTTATGCCGGACAATATTATAAAAAGCAATGCATCATTCAGCTGGTTTCAAAATCTTGACGGCAGCCGATTTGCAATGGGCGGAGTTGAAGAGAATGTAGTTTCAAAAAGAGGTTCTGCAGGTGTGTTCATTGGTGCCGGAACGGATTTTGAAACTGACGCTAAAGCTATTCTGGATTTTAAAGGGTCGTACAAATATGACCAAAACGGTCGGATGAACCAGAATTTAAGGGTTAGAAACACTGTAGGGCTAAAAAGTGCAAAGACAGAGATAAGATATTCTCCTTTGAGTCTGAATATACCGGTTACGGATAAAACATCATTTTATGCAAATCCTCATTATAACGGAAGTATTGATTACAAAAAAGGCAAATGGTCAAACAGTGCAGGAGTTTTCGCCGGTATTACACAGAAAATTTCGAAGAATGCAACACTTTCAGTCGAAGCACAGAGATATAATTTGCAGGATATAAAGGACAACTCCGGAAAAAACTGGGGTGTAAATGCAATTATAAGCTGGGATTTATAGCATCAACCGTTACTTAATACAGGGTGTTCTGTTTGTATTCAGGCTTTATTCCTGCAAATTTAATATTTCTTCTTTTGCAGGCAATTTTTAATGTGCTTATGTTTTACTATTTATAACAGCAGGCAGGAATGTGTGTGTCTGTATCAATACCTGCTTATAACACAAAATAAAAAGTATTAAATTTTGTAATTTAAATATATAAAAAACAAAAAAATATTTACATTTTTTATGTAAGAAAAGGGCTATGAATGCTTCAGATAGGTTCAATCATTGCGAATAAAAATAATCAGAACATTAATTTTAAAGGTAAAATTATTGATGCACATGTACACTGCGGTCAATGGAACTTTGACAGATTTCCCTGTCAGGATGTTATACAATTTTTTAGCAAAAAATTTAATAACGGCAAAGATTATGTAGACAGGGTAATTATTTCAAATCTTGATTGTATAAAGAATGACGAAAATTGTAAACCGCTAAAAGATGAGATTTGCGGAAATTTATTGTTGCTTAAAACAGCGCAGAAGAATAAATTTCTAATTCCGTTTGTTGTGTGTCAGCCGGGACATGGCTCTGCTGAAAATATTGAAGTTTTGCTAAAAAAATATCCGGAACTCATTAAAGGATTAAAATTTCATCCGGCATGTCTGAATTTAGCAGCTAATAGCAGGCTATATTTACCGTATATGGAGCTCGCACAAAAATATAATAAACCCTGTCTTTTCCATAGCGAAGTTTTATATGATGAAACAGGAAATGTTTTAAGAAACGGAGTTTCAGATCCTGATTTTATTTATGAAACAGCAGTAAAATTTCCTAATGTGTCTGTAATACTCGGTCATATGGGGCTCGGCGGAGATGAAGCGCATGAAATTGGTATTAGGACACTTATAAAATCCATTGATAAGAATGATGCAACAATGTATGCAGATATTGCCTGGGTTGACTGGAATAATCCGGAAAAACCGCATATCATTGATGTCATTGACAAACTCCTGCATTCTTCTAAGGGTGATATGACCGAACGACTTTTGTTCGGAACAGATGCGCCGCTCGGGGTGTTTGGAGAAAAGGCATTAAAACAGCAAGGTGCCTATGAAGAAAATATTATAAATATTAAAACTGCAATAAAGAAGCATTTCAATAAAGATGCAAATAAACTTATCAGCAGAATTTTTTATAGAAATAGTAAAAAATTATTGGATAAACAGAAACTTGACCTGCCAGTGTAAACGTAGAAATCCGAATATATTAGTATAGTAATAAAACGGCGGCAACGACTCTGCCGGGCAAAACAATCCTGTGAATAGTTTTGCGAGAGGTAGAACCCGAAAATTTACGAATATAAATTTGCTGTGGGAATCCAAAAACAAGTATGGCTCAAACTACAAAAGACGTCTGGTGTCGTCCTGTCCGCTTTCACCTTCGTGAAACCGTCACGGACTCACTTTGGTAATACTTACTCGTAACAAAAAACGAGGCACAAGCCTCGTAATTTTTGTTACATCGTAAGTTCGGCGGCAACGGGATTCGAACCCGTGTCAACAGAATGAGAATCTGCTATCCTAACCCCTAGACGATGCCGCTATGGTTATTTGTATTTACAATTTTACTATATCACCAAAACAAATAAATAGTGCAAATTATTTTATATATAGTTGTATTCTTCTATAAATTTTTGTGCCCAGTTAAAAATATTTATGAGCTCGTATGGTTTTGGGAGATACAAATCTGCACCTGTATCCAGTATCAGTTTTTTGTCATGTACTATAGTGGACAGAATAATTTTTATATTTTTGTATTCATGACTCTTTTTTAGTTTTTTTGCAATTGTTAGCCCTGTCAAAACATCATCAGACCCGGCATCAAGAATTATTAAGGCAGGAAAATAGTCTTTTATTGTTTCAAAGGTTTTGTCGTAGTCAGTAATGCTCACTGTTTCATACCCTTGAAGCTCGGCTGTTGTTTTGAGGAGTAAATTCAGAGCATAATCAGGTTCAATTATGAGTATTCTGTTGTTGTATGTCTGTTTTTTTATTGCATCAGGTGCACTAATTTTGGGTCTTTCCATGACATATCCGGAGCCAGGTTTTGTGCTGGCAAGTTTGTAGGTTGTATACAATGAATTTATTGCTGTTTTTACATTCGTGTAGACTTTATGTTCATTGGAAATTATACCTATGCTCGTTGAGGCAAGAGGTATTCTTTTTCCTGCATTATCATTCCCTCTGAGAATTATATATCCCTGATTAGCATCGTCTTCAGAGTAGAATTTGTCCACAATCGTGTCAAAAGCATAGACCAGAAAAGATGCAATGCGTTCAGCTTTGTAAGAGTTTGTCAGTATAATGAACTCACGGTTTGAGAGTTCTCCGAGATAATCGTTTTTGTCTATGGCAGAACTGATAATAGCCGTATATGTTTGTATCATTTTGTCAGCTGCAAGCTCTCCGTATATTTCTTTATATGCTTCAAAATTGTTTATTTTTATCAGCAGAGCCGCCCAGTTTTTGTTTTCTTTTATCACTCTTTTGAATATTTTGAAAGATACTTTAGAATCCGGCAGTCTGTTTGTTTCATTTAAAAAACTTTCAAAATGTCTTCTGAGGTGTGCATTTATTCTGGCATTAAATTCTTCTGAATCAATAGGTTCGCTGAGATAGTCATCGGCTCCTGCCTGCAGTGCTTTAAGTTTGTCCTGTACATCATCGGATTTTGAAAGTGTAATGATTACAGGTCTTGATGTATAACTCAGCATGCGGATTTTTTTGCAGGCTTCATCCGGTGTTATATTTATGCTGTCAGATACAAGTACAATATCCGGCTCATATTCATTCAAAATCTCTAAACAATCTTCAATTTTTTTTGCAACAAATGTGCTTATGCCCTGCTGCTCCAGAATGCGTTTGTATTTTGTTGAGAGTTCTTTCCGTTTATCCAGTATCAATACAACTTTTGAAAGCATTATCTCCCCCCCTGTATTTTTTTGCTGCATTGATTTGAATAAGAGGCTGCAGGAAGGAGAATAGTAAAGATTGTGCCATGGTCTTTTTGGTCTGTTGAGCTTTGTACGGTGATTGTGCCGTTCATTTTTTCAACAAGATTTTTTACTATGTAAAGCCCGAGTCCGCTTCCCTGTGTTTTGCTGGTTAAATGGTTTTCTATTCTTGCAAATTTATCGAATATTTTTCCTAAATTTTCGCAAGAAATACCTGTACCATGGTCTTTTACTGTAATTTTTATATTATTTTCGTAATTTTTAGCCTTAATTTCTACGGTTGAACCGTCCTCTGAGTATTTTGCAGCATTATCAAGAAGATTAATCATTATCTGCTGGAATTTATTTTCATCAGCAAGTACAGGCATGATATCTTTTTCGCTTTCAAAAATAAAATTGTGCGTTTGATATCGGGTTTTCACTATAAAGACAGCCTGTTCAATCTGATTTTTGACATTTACGGATTTATAAACAAGCATTTCATTTTCTGCCTGAAGTCTTGAAATTGAGAGGAGATTTTCAATCAGCTTGATTAATCTGTTTGACTGTTCTTTAATAATTGAGAGAAATTTTTTGATTTGGGACTCATCAAGCTTTTCGTAAGAAAACAGCATTGTGTCAGCAAAACCTCTTATGCTGGTCAATGGTGTTCGCAATTCATGGCTTATCGTTGAAATGAAGTCTGAATATATTTTTTCCATCTGTGTTTGTTCAGGGTAACATATAATGACACTGTAGTCAGAGTAATCCATTCTTTTTGTGTCATAAATTTCTTCTTTTATTTCGATTTTGTCGCCTGAAATAAAATCAGAAAGTTTTTTACCTTCAATTTTTTTACAGTTTGTTGTAAAAATCCGGCAAAAATACTCATTTGCATAAATAATAAGGTCATTTTTGTCTGCAATTAAAACTGCCTGAAATATGTTATCTACTATATCTTTAAAATCAATTCTTTCCATAGTGTAATTATATCAGTACTTGAGTAATTTATTAGAAAAATTAAGTTTTTTTTTATTTTTTAGTAATTGTTGCTTTGTTTTTGATAATATAAAAATTAAAAAAGGATAGAGAACGTTATGTTAGATACAATATTGATGCACCTTATAAGTTTTATAGAGAAAGTTATTTCGGCAACGGGCCCTGCCGGGATTGCGTTTTTGATGGCAATTGAATCCTGTAACATTCCTCTTCCGAGCGAAGCAATTTTGCCTTTTGCCGGATATCTGGTCAGCAAAGGAGTAATGAATTTTCATGTTGCAGCATTTGCCGGAGCAATCGGTTGTGTTATCGGATCGGTTCCGTCATACTATATAGGATATTATGGCGGCAGACCATTCATTGAAAAATACGGGAAATGGTTCCTTGTATCTAAAAAAGATTTGGAAGATGCTGACAGATGGGTCGATAAATACGGTGATTGGGCATTTTTTATATGCAGGATGCTTCCTGTGATAAGAACTTTTATATCACTTCCGGCAGGGATTTTGAAAGCACGCAAGCGTACATTTTTTACATTTACTTTTCTCGGCTCGCTTGTGTGGAGTTATTTTCTGGTATATATCGGTGTCAAACTCGGACAGAATATGGAAATGTTTAAGCATTTATGGCACAAATTCGACATTTTGATTGTGGCTATTTGTATAATTTTGGGCTTTATTTATGTTTACAAACACTTTAAACATTTGAAAGACTCGTAAATATACTATATAATGTAAAGACAGGTTGAGGACAGTTTAAGGAGTTGAGTATGTCCAGCAGTAATGTATACGGTTTGATACTGGCAGGCGGAAGCGGCAGCAGGTTGTGGCCTATAAGCCGTGAAATGTACCCGAAACAGCTTTTGAAAATTGCTGATGAGTATACATTATTTCAGTCTACTTTTTTGAGACTTATTGACTGTATTGATGACAAAAATATTTTAAGCATAACTAATGTAAAGCATGAAGGTCAGGTAAGATATCAGCTTGATGAACTGAGAGAAAAATTTTGCCGGAAATCAAGTTACAGAGTTATATCCGAGCCGGTAGGGAAAAATACAGCACCGGCTATTGCGCTCGCTATTAAGTATATAGAAGCATTAAACAATAAAAAATTTGATCCTGTTATTGTTGCTACTCCTTCTGACCATTGTATTTATGACAACAAAAAATTCGCAAGAGCTGTTGAAGAGGCGATTAAGCTTGCAGAAAATGATTATATTGTGACCTTTGGTGTTACACCGACAAAGGCTGATACCGGTTTCGGGTATATAAAAACTAAAAATAACAAGAAATTAAAAGAAATATCTCCCAAAGCTCTAAAAGTTGACAGCTTTATAGAAAAGCCTGATATGGAGTCAGCAAAGAAATATGCAGTTTCAAAGAACTATTTCTGGAATAGCGGCATTTTTGTATTTAAAGCATCTGTTATGCTTGCTGAGCTTAAAAAATACCGTCCGGAAATCTATGATATTATGAAAAAAATGGATATTTCTTCGCAGACTCCGACAGTTCCGTATCAGGAGTTTGACAAAATGCCGGATATTTCCATTGATTATGCAGTAATGGAGGACTCGAAAAAACTTGTTCTTTTGCCGTTTAATTTCCACTGGGAGGATTTAGGCTCGTGGGAAGCAATATATGAAATCTCAGAAAAAGATGAAAATGGCAATTATATACTTGGCAATGTAATTGATTTGGACAGTAGAAACTCCATGCTCTATTCCACGTCAAAACTTGTTACAACAATCGGGCTTGAGAACACTATAGTAGTTGAAACAGAAGATGCTGTACTGGTATGTGACAGAAACAGAGTTCAGGATGTAAAGCAGATATACAGCTTTTTGAAAGAAAAGGATGATGACACCCACAAAATACACAAAACTGTATACAGACCGTGGGGGTATTACACTGTTATGAAAGAGGGCAACGGATTTTTAACAAAATGTATTTACGTAAATCCGAAAGCAAAATTGAGTTTGCAGCTGCATCATCATAGGAGCGAGCACTGGGTCGTCCTTGAAGGTAATGCTCTGGTTGTCAAAGGAGAAGAACAGTTCGAAATGAAACCGGGAGAAAGTATTGATATCGCAGTTGAAGAAGTTCATTCACTTCAAAACCCTTATGATGAACCTGTTATGATACTGGAAGTTCAAAAAGGTGATATTCTGGATGAAAATGATATAGTAAGACTTCAGGATATGTACGGGCGTGTATAATTGAATATAAAAATTATTGCTGTCGGGAAAATTAAAGAGAATTATACTGCTGCTGCAGTGGCTGAATTTGCAAAACGATTAAAACCATACTGCAGCCTGTCGCTGGTTGAAATACCGGCACAGGAGATAAAAGACGAAAAGCTTTCTGAAAAATATATGAGTATGGAGGCTGAAAAAATTCTTGCACAAACAAAGCAGGATTCATTTGTTATTACACTTGAAATATCGGGAAAACAGCTGGGCTCGGAAGAATTTGCTGATAAAATTAAACAGCTTTCTTATTCAGGGTATAATGAGCTGATTTTTATTATAGGCGGTGCTAACGGGTTGCATAAATCAGTATCCGGGCGAGCTGATTTCAAGCTCAGTTTTTCTAAAATGACCTTTACCCATCAGCTGATAAGAGTATTTTTGTATGAACAAATATATCGTGCTTTTAAAATAATCAACAATGAAGCATATCATCGCTAATGTTTAAAAAACACCCAATTCGGGCATTAATTACATGTAGTATATAGAAAAAGAGTGGTTATTATGTCCATAAGCCCGATAATGTCAGCTATATCTCCAATGGTAATGTCTTATGCTCCATCTGACACGAAAGAAGTGCAGGATGCAGAGCATAAACAAATTATGCAGTCTCTGGAGGCAATGGGAATAACACCATCGGGAAACAAGGAAACTGACAAAACTCTTTTGAATACTGTTCAGGCAAATATTGCACAAACACTGAATTTTTATGGCATAGGTGCAACAGGTGTTGCTGAAACAGATTTTATTCTTTTAAAAGCAGTTATGAATGCAGTGGAAAACCAGCAGGAAGAGTCTGACAATTCGTCATCACAATATATCCCGTTTGTGGATGTTATGAATGTAATTAACATAACTCCGACAGGAGACATTGAAGAAGACTATGATGAAACGATTACGGAGCTTGATTACCGTATTTCAACCGCTGCTGATGATGAAGAAGCTGCATATTACGAAGATTTAAAAGCACAGGTGGAAGAGCAGTATACAGATTATGCATACAGCCAGTCAAGAAATGATTTATTTATCGGGGCCGGACAGATATCATCTGTTAACAGATTTATGATTATTTAGTTGTTTTAAAAGATTTTTGTCTATTATTTCATAAGCCTCTTTTTCACCTTCAAATACTGGTTCGAGTTTTAGTGTCAAAATGTCATTTATCTGCTGATAATTTTCATTTACACCTGTGGGTATGCCGTTTTCTGCTGCAGAGAGAAATACTTCTGCGTGAGCCGGTTTTTTATCGGCTGAGAGAAAGCTGTCTGAATATGCTGCGTCTTTTCTTGCAGGTACAATTAGTCCGCTTTTTGCAAGTTGTTGCATAGAGCTTTTTGATGTCAGAAATTTTATCAGTTTTATTGATTCAGATTTGTGTTTTGAGCTTTTTGCAATTGCGTATCCTGAAGCATCGATATTTGTAACGGAACCGGCTGAACCGGCGGGGAAATTTATTATATCCCAGTCAAATTTTGCTTCTTCTCTGTATTTTGGAACAAGCCATCTGCCGCTTATATGCATTGCTATTCTCTGCTGAATAAACATTTGTGCCATAGTCAGACTGGCAGTTTGCGCTTTTGATGGGGCGATATGATATTTATTTACAATATCTGTATATAGCTGTATCTGTTCAGCTGCTTCTTCAATACCGATTTCACCGTTTTGATTAATCATGTACAAGTTGTTGCTGTATAGAAAAGGCTGAAGAAAAAGAAGGTCTCTTTCCAATCCCGTACCCCATTGTCTGTTTTTTGTATCGGTAAGCTTTTTGCCGGTATCTATAAAATCCTGAATAGTCCAGTCCTGTTCGGGAAAGGAGATTTTTTTCTGTTTAAACATGTCTTTGTTGTAGTATACAACAAGAGAAGAAACATCTCTGGGTACAGCATAAAGACTGTTTTTATAAGAAAAGCTCATAACAGCTTTTTCAAAAAAAACTTTTTGTTCAAGTTCATTTGAAAAATAAGGTTTTAAGTCTTCTAAGAGGTTTGCTTTTATGTATTTTGGAGCAAAATAGTTATTAATAAAAATAATATCAGGCGCAAGATTGGACGCAAAAAGAAGATGGATTTTTTGAAAATAATTCTGCGGTATATGCAATAATTCAACTTTTATATCCGGATTTTGTTTTTCAAAATCTGATAAGAGTGATTTTATTATCGCAGTCTCACTTTGAGAACCCCATGAGGAAAATTTTATTACGGTTTTAGTTGTTTCAGGAGATTGAGAACATCCGCTTGTACAAAGAATGAGTATAGAAATTATACAAAATAAAATTTTTTTCATTTTACAATTCTAAAAGCAGTTCCATATTGTTTTCTGAAACCTCGAGAAGAGCTTTGTAATTTCCAAGTTTTACAATATATCTTTCGTTTTCGCCTTCGTTTTCTGCAAGTCTTGAGCGGATTTCATTCGTACTGAGCGAATTGAACTGCGCCAGTACAAAAACTTTTTTGTTTATGTATCCGATTAAAGAGACTTTATCTTTGTATTGCACAAGACATAATCCTTTATTTTTTGTAAGTTTTGATGAGCTTAGTAATATCGGATTTTTTGTTTTTTCTATAGGAGAAGAAAGGTATTCGTTAATTGAAAATTCTGATTTTGTACTATGGGATGTTTCTTCTGTTTTTTGCAATTTTGCTTTTTGACTGTCAGCAGGTGTATAATCTGTCTCTGTAGTTTGTTTTTTACCTGCAGAGCCTGTGTGTACAGAACGTGAAGTATGATATTTCGGCTGAGTTTTGGCAGATTCGCCTGAAGCATATTTTATAAGTTCAGCAAGTTTTTTCGCCATAACAATAAGCACATTTATAAGTGCAGAAAAAATAGTTTTTATATAGTCTTTTATTTCATCAGAAAGTATTTTTTTTCTGTACTGTGATTTGGGTTCAATATTTTTTATTGTAGAAAAAATCAAAAATCCCGGGATTACAATCATTGATAATATTATTAACAATTGTGAATTACGTTGTTTGTTTTCAAGCTTTTCCCTGTCAGTGCTGTTAGTTTCATACCCGTTTTGGGGTGTTACATACTGAACGGCAGTGTTATATCTCGGGTCAGTTATTTTGTATTTGTATTCAGTTGCCGTTGCGACATGTGCGCCGAGAACAACGAATAATCCTGCAAACAATAATATATTTTTAAATTTTTTGTACCACATAAAATTATCTAATTCCGTATCATTTTACTATTATACAGGTAAAAAGCTGCCTGTATTGTAACAAAATTGTAATACTTGTTTCAATAGACATTCAGGCAGCTTTTATGTAATTAACTAGTCCGATAAGTCCTAGTTTATAACTGTCTGCGCCAAAACCTGTAATCTGTCCGATGCAAACCGGAGCAGTCAGAGAGTTTTTTCTGAACTCTTCTCTGTTGTGTATATTTGAAATATGAATTTCGACACAGGGTAGTCCGACGGCTGCAATTGCATCTCTTATTGCAACGCTTGTATGAGTATAAGCAGCAGGATTTATTACAATGCCGGAACAGTCATTTTTCGCATTTTGTATTGCGTTAACTATCTCTCCTTCAACATTGCTCTGAAAAAATTCCAGTTCAATGTTTAGTTTTGCTGCTTCTGCATTCAGGTTTTTAGTGATATCATCAAGGGTAAGCGAGCCGTATATTTCAGGTTCTCTTGTACCCAGAAGGTTTATGTTTGGTCCGTTTATAACTATTATTTTCATTGTATTCCTCTGTTATTTTAAATTTATCACAGCTATGTTCTTTTTGTCTAATAAATTGTTTATGTTATAATAAAGGGTTTTCCAGGAGTATCCTAAAAACACAATTGATGCGTCTGTATTGTTTAAAAAACAGCAATTAAATTTGTGTATATTGTTACCCCGCCGACCTTTGCAAAGCGAGTTACAGAAAGTTAATTAAACAACGGTTAGTCTCATCTGTTTGAGCAGCCCGTAGTTATTTTCAAGGTCTTTAATTTGTTTATGATTTTTTGCGGAAATATGGGCTGCGAGTTATGAGACTCGGGTACAATTTACTTTCTGTATGAGCGGAGCAGCAGGTCGGCAAGTTTCTTCGGCTCCACCAATTCTTTTTAAAAGAATGGGTGGAATTATAGATTAAAAGCGTATTTTTCTATCTAACAATTTTTTGTCTAATAAATTGTTTATGTTATAATAAAATTATGATAGAGATGAGAGTTATGGGAATAGCATTAGATACACGTACGGGGTCCCCGATAGTGGTTCTCCATGATCGTGACAACAGAAGGGCACTGCCTATCTGGATAGGTTCTGCCGAGGCCAGTGCTATTATCAGAAAAATTGAAAATATTCCGGTAACAAGACCGATGACGCATGATTTGATAGTCGATGTGGTCGAAAAAACAGGCTTTAGTATCACAAGGATACTGATAAATGATGTAGAGGAAGAAACCTATATTGCGACTATATATTTGCAAAAGAGTGATTCTGATGATGCTGTGGAAATGACTATAGACGCCAGACCTTCTGATGCTATAGCCGTTGCTATCAGAGTGGAGGCACCTATATATGTTACGGCTAATGTGCTTGCACATGGCTCGGTATCCTGTGACAGCGCAAAAGATGAAGAAGAAGCACAGGAATTTAGAGATTTTATTCAGGATATACAGCCGTCAGATTTTGAAAAGTTGTTGAAAGATAACAAACATTCAGACCAGTAGTGTTTAGAATTTTCCGCCCCTCAGATAATATTCAGAGCAGGCTGTTCCGTTTTTGTTCAGTTTGCATTCTTCAATCAATTCTGTGTTAGTGAATTCTGCACCGAATGCTTCGACTTTTTGTTTGTAAATATTTATGCCAAAAATATCTTTTCCAATACGGTTAGGTTTTTTCTTTCCGTTTAAATCAATTAGAGCAATTGCGCA
The DNA here is from genome assembly GCA_944323735.1 of Candidatus Gastranaerophilales bacterium. Lineage (GTDB taxonomy): Bacteria > Cyanobacteriota > Vampirovibrionia > Gastranaerophilales > Gastranaerophilaceae > CALUPY01. The sequence continues at coordinate 33,134 of CALUTO010000017.1, forward strand.
CGGGCTGTCATTATTACAGTTACAAGAGAGTAGTTTAAATGCAAGCAGACTCCCGTTTTCCTGATATGCAAAAAGTCTGGTATTGTATCTGGAGTTTTTAGGTATTTGAGCTCCGTTTAAAAATTTGTATCTGTAGGATTTTAGTGCATTCGTTTTTTGTGTGTAATCTATGTTTAAATACGGACCGAGAATTTTAAAAACTTCCTCTTCAAGATTGTCCGGATTGGTTTTGCAGATTTTTTCAACATTTTCATAGTCATTAATGCTGAATAGTTCAAAATTTGAATCTATTTCAGTAAAAACACGTTTCCATCCTGAAATAATTTTTGCCTCTTTTGTGCTGTTAACTATGCCGGGTATGCAAACCAGTACAGTAATGACAATTAAGAGCATTACTATACTGATTTCCACCATATTAAAAGCATGTTTTTTTTCCGGTTTCATTTTGCCATGTCCAGCTGTTTTTTTTCTTTCATTAATGAGTCATAAATCCATTCAGGTATAAAGTTTTTGCCCAGAATAATCTGACCGTTATTTGGATTCGGGGCATGAAAATCCGAACCGCCGGTAATAATCAATCCGTTCTTTTCTGCAATCGTTGAATAGTATTCCACCATCGCAGGTGAATGTTTTCTGTGATATGCCTCGACACCTCTGAGACCAAAGTGCATAAATTCTTTAATAAGATTTTCTGCATCTTCTACGTCGAACGGATGCGCAAAAACAGGAATACCGCCTGCATCGTAGATGATTTCTATAGCATCATGCGGAGAGATTGTCTTTCTCTGTACATAAACATCCGAGTCGTTGTTTATGTATTTACTGTATGCTTCCATGACGCTTGTCGTTCCGCCGGTCATGGTAATAGCTTTTGCAATGTGCGGACGCCCTATACTGCCGCCTTCAGCAACAAGACTTTTGATTTTGTCAAAAGATACATGTATTCCTTCTTTTTTGCTCAAAAGATGTATAATTTCTTTGGTCTGTGTAATACGTGCATTTTGCTGCAGTTTGAGCATTTCTTGAAAATCAGCATCATCACGGTTCATAAAATAGCCTAAGATATGAATTTCAACATCTTTGTATATGGTGTTGATTTCCACGCCGGGAATAATTTCAAGAGGTGTGTTGCCCGCTTCTTTTGCTATTTTATTCGCATAATCAACTGCAATGGGATATGCAAGCACATTGTCGTGGTCGGTAATTGCTATTGCATTCAGACCGGCATCAATGGCTGTATCCACAATCTTTTCCGGCGTAAAAACACCGTCGGAAAAGCACGTGTGAATATGTAAATCAATTTTCACCTTTCTTTATCCTTCCTTCATATGTCTGCCTCACTATCTATTAATCTGATTCTTTCAATATTTTTTGCACATCCTGAAGTTTTGTCAAAAATCAGACTCACTGCATTAAGCTCAAGCACGCTGCCTTCTGCAACGTCAAAACGAGCCGGTAAATTTGTCATGAGTCTTTTCAGTGATGTTTGATATTCCATTCCGATAATGGAGTCATAAGTACCGCAAAATCCTGCATCAGTTATATATGCGGTATAGTTATTAAGAATTTTTTCGTCAGCAGTAGGAACATGTGTATGAGTGCCCAAAACTGCACTAACACCGTGTTCCGAACAGTATTTTGCAAAACACAGTTTTTCAGCACTTGCCTCTGCATGAAAATCTATTATCACAACAGGTGCAGTCTTTTTTATTTCCGGAAGCTGTTTGTTAATAAAATCCCACGGTGAATCTATAGGACTCATAAAAGTACGCCCCAGCAGGTTTACAACCGCAACTTTTGTATCACAAATATCGAATATTCTATAACCCGTCCCCGGAGTTCCCTCCGGATAATTTGCGGGTCTTATCAGGCTGTTTGAGTTTTCGATGTATGTAAATATATCCTTTTTATCCCAGATATGGTTTCCGGAGGTGAAGCAATTTATGCCGTATTCAAGCAGCTCATTGTGGTTTTTTTCTGTTAAACCGAAACCGTGTGAGGCGTTTTCTGCATTTGCAATAATGAAGTCATATCTGTTTTCATTTTCAGGTGAAAGCAAACCGGCAAGATAGTTTTTGACAACAGTTCTTCCCGGTTTGCCTACAATATCACCTAAAAATAAAATTTTGAGTTCGTTGTTCATTATTTTGCAATTTCAGTAGTTCTAATTTCTCTTACTACAGTCACACGAATTTGTCCCGGGTAATCCAGTTCTTCTTCAATTCGTTTTGCAATATCTCTTGCAAGTTTTGCACTCGCAAGGTCATCAAACATATCAGGCTGTACAATTACACGCACCTCACGTCCTGCCTGAACGGCAAAGGACTGACGTATTCCCTGATAGCTTTTTGCAATTTCTTCAATTTTTTGGAGTCTCTTGATGTATATTTCAAGAGTGTCACGACGTGAGCCCGGACGTCCGGCAGAGATTGCATCAGCTAATTTTACAAGCACTGCTTCTATAGTATTAGCTGTGACATCATCGTGATGAGCTTCTATTGCATGAATAATAGCCTCTTTTTCTCCGTAGCGTTTTGCAAGTTCAACACCAAGTTCAATATGCGTGCCTTCCTGTGTCTGGTCAACGGCTTTTCCGATGTCATGCAATAGACCTGCACGCTTTGCAACAGTGACATTTGCACCGAGTTCTGCCGCAAGCATTCCTGCTATGTGACCTACTTCCAGAGAGTGTTTTAAGACATTTTGCCCGTAGCTTGTTCTGTAATACAAACGTCCGAGTGTTTTGATTAACTCTTTATGAAGGTTCATAACGCCCATGTCCACTGCTGCGTTTTCACCTTCTTTTTTAATTTTTTCTTCGATTTCTTCCTGAGCTTTTTCAACCATTTCCTCAATTCTGACCGGATGAATTCTTCCGTCAGAAATGAGTTTTTCAAGAGCCACTTTCGCAATTTCTCTTCTAACAGGGTCAAAGCTCGAGAGAACTACAGCCTCTGGAGTATCATCGATAATAAGGTCAACTCCAGTCAAAGTTTCAAGAGTTCTGATGTTTCTTCCTTCACGTCCGATGATACGTCCTTTCATCTCGTCAGACGGCAGGTTTACGACAGAGACAGTTGATTCAACAACCTGATCAATAGCGCATCTTTGCATTGTAGTGGAAAGGATTTCCTGTGCCTGTTGTTTTGCTGTTTCTCTGATTTTTGCTTCATTTTCTTTGATGAGCTGCATCTGCTCCTGCTGAAGATCCTGTTTCAGTTGTTCCATAAGCATGTTACGGGCTTCGTCTCTCGACATTCCCGCAATTTTTTCCATTTCTGTAATTTGTTTTGCAATAACTTCTGCAAGATAGTCTTCTTTTTCAAGCAGTTCATCCATTTTTTTCTGGACATCGTATTCTTTGTCCGTGACTTCCTGAATTTTGTCCTCCAGAATGTCTTCTTTTTTGGCCAGCTTTGCTTCTGCTCTTTGCAAGTCCTGTCTGCGTTCTCTGACTTCATCGTCGAATTTTTCACGCTCAATGTGCAGAGCTTCTTTAGCCTGAATCATTGCTTCTTTTTTCAAAAGATTTTCTTTTTCAGATGTTTCTTTTGAAAGCTTTTCCAGATTTTCCTGCACTTTTTTCTTTTTTTGCCACAGTGCTGCGGAAAAGCCAGCAAGGGCAATTACGACAATTACTAAAAGTGCAATAATTAAATTAATTCCTTCGATTGTCCTGTACCTCGTTTTTCTATATATACACATACCCGATGTGCACTGCTGCACATTGAGTTTTTTGCCTCTCAATATATAATATTAAGCTGTTTTATATGTGTAAAATTATATTTAATTCATATATTTAAAATTTATTACTCTAAACTAATTTTATACTACCATACAAAGAGGGATTTTAAAAGAAAAATCCCGTAATAATTTACGGGATTTTTCAAATGTTCATATTTCGTATTGTTTTAGCCCAGAGCTTCTTTTAAAAGTTTGTTGATAACCTGCGGATTTGCCCTGCCTTTTGTTTCTTTCATAACCTGTCCGACAAAGAATCCGAACAGCTGCTGTTTTCCGCCTTTGTATGCAGTTACCTGCGCAGGATTATTTTCTATAACTTTTGCAATAATTTCTTTTATTGCACCTTCGTCAGATATAACGCTCAGTCCTTGTTTTTCAACCATTTCTTTTGCGCTTCCGCCGTTTTTAAGCAGGTCGGGCAGGATTTTCTTAGCAATATTATTTGAAATAGTACCTTTGCAAATCATATCCACAAGCTCATACAATGCCTGCGGGGTAAGTTTTGTCTGATTGATATTTATATTATTCTCTTTTAAATATGCCGTGATATCGCCGACGAGCAAATTATTCGCTATTCTGTAATCGCCGCCCAGTTTTAACACTTCGTCATAGAAAAGAGCTGTTTCCATCTGCTCAACCATAACATTGGCATCATATGCACTAAGCCCGAGTGATTCATATCTTTTGCGTTTTTGTTCCGGAAGCTCCGGCATTTTTGCCCTGATTTCTTCAACCCATTCTCTTGAAATTTCAACAGGCATAAGGTCAGGCTCGGGGAAGTAGCGGTAGTCGTTGGCATCCTCTTTGCTTCTCATGGTTTTTGTGACCTTCTGGTTGTCATCCCAGAGTCTTGTTTCCTGATCAACTTCGCCGCCTTCTTCGACGATTTCTATCTGTCTGTCAATTTCATATTCAATAGCTCTTTGCAATGCAGAGAAACTGTTTATGTTTTTGATTTCAGCACGTGTGCCGAAAACTTTAGAGCCTTTAGGCATAACAGAGATGTTTGCGTCGCATCTCATGGAGCCTTCTTCAAGGTTGCCGTCACAAACACCTATATAGCGGACAATATTTCTCAATTCTTCCATATAAGCTCTTGCCTCATCAGATGAGCGCATATCAGGTTCAGACACGATTTCCAGAAGCGGCGTACCTGCTCTGTTAAGGTCAACCAGCGAATATACAGACCCTGCAATACCGTCTGCACCTGCGTGTACCAGTTTTCCTGCGTCTTCTTCAAGGTGTGCTCTTGTGATACCTATTTTTTTGCCATTGATATTAATATATCCGTTAACGCAAATAGGTTCATCGTACTGTGAAATCTGATATCCTTTCGGCAAATCCGGATAGAAATACTGTTTTCTGTCAAATTTGCAGCGTGAGGGGATTTCGCAGTTAAGGGCAAGTCCCAGCAGAATACCCATGTTTACGCATTCTTTGTTCAAAACAGGTAAAACACCGGGCATGCCGAGTGTTATTGTACTTATATGCGAATTCGGTTCCGCACCGAATTCTGTTTCATCCGGTGCAAAAATTTTTGTTTTTGTTTTCAATTGGGCATGTACTTCTAACCCTATTACAACTTCATATTTATCTCTAATCTCTTGTGCTACCATTTTCCACCTCAATATCTTATATTTTGTATTCTATCATAAAAAAATAAGCTTGCAGATTAAATTTTTACTCTGTTTATATAAATATGGATGATTAAAGTTTCCACCTAAAGTATGAAAGAATTCGAACCAAAGTAGAATTCACAAATATCACGTAATACAGCATAATAAGAATGAGGATAATAGCGTCCGAAAGAAAAAAAGCGAAAAAACGCATCAGTGAAACCAAATAACAGGGAAAAGGATGATAACAACAAATTTCAACCCGTCAGTAATAACGACGCAGAGAA
>CALUTO010000018.1 GCA_944323735.1 Candidatus Gastranaerophilales bacterium
TAAGAAAACTTACAAGAAAAACATGGGCTTGATGAGTATGTCATACGGCTATGTTTATGTTGCATCAGTTGCTCTCGGTGCTGACAGAGCACAAACTCTTAAAGCATTCCAGGAAGCTGAAGCATACAACGGCCCGTCTATCATCTTTGCTTATGCACCTTGTATTGCTCACGGTATCGACATGTCTAAAACACAGACAGAACAAAAACGTGCAGTCGAAGCCGGTTACTATCCGCTTTACAGATACAATCCTGCTAATGAACAGCCCTTCACTTGGGACGCAAAAGACCCGAAAGGCAGCTATCAGGACTTCATCAAGAGCGAAGGACGTTACAAATCACTGGTCAAAACAAACCCTGACCACGCTGAAGAACTCTACGCTCAGGCTGAAAAAGACGCTGCTAACAGAATGGCTGTATTCAAAGCAATCGGCGAACTCGTTAAGTAGTTTGGGATTAGATAAAACAAAAGAGGCATCGGAAACGGTGCCTCTTTTTATATGATTTTAAACCTTCAGGAATATATGGAAAAAGCCCCGGGTTATAAGGGGGCTTTTCCTTGTATAAATATAATCAAAAACCGTTAATTTAAAATTTTACCTGCGGTACAGCTTTTTCAGCTTCACTGATCTCAAAGTATTCTCTGGATTTAATGCCGGAAATTGCGGCAACTATCGATGTCGGGAATGTTCTGATTTTTGAATTAAGTGCTTTTACGCTTTCATTGTAGTCCATTCTTGCGACAGCCAGTCTGTTCTCTGTTCCTGCAAGTTCATCCTGCAGTGCGGTAAAAGACTTATCAGCTTTTAGCTGCGGATAACGTTCAACAACAAGCAGCAGTCTGGACAGGGCTCCTGTCAATTCATTGTTGCTGTTTTGTATTGCTTTTACATCGTTGCTGTTCATTGCGCCCGATAGTTTTGAGCGGGCCTCTGCAATGTTAGTAAATACTGCTTTCTCATGTGCGGCATAACCTTTTACTGTTTCAACAAGATTAGGTATCAGGTCATTTCTTCTCTTTAGCTGGTTTTCTACCTGCGCCCATTGTCCGTTTATCTGTTCGTCCATAATCTGCAAGCTGTTATAGCTTCCTATGAACGAGCTAAAAATCATTACTGCCAGAATAGCAATAATACCTAAAATAATCCATACATTTCTATGCATTTTTTTCTCCTTTATATTACATGTTGTTTATATAGTTTAATAATACCGTTAATGATTTTACTATTTTATCCGAAAAATCAATAGTTTCGTGGTTGTTCATTCTGCACTGTTTTCTTTTATAGCAGAGTAATTTTTCATAAACTTCTGTATCAAGTCCGGTAATCTCTTTTACTTTTAAGATTATATCCGACTTTTCCTCCGGCACTTCAACAAATTTCAGTCTTAATATCGCTTTAAAAACAGCATTGAATGTTTTGGCAAGCGGGATAAAGCTGTCTTTAAGTCTGGAAGGCGAATTTGCGTTTTCCAGATAGAACTGCCTGAATCGCATGAGAAGATTTTTTGTTTCAAGCTCGCACTGAAGTCTGATATTGTCTGGTTCGACTTTTATTTCGGATACAAAATCCTGACCGTACAAAATTCTATGTGCTGCTTTTATATCCGCATACTCCATTGCGTATACATCGGCAGACTGAAACCATTCTGTTTTGTCCATAAATACGGGCGGCGGATTTCCTTTCTTGCACCACTGCTTCACAGCACGGGAACAATTCCTCAAATCCTGACCGCATAATCTGTCAACAATAACCATTATGTTAATATCGGATTTCTGTGTGTACTGTTCATATTTGACTTTTGAACCGTACATAAAAATGCTTAAAAGTCTTTCGTTTAGAATAGTTTTTAATTCGTTTATAAATTTATACATTACCAGCCTCCTGATGCTCCTCCGCCGCCAAAGCCGCCGCCTCCGCCGAAGCCGCCGAAGCCGCCGCCCGAAAATCCTCTTCCCGAAGAAAATCCGCTGCCGATAAAAATCGGGAAAAATCCGCCCCGGAAACTAAGTGATATTATTACTATTAAAATGATTAGAAACAGTAAGTCAGTATCGTTGCCCGAAGCTGCCGGCGGGGGGATATTTTCTGATGAGCTTATTGTTTCTCCGTATGATTTTGCTATATCAGAGGCCAGAGTGTAGCTGCCTCTTAAAATTCCATTTTCATATTCGCCTCTTGCAAAATACGGGAGCATATCATTGTCTCGTATACGTCCGGCATGAGCGTCTGTTATCGCACCTTCAAGTCCGTATCCGATTTCTATGCGCATTTTTCTTTCATTCGGCGCAACAAGAATAACAGCACCGTTGTTTTTTCCTTTTGCTCCGATTTTATTGTTTCTGCCTATATTGAGTGCAGTTTCTTCAATTGAACGTCCGTCAAGAGAATTCAGGGTAACAACTGCGACATCTGCGGTTGTCTTTTTTTGTAAATCCAGCAAAAATGAGTTTATTTCATTTTCAACAGCAGGTGTGAGTAAATTCGCATTGTCGCAGATAAATCCGTTAAATTCTATTTTGCTGTCGGCAAAAACAATGCCTCCGGCAAGGAGCAAAAATACAAAAACTATTGAAATAATAAGTTTTTTCATCTTAAAAAAATTATAAAGCCTTTTATCTCATTTTACAATTAAACTTTATATACAAAAAAGTTATATACCGGATTAAAAGAAAATGTTTGTAGTATATTTTTTTCCCGAATAGTAATATCCTGATAGTTACGGAATGTAAATATTTGTTTATTAGTGGCAAAAAAAGTGTTTTTTCGCTTTAATAAAAATAGGACAATGATAAGCTCAGTTAAACATACAGATAATCATAATAAATATAACACAGTGCCGAAGCGGAATGTATTTAAAAAGTTTCAACATTCAGCAAATCTTCATCAGCCGGCTCATGGCGGGCTTAGAGAAATGCGTGTAAAATCCACCTCGCACAAACTGGGTTTCTGGGAAAAAAGCGGTGTTATCATAGGTGCTGCTGCCGGAACTATTCTCCCCATGCTGTATTTTGCCGGAAGGCAGAAAGCAAAAATTTACAATCTTAATTTCGGACTGAAAGAAATGATAACAGTCGGTGCTGGCTCTATTATGGGCGGTGTAGCAGGAGGGATTGCTTCTGACAGGTCAAAAAATCACCGCAGCAAAATAAATGAAGGTATCTTCCAGTTTTTCAACGCAACAGTACCGCCGCTTGTGTATGCTGGACTTTCAAAAATTCAGGAAAAAACAAAATTCGCAAAAAATAAAGCAATAAGCATTGCCAACACTTTAGTCGGACTCACCGGCGGTATGTTTCTTGCCGCAAAGGCGTCTAACCTTGTGATAGACCCCCATGACAAAATTCCGGACAGAAAGCTTACCATGAAAGATGCGGTTGTTAATATTGATGATGCACTCGGTGTTTTTGCGCTTGCGAAATTTCCGCTGATTGACAAACTTCATCCTGAAAAAGTCCTGCCTGCTATTTATGCATGGTGCGGATACAGAGCAGGTCAGAGCAACTAGCTGTTTTGTCTTATATATTTTTATAAAATTGTCTTTTAGTCTGATGATTTGACAGGCATCCTTCCTGTATTATGCAGAAGATAGATAACAGAAGGATGAAAAAATGACACATCACAGCGTTGAAGAACTGGCAAAACTCATTGATTTTAATGACGGTAAAATTAATTCGAAAATTCTGCTCGAAAACGGAGAAAGCAAAGCTGTTCTTTTTGCAATGAAAAAAGAACAATTTATGCCGGAACATGTTTCTCCGAGAAATGCCTTTGTGTATCTGATTGAGGGCGAAATCGATTTTCAGCTGAACAACGATGCTTCTGAAAAATACAAAGTCAAAAAAGGCGAAATATTCTTTTTTGATTCAGATGAAAAACATATTGTTGCCGCACAGAAGGATACAAAATTGCTGGTCGTAAGGATATAAGTAAAGAGTCTTTTTTAAATATAAATAATGACTTTTTATAAAAATAACGGAAATTTTTTTTGTAAATAATTGTTAAAGAACCCGTAAAAATTATATTTACGGGTTTTCTGGTTAGTATTACAATTTTATTAACAAATTAATTCAAAAGAATGTGTATATGGCTTTTATCTGCATTTTATTGTGACTTAAATTATAAACTATAAAATAGTGTTTATTTGTACATTTAACAGAACAGGAGAGAAAAATGAACGTAAAAAAGCTTTCACCGGTTGCAAAATACCTCAGGGAAAATCATGCAATAGCTAAAAACCACAATACATACAGAGCCTATCCGACCGGAGAGACTGTTCATTCCTGCCAGTTTTTTGACCCGGCCGGCAATTATCTCGGTAAAATGTCAAGAACAGTTCCATATAAATCAAAAACACCTTCTTTTGCTATTTTAAAATCCTATATAGAAACAGTAGAGAAGGGATATGCAGGATTTAGACAGGTTAAAGAAAATGTAATAAATTATGCCAAAATTCTCGGTGTAAACGGAAAAAAAGAAACATATCTGCCTGAAAAAATGGTAAAAACCCAAACTGTTATAGACAAAAATGGTATAAAAACCGAAGATAAATTCGAAAGAACAATCAGCAGCAAAATGAAGCTGGTTAAAGCAGCTGATAAAAAAGCCTACGGATATGTTCCGCAAAATACTTACCTTGCTGAAGAACCGGTGCAGTTTAAGGAGGTTCAAACAGCTCACAACATTGTAAAATCAGATAAATTTTAATTTACTATTAAAGAGGATTTTGTATAATTCAAAGTCCTCTTTTTGATAATAAAATATTAAATTTTGAACAGTTTTTTGTAAAATACAAATTGTAACATTGTCTTTACAATTTGAGGTAAAAAGGCAATTTTTTTTACTTGCTTAACTTAATATAAATGTAGATTACAATGTGTGAGGTAGATAAATATGACAATGGAAACAGTTACAGGTGCTGCTAAAGCCGGTGCACAAAGAGCCGGGGAATTTTTTAGAAACGGTGCAGCAAAAGCAGAAGAACTCGGAAAAGAAGGTTATAATACAGCAAAAGAATATGCCAAAAAAGGTTTTGAATCATTAAAAGATTTTGGTGTAAAAGCAGGCGAAAAACTTAAACCGCTTGCCGATGATACAGTTGCTTTAGGAAAAGATGCTGTTAAATATGCAAAAGCAAATCCCGGAAAAACTGCTCTTATTGTAGCAGGTGCATTAACTCTTGTAGCGGGAGTTACAGCATTTATACACACAATTACTCACAAAACACCTGAAAAAACAACAGAAAAAGCTTAAATAAAAAAGATTTAAAAAAAGCCGGTTAAAATTTTAACCGGCTTTTTGGCTATATATTTATATCTTCTCTCAACTGTATTACAAAATCAGCATTCTTTGGAATGGTAATTGAGCCTCCTTTTGAAAATATAGCGAGCAGCGGAGAAGCCGCAATGTTAAGGACATAAACTACAGTACCGCTTACAAAAGTAATCGGGGTTAAAAGGATTTCTACTCCGTTGTCGTTTTTCCAGTATTTGCAAGTGCATCGCCACATTTTTTTGAAAAATTTATATCCCGGAGTGGTTGATTTAACAAGCCCTTTCCAGAACTGATGTTTGCCTTTTATATTATTGAAAAATATTCTTTTTTCATTGGCAACGCTGATTTTTGCGTCTATTTTATAAGTTTTTCCTTTGTAAACCATTTCATCAACTTCTATAACAATAAGCCCTCCGTTTCCTGTAATATTGGGCGGGTGAGAGTCCGTGACTTTCCCTTTAAAAACTGTTCCCGAGGGTATGGTTACATATGTTGCAGTTTCAGGGTACCGGCTGACAAACGAAAGTCTCGTGCCGGCAGGAGTTCTGTCTGAGACCTGAGATGTTATTCGTACTTTGAATTTTTTGCCTTTTGGCATTTTTATTGATATTTTTGGAGCTGTTGCAGCTGTTTTCTGTGTTGTTTTCGTTACCGCAGGTTTTGTCTGAACAGCAGGCTTTTCTTGCACAGCCGGTGGTGTGGCAGGTGTTTTAGAAACATTTGTCACAGGCGGTTTCTGTGTTTGTTCTGCCTCTGCAGGCATGTCGGCTGCTTTTTGCGGCGGAGCTGCTGACGGAGCAAATATGTCGGCGTCTGACTGAATATTGTCATCAAAGTCGGGCAGATTTTTTGGCAGTTCCGGAAGCAAATCAGTTTCTATCTTTTTTGTATCATATTTGTCCCTCAGACCTTTATCAATGGAGTCATCAATGTATTCCAGCGAAAAACAGGTGCCGGAATTTAAATAAAGCACCATAAACAGCAGTGATAAAACCTTTTTCATAATATTTCCCATATTATAATTTTATCACCTGTATAAAGCATCACATCGGACAGAAATATTATTTAGTGCAAAACTGTCAGAGGTTCCGGCCCGTCATCCGTAACAAGGATGGTGTGCTCAAAATGTGCAGAAGGCTTGTCGTCATTAGTAACAACAGTCCAGTTGTCCTCAAGAGTGTGTACATCATCACAGCCGAGATTAAGCATTGGTTCAACAGCAATAGTCATTCCTGACTTCAAAACGAAACTGCTGCCGACTCTGTAATTGAACACAAACGGCTCTTCATGCATGGAGTGACCGACACCGTGTCCGCCGTATTGTCTGACTATGCCGAGATTTTTCTCTTTTGCAACATCTTCAACAACACCGGACACTTCTTCCAGCAATGCGCCGTCTCTCATTTTACTCATACCTGCCATGAGAGATTTTTCGGTTGTTTCAAGAAGCATTTTACATTCATCTGTGATATTGCCGACCGGATATGTCCAGGCACCGTCTCCGACCAGCCCGTGATATGTTGCGCCGACGTCAATGCTGATGATATCGCCCTCTTTTAAAATACAATCGTCAGACGGAATTCCGTGAACTACCTGAGAATTTACGGAGGCACAAATTGTTGCGGGAAAACCATTGTAGCCTAAGAAAGTGGGAATGCATTTGTTTTCCTTTATTATTCTTGCTGCAGCAGCATCGAGGTATGCGGTAGAAACACCCGGCTCAATTATTCTTGCCATTTCCTGATGCACCAGCGCAACTACATTTCCGGCATAGCGCATTAATTTTATTTCTTCACGGGATTTTTTATGAACTGACATCTAAATCACTTCTTTCAATCTGTTATATATTTCGTCGATTGTTCCTACTGCATTTATTTTTTTCAGTATGCCTCTTTCTTCATAAAAATTTATCAGGGGAGCTGTCTGTGAAAAATATGTTTCGAAACGTTTTTTAGCTATTTCTTCTGTGTCATCTTTTCTCTGTACAAGCTCTGTCTGGCAGTAATCACATATTCCTTCTTTTATGATAGGCATTGTCTTTATATTAAAAATAGCACCGCAGGCAGGACAGGAACGTCTGTATACTATTCTTTCCATAAGATTGTCTATCGGAATATCAAAATAGATAACTTTTGTTTCTGCATCAACACCTTTGTCAATTTTTTCAAGCATTTCATCAAGAATTTCAGCCTGCTCAAGACTTCTAGGAAAACCGTCAAGAATAAAACCTTTTTCGCAATCAGGCTGTCTGAGTCTGTCTTCTATAATTGCAGCCACAACTTCAACGGGAACAAGCTGTCCGTTTTCTACAAATCCTTTTGCGATTTTTCCGGCTTCTGTTCCGTCTGCCATAGCAGCACGCAGCAGTGAACCTGTATCAACATGGACGAGACCTGTTTCCTGCGCAAGTTTTGTAGTTTGTGTACCTTTTCCGCTTGCAGGAGGTCCCATAAAAATTAATTCTTTTTTCATATAAACTCTTCTTTCCTTGTTATTAGATGAAATAATTCTATCACACGCAAATTTGTTATTCAACAGAATTGTGTTATAATTTTTTTAAACTGTCAGGAGTCAGGTTATGCCCGATTATGCTATAGGAATTGATTTAGGCGGCACAAAAATACTAGCAGGCCTTGTTAACAGAACAAACGGTGAAGTTCTGTTCTCTGTTAAGCACAAAACAAGAAGTGAAAACGGATGTGACTACGTTATCGGAAAAATAAAACAATCTATAACGGAAGTCATTGAAGAATCGAGGCTTGACACGTCACAGATATCCTGTATCGGCATAGGTGCGCCGGGGCAGGTCAACAGGACTAAAGGTATATTGCTTTCCGCCCCTAATCTTGACTGTAATAATGTTAATTTAAAAGCAATTCTGGAGCGGGAATTTTATATTCCTGCATTCATCGGAAATGACGTTGAAATAGCCGCAATCGGAGAATACAAATTCGGTGCGGGCCGGGATTGCAGCAATATGGTGTGCGTTTTTGTAGGCACCGGTATAGGCTCCGGTATTATCAGAGACGGCAGGGTGTATTACGGAAACAGCGGTACTGCAGGAGAAATAGGACATATTATTGTGGATGCCGGCGGACGTCCCTGCGGCTGCGGAGGAAACGGATGTCTTGAGGCGTATGCTTCAAGGAGTGCTATTGAAAAAAGAATTACAGGTGCTTTAAAAAAGGGCAGAACTTCAATAATTACGGAATTTATGAAAGGCTCCAGACAAATAAGCTCTAAAATGATTAGAAAAGCACTGGAGCACAATGATGAGCTGGTTATGCAGGTTCTTTTAGAAGCGTCTGATTATCTTTCAAACGGACTTGCTACCATAATAAATTTTTATAATCCTGAAGCTATCATCATGGGTGGCGGATTGATTGATGCAATTGACGAGTTTTATCAGCGTTCAATAAAGAAAGCAAAACTAAAAGCTCTTCCCACGCCGGCGCAGACCACAATCTTTAAAAAAGCAGAACTCGGAGATTTTTCAGGGGTTATAGGTGCGTGTTTTCTAGAGGAGCAGAACAAATTTCTGAAGCCGAAGCTTTCATTTATGAAAGAGCTGCGTTAGCACGGGCTGTCTTTTTGTGACTTTCTGCGACCGTAAAACAGTTGCATTTCTGTTGTCATATTCAAAAAAAAATTATAAAATATTATATATGCGGGAGGATAAAAGGTGAATAACAAACGCTGGAATGACAAATACAAAGAAACAAATCTTGCGCTTGAGATGCTGAAAAAGCTAAGTTCTAAAAATCAGACAAAGCTTTCTAATGATATAATCGATGTCGCAGCGGCAATAAAAACAGTGCACAGAGAAAACGATACAGCACCTTTGAGTCTGGGTATAGAACGTGTTCTCGGTCTGTATCAGGCAAACAGAGGACGCCGCTGGTATGACAGAATTCCGCACCTTTCTACAGCAATGAAAACCATATCGACTTTGCCGGAAAACGATTATACAAACATAATGGAAGGCGTTTATATGTCGCTGAAAGGTTAAATATTTGATATGGACGGCATATATTCCAGAAATGAAATAATATGGGGTAAAGAATTTCAGGCTCTTCTCGGTGAAAAGCATGTTGCTGTATTCGGACTTGGCGGGGTCGGCGGGTTCGCTCTGGAGGCTCTTGCAAGAGCCGGGGTAGGAAAATTTACAATCGTGGATTTTGACAGAGTTTCAAAATCCAATATAAACCGGCAGATTATTGCACTGCAATCTACAATCGGCAAAAGTAAAACAGAGCTGTTTAAAGAAAGACTCGCAGAAATAAATCCTAAAATAAAAATTACAGCTTTTGAAAATTTTTATGACAACAGACTGGATAGAGATATTTTTTCACAAAAACCTGATTTTGTTGTAGATGCAATTGATACACTGCGTTCAAAGATTGAACTTCTTGTCTATTGTAAAAAGCACAATATACGGGTTGTTACATCAATGGGCGCAGGAAATCGTAAAAACCCGACGCTGCTTTATATTTGTGATATTAAAGATATTGAAAATAAAAAAGATGTGTTTGTTAAAAATGTTTTATACAGGCTGAAGCAAAATGGAATAGATACAGGCATAAAAGCTGTTGTCAGCAGAGAAAAACCGCACTCGCTTGAGAAAATTCAAAACACTGAAAGAATAGAAACTCCGGACGGAGAAGTATATGAATTCAATAAAATCTCTCCGGGCTCTACTCCTTTTGTGCCTGCTGTCGCAGGTTATTATATGGCATACACTGTAATTGAAGAATTTTTAAATAATTTGTAATACTGTATTACAAAATTTTTCTTGCAAAATAGCGGAAAAATCGCCATAATAAAAATTATTATGCAGGTTGATTTTTTCCGATTTGAAAAATCAAATGCACTGCATATACGGCAATAGCAAAGGAGTATTTATGACAGAATATGTATTTTTAGACGGCAAATATGTTGATGCACAAACAGCCTCTATTCCGGTCAGAACACATGCATTTTTGTACGGAACATCTGTATTCGAGGGTATTCGTGCATACTACAACAAAGAAGAAGATCAATTGTATGCATTCAGAATGAAAGAGCACTTTGAGCGGCTGATAAACAGCGGAAAAATTATGCATATGGCATCAAAATATTCTGTCGATGAATGGTGCGGGCTAGTTAAAGAACTTTTAAAGAAAAATAATTACAAAACTGATGCATATATAAGACCTCAGATTTTTAAAAGTGCCTGCAAAATCGGCCCCGGCTTGATTGACAATCCTGATTCCGTTTTGATATTTTCATTCGCAATGGGTGAATATATTGATCTGTCAAAAGGCTTGAATATTTGTGTTTCAAACTGGAGAAGAGTAGATGAAAATGCTATTCCGCCCAGAGCAAAAGTCAGCGGTTCTTATGCAAACACAGCACTTATTATAACCGATGCAAGACTTGCCGGATTTGATGACGCTATTGTTCTCTCGCAGCAGGGATTTGTCACAGAAGGTTCTGCTATGAATTTCTTCCTTGTTGAAGGAAATACACTTGTTACAACGGAGACGACCGACAATATTCTTGTCGGAATTACAAGAAACACGGTTATTGAACTTGCCCGTGATGTAATGGGTATGGAAATAGAAGAAAGAGAAATCTCAAGGACTGAATTATATATTGCTGATGAAGCGTTTTACTGCGGTACCGGCGCACAGATAAGTCCGATTACCAGAATAGACAACAGACCAATCGGCACGGGCTCAGTCGGCGAACACACAAAAGACCTGCAAAAACTATACTTTGATGTTGTTAAAGGTAAAGTGGAAAAATATAAAAAATGGTGCACACCTGTTTATGATTAATTTTCTCGGAAAATGTGTACAGAATTTTATACGAACAATGAAATATATATTGAGCGGAAACGCAAACTTCCGCTCAATTATTTCACAGGCTGCAATGATTAGTTATGATTCTTTGTCTATTTCATTAATCATTGTATTTATTGCCTCTGCGGTAATAACTCTTCAGGTTTCAAAGCAGTTTTTGATGAGCGGTGCGGAGAGTTATGTCGGAGGATTTATTGCAGTAGCACTTATCCGGGAAATTGCTCCCGGGTTTGCTGCTCTGGCTATAGGTGCACGTGCAGGCACTGCTATCTGTGCGCAGGTCGCTAATATGCAGGTTACGGAACAAATAGATGCCATTAAAACACTTGGAGTCGACCCTGTCGGGTATTACTTTGCCCCCAGACTTATTGCATCCGCTGTGACCGTACCTATGGTTGTTGTTATTGCTGAATTTCTCGGAATTGTCGGAGGTATTGTCGTTGCATTTTTTGCGATAGGACTTCATCCCAACAGATTTGTACACGCAATCGGTATTTTAATTGCAGCAAAAGACATTTATATCAGCCTTTTTAAAGCTTTTATTTTTGGTATTTTAATCACACTTGTGTGTGCAACACAGGGATATTTAACAAAAGGCGGCGCAAAGGACGTTGGTATATCAACAACACAGTCTGCAATCAAATGTACTTTTTATCTTCTTGCCGCTGATTTTTTGATTAACCTTTTATTTTATCTGTAATCCGTATAAATCCTGACTCTGGAGTGCCGGCAATTTGCGGGTTCTGGATTTTAGAAAACCGCATATTTGTTTATTGCCGTTTTTTTGTTATACATCACTCTGATAACTAACTACATAATTTTTTCTTCCAGAAATGGAAAACAGGAATACCGGCAAGTGTAATCAAAAGTCCGGGGATAGTATAAAGCGGCTTGAAAACTGTCAGGCAGATTATCACATATCCTGCACAAACAATAAAGGCAACCGGAAAAAAATTGTTTATTTTAAATTTAAACCTGCTCATATCCGATTTTTTTCTGTAAATAAACAGACCTGCAGTTGTTATCAGATAAAAAATCAAAGATGCGTATATTACAAAATCCAGAAGCTGTGTATAATTTCCCCAGAGAATCAAAAGACATATCCACACGCACTGGGCAATCAGAGAATTAACCGGAACTTTTGTTTTTCTGTTAATTACGGCAAGCGGTCTGAAAAAAGCCCTGTCTTTTGCCATTTTATAATAGACTCTTGAGCCTGCCAGTATCATTCCGTTTGCACAGCCGAAGGCAGAAATCATGATTATTAAAGCCATTATATCCTTGCCTGCAGTGCCGAAAATACTCGACATAAGCTGTGCTCCGACTATGTCTTCGGGCGCATTTTGTATTAAATCAAGCGGAAGAACACCGAGATAAATTGTATTTATGAGCAAATACAAAAGAATAACAAGTCCGCTGCCGTATGCGAGTGCCCTCGGGATATTCAAGGAGGGGTTTTTTATTTCTCCGGCTATAAATGTAATATTGTTCCAGGTTATAGACGCAAAAACAGCACCGACAACGGCTGTTGCAATTACATTAATATCTGAAAAAGCGAAATGAGCAGGTATCAGGGCATTCAAATTCAGAGTATGTATGTTAAAGCCAAAAAAGAGTCCTGCGAGTATGACACCAATGATTGAAAGAACCTTCGTAACAGTAAAAAGATTCTGGGTAATAACGCCGTGTTTTATGCCTTTTGAATTTATGTAAGTCAGAAAAATTACCGTGGCTAAAGCACAAATCTGCTGGGTTGAGAGTTTTAGGACTCCGTATTGAAAAAGATAATTGTTCGTGCTGATAAAGGGAATAAGTATTCCGAGAAATTTTGCAAAAGCCACACAGACAGCGGCTATCGTGCCTGTCTGTATAACAAGGAAAGTCGTCCAGCCGTATAAAAACGCAATTTTTTCAGAATAAATTTTCTTTAAATATATATACTGCCCGCCTTCTTCGGTTATGTTTGCAGCAAGCTCCGCAAATGATAAAGCTCCACACATCGTAATAAATCCGGCAAGAATCCAGACCAGTATCATCAGAAAACCTGACTGAACCTGTCGTGAAATATCTGCGGATACAATAAATATCCCGCATCCTATCATTGAACCCGAAACGACAGAAATTGCGTCCCAGAGTGATAAAGTCCTTTTTAAATCCTGACTCATAAAATTTATATTAACATAAAAATTCTATATTTGCCGTTGAGGATTTATTCAGTTATTTACCCCGTAGCCGAACATTGCAAAATCGTATTTTACAGGGTCATCAGGACAAAATTCCTTTAGCTTTCCGGTAAGTTCCACCGCAGCCTGATAATCATTCTGTTTTCTGTTTAATATTCCAAGAGCTCTTGAAACTTTTGCAACATGCACATCCAGAGGAATAATCAGTTCTGATTTGTCTATAAAATGCCAGAGCCCCAAATCTACACCTCCGTCTCTAACCATCCACCTTAAAAACATGTTCAGTCTCTTGCATGCGCTGTTTTTCGCTGGATCGGGCAGCAGGTGATAAAAACCTTTTGAAACAGGCAGAGTCACTCTTGCGTAGAAATAATCGACTGCATTCTGCAGCATTCCTTTTATGGTATGCGTCTGTTGATAACCGTGTTTAAAAAGTGTTTCGAGTGTCTGACCTGACGAATAAAGCTCTTTTAAAATCAAAACAATCTGTGCTATATCCACGCCCGCAGAAAAACGATAATCAAAATCATCGAGAATATGATTGTCAGTGCTGTAAGAAAGCACAAAATCGAGCGGTTTTTCATTCATTTTTTCAAAAAGTATATTCAGTTTTTTTATAAAAACTTCACGTTTTCCGTATGCAAACATTGACGCAATAAATGCTGCTATTTCAATGTCTTTTTTGTTTTTAAACCGGTGGATGAACTGTATAGGGTCATCTTTTATAAAATCTTCGTTTTCATATTGTGATACAAGTTTGTCCAGATACAATTTTGTGTTCATCTCAGCCTCTTAAAATATTCTTTTAATATATTATCGCATTTTTCCTCAAGAATACCGCCTCTTATTTCAGTTTTTAAATGAGAGCTGAATTCTTTGAACACGGAAAATGCACCGTAATTTGAGTCATAAGCACCAAAATAAACAGACTTTATGCGTGCCTGTAAAATTGCCCACGCACACATCGGACAGGGTTCAAGCGTAACATACAGACTGCAGTCCTCCAGTCTCCAGGAGCCTGACTTTTTTGCGCCTTCTCTTATAACAAGGATTTCTGCATGTGCTGTCGGGTCGTTCAATTTTTCTTTTTTGTTGTGTGCCTGTGCCAGAATTTTTCCGTTTTTAACGAGCACCGCACCGACCGGAATGTCTTTTCCTGATTTTTGTGCGATTTCCAGTGCTTTTTCCATAAAATCTGTATTCATATATTACAGAATATTACAAAATGCAAAAAAAATCACAGGTTTTTGTAATATTTCGTAATAAAGCACTTGAAATTTTATATACTAGATGATATATTAAATATATCAGATAGGATATAAAAATTTACCTTGCCTTAAGTCTCCAGTGTACATTGCAGATAGACCTGTTCTATGCTGTCAATTTTTATGCAAAAAATTTGACAGACAATGCTGATTATAAAAGTTAGGATTAAAAATAAATTAGGAGTAAGTTATGACGAAATTCACATCCCCTGCCAGAAGTACAACAAAACCGGACAGTAATAACATTATGCCCGCAGTAAACGATGATGCACTAAACACCTACATCAGAAAAATTTCAAAAATACCGGTTCTTGGTGCAGCAGAAGAAAAAGAGCTTGCTAAACTGGCAAAAGAAGGCAATACTGAAGCAAGACGCAGACTTGTGCAGGCAAATCTCAGACTTGTTGTTAATATTACCAGAAAGACCGTACAGGTCACCAATCTGCCTTTGATTGACCTTATTCAGGAGGGTAATCTGGGGCTTATGGTTGCTGTTGAAAAATTCGATTATACACTCGGATACAGATTTTCAACTTATGCTGCATGGTGGATAAAGCAGGCTGTATTCAAAGCAATATCCGAACAGTCAAGATGCGTGAAAATACCTGTTTATATTCAGGAAACCCTGTCAAAATTTTCGAAAATAAAAGCAGAGCTTGAGCAGAAATACAATACTTCTGTAAAAAATGAAGAGGTTGCAAAAAAAATGAATATCTCTCCTGAAAAAATAGACACATTTCTCTCTGCTTATAATAAATCCGTTTCTATTGATGCAAACTATGAACTTCAGGGCGGAAGCGAGGTTGCATTGGCTGATATACTGGTGGATGAAAGGGCTGATGTTTTTGCTTCGATTGAAAATCAGGGATTGAAAAAAGATTTGGAATATGTAATATCGCAGCTCAAGGAAAGGGAACAGAGTGTTGTCAGAATGAGATACGGGCTCGGGCACTGGACAAGAAAAACGCTCGAAGAAATAGGTAATCTCTACGGTGTGACAAAAGAATGCATAAGACAGACAGAAAACCGTGCGTTGAAAAAAATAAGGGAAATAAACAACTCGACGAATTTGCTTACCGCATATGTTAACTGATACGACTACTCTGTTACTTCAGGGCGGCAATATGCCGCCTTTTATTTTTTTTATAACTGTTTTTATTTCAGCTTCAGCAGTGACTTAAAGTTTTCAATACAAATGACAGGTGTATCCTGATTTATTGTAAATTTAAAGGTTTTAGGCAATGAGGCAATTGTATCATTGAAATAAACGGCATTTACTGTATTTCCTTTTTTTATATACACAGAGTCGACAGAATCAGTAAGTTTGCTGCTTCTAATCTGGGTTTTGTCGGGTTTTAAAATTTCTTTTAAGAGAAGTTTTCCTATGTTCAGGTTTTGCGTTACTTCATATTCCGAATGTATAAGCGTTCCGGAGGGCAGTTTTGTTTTTACAATAAGTGATTTGTTTTCGCCTGATGCTGTTTGTTTAACCCATTTGTAAAGTTTTTCTCCCTGCTTGTTTTGACCGGCGGGAAGCCTTTTATATCCGTAAAGACAATTGTTTACATAAGAAATTACATTATTTATTTTCATTTTTATTTATCCTGTTTCGGCTCGAGACAATTGAATTTTAACACACTTCAACGCCTGTTGAAATAGTTTTTAGTCCGTTTATAACAATAAATCTGTCTGTAAATTCACGTTGTATCTGTTTTGCCGGCACAAAAAATGTCGGACCGGAACCTGACATCATAGAATTTTTTATGCTGTTTTTTATTTCGATAAGTTCCGGATAGTCGTTAATAACAGCATGCTCAAGCGAATTGTAAAATAAGTTTGTATCAAAAAGTCCTTTTTTGAGAAGCTTTGCCATTTTGTGAGTGTTATCGGGATTTGATTTGTCCTTCATTTTGCTGAATTTTGAATAAGCTTCTTTTGCGGAAATACCAAAACCTACCGGTTTTATTAAGGAAATATCCAGATCCGGAGACGGAAGTTTTTCTGTTTTTTCCCCACGTGAAGTACAAAGAGCTGTGCCGCCGGAAAGACAAAAATTCAGGTCTGAGCCAAGACTTGCGCACAAATCCTGTATATCCTGTTCACTGAGTACACGGTCAAACACTTCATTCATTGCAAAAAACATACCCGCAGCATTCGTACTTCCGCCGGCAAGTCCTGCCTCAACCGGTATGTTTTTTTCAATGTACACGCTCAGTTCTTTATTTTTTATTCCTGTTTTTTTTAAATACAGCTCTGCTGCTTTCCACACCAGATTTCTTTCATCATAGGGTATTTGTTTTGAGGAGCCGCTTAAACTTATTTTTAATCTGTCTGAATTTTTTACTGTAACATCAAGATAGTCATACAGGTTGATTGCCTGCATAATGCTTTGTATATTATGAAACCCATCCTCTCTTTTGTTTAAGACTTCGAGCGTAAGGTTTATTTTTGCCGGTGTTCTAACTTTTATGTGTCTCATAGTTTGATTTTAGCTCCGCAGATAAATCAGCAAGCTGTTGTATCGACAGAGTCTCTCCTCTTGCGTTTTCAGGTATGTTCAGCCTGTTTAATGCGGTTGTTGTTTGTTCTTTTGAAAATCCTCCGTTTAAGAGTGAATTTTTTATGTTTTTTCGCCGTGTTGAAAAACAGGCTTTTATGACTTTTCTGAAAAATTTGTAATCATCAAGTTTTATCAGCGGTTCTTTCCTTATTTTCAGCTTAACGAGTGCAGACTCGACTTTCGGTGCCGGATAAAAAGATTTTGCCGGAACTTTTTGTATTATATCAACATCCGCATAGAACTGTGCAAGAATAGACAAAAGCCCGTACTGTTTAGACGGAGAATTACTGTTTGCAGCAAGCCTCTGTGCAACTTCAAGCTGTACCATCAGTACAATTTCAGAAATCCTGCTGCGGTTTTCATTATTTAAATCATCAATTTCTCCGAGCAGATGCAGAAGAATAGGGCTGGTTATATAGTAAGGAATATTTGCTATTATTTTAAATTTTTCTTCTTCAAAATCCTTGAGCTGTGTTTTTAAAATATCATTATGAATTATTTCAAGATTAGGTGCATCTATTTTTTGCAAAACAGATACAGCCTCCTCATCAATTTCCACTGCATAAACTTTTTTTGCTTTTTTTACAAGCTGTTCTGTTACAAACCCTGCGCCCGCACCGATTTCGAGAATAGTATCCTCCGGATTGACCTCCTGTAATATTCGGTTTATTACATTTTCGTCAACTAAAAAATTCTGACCGAGACGTTTTTTTGTTTTGAACTGTTTTGCTCTGATATAGTAATTCATATTATAATTTATACTATAAAAAAACGGAATGCGAAATATGACAATAATACCCGAAGAACTCCAAATTCACGAACCTGATGAAAAGCTTCTGGATATAATTAACAGCAAAATTTTCAACGACAGGGTGCTGTACGAAAAACAGTCTGTTTTTCACAGTGTAAAGGTTGTTGAAAATGAAACAGGCCGTTTTATTCACTACAAAGATACCTATCAGGCAGGGAATATAAAAACACAATATTACACCGGAAATCTGCCGTATATAAATTATTTTACCATTCCTTTTTTGATGAATAATAAAACAGAAAATGTTCTGCTCACAGGTTTTGGAACGGGAAGGCTCGTAAACGACTTATACAAACTCTACTCAGGACTTAAATCAATTGATGTTATAGACATAGAAGAGAATATAGAATACATTGCAGAAAACTTTTTTGAATATGAAAAATCTGATAATACAAATTTTTATCTGCAAGACGGTATTGTATATCTCCGGAAATGCAAAAAGAAATATGACCTGATTATCACTGATGTTGCTTCTGATGACGGAATAGACGAAAGATTTTTATCTGATGAATACTTTTCTCTTATTAACAGGCATCTTTCAAATAACGGAATTTTTGTCTCAAATCTATGTGCAAGTCCTGATTTTGAAAATAACAAAAATCATTTCATACGTGAATTGAAAAATATTTACACAAAACATTTTCAGAAAACTTTTGTGTTTAAAGGAAACACCTCGGATAAAGTTTATTACAAATGCTTTTTCGGACTGGATAAAAGGGTTATAGACGTAACAAACGTAATACTTATTTCAACAAATAACTTAAATGTGGAAATTTCTAACAGCAAAATTGAAAATTACAGAACTATAAAACTGGATATAAGTCCGTATTTGCAGGATTTAACCGAAATCTGGCAAAAAAATTTGTAAACATTTTTGAATAAAATCAATATATTATATATAAAATTTATTAACATTATTTTTTTGCAGTCAATTTTGAATGTGTAATTGTTTTTATTAATATGAGGAATTTAGGATATTAAGTAATACACGGGAAAGGGGACTGCTATGGCTTATCCGGTTGGAATACCATACGGCTTGAATAATTTCAATGATTTATACGCTATGCTCGGTGTCTGGGCAGGTCAAAATAAAACAAACACCGATTTGTTTAACATGTACAAACAGTATATGCAAAACCCGCAGTCAGCCGAACAATCTCCTGTCAAAAATAATAACAATAAACCGGTCGAACACAATAAAGAACAACAGCCGGCAGCTGAAACACAAACAGACGCTTCTGTCCGGGAAGAACCGGCATTGCTTGCACAGCAGCAGGCATATCTGCAGCAGCTTGCACAGCAGCAGGCTGCTGCCCAAACTACAGTCCGGCAATCACAAGAACAAGAACAAAAAGCCGCACCGCCTCAGGCACCTGAATTAGATGCTGATGACGGAAAAATCAGCTGGAAAAGAAAACTTAAAAATTTCGGTAAAGGTATGCTGAATATGGCGAAGGGTCTTTTCTGCGATGAAGAGGGTTTTAGTATAAAAAGAACTCTTACGACAGTTGCTGTTGCCGGTGCTGCAGCTGCATTAACAGTGGCAACAGGCGGTGCTGCCGCTCCTTTCCTTGTTGCTGCAGGTGCGGCAATAGGTGCGGTACAGACCGGAAAAGGCATTTACAAAGCTGTAAAAGCAGAAACCGATGCGGAGGCAGAAGCTGCCTGGCAGGATATAGGTGCAGGAACACTTTCTATCGGCCTGTCCGCTGCCGGAGCAAAAGGCGCACTCGGAGCGGCAGGAAAAGCTGTACCTGAAGGCAGTACCGTTACAGGTGCCGTAAAAGCAACGGCTGATTGCTTTAAAACAGTAAAGGACGGCGTTCAAACACTTGTAACAAGTCCTAAAGAAACGCTTGCGCCTCTGGCAAATTCTGAAACATGGTCTGTCGCTGCAGGAAATGTTGCCAGTGCAGCGAAGAATACGTTCTCGCCAAAATCTGCTCCGAAAACGACAAAAGAAGCTCTGGGCAAAGCTTATGACAAAGATATTTCAAAATTGAACAAAAATGCAGACAAACTTGCAAAAGAAATTTCAGAACTGCAGGCAAAACCTCAAACAGATGCATTGAAAGCAGAAATACAACAAAAAACAGCAAGACTTGAAAAAATTTACAGAGATATTAACAAAATAAAAGCACAAAAAGCTGATATCGGCAAAACAACATCAGAAAACGGACTGGTTTACACAGGTAATAACAGATACATTAATGCACAAAAAGCGGCTGCAGAAGCCAGAAAAGCTGCAGTTGACGGGCTTAAGAACGAAATAAAAGACCTGAAATCAGCAAAGAAAAATGCTGAATCACCCGCACGAAAAGCAGTCTATGACAGACAGCTTGCAGCAGCAAAACGTAAACTCGCAGAAATGAAAAAGCTTAGCAAGGTTCATGAGCAGCTTGATGCAATAAAAACAGCGGAAGCAAAGAATGTAAAACTGAAAGAAGCATTGAAGAAAGTCGAAAAAAAGATTGATGATGTTAAAAAAGGCAACCTCCCTGAGGCGCAAAAATCAATTGAGCTTGCAAAACTCAACAGACATAAATCAAATGTGGAAAAACTCATTATAAATAACAATGCAAGCGCAGCACGTGCAAGAGCCGGTTTGTTCAACACAAATTTGATAAATTCATACAAAAATATGCCGGCTTATGAAAAAGCACTGACCGCAGGTATTACCGGCGGAATAAACAGCAATTCGAATGCGGAAAATACAGCAATAGATGAATATCAGCAGGCTCTGGAAGAATACAATCAAGCTTTGCTTGAAGAACAGCTCGCATACGAAGAACAGCTTGCACAGCAGCAGGCTGCAGCAGAAGCTCAGGCAGCCGCACAAGCTCAGGCAGCCGCACAAACACAAACACAAACACAAACACAGGCTGCTCCTGCTGGGCAAAATACACAGGCAGGGCAGACTCCTTCTGCTCAGACGCAAGCCGCTTCTGAGGCAAACAATATGAATGATATTTATAAAAAATATTATGACCGGCTGGAAGCTTTAAAAACAGAAGCAATGAGTGATTTTAATAAAATTGTTCTCTCTCCCGGCCCCGGTATTGTTTAATAAATGACTTGAGACAGAAGTCCTGTTCAATAAAAACTCTTTTTTCTTTTTGTAAAAATATGTTAAAGAAACACTTATTTTTGTAAATATTTCCTTAAAAAATTTGTTTATTAGAATAGGAACCGAAGGAAATACAGGAATAAAATATTTTGGCAACAGAAAAAGTGACACAGAGGCTTGTGCCCGATTTTCGACTTGAATCGGACACGGGTAAAATAAAAAATAATTTTGCTGAAAGCGGAATTCAGCTGTTCGGCTCGCCTGTTATTGATTTTGCGGCGGGTGAACAGATTCAGTTCAATAAAAATTTGTTTGTTGATGTCCCTGACAGCTTCAAATCTGCTGAAGAAAAAACAGAAGGGAACAAAAACATTTTTGCAGCAAACATATTTCAAAAATTGCCTGCAGCGCCTTCAGCACCGGCACTCCATTCTGTTGAAAAGATGAATACGGAAAAACTGGCTCCGCTTAAACAGGACAAATTTGAACAGGAAAATCCTGTTAATAATGACAGAAAATCTATTTTGTCGCACAGGCTTTTAAAATGGTTCAAAAGACCGAATGCACTATCGAAACTCTCTTCTGAAGAGGATATTAAAACTGCAGTAGCATCAAATCCACGTATAGGACAAATTTTATACGAGGCCGGCGTGCCGCTTGTCATAAATTATGAAAACCTTAAAGGTATTAAAGAAGGGCATCTTAACGATACTGTAGAATATTCACGTGCACTTGCAAAAAAACTCGGACTTTCTAAAGAACAAATAGAAACAGTAGAAGTTGCAGCTGCGTTTCATGATATAGGAAAATCTCTTATTCCTGCTGAATATTTAAACAAAAACGGTGCTTTATCAAAAGATGAAAGAAGAATTGTAAACCTGCATGCGGTTATGGGCTATGAGCTTATGAAATCACTCGGGTTCAAGCCGGAAATAGCAGAAGCTGTTCGTGACCACCACAATCCCAATTCAAAAAATGAACTTGCACAAATTTTGAGAATGGCGGATATTTATTCGGCAATGACGGAGGAACGTCCCTACAAACCTGCCCGCTCCCACTACGATGCCATGAGGGTGCTTCGTGACTGTAAACTTCCTGATAATTTAATAAAACTCGGAAATGTGTTAAAAGAAGCTCATGATGATTTACATGGGCCGGTTCCTGAAAGAGCTTAGATATTTATGTTACGAAATGTAAATGTATAATTTTCAGACATAATTGCTTGCTGTATTTGAAATTTACAAAAAATGTTCCTGTAAGAGAGGCAATATTTTTCATTTGATTGTTTTTATAACAATATGAAAAATTTATATCAAAAGAGGAGAGACAATATGACAGGCATTAACCAAGTAGGACAAAATTCAAATTCAATTTACTCAAACAAAAAACCGCAACAGCAAAATCCGTTGAAATCAGCACAACAATCTACCAGTATATTTAGTTCAGCCAGAGGAGCAGTAAATGAAGCAAAATCTGCTGATAATATATTTCGTTCAGCCGGAGATACATTTATGTCCGCAGATTCATTTAATAACAGAAATAATGTTTCAGTAAAGAATTTTAAAAACGGAAATAACACTGTAATTGGTTACGATGACAAGTTCAGCGGCAAAAGAATATCAACGACAGTGGTAACAGATAGCACCTTTACTACCACAACAAACCTGCATGATGGTACACAGTCTGTACATACATACAATAGAAATACAGGTGAAACCTCCGATAAAATCGTTAAGGAACAAGCAAATAAAGCCGAATAAAACAAATTAATATCAAAAAATATCAAAAATACAGACACGAAATCTATTTGTGAGGATTTATGTACAGATTTTCGGCTCTGTATTTTTGTGTGTAAAAACAGACAGTATTTTTTAATATAAATTTGTCCTGCTAATCGATTACATTTTCGGGCGTACTAACCGGAAGTACTTTTCGGGTAAAAAACGCTGCTAAATTTATGCGGCAGGTGTGTGTATATCAGATTATATTTTTTTATTGATTAGCCTGTCCAGTTCAACGCATTTTTTTATAATTTTTTCACGATTTTTTTCATCGATTTCCGTAAATTCTATGACGT
Organism: Candidatus Gastranaerophilales bacterium; assembly: GCA_944323735.1. Lineage (GTDB taxonomy): Bacteria > Cyanobacteriota > Vampirovibrionia > Gastranaerophilales > Gastranaerophilaceae > CALUPY01. Next base: position 23,079 of record CALUTO010000018.1, read on the forward strand.
ATTCATCGGGTTTCAAAAAGCTTTTTTTATAAACTATTCCGGTGAAAAAAATCAAAGATTCAAATTTGTCCAGTCTTAGGCTGCCATTGTATATTTTTTTGTCCTCGAGTGTTTCACCGCAGGCAAAACGTATTCCTCCTCCGCTCACATCAAGTGTTTCTGACTTTTTGTTGCCTTCCGGCAGCGCAATAAATATTTCCGTATTCAAAGGTACTCTCAAATATTTTCTGCGCTGTATTGTTTGTGTATTTTCATGGTATTCTATTGTGAAATCTTCATCAAGAGGGGAGTTTAGCACAATAGAGTCCAGCACCTGTATTCCTCCGAATGTGTATATAAAAGCTTTAATCTCTGTTCCTTCGGTAAGATACGGAATAAACTCCTCTTTTGAAGCCGGAAACATAAGATCCAGTCTGTCCTCTTCAAAATTTGTGATAAAACAGTCAATGCGGGATTTTTTTTCGAAGCCGCTCTCAAATTCAATTTGTACTTTCAACCCTTTCTTAATCAATGTCATTTTAAAACTCCAGATACTCTTCAGGTGCAAGTACAGTAAGGACATGCGGGTCTTTAAGATATTCATTTGCCGCACGCTGAATATCTTCTGCCGTGACTTTTTTCACTGCAGCAATGAGTTTTTCTTCAAAATCATAACCGAGTCCTTTGTCTTCATAGAATGAATACAAACTTGACTGCTGGAGATTTGTTTCGGTGAAAAATTGTCTTTTTCCTATCAGATTATTCTTTGCATTCTCTAGTTCTGTTTCATCAACAGGTGTGGTTTTTATTCTGTTAATTTCATATTCGAATCCCTCAAGAGAGGTTTTTATATTTTTAGGTTCTGTCGCTATATAAACAGAAAATGCGGCTGCCCTGTCATACACTTCGTAACTGCTTCTGACTACATACGCAAGCCCCTTTTTGTCTCTGAGCTCTACAAATAGTCTGGAGGACAGTCCGCTGGCGCCGAGAATTGTATTTAAAAGCATTAAAACGGGATAGTCTTTTGCAAATATTGTCGGTACACGCCAGCCCTGAAAAATCTGGGCCTGAGACGCATCATTTTTTTTGACTTTGATTGTTGCATTTTTTGTCAGATGTTCTACATTGTCATCATTTGCTTCTTTCGGAGGATTTGAAAGAGTGCCGAAATGTTTGTTCAGTTTTTCCGTCATTTCTTTTTCATCAAAATCTCCGACAAGACTCATTACTTTGGGTGCTTTTTCCAGCAGGTTTTTGTAAGACTCTTTAACTTCTTCTTCTGTAATGCTGTCTGCTGCCTCAAGGGTCTTTGTATAAGTGTGTCCGTAGGAAAGTCCGTCGAAAATCGTTTTGTAAAAGGCATCTGCTGCTCTTGATTTTGGCGAGTCAAGCTCTGCTTCTATTTCGCCTTTCATTTTAACAACTTCTTTTGAAAAATCATTCATAGTGGAATTTTTTACAACATCTTCCAGAATAGAGAGTGCTTTTTCAATATCTTCATTCAAACATATAACTTTAAAACGGACAAAATCATGTTTCATTTCGCTGTAGCACTCAATTGCATTTTCATCCAGTTCCATAGCCAGTTCTTCTGCGCTGCGATTTGTTGTACCCTGCATAAGCAGCCGGTTCAAAATCGAATACAGCCCTGCTTTTTTCTCCTGTTCCTCTATTTTAAAATACAGGCACAGAGCCATTCTCGGAGTGTTTTTGTTTTCTTTGAATATTACCGGTATTTTGTTGTGTAAATATATTTTTTTCATAAATATTAGTCCTTCTTCTCAGGCATCAATACTGATACTACCGCACTATCAAGCGGAAGATATTTTTTCACAAGATTTTTAAATTCGGATAAATTTATATTTTCCAGTTCTTTTTGATACTCTTCAACGAGTTCTATATTGTCGCATACTGTCATATAATATCCGATAGTATCAGCAATGTCTGATACTGTTTCTGCGCTTTCTGCAAAACGAACTTTGAGCTTCTTCACTGCTTTTTTAAATTCTCTCTCTCCGGTTTCTGAGAGTTTTTCCACTTCATCTTTCAGCATTGAAACAGCTTCGTCTTTGTATTCCGGTTTAAAATTTGCCTGTACAAAAAAGTTTCCGCCGTCTCTGAAGCTGTAATAATCAGAAGCAACAACGTTAAAAACAGGTTTTTTCGCTTTTTCAATAAGGTTCTGATACAAACGTGAACTCTGTCCTTCACCAAGAATAATATTCGCAATCTCAAGAGCTATATTTTCTTTTATGCTGCAGGCAACAGGACCGAGCCATCCGATTATTGAAAAGCCGGTATTTATATGTGCATAGTTTTCAATATATTTTGCTTCGGGTGTGTCAAGTTCAAAATGGTTTTTCTCTGTATTTTGTCTGCCTTTGAAATCAAAAGCCGATATAACTTTTTCAAGAATTTCTCCGCTGTCAAATTCGCCGGCCACAATAGTCGTTATGTTGTTCGGGGTGTAATATTTTCTGTAATAGTCCATTATGGTTTCCCGTGAAACAGATGCTATGATTTCTGCAAAACCTATTACATCACGTTTATACGGGTGGGTTTTGTACATATTATAATTTGCTTCGTTATAAACTTTTGTCCATGGCTGGTCCTGACGCATTCTTATTTCTTCTATAACAACGTGGCGTTCTCTTTTTTCCTTAACATTGTTGTCATCAAGGCTGAAAGCCGGCCCGATTTCTTCTTCCGGAATAACCGGGTCAAGCATCATATCACCGTGAAGCTCTATTGCTTCATAGAAATAGCTGTTTTCCGGCCCTTTGGGCAGAGTAACATAATAGTATGTGTAATCTTTCCATGTTGCAGCATTTACGATTGCGCCTTTAGCCTCCAGCGTTCTGTCAAAATAACCCGCAGGATGTTTATGGGTGCCTTTAAACATTAAATGTTCGAGAAAATGCGAAATACCGTTGATTTCATCATTTTCGTTTATTGAGCCGGTTTTTACCCAGCTGCTGATATTAACAAGCCCGCCTTCTTTTTTTGCAAAAACTATTTTGTGTCCGTTTTCTCGTTCATAAACCTCAACAGGCGAAGGAAGAAAAGGATAGCGGATTTCCGTTTTCTTTATATTTTCCACTTTATAAACCTCTATTTAACATCAGTATTACTATGGTTTTATTGTACCAGAGTTAAGTCTATATTGCACGCTAAATTTTGATTAATTAGTGTGTTTGGCGGTTTTGTAAGTCAAAAACATTTATTGTGCAATAAACTTTTTCTTGTGCTATATTTATTGGAAGCCGGAAACTTATGAATATAACTGAGAAAATAAAGAATAATAAAAAATATATAACCGATATTATTACACTGTCTATCCCGTTGATAGCCGGAAATATCGGGCAGATTTTAATTGGTGCTACAGACGTTTTTATTGCAGCAAAACATGCCACCGACACTCTTGCTGCAATCAGCATTGCAAACTCTATTATTTTTTGTATTCTGGTTATCGGACTCGGACTCATGTCTGCTATTTCAATTGTCCTTTCTAACTACAGGGGCAATCGGAAACCGACAAAGAAATTTTTGATATCCTCGATAAATTATGCACTTGTGCTGGCTGTTATATTCTGTTTGATTACGCTGTTAATGGTGCCGTTGATTGACAGACTCGGTTTTGAGCAGCAACTTGTTCCGATGATAAAGGAATATATTTTCATCTGTTCGTTTTCTCTGTTCGGAATGTATATATACCAGTGCTTAAAAGAGTTTTTGCTGGCGCATGAAATAGTGAACTTTCCGAACTTAATACTTATTATAGGACTTGTTTTAAATGCGGTGCTTGCTTATTCACTGGTTTTCGGCTTTGGCCCCGTGCCTGCGCTCGGGGTTGTCGGACTGGCACTTGCAGCACTCATTGTAAGAACATTTATGGGTGTCGTACTTTTTATTTATACTTTCCGGTTCATCCGGTTTGAAAATTTATTTGACACAGGGTATATAAAACAGCTTCTGAAAATAGGTTCGCCAATAGGCGCAGCAATGCTTCTTGAATTTCTCGGGTTCAATCTTATAACAATACTTGTGGGAAAAGAAGCAGGAATACTGGCTGCAACACACAACATAGCCGTCACAATAACCTCTACCGCCTATATGATACCCATGTCAGTTTCTGCGGCAATAGCAATAAAAGTAGGCTATTACAACGGCGCAAAAATATTTTCGGAAATAAAAAAATATTCAATATCCGGTACCTTAATGTCTGTTCTGTTTATGTGGGTATTCGGACTGTTTCTGTTTTTCTTTCCGGATAAAATTTTTGGAATTTTTACCTCTGAAAGCAGAATGCTGCAGCTTGGTGTTCCGATAATGCATATTGCTGCACTGTATCTTATGTTTGACGGTTTTCAGGTTTGTCTGAGCGGAATTTTAAAAGGTCTTAAAATGACAAAAGTCGCATCATTATGTCTGATTTCCGGCTACTGGCTTTTCGGACTTCCGTTTGGTTTTGTGCTTGCATATCACTATCACATGTCGCTTATCGGCTTCTGGATAGGGCTTGCTGTTTCGTTTTTGTTTCTCAGTGTTATTTTTCTCAGCATTGTTGCGAAAAAATTTGCAAAACTCCGTGTGGAATTTAGTGGATAATTATTGTAGAATACAAAACAGAGGAGGTTTTGTAATTGCAATACAAATTAATACCGCAGACTGAAAACACAAACAAACGTGGCAAAAGCCTGAAAACCTTTCCGGACAGCTTCGTAGTTCTGGATATAGAAACAACAGGACTGAATCCATCTGTTAATGAGATTATAGAACTATCTGCATTAAAAATAATAAACAACAGAGTTGTTAAAAAATTCAGCACCCTTGTAAAACCTGAAGGAAAAATCAGCTCCTATATTACACAGCTGACAGGTATAAGCATGTCAATGACAGATAACGCACCTGATATAAAAACTGCAATAAAAAATTTTTATGATTTTTGTTCTGACAGTATTGTGGTCGGGCATAATGTTAAATTTGATATAGGTTTTATAAGTGCAAATTTATACAAACACCACAATATCCATTTTACAAATGATTATGTGGACACACTCGGGCTGGCAAGAAAATACCTGCCAATGCTTCCGAATAAAAAACTGGGAACAATTGCCGGCTTCTTTAAATTAAATACGGAAGGCATGCACAGGGGGCTGAAAGACTGTGCCGTGACATACCTGTGTTTTCAGAAAATGAAGCAGATATCAAAAATGCATCACAACCCTTTTTTAAATAATTCAAACAGCTAAAAAATTCTCCACAGCTTTTTTGGTATCTTCAAAAACCTGCTCTATTGAATTGTTTGCATTTATGATTTTTATGCGGTAGGGATATTCTTCGGCGAGTCTTAGATATCCGTAGCGGACTTTTTGATGAAATCCGGAGCCTTCTGACTCCATCCTGTCTTTGTCAGCCCCGACTCTTTTCTGTGCAATTTCTGAGTCCACATCGAACACGAGTGTCAGGTCAGGATAAAACTTTCCGGTTGCAAGGTCGTTCAGGTAATTAATACGTGTAATATCAATCCCTTTTCCATATCCCTGGTATGCAACAGTAGAGTCTGTATAACGGTCACATAACACTATCATGCCGCTATCTACTGCGGGCTTTATTACCGTTTCAACGTGCTGTGCTCTGTCAGCAAGGAACAAAAAAGCTTCGCACTCCGGTGCAACATAGCCGTCATAATGCAAAAGTATCTTTCTTAGCTCTTTTCCGAGTTCTGCACCGCCGGGTTCTCTTGTCCAGAGCGTTTTTCGTCCCGTATCCTCTAGATATTTCTTAATGAGCTCTGACTGGGTGGTTTTACCGCAGCCATCTGCACCTTCAAATGTAATAAAAAAACCTTTTTTCCTGTTTTCCATTATAATCTGTCAAATCCTGTATACTGTCTTAAAACTTCAGGTATGATAACAGAGCCGTCCTCCTGCTGGAAGTTTTCTATTATTGCCGCAAAAGTACGTCCTACCGCCAGACCGGAACCGTTCATTGTGTAACAGTAATTAACCTTTCCGGTTGATTTGCTTCTGTATTTTAAACCTGCTCTTCTTGCCTGAAAATCGCCGAATACCGAGCAGCTTGAGATTTCTTTATAATTATTGTAAGAGGGCATCCAGACTTCAAGGTCATAGCATTTTCTTGCTGAAAATCCTATATCTCCCGTGCACAGTTCAACTCTTCTGAACGGAAGCTCAAGAAGTTCCAGAGCGTGTTCGGCATCTCTTGTCAGTTTTTCATGTTCTTCGGGTGCCTGTTCCGGAGTGGTGAGTTTTACCAGCTCAACTTTGTTAAACTGGTGTACACGAATAAGTCCTCTTGTATCTTTACCTGCAGAGCCTGCTTCTCTTCTGAAGCAGGGAGTGTATGCCGTCATGCAGCGGGGCAGGTCATCTTCTGAAAGTATTTCATTGCAGTAAATATTTGTCACTGGAACTTCCGCTGTCGGAATAAGATATAAGTCTTCATCCACACATTTATACATGTCTTCTGCGAATTTCGGAAGCTGTCCCGTGCCGGTCATTGCTGCGGAGTTAACAAGTACAGGAGGAAGAATTTCTTCGTATCCGTGTTCTTTTGTATGCAGGTCTAAGAAGAAGTTAATTATTGCTCTTTCCAGTCTTGCTCCTTTGTTTTTGTAAATATAAAATCTCGACTGGGAAATTTTTACCCCTCTTTCAAAATCTACTATATTCTTTTCTGTAACGATATCCCAGTGCGGTTTTTGTTCAAAAGCCGGTTTTGCAGGTTCGCCTACATATTTTTTTACGACATTATCTGCGTCGCTTGTGCCTGTTGCTATGTTTTCATCAGGGATATTCGGGATTGTAAGTAAGAGTTCTCTTTGTTTTGTGTCAAGTTCTGTTTCTTTTTCTTCGAGGATTTTTATTTTATCACCTATTTCTCTGACTTCTTCCTGAACTTTTGTTGTGTCCTGCCCCTGTTTTTTAAGTTCTCCTATTTTCTGGGATTCCGACTTTCTCAATGCACGCAGTTCATCAGCTTCTGTCTGGACTTTTCTTCTTTCAACATCTATTTCAAGAACTTTGTCTATAGAGAGTTCAGGATTTCTTCTTTTTAAAAGTTCATTTATTTTTTCGGGCATTTCTCTTACAAGTTTGATATCCAACATAATTCATATCCTCAATTTCTACAATACTTGCCTTAATTTTATTAAAAACAGGTTGAAAAATCCAGAGAATTTATTATCATTAAAGAATGAAGCGTATTATTAGATATTTAACGGTTATAGTCCTTATGTTTTTCTGCTGCGGCATTTGTTTTGCGGAGGCGCAGCTCCGTGGATACAAACCTGTTTCACTTGCGCAGGGCACTTTTCTTAAAGCTGTCAGCCAGCGTGAAATTTCCACCTCAACCGTGCATGCAGGAGATCTGGAATATTTTATAAGCCCTGTTGATGTTTTTATGGGCGAATCAAATATAATCCCGAAAAACTCTGTCTACGTTGCAAGAATAGAATCTGTTGTCGAGGCGGTAGAAGGAATAAACGCTGCAATGAAAATCAGGGTGTTTAAGGTCGTTACTCCGAATGAAAAACAGTATACGCTGGATGCTTATCTGTACTGGAACAACACAACAACAGTCGGAGGAGACCTTGCAGAGGTTCAGTATTACACCACAATGCCCCACTATCCCGGAACCTGGAAAAAGGGTGTTCTCCAGCTTGTTCCGACAAGCGTGAGATATTTTGGCAAGCCTACTGTTATCAAAGCAGGCGAAGAGGTTACTTTTGTAATTAACAAAGACATGAAGCTCTTCCCGTACAAGGATAAATAAATGAAAAAATTTTTAATAATTTGTTTAATAGTGTTTTTATCAGCAGGTCTGTTTTTCCTGAAACCGGCAGGAAAAAACAATGAAGTTGTTTTCTGGACGCTTCAGATGGGAGCGTTTAGCGGGTATATGAACGGAGTTATTTCAGAGTTTGAAACACAGAACCCTGATATAAAAATAAAATGGATTGATGTACCGTATTCGGAAGGAGAAAAAAGAACACTTGCATCTATTTTGAGCAATACACCGCCTGACCTTGTTAATCTTACTCCGGATTTTTCAAGCGTACTTGCACAAAAACAGGCTTTGCAATTTTTAGACTGCAATGAGCTGGAGGTTTACAACAAAGAAATTATAAACAGTTTAAAATATCGGGGTGAATGTTATGCAATACCGTTTTATGCAACCTCGTCCATTACTTTTTATAATAAAGAGCTGTTCAAAAAAACCGGATTAAAAAAACTGCCGGTGACTTTTGATGATTTGAATGCTAATGCGGCACAAATAAAATCGAAAACAGGTGCTTTTGCAACAATGCCCACTGTATGTGAAAATGATACAATGCTGAAAATACTTAATAAATATAATATAAACACACCTGAAAAATTGGCTTCACAAAAGAGTGCCGATATTTTTTCAGAATACAAAAATCTTTACAGCAAAGACCTGATACCAAAAGAATCAATAACCCAGACGCACAGAGAAGCTCTTGAAAAATATATGTCGGGACAGCTTGTGTTCATTCAGTCAGGTGCAAATTTTTTGAATATAGTAAAGGAAAATGCTCCGCAGATTTATAAAAATACTGATGTAACATATCAGCTTACCGGAAGCAGCGGAAAATACGATGTATCTATTATGAACCTTGTTATTCCGCTAAAAGCACGCCACAAAGAAGAAGCTCTCAAGTTTGCACTGTTTTTGACCAATAAAAATAATCAAACAGAACTTGCAAAACTTACTACAATTCTGCCAGTAAATAAAGAAGCACTGAAGGATGATTATTTTTTGAAGGCGGATGAAAAAGATACAATAGCAAAGTCCAGAAAAATAAGTGCTTCCCAGCTTAACAATCTTGAAGAGCAGATTCAATTCAACCGCAACAGAAAAGAGTTTTTGACTATGCTGAACACTTCTGTGCAGCAGATTTTGCTCTCAGAAACCGGTGTAAAACAGGCACTTTCGCAGGCGGCAAAAAACTGGGAGCAGCTTGTGCGGGAATGAAGAACATGAAAATTTTAGAACAGGTTAAAACTCAATCAGGAAATACTGTTGATTTATTCTGCAAAGATGCAAAAAATAGAAATACACCGGAAGCAACCATACTCATAGCGGGATGTTTCCACGGCGACGAGCCGTCCGGAAAATATCTAATTGAAAAGTATCTGGAAAAAGATATTGAACCGGATAACAGACTCCTGTTTATCCCCTGTCTTAATCCCGACGGACTCATTGCGGGCACAAGAGGAAATGCAGCGGGAGTAGACCTGAACAGAAATTTTCCCGCAAAGAACTGGGAGGCTTCGGCAAAAGACAAATATTACGGAGGAAAAGCACCCGCAAGCGAAGCAGAGACAAAATTTATGGTGGCCGTCATTGAAAAATATTGTCCTGACTTGATATTGACCCTGCATGAACCATACTGTATAGTAAATTATGACGGGCCTGCATTCGATGCTGCAAAAAAAATCAGTGAAATTACCGGCTACAGGCTTGAGCAGAGTATAGGCTATCCGACACCGGGAAGTTTTGGAACATACTGCGGAATAGAACGAAACATCCCCGTTATTACACTGGAGCTGCCGCCGACAACAGAAAGCGAAGACGCTCAAACACCTGTAGTTTCAGCAGAGAGTCTGTATGAACCTTTTGAGAAAATTATGGATTTTTTAAATTTTTATAACATAAAAAATTAAAGAAAAATGTCTGTATTTCTTACCGGATATACTCTGCCTGTAAATATTTTTATGCATTTTTACATAACATTTGACTTTTACAAAAAATTTTTTTGCGTGATAATTAAAATATAAGAGAGGAGCAACATCCCGATTTTTAATTATAATCGTGAAAAGTATTTATAAACTTAGAAAGGTGAAAAAATGCTAAAAGAACAACTGGACAAAATTATGCGTCCGAAAGCTATTGCAGTAATCGGCGCATCAACAAAGGAACACACTATAGGTTCCGACATCATGAAAAGACTTAAAGAATACGAGTTTACCGGTAAAATTTATCCTGTAAACCCTAAAGGCGGAGAAATTCAAGGTTTCAAAGCTTATACAAACGTAAAAGAAATCCCCGGTGACGTTGATTTGGCAATAATTGTTATTGCACAAAAATTCGTTTTGAATGCAATTGATGAGTGCCATGAAAAATGTATCAAAGGTATATGTATCATATCTGCAGGCTTTAAAGAAGCAGGTGCGGAAGGTGCCGAGGCTGAAAAACAGCTCGTTGCAAAATTAAAAGAATACGGTATGAGATGCGTAGGCCCTAACTGCTTAGGCGTTGTAAACACAGCTCCCGACATCAGAATGGACGGATGTTTTGCAGAATCTTTGCCTGAAAGAGGAAACATAGGTTTTGTTTCACAGTCAGGTGCATTAGGCGGCGGTATTTTAAATATATTAAAAGACCTGAATCTCGGTTTTGCACAGTTTATCTCAATAGGAAATCAGGCTGACATAAACGCTGAAACAGCAATGGAATACTGGGAAAATGAAGATGATGTAGAACAAATTCTTCTTTATATGGAATCTATTCAGAATCCTGCTAATTTCAGAAAACTGGCTTCCAGAATCACAAAGAAAAAACCTATCTTAGCTCTGAAAGCCGGACGTTCAGCAGCAGGTGCTTCTGCAGCATCATCTCACACAGGTTCTCTTGCAGGTGCAGATAAAGCTGCAAACGCACTTCTTATGCAATCAGGCGTAATCAGAGAATACTCTTTGAAAAACCTTTTTGCAACAGCTAAAGTTTTTGCTACATCTCCTATCCCGAAAGGCGACAGAGTAGCTATCATCACAAACTCCGGCGGCCCGGGAATCATGGCAACAGACGCTGTTTGTGAATACGGAATGCAGATGGCAAAAATTTCCGATGCAACAAAAGAAAAATTAAGAAGCTTCCTGCCTGCTGCAGCAAGTGTTAAAAACCCGATTGACATGATTGCATCAGCTCCTATCGAACACTACAAGCAGACACTTGAAACCGTTATTGCTGATGAAAATGTTGATATGATAGCGGTAATCTATCTGCCGTTCCTCGGTTTGAAAGATATTGATGTTGCTAAAGCTTTGATGGAAATTAAAGCTAAAAATCCTGAAAAACCGATTATCGGTATTTTCATGACGAAAAATGAGTTCTTCACACAGCTTTCAAATATGGATGTCAACATGCCGTTCTTTATGTACGCAGAAGAAGCTGCAGATGGATTCAACAGACTCAACCAGCAGAGAAAATGGATGGAAAGACCGGAAGGCAAAATTCCTGTCTACGATGTGGATAAAGCAAAAGCTGAAAAGATTATTAAAGGTGCGGTGGCTGACGGACGTGCACAGCTTACTACATTAGAGTCTATTGACGTACTGGACGCTTACGGTATCAGAGCTTGCAAATACGGTCTTGCAACTAATGAAGAAGAAGTTGTTGAACTCGGCAATTCAATCGGATATCCGGTTGTTATGAAAATGACTTCAAAAACAACTTCTCACAAAACCGATGTCGGCGGTGTAAGAGTAAATATTCAGTCAGAAGAACAGTTAAGAGCAGAATACAAAGACCTTATCCAAAAACTCACTGAAAAAGGACTTATAGACGGACTTGAAGGTGTTATCATTCAGGAAATGGTTAAAGGCAACCGTGAAATGGTCTGCGGTATTGCAACAGATCCTCAGTACGGTCCGATGATGATGTTTGGCTTAGGCGGTGTATTCATTGAAACAATGAAAGATGTAACCTTCAGAATTGCTCCGTTGACTGACGTTGACGCTGATGAAATGATTAAATCAGTTAAGGCATACGAACTTTTGAAAGGTGCCAGAGGTACAAAACCGGCTAACATGGAACAGATTCAGGAAACTCTTCTGAGACTGTCACAGCTGGTTAATGATTTCAAATTCATTGATGAACTCGATATCAACCCGCTGCTCATCTCTGAAAAAACCGGTGAAGGCATTGCTGTAGACGGACGTATCAAAGTTCGTGTCGAAGAAGTGAAAGAATACTTCGGATGCGGTGCCGAATGCAGCCTTTGCAGCAAGTAATCCCGTATAACAGACCTGAAAAAGAGATCCCGAAAAGGGGGTCTCTTTTTTATATCATATGATTTTTAAAATACTCAAGTCTTTTTAAAATAACACGGAGCATTTCATCATTGGACATGTGTTCAAAAGGTTTGTTATACAAAAGTTCATCAGTCTCATTCGGATTCTGGATTTTATTACTTTTTTCTTCCTGATATTTTTCCATAACAGCATGCCTCATTATTTGACGGTATTCTACTTTTGCCTAATAAAAATATAACACGTCAGGTATTCTATAGCATACTACACATAAGGGCTATTTTTTTATCATATTAAAAATACAGAATGTACAAAAATAGCTATGCAATTTAAAATTTCTATTTGTAAAAGGATTAACGAGCTTCGTGAAATAAAAGGAATGTCCTGGGAGCAGCTTGTTTATGCAGCAGGTTATTCCAAAGGCATGATAACCGATTTAAAAAATGCAAAAGTGGAGCCCAGACTCTCCACTGTTTGCAGAATAGCTGCCGCACTTGATATGAAGCCAAGTGAGCTTCTCGATTTTAACATTGATTTAAGTGAATTTGAAAAGGAAAAATAAGCTGAAAATGTTTATTGTTAACATTTGTAAAATAAGGGTTAAAAAATCTGACTGTTCAATATTTTTTATTAAATAAAAAATATGAACAGCAATATGATAAATCCGGCGAACTACTTTAATCCGTTTGCCAAATACAACACATTGAATAAGACAAGCAGGGGGGTCTATATCCCTAAAGACACTGAGCCGCTAATAAAAATGCAGGATACGCATGAAAAATCTTCAAGCATTTTCAGTGATAACTATGATCCCGAAGCCGATGTTGCGGCAGGCATGCAAAGTGCGTCAATGCATTCTCCTGTAAACTGGCTGAACAGATTTTTCGGCACGGGAAATTAGTCCGGTATTCTGCTATACTGTTAACGGGAGAGAAAAATGCTGAACGGATATATAAATTATCTGAAATTTTTAGATGAGAAACTGGAAAAATTCTTTAAAAGCCAGAAGCCATTCATATTTTGCAAAAAAGGCTGTGCAAGATGCTGCAAAAATGCCCAGTTTCCCTATTCAGTGACTGAAATGAAATATCTCCTTAGCGGGCTTTTGACTCTGGATAAAGATACGCTTTCTGTTATTGAAAAAAATCTCGAAAATGTACTCGGGCAGAAAAATTTGTTTAAGGGTAAAAAATTCAGATACGACTGCCCTTTTCTTATTGACAATCAGTGCAGTGTATATCAGTATAGAGGGGTTGTATGCAGAACCTTCGGGCTTATGACAAAATATGAAAACGATAAATTAAGAGCTCCGTTTTGTACTTTTCAGGGGTTGAATTATTCAAATGTGCTGAACCTGAAAAAACGGACAATTTCACCGGTAAAATATAAAAAATTGAATGTCACGGAAGAGCCGCTGGGGTTTAATGTAAGCTACAAATATCTAACTGATGAAGATTTTGAAAAAGCGTTTTGTTTTAAATTCGGCGAAAAAAAACCGCTTATCGAATGGTTTATACCGTCTGCTGCAAGTGATAAAGGGTCTTTAAAAAAAAGAAAATCGGCTCAAATATAAAATACTAGAGCCGAGATGGATAGAATTAGTATTACGGAGTTTATAGAGGAGTTTACTG
>CALUTO010000019.1 GCA_944323735.1 Candidatus Gastranaerophilales bacterium
GCTCACCATTTTTATACTTTACCTCCTGCGGGTCATGCCTGCAAGCCGCCTCATTAAGACAGAAAGATGTCATCCTGAAGCGTTGAATGGTGAATGAGTGCAATAATCGCTGATGTTCAGGATCTTAAAAGCAGTGAGAGAATTAAATAATCATTGCGAATAAAAATGCACCTTGATTTAAACAATTTTACCCAAATTGTAAGATGCTGAATATCCACACCTGCCGCACACATCCCCAGCCCTGCGCTTCAGCATGACAAATTTTAGCCTCCGGCGGGTCATCCCCGCCTGACACACACATCCCCAGCCCTGCGCTTCAGCATGACAGAAAGATGTCATCCTGAAGAGTTGAATAAAAAATTCGGGCATTGTGAAATGAATTACAGAAAGTTAATTAAACAACGATTAGTCTCATCTGTCCGAGCAGCCCTTAATTATTTCCAAGATTATTGAAATATATGCAACAATTTATGCGGCAATCTGGGCTGCGAGTTATGAGACAAAGGTTTAATTTACTTTCTGTATGAGTGGAACAGCAGCCCGAAAAATTTCTTCGGCTCCACCCGTTCTTTTTAAAAGAATGGGTGGAATAAAAAGCAAAAATCATATTGTTGAAGCTCACCATTTTTATACTTTACCTCCGGCGGGTCATGCCTGCAAGCCGCCTCATTAAGACAGAAAGATGTCATCCTGAAGCGTTGAATGGTGAATGAGTGCAATAATCGCTGATGTTCAGGATCTTAAAAGCAGTGCGGGAATTAAATATTCATTGCGAATAAAAATGCACCTTGATTTAAACAATTTTGCCCAAATGGTAAGATGCTGAACATCCCCGCCTGCCGCACACATCCCCCGCCCTGTGCTTCAGCATGACAAATTTTAGCCTCCGGCGGGTCATCCCCGCCGGTCGCATACATCCCCTCCGGTCACACCCCCGCATTTCAGCATGACAGGTTTATATTGCGGTGGAGCGGATGAGAATATCTTTGGGATATGATTTTTATGCTGAATAGTTGTTTAATTCACCATAGTATAAGTGTAACAAAATGTAAATTTGTTTTTATGGGTGTAAACACTGTGATAGACTGGTTTTATAAAATTTGACCCGATTTTTTAGCAACCCGGGTAGCAAAAAAATTTTTTAGGGGTCTTATTATAATAGGAATTTAACGTGATCTGAAGGGGAAAATGGTTAATTTAGTACAGAGTTTAGAACCTAGATACAATACTGCAGCGTCACATAGAGGCATGCCGGAAACATCTTTTAAGAAAAAAGAAAAAAAGAAAAAAGCGGCAGTCAAAGAAGAAGACAAAATTTTGCCAAATGATGTATTCAGCAAAATGAAATACAACATTAAAAAGACCAAAGATATTGCACTCACCCATTTTCCAAGAGGTCTTTACGGAGCACCGGATTATACGTTTTTTGAATATCTGCAAACTGCAAAATTCCCTTATTACGTAGGAGGACCTATTCTGGCTGCTTTATTCTATGCAGGAGTTAAATACGACAATCTGCTTTCCGGTAATTCCGCTAAAAAAGTTGCAAAACACATGGCACTCGGGGTAGGGCTTTACTATGCAGCTGCAGCTCTTGCTAAAGGTATTATAAACACTACTGTCCAGCTGACAAGAGGTATGGACTTAAACCATCCTTATCAGAGAGTTATTTCAAAAACTCCGGGATACAGCGGTATCTTTAAAAAGGGGTTTGAAATTCAAAAAGTATATGGCAGCAATGAATTTACCCGCTGGGATGTCCTGTACAAAAAAGAAGGAAAAACCCTCGCTGAAATTAATGAACGATATACAGAACTGGCTAAAAAATTTAAAATCAAAGCCGAAACAGAAGATCCTGACGGAACTCTAAAACACCTTATCAAAAAAACAATTATCATGTCAAAAGCATGGCAGTATGCTCTGACGGCTCTGTTTGTTCCAATAGGAATCGGTATTGCAAACCAGAAAGCATGGGATAGAGAAAATACACAGGAATTTAAAGGTCTCATTAGAAACGGTATATTAAATGACCATTTAGATGTTAAATCACGTATAGAAAATGCAAAAACCCTTATAAAAGATTATGCAACTAAGCCATTTATCGACAGTATTAAACAGTTCTGGCACGGAAACAGTACTGCTTCGTCGATTGCAGGAAAAACATTTATTTCGGCTGCAGTACTGGGTACTATTACCGCTATCGGACTAATCACAACTCAAACTACAGCAAAAAATTACAAAGTGGAAAATACACAAAAATCAGATGGAGTTAAATAATTATGACCGGCAATCTTTTCACTAAAATTCAAATACCGGTAAGGCCGCAGATACAAACACACCAAAATAATACATCTGTGCCTGCTCCTTCTTTGTTTAAACAAAATGATACGTTTTCAAAATTTGATTATCCTGCAGCTATTCCCCTCAGCAAGCCTAACACTACACCGAAAGGAATTACCCAGGATCCACCGAGAGGTAGACTTGTTAACGAAACATTTTTGCAATCTATGAAAAGCACTGTAAAAAGCTATGGCGACTATTGCAAGTACTTTTACAATGCAGGTTTTAAAGGTACCGGCACTGACTACAGCGTTGGAAAAATTAACGACCTCGCTATCAGGGTCGGCAGTTTGGGGATTGCTGTTACGCTGGCTTCTTCAAAATTTTTCCCCTTTGCAAGAGGCATGGAGTTTGTCGGACTCGGTACCTGGTTTGCTGCAATGGCAGCCTGGCCAAAACTTCTTGCTATGCCTATAAAAGCAAAAACCGGCATAGATCCTTCTTTGAAATATGAAGATTCTCAGGGAAGAAGAAAATCCTTCTTCGAGGACAGGCAGTATCTATGTTTTGATTTATTTAAACATGTTGATAAAAACGGAAACTATAATCCGAATGCACCTGAATATGAACTCTTCGATCTTATCGGTGACAAACTCGGAATTCCCAGAAATATTCCAAACAGGCGTGAAGCTATCCAGAACAAAGTTGCACAGTACGGAGTACAATACAATACACTTACGATGTTGACTGCAGGAGTCATGACACCGGTTCTTTCTTCACTCGTTGCTGACCAGCTTCAGATGCCTCTGGGGAAAGCTCTGGAGGTGGCAAGAGTTAAAAAATCAGGTTTCTCAATAAACAATATCTCTAATAAAATTGATAAGCTGCTTTCTATGGACAAACTTACTCCGGACAAAGCAATCGACATGCTTGGGGTAAGCGTAAATTCTAAATTTGCATCAAAACTTGATAAACTGACAACAACGGCTGAAAAAGACAGTGCTATTTATCTTAACCACAAACAAGAACAAGAGTTGTCAAAACTTTTTGAAAACCGGTATTTCGGTACAGGATTCGGTACTGGAATTATTCAGGAATTGAATACAGAATCCGTTATTGTCAGAAATTCTGTTCCGATAAACCATGAGCTGGGGGTTGATGTCGGAAATGTCTCAAAAACAATCTCTGAAAAAGCCAAAGAAATAGAAATAAACAGTCTGAAAGAAAAATTTGCGGCAGTTGAATCAGCTTATAAAAAATTAAATACTCAGCCTGTAGAAAATCCTGAATCTCTCAAAATTTCAGATATGATAAATACCTTAAAAACAAGCAAAAAGGGACATACTGCAAGTATCAGAGCATTGATTGCAACGGTAAGCGAGTTTGAAAATCTTGGAGTTTCTGAATTCAAAACAGCATTATCCGAAGCAGACATAACAAAATTAAAACTTGAACATTTGAATATTGATACAACTTTATCACTGCAGGAAATCTGGCGGGCTCTTGATGATGCAAAAAAATGTCTTGAGTACCCGACATATTTCACTCCAATCGGTCAAAAATATGCAACTGCCCAGCTTCAAATTGTTTTTTCTGAAAAATTAAAATCTCTTAATCTTCCCGACAAAGATATATCATTATTCAACAAAGTTTTTGAAACAGAATTAACAAATTACTTTAATACAACACGCAATACACTAATCAGACCGCAGCAGGCAAAAAATTTATTCAAAATTGCAGAAATTAATTTGGAGCTGAAAAAAAGAATTGACAGTTACAAAGCGGCCACGATAAAAGACGTAGCTGAATCTATTACGGCAAGATCCTGGGATAAAATTCCCAAACAGTATTTCAGCGCAATCGGGTTTACTCCGGAAGAAATAGAAAGCCTCGCTACTGTTGAAACAAACAGGGCTTCGGAAATTCTCTCAAATCGATTGAGCGAACTTGTTAAAGATGAAGCAAAACTCAACAAAGCCGTCACTGAAATGGCAAAACATGCAAATACAGCTATTACAAAAGAACAAAAAGCACTTCAGACTTTGCTCGGTACGCCTGACAGACCCGGAATACTGGTAAAAACAGAAAACCTGACAAAAAAACTTATTGCGCAGAATTCATTTACTGATGAACTCAAGTTAGGTTTTGAAAGATATTTTATTTCGAATATGAAAACAGTAAGACAAAAAGTTGCAAATACTATTGACTCTTTCTGTAGACCTATTCAGATTCTTGATATCTTTAAATCGTTGAATGTGACTCTTGAACCTATTATGGAAAATAATGTTGCTGTCGGTGAAAAAATGGTTTCATCAGGAAAAATACCTTTTATTCTTGAAGATTTTCTCGGCACAACGTCAAAAGAGTTTATGGACAAAATGTCAGTAGATTCTACTAAAAAATACAATGAAATACCAAACCCCCGCTACGGTAAATACTATACATTCAATGAGGCATATGATGAAGCAGGTGCTTACAAAAAAGCATTTAATTCGCTGATTGATTACATAAAAGATATTGCTCTGCAAAAAAATGATATAAGCGATTGGATAACTAAACATGAAGCACAGCCTGAAGGTTTTTCAAAAGGCATAAAGCACAGCAAGCACATGGTCGGTGTAATGGCTGATACAATTTTTGCCAAATTTTCTAATGAAACAAGAAATGCAATAGAGCAGGGTGCAGAAGGCCTCGCTGATATACTTGAAAATCAGAAAGCTGAAATGAAAAGATGCTTCCTCGGTGCAGACAGCGTTATCGTTAGACATTCCAACTTCGACGGTTATGAAGCAAATAAATGTTCAGGAAAAGATATCAGCAGAATCGTTGATGAATTTTTCAATGCTGCCGGTGCTGCAGATGCTGAACAAAAATCAACAAATCTTTTACAGCTAGTGGAAAACAGACGGCTTGAAAATGAATCGTTTAAAAATATTCAAGATGCAAAAAATATAATTTTCGGATACATAAATCACCTGAAAAACGGCGGCGGATTTGATAAACAACCGGCAAAAAATTTCCTTAACGGTATACTAAACGGAAAATGTTCAAATAAAGATATCGGAGAGATGACCGGAAAAAATACTGTTGATTTTATGGTTCGTGCAGCTCAAAATATCCGCTCCAGAAATAAGTGGAAGCTGCTTGTATGGTCATTATTTGCAGCTACTGTAGGCATTTCACTGGTAACTATTGCTAATATGGGTCATACAAATTCCTTCAATCCTGATCACTGGAAAAAAGCTAACAAGAATGGAGATAAAAAATGAAGATTAATAACACAATAAATAATCAATATACACAAAAAACTTCATTTAAAGCTTCATTGCTTGATATAATGAATAACAAATATCCTAAAATAGCAGCACAGCCTGTTTCTTCTACGAACACAATGCTGCCCGGAGCATATGCGCCGGTATCAACTCCAGTGGCAACAAATTATAATAAAACCGGAAATCTTTTCACGTTGATGATGGGAAGAATGACGGCTTCTGCCTCAACTGCAGCTGCACCGGTACAAACTACAGCTGTAGATAACAATCTCAAAACACCAAAGCTGGAAGGATACAAAAATAATCTCCGCTCAATGTTTCAGAACAATCAGGCCGTCATTTATGCAATGGTTCCGAGAACATTTAATGCAAAAGACACTGACGGAAACGGACTTATTGAAGGCAATGAAGAAAGCGGTACGTTTATTAATATGATAGAACGGCTGGATGAACTTAAAAGCTATGGAGTAAATACTCTTCACTGGCTGCCCATAAATCCTCCCGGTGTTTTTTCGGCAAAAGGTGATTCCGGTTCTGTTTATGCACCGGCTGATTATCTTTCTATAGACCCGCTTCTTGATGATCCGAAAAATCAGAAAAATGTTTACGAAGAAGCCAAAGAAGCTATAAATGAATGTCACAAACGCGGCATTAGAGTTATGGTGGATCTTCCGAGCTGTATGTCCTCTGATTTGTATGCGGAGAGATTTAATGATTTAAGCGCAGTTGACGCAGACGGAAAACCCAAAACACCGGAAGGCTGGGAAGATATCAAAATGTTCAAAGTCTGGGAAGATGCAGATAAAAAAATATTGAATCCTGCTCTTGTTGATTATCACAAAAAATTTGTCGATATGTGTATAGACTTAGGAATTGACGGGATAAGAGCCGATGTATCAAGAGCAAAATCACCGGAATTCTGGGATATAATAATTGCTTACGCAAGAAGCAAAGATCCTGAATTTGCAATGCTTGCAGAAACATACACTTATGAAGATGCGTCTCCTATGAAAAACATGCCGGCTGACAGACCTGAAGAAGCATTGAAAGCAGGTTTTGATTCTTATTACGGGCAATATCATATATTTCCTATATGGAAGGCCTCAGATTTCCATAAATTTGTTACAGAAAACCTTGAAATGACTCATAAATCAGGTTTTGACAAAGGAAAATCAATAATCGGTTCATTCGCTACACACGATGACAAAAGTGCAATGTCAAACGGAGGTGCTGAATATTGTATGCTGACAAACATTGCACAGGCCACTCTGCCTATGCTTAATCCGTACATAGTTTCGGGGTTTGAATCAGGTGACAGATATATTTACGATTACGCAAACAAAATGCTGGATGTCAGCTTTAATGATTTGATGAAAAAACCGAGATACAACAAAGTAATCAATGCAATTATGGCAGAACAAAATTCACCTAAATTTATTGAACTGGAAAAGAAATTGGAAGTAAATAAAGATGAAGTTATACCCTATACGAAAATTGAAGCCTTAATGAAAAGCCCGAAAGCAAATATGAAACTCAAGGATTTGCAAAAAGATGAGGAATTCGGTGAGGTAATAGACTTTTTAAGCACATTTAAACTGACAAAAGACAGTATTATTCATTATGCGCATAACGAACAGATTGACATCTTTAACCGTTCAAGAAAGCCAGGCGGACACAATCCTGAAATAGGAAAACACTTCGGAAAATTAATGAATGAATTCAGAAAACAGTACTACGATGTTGTCGGGGCTAAAGGTTCTTCATACATGCCATTAAAAGTAAAGGGCGATGACAGAGATGATGTAATAGCTTATGCAAGACACAATCACGGAAAAACTCTTGTGGTTGTTATGAATAAAAATGTACATTCAGGTCATAGAGTAAAAGTCATTGTACCCGGACTTAAAGCTTCACAGATATTGACAGATCTTTCTCCTGAATACGGACAAAAAAGTGTATGGAAAGCTGAAAATGGAGCAATAGATATGGAACTCGGAATGGCAAGAGGTCACATTTTTGAAATAGATGACCCGAATATTGAACAGCTTGTTCTAGAATCCGGCGGAAAAGTCTACAAACAAAATATGTAAACACTTAAATATCCAGTCTACTAGTATGCGGCAAGTGTTTTTGAAAAACACTTGCCGCTCATTATGCAATAATCTCCGACTCTGGATGCCTTTTTTGTTCCCGGATTAATAATCAAAACAAAAGGAACGGACTCTATATTCCATTTTTCTATCAGTTTTGAAGAAAGTCCCGAGTCTGCATTTTGGCGTACAAAATTAAATTTCGATGAATATTTTTTCTGTGCCTTACTATAAATATCATCAAAATATTTACATGCTGAACACCCGTTCTGATACATATAGAAAACAAAAGGTTTTTGTTTATTCATTGCCTCATCAAAAGACAAAGATATTGCGGGCGAAACAAAAACGAAGAAAAAAAATAAAACAAGAGAATATTTCATCATTATAACAGTGTTTCACCGTTTTTTTTGACATACAGTCCGAGACCTATGGTTTTGTATTTGCTCAGCTCGTTTTTCAGATTGTAATTTTCTTTATTCAACTCATTCATTTTGTACCTTAGAGTTTCATTTTCAGTTTTACATCTGACAAGCTCAACAACAACCTCATCCATACCGTCCAATTTTTCATCAATCATTTTTGAAAGTTTTGAAGCAATGTTATCCTCTAAAGATTCCAGTGTTGAAATCATTTTTTGAACAGCAGTGGAAGCAGGCTGCTTAACCGGTGCAATGTTTTCCATGGGTTTGGCAACTGTTCTGTCCTGTAATTTTTGTGCATTTTCGTGCAATGCTTTTACCTTTCTGAGAATTTCTACATCATCTCTTGAAAAATAAGTTCTGCCATGAGCATCTTTTTTGGGCATTAATGAAACTTTAGCGCATAATTTAGCAATTCCTTTATTGTCCATGTTAAGAAGATTTCTGACTGTTTCCACAGAGAAATTTTGTATTTTATTGTCAAAATCCACAAACTGATTTATTTGTTGTCTTCTTTGCGGTTGTCGACCGTTTAACACAGTAGCCAAAATTACTCCTCACAATAAAGATAAAGTTCCAATGACAATATTATATTTTAAATTTCATATAATGAAAACATGTTATAACCTTTTCTTTACAATAGGTTAAATTTATATATTTTTTACAGCCACAAAGACGGCTAAACTATTTCACCGCGCAAATGCCAGACACTTGCGCCGGTGATTTTCACATTGACAAACTGTCCGATTAGAGATTCATTACCGTTAAAGTGTACAATTTTGTTATTTCTTGCACGTCCGGCCAGAATACAAACGCCGTTTTTATTTTCTGATGACTCCACAAGAATTTCCTGAACTTTGCCCACAAATTTTTTGTTGGATTTAAGGCAAGCTTCTTTGACTTTTTCATTTAAAATGGCAAGTCTTTTAAATTTTGTTTCTTCGTCTATAAATTTATCCACCCATCTGGCAGCTTTTGTATACTCACGTGGAGAATATGCAGCCGTATTAGAATAATCGAGTTTGAATTCATCGATAGCACTCAAAGTATCGAGAAACTGTTCTTCTGACTCACCCGGGAAACCTGCAATAAAATCAGAGGTAATGGTAACATCAGGAAACCTCTCACGTATTTTTTTTACAATAGTTCCGTACTGTTCTCTGTTGTATCTTCTGTTCATAGCAGCCAGAATTTCGGAATTTCCTGACTGCATGGGGATATGGAAGTATTCACAGACTTTGTCGCACTCATCTACCGCATTTATCAAATCATCCGTAATGTCAGTAGGGTAAGAAGTAACGAATCTTATGCGGAATTTTCCATCGATTTTGTTTAATTCTCTCAATAAATTCGCAAGTGTAATATTTTTTCCCAGGGTTTTTCCATAGCTGTCGACATTTTGCCCGAGGAGAGTAATTTCCTTAAATCCTTGTTTTACAGCAATTTCAGCTTCTTTGATAATTTTTTCCGGTTCTCTGCTGCGTTCACGTCCTCGTGTGAAGGGAACAATGCAGTATGTGCAGAAATTGTCACACCCTTCTGTGATAGGTATCCAGGCATTGAGCATGTCTTTTCTTTTTATTTCATACTGAGATTCATCAACTACATAGGGTTTTTGAGTAATCGCACACACTCTCTCACCCTGATATATTTTTTTTATAAGCTCAGGGAGCTGATAGATATTGTGCGTACCGAAAACCAGATCCAGATATGGAAATCTTTTGAGTAATTTTTCCCTATCCTGTTGGGCAACGCAGCCGCAGAAGGCAATTTTCAGACTGCGGTTTTTTTGTTTCCATTTCCCCCAGACTCCGACACGGCTGTATGCCTTGTCAGCTGAGAGCTGCCTTATGCTGCATGTGTTTATAATGAGAAAATCGGCATCTTCTGCCCTTTCAGCTTCGACAAAGCCGAAATGCGAGAGCATGCCGAGAATTCTTTCCGAGTCAGACTTATTCATCTGACAGCCGAGTGTTTCAACAAAAACCTTTTTCATAAGGTTATTATACTGAAAACATAATTAAAACAAAATGCTATTCGTTGCTTCTGAGAATAGCGATAAGTCTCAAGATTTCCATATACAGCCAAACAAGGGTAAGCATAAGCCCGAAAGCGGTATACCACTCATAATATTTAGGAAGCATGCCTGCGGCGCATTTTTCAATAACATCGAAATCGAGAATGAGGTTGAGAGCCGCAACTATGACAACGATTACACTGAATGCAATCCCGATTATCCCTCCGCCGTATACAAACGGAATTTGGACACCGAAAAATGAAGCAATAAAGGAGCCGAGGTATACAAGCATAATGGCAAAAGTAGCGGCAAGAATAACGCTTCTTAATTTTTCCGTAGCTCTGATGAGCTTCATTCTGTATAAAGCCAGCATAACGAAAAGGACGACGAAGGTAGCACCTACAGCCTGAACAGCAATACCGGGATAAATTTTTTCAATAGCAGCGGAGAGTCCGCCGAGAAAAGCTCCTTCCGCAAAAGCATAAACAGGTGCAAGATACGGTGCAAGATTATTTTTAAAAATAATAACAAAAGCACAAACAGCCCCTATTATCAAACCGGCAGTCATAATAATATTGACTTTGTCGGTATAACCGAGCATAGCCTGATACCAGGCAGCAGCGGCGGGTATCAAAGCGCAAAATAAAAGTGCGAAAGTTTTATTTACAGCTCCGGACACGGTCATAGGTGCACCGTCCAGAACCTGTGTTTCTATCTCTCTGTTAAAAACAGGATTGGTCGTTTTCATAAAAATTCCTCCAATAATACAAACAAAATACATTATACTACATTATTAAAAGAATATCATTCATAAATTTTCTACCGCTATCCGGAGACTGTCAATAAAAACTTAAGAGCCGGCATTTTAAAAATAGAAAAAGCCGCCGGCCTTTGCCGGCGGCAATTGTCGCACGAAATTATTCCTGAATTTCGACCGTACATATAGAAAATTCTGAAGCATCCGGATTGTTGGGATCTTTGCACTGCTCAATCATATCAAATTTTTTAGACGTATCTAAGTCTGATTTTTTGATAGAAAGAGCACCGCTGCCGAACTCGGTACTGCCTTGATAGCTGAAAGTGTCATACTGAAAGACTTTTCCGCCATATGCAAGCTGCTGTGCATTATAGAAAGAATACAGCCCTGTCAAACTACCGTCGCCGTAGGTAGAGTCTTCGTCACCGGTACTGGGCACATAGACACGAGCGACCATGTATCTTTCATCAATTCTCGGATAACCGAGCGGGATAACTTCGCCGTAGTCAACGACCGCAAAAGCTACGATATCAGCGGGTCTGCGTTTTGTCCATTCTGCAGTATTCGGGCCTCTCTGGCCGTTTATGTCAATCCATACAATACGCAAAAGTCCGAGATCCGGATCGTTTATATCGGGTGAAAAATAGAAAATCATACCGTTACTGGCAACGTACTGTATGCCTGCTTCCGTAAAAGAATTTCCCAGAATAGAAACTCTTGTTCCTTTGCAGCGGTCAGATGAAGGGGTAGAAGTATTCATATAGAAGAGCAAATCTTCGCAGAACTGCGTGCCCGTAGCGATTTTTGTTGTCGGATCAGTTCTGTTAAGCCCGTCCATATACAGGTTATACGTAGCAGTAGCCAGTAAGTGATAAGCCTTGTAATACTGGTGTTTCAATTCCTTGTCAGACGGTCGTATAATCGCCATCATCGCCAGAATAATGAAGCTGGCAATCCCGAGTACGACTATGATTTCCGCCAGAGTAAAGGCTTTTAATGATTTTTGTTTTTTATTAGTCATATATTAGTATCTCCAAATTGAACTACCAGGATATGATGATGGCACCCGGGCCGCCCATACCGCCTTGACCTTTGGTTGTTTTGCTCATGATAGTTTCTTTGTCATCACCTTTTGCAGATTTGACTTCATCTTTAGACATATTGATAGCGAGACCGCCGCCGCCGCCGCCGGAGCCGAAGCCGCCGCCGTCTGTGCCGTCACCGGCTTGTTCGAGGTTATATCCGCCTTTGCCGCCTTTACCTGCAACAGAGTCGGTTTTTGTATAAGTTGAAGCTTCACCGCCGTCAGAGCCGTAGCCGATACGATCGCCAAAACCTATTTCCGTATACGAAGAACAGCCTCTGCCGCCTTTTGCTGTTATGTAGTTAAAGACGGTAGTTCCGCCGTTTTCACCGGACATACCCGGTTTTCCGACAGTGATTTCGCCTTCTTCATGTCTTCTCGGGAAGATTGCAGTGTTAACTGAACCCGGTGCACCTCCGCAGCCGCCTCTGATTTCAACACCGACAGAGGTGACGTTGACGTTGCTGCCCGTGCCGCCCGGTGTAATTTCCAGACTGCCTGCTGTGATATTGTCGGGTTGTTTGGTAACAAGAGCCTGATATCCTTCAGTGTTGTAGTTACGAAGTACTGGAATATATCTCTGGCAGTGGAGGTAGTTGCAGCCCTGAGGGTCGAGGTTGTTGGTATAAGCTCCTCCAGAGGTTCCCTGTATGATTGCAACGACATTTTCTGCTCCTGTGTCATAAATTTTTTCCATCAGATATACATCGTCGCCGTTTTTCCCCGGAACTTTTGTATATGTAGAGAAATCCATATTAATGTCATAGCTCGTGCCATCACTGAATATACCGGTCATGAGATGAGTACCGCCGTTTGTTTCCTGAGGACAGTCTTTGATAGTAGTGGTCATTCTGGTATTTTTAACAGGTCTGAGCCATATCTGGTCGCCTGCCTTGTATTCTTTTTTAAATCTGATAGAGGCGTTCGAGGTGTCGGGTTCTGCACCGGGGAACGGGCAGATGTCCTTTACATAGCCTTCAACAGAGAAAACCATACCCGGAGGGTTCAGAGTGCCTTTTTCTCCCAGTCTGCCTGCGAATGAAATTTCATACTCTCCGTCAGCAGGGAGTTCCAGTGTTCCTTCTTCTTCATCAGGTATAGTGTAGTCATCGTCCATGGAAACAAAATTCAAAGTCGGGGGACCGCCCGGAGTATTGCCTCCGGCGCCGCCACCTACAGCCTGTACAAGAACGTAAGGAACATTACTTGGCAGTATAGGGAAGGAACAACCCGGCTTCCATTTTCCGGAATCGAGAGCCGGCATAGCCGCACTCTGGTTTGCTGCGGTTGCTGAATGCTGGACACCGTTAATCAAAGTGCAGACCCATTTTCCGTGAGGTCCTCTGGTCGGGAGAAGCAGATGTTTTCTTGTGATAACCGGCATTGTAGCTGCGAGTATCAATGCGGCTATCAAAAGCATAATCATAGCTTCTGCCAGAGAGAATGCCTGACTCTTTTTTACATTTCTAAAAAAACTTTTTCCCGTTGCATATTTCATTTTTTATATCCTTACTAAATATATAGATTCATAAATTTCTAACAGTAAAAACTACCATGTTATTACTACTATACCGTTTGTGCCGTTACCGCCGTTGCCCTGATACCATCTGCGGTTTCCGCCGATAACAGGCTGTTTATTCTCTTCAGCAGTCAGGTAGTTGATATAGGAGGGAGTGCTGTTGTAGAAGATTGAGCCGCCGCCGCCGCCGGCACCGAAGCCTTTACCTGCTTCACCGTTGACTTTTGATGCGGAAGCACCTGATTCTCCCTTGCCCTTTGCACCGGCTCCGCCGGTTGACGGCAAATCTTTATATCCTGTAGCAGCTTCTCCGTCAGCCCCGCTTGTTGCTGCGACATCTGCGCATGCTGTTCCGTTACGTCCGCCCGGTGCGGGGAAGGTTCCGAACATGGTAGCTGTGGCTGCAGTGGTCTGTGTACCGCCCAGACCGATAGTTATTGAGGGGATTTCTGCTCTGATAATAGGATACAATGTGGCATTTGTTGCGCCGGCTTCACCGCCGCAGCCTCCGTTTGCCGTAAACTCTCTGTTCGATTCATTCATTGTTTCCGAATATGATATATCGACACGTCCGTCATTCAGCTCCAGAACCTGAGCGGACGGATTTGTCGCAGGATCAAGCACAACAAGGTTCGAAAAACCTGTAGGAGGAACAATAGCTTTTCCCGGTTCGCCCTGATAAGCGTCATATCTGTTTACGCATTCGTTGTTGAGCGGGTTGCATCTGATATATCCTGCACCGCTGCCCTGAATGTTGGCAATAACAGATGAATTCAGTTTTAAAATAGTGTTGCCGCCGTCTTTGCCTATGTAATACTCACCGTCACCCGGAATAAAACGACCGTCCGTGCATGCGAAACTTGTCATGATATTGTCCAGTTTTTCAGTGAGCTCGAGAGTGAGTTTGTCCCCTCTTTTGAGTTTTATATCACCTTCGAACCTGTAGGTATATCCGCCCTGAGGGCTTTCTGTGAAACAGTCTCCGTTTCTCCACGGAGTTCTGTGGGTCTGTTCTCCTCTTTGACCGTACATTTTTATGTGATACCAGCCGTCATACTCGACGCTGTATGAATCACCGTCAACAATCAGATGTCCGTCAGGGATGTCTTTTTCTTTATCCCAGATAACAGAGCCGTTTTTTCCGGCACCGCCGCCGCCAATCATCGTAACCATCAGCATATTGGCGTATTTAGGGACATCAAAGTTTTCTTTACAGTTTCCGGATTTCCATTTTGAAGAGTCAGGTTCGGGGATTTCTGCATTCATGTCATTAGATTCAAAGTAATGCTGCTGGCCTGCTATCACAGTGCAGGCAAATAGCCCGTGCTGTTGCTGGGCAGCTTTTGATTTCATTTTTCTCGGGAGCAAAACGCCTGAGCCGAGAGCCAGTATAGCTACGAAAAGTAATATCAAAATCATTTCCGCAAGTGAAAATGCGTCATATTTTTTCCGGAGAGAACTATTTTTTGCCATTTAATTTATCTACCTTTTCATATTTTTTATATTTAAAAACTTTAGTTTATCTGTCACATGATTGCAATACATTAAAAAACACATAGAAATATATGGTAAAAGTATAAGCCACGAATAGAAATCCGTGACTTATACCGTTTAGATTTTACCAGCTGACTACGACCATACCGGTGGAGCCTTCTGTTTTGGAGTTGTCATAGCCCCATCTGCCGTTGGGTTCTTTGTCCGCTTCTCTCGGGATTTCATAGTTTCTGAGAGGCAGACCGTATTTGTCCAGTGTGAGTCCGTCGCCGTAGATTATGATATCACCGGCGATACCGCCGTTTCCGACATTGTCTGTGCCGACAGTGTTGAGTCTCTTGTCAGTGTTTACAACTGACGGGCTGTTTACATCAGTCGTGTCAGAATAGCATCCTTCATTTGCACCCAGACCGCCCATGGCTCTAATCCAGCCGAATGAGGATTCACCGCCCTGTTTGTTGACTTTTCCGCCTTTACCGACTTCGAACTTAAATCCTCTGGTTCCGGTAGAGGGGAACATAGCGGCTTTTACTTCGCCTGCCTGACCGTGGCAGCCTACGTAGTATGTGAATTTGTCAAGGTTTATATATAGTCCTTCTTCTTTCGGAAGGGTGGTTATTGTAGTGAAATTAGGATGGTTTAATATAGTTTGCCCGTCCGTACCGTTTTGTGTACAGTGAGGTGCTGTGCCGGCAGAATTTGCGAATTCCGGCTGGTGTCTTGCGTCGCAGTCATAGCAGCAACTGCCGACACCTGATGAATTCATTTTTCCGGCTTTTCCGCCGTTCATAACAGCGATCAGATTGTCATGTTCGACAGGGGTTCCGCCGTTCCAGGTTACGCTTCTGTAGACGTATCTGTAACTTTCTGCGTCATTTGATGCAGTGACGGGATATCCGTTTACGGTTGTTTCGGGATATTCTTTGTATGTATCAGGTTCAACTCTGTTTTTGAAGATTTTTTCACCCTGCTGCATATTCAAAGTTCCGTGTGCACCGGGTGCAGGGTCGCCGTTCGTTGCATTCAGGAGTTTTCCTGATATGTCGCTTACACACCATGCTTCTTCCAGCGAAGTATAGTCATAGACATCATGTTCAGTATTACACACTTCATCGTAATAGCTGCAGTCATATGAATTATCGCAGGTTTCGCATGTTCTGGTGCAGTCAGGGTTTTTTACTGTAACTGTTGTCGTTGCAAAACCGGTGAACACACCGCTTGTGAACGGGAACCATCTGAAAGGCCAGCCGACAGAACCGCTCGGTGTTCCGCCTCCGGAATTGCTGGAGCTGTTGCTTGAGCTTGGTTTTGAAGAACTTGAGCTAGAGCTTGGTTTTGAAGAACTTGAGCTTGAGCTTGGTTTTGAAGAACTTGAGCTTGAGCTTGGTTTTGAAGAACTAGAACTAGAACTTGAGCTTGAGCTGTAGCTTGAGCTCGGTTTTGAAGAACTAGAACTAGAACTAGAACTAGAACTTGAGCTAGAACTTGAGCTAGAACTTGAGCTAGAACTTGAGCTAGAACTTGAGCTCGGTGGGGTCGGCTCCGGATCAGGAACTTCTACTTCCTGTTCAATGTATTCAGAGCATTCATTACCTGCACTGTCCAGCCATTTACAGTTACACTCTGCTTCAGCATCTCCGCAGGTCTTTTCAACAAGCACGTTTTCACAGGTTGTTACATCTTTTGTGTGATCAACAGGCTGTTTGCAGCCGATAGCCGGAGAGAAGGTATATTTGTTATACCTGTCATATCCGGGATAATGTGTTTCTTTATAGAAATACCCGAGGTTTCCGTTATGGTATGTAGTCGGTGTATAAACACTCTGACCGAGTGCCCATGCCGGAGAAACGGCTGTGGAGGTTCCTCCGAGATAGACATTATAGTCGCCATGTATAGGAACAGGCTCTCCGAATTTTATATGCTCGGTATATGCCACCCACGGCACTGTATAAGCCGGGCTTCCGCCGCCGCCTCCGCCGTATACTTCAACGTACATATACTTAACAGTGTTTCCGATACCTTTGAACACACAGCCTTTTACCCACTCTTCATCAGGCGGGAGAGGTGTGTCGATATCTTTTGCACGTGCCGAGTACAGTTCGCCGTTAATGTATTTACACGCCCATTTGCCGTGCTCGGCGTTTTTGTCTATCACTCTGTGCTTTTTCGTGAACACAGGGATAGTTGCGGCTACCAGCAAAGCCACAACAAGCATTGTTACTAAAGCTTCTGCCATAGAAAATGCGGATTTGCAGTTTTTTCTGTCCATAAATTATCCTTATTTTGCTAACACTCGAGTAATAATTTCTATTTAACAAAAAATCTTTTTTTATATCGGCATTTTTTAAAAAAAACTTTAACAAATAACGCACTTTTGTAAAGTTATGTAAATGCGAATTTTTAAAATCTTTTTCAAAATATACCTATCCGTCTATTATCTTAATTTCTATCTATCTTATTTTAATCATACAAACACAGTATGTATTACTATATAGATAAAACATCTGCTTTATATTAATATAATTATACAATTTTGAAAAACTATTATCAACAGGACGCATTTATTATGGCTAAACTCCCAATCGTCGCCATCGTCGGCAGACCAAATACGGGCAAATCAACCTTCGTGAACAGGCTAACCGGTGCCAGACAGTCAATCGTCGATGACCTCCCCGGAGTCACCAGAGACAGAATTTATTTTGATGTCGAATGGCAGAACAAAAATTTCACCGTCATCGATACGGGCGGTATCATCCCCGACAGCGATGACGAAATTATGCTCAACATCTTTTCGCAGGCCCAAATAGCCTGCGACGAGGCTGATGTTATTATTTTTATGGTAGATGGTAAAGAAGGCATAAATCCTGTTGACTACGACATTGCAAATATATTAAGACGCAGCAAAAAGTCAGTATATCTCGCTGTGAACAAAATTGACTCGCCTGAAAGATTCTCCATGACTGCTGATTTTTATGAGCTTGCTCTGGGCGAACCGTTCCCTATCTCTGCGCTGCACGGCTCCGGCGGGGTCGGCGATTTGCTCGATGAAATAACAAAAGACTTTGAACAAAATCAGGACAAATACACTGACGACAACATTAAAATCGCTATTGTCGGAAAACCAAACGCCGGTAAATCCTCCATAACAAACGCTCTCCTCGGAGAGGACAGGGTAATCGTCAGCGATGTCTCCGGAACTACAAGAGACAGCATAGACTCAAAAGTTAAATACGAGGGTGAAGAGTTTACTCTCGTTGACACTGCCGGTATCAGAAAAAAATCGAAAGTCGACTGGGGTGTTGAAAAATTCGCTGTGGACAGGGCTATCCGTGCTATCAGAGACTGTGATATTGCGCTTTTGATTGTCGATGCAACTGAAGGAATTACAGATCAGGACAAAAAAATATCACAAATCATCATTGAAGCTGGAAAAGGTATAATTATTGCTGTTAACAAGTGGGATTTAATCGAAGACAAACAGGCAAATTCTACCGTTAAATATGAAGAAAAGCTAAGGCATGAGGCTCCATTTTTGAGTTTTGCACCGGTTATCTTTATCAGTGCAAAAACAAAACAACGGCTCGTCAGTATTTACAAAAAATCAAAAGAAGTTTTCGAACAGTGCCGGAAACGTGTTTCTACAAGTTTATTGAACAAAATTATCATAGAAGCACTCGCAATGAATCCTCCAACCTCCAAAAAGGGCAAAAAACTCCGTGTGCTCTATGCTACACAGATTAAAACGGCTCCGCCCTCGTTTGTCCTCTTTGTTAACAACGAAGATTTGATACAGGACAGCTACAAAAGATATCTCGAAAACAAAATGAGAGAAGCTTTCGGTTTCTCAGGCACGCCCGTAAGGCTCTTGTTCAGAGAGCGAAAAGAAAAACAACAATAGGAGTAAGTATGATACAAATTCTTTTAGCCGCAATTCTCGGCTACTTAATCGGCTCAATACCTACAGGCTACATAATTGTCAGGCTCAAAACCGGTCAGGATATCAGAAAAATCGGCTCCGGTTCCACAGGGGCAACTAATGTTAAAAGGGTGCTCGGTAAAAAATGGTTCTTTATTGTTATGTTCCTCGATGCACTTAAAGGTGCTATCCCTGTTGTGCTTGCTATTGTGTTCCTGAAAGCATATGCACAGTACGGTGTCACGCCCGTTATCGCAGCAATCTCAGTTCTGCTCGGGCACAGCAAATCAATATTCCTGAAATTTACCGGCGGAAAATCGGTTGCGTCAGGAGTGGGCACGATACTTGCGCTATGTTTCCCTGCAGGTATATGTATTGCTTTAATATGGGGCATAATTACCTACATCTCAAAATATGTCTCTCTCGGCTCTATCATTGCACTTGCACTTTCACCGCTCCTTATGTTCATCTTTAAGCAACCCGCCGGATACATTGTTTACTGTGCTATCGGTGCTGTTTATATAATCTGGCTGCACAGGGAAAATATTAAAAGACTTTTAAAAGGGGAAGAAAATAAGGTGCGTGAATAATGGTTTACTATAAGGGTGTTAAAGTTGTTCCGAAAATAGAAATTAAAAACAAAGAAATACTTTCACTTGTTTATACTCCCGGTGTCGGCTCATCGTGTCTCAAAATTAAAGAAAATATTGAGGCAGAAAAAATTTACACCAACAAAATAGACTCCGTTGCTGTGATTTCTTTTGATTATGAAAAATCACTGAAACGGGCTGTGTTCCTCAAAAGTTCACTGCTTATTGATGCTTATCCTCTTTGCATTAAGCAAACAACAGCAGAGGATTTGAAATTTGCGGTCGAAAATATTGAGCC
This sequence comes from Candidatus Gastranaerophilales bacterium, assembly GCA_944323735.1. Lineage (GTDB taxonomy): Bacteria > Cyanobacteriota > Vampirovibrionia > Gastranaerophilales > Gastranaerophilaceae > CALUPY01. The sequence continues at coordinate 19,740 of CALUTO010000019.1, forward strand.
TAATTTTTGCGGTATTGATTTGAGCCTCATTTCAGATTTTGTAAAAGATATTGAATTCAAGGTCGACATTCCGGTTTTAAAAGGGATTGTGCCTGATATAAAAGAATTTTTCGGCACTATCTCCAGAAATGTCTTTATGTTCAGTCCTGATAAGCTTAAAGGAAATGTTTCCGAAAAATCTCTGCAGCTTCATGAACTTGCAGGAGGGGTGATTGAGACAGAACTGAGCGAAGTTGAGTGCAAAAAAATGGTCGCCATAGTCTCTGACGGCACTGCTGTTCTCGGTTTCGGAAACATCGGTGCAGATGCAGCCCTGCCCGTTATGGAGGGCAAAGCCGCTTTATATGCTGCCCTTGCCGGCGTTAGTTCTATGCCGTTTTGTATAAAAACTCAAAACGCAGATGAGGTTATAAAAATTGTGCAGCTGTTTGAAAACTCCTTCTCCGGTATACACATGGAGGATATTTCCGCTCCGGACTGTTTCAAAATTGAAAATACTTTGATAGAGTCGCTCAAAATTCCTGTGTTCCACGATGATCAGCACGGAACGGCCATTATTGTGCTGGCTGCAATTTTAAATGCTCTTACTCTTGTTAAAAAAGAACTTTCTGACGTGAAAATCGTTATTAACGGTGCGGGTGCAGCAGGAAGTGCTGTTGCCAGGCTGTTGATTTTTGCTGGTGTGAAAAACTTAATCATGCTCGACAAAGACGGAACAATTTACAAAGGTCGTCCGCAAAATAATGAAAACCTTGAAAAACTCGCACAACAAACAAATCCAAATCAGGAAAAAGGACAGCTTGCTGATGAAATAAAAGGTGCAGACATCTTCATCGGACTTTCTAAAGGAAATCTTGTCACCCCTGATATGATTAAGTCAATGAATAACAGGCCGATAGTCTTTGCGCTTGCAAATCCGGTGCCGGAAATTATGCCGGATGATGCGAAAAAAGCAGGTGCATACATTGTTGGTACGGGACGCAGCGATTTTCCAAACCAGATTAACAATTCACTTGCCTTTCCGGGTGTGTTTAAAGGTGCCATAGACAACAATATCCACAAAATTACCGATGAAATAAAGCTCAACTGTGCCGTGGCTCTCGCTTCTATCGTGAGCAATGATGAACTTTCAGTTGAAAAAATCCTGCCCGAGCCTCTTGATCCGGGAGTTGTACAAAGAATTACGGAAGTTATGGCATCTAAGCTTTAAATAAATTCAAAAACTTTTGATACCACGGGCTGCCTGCCGGTGCCTGCGGTACGGTCGTTCCTTTAATCATTCTGACACCTTTCGCAAGCAGCAATGAAGCACCGACAGAAAGAATTAATGTCATTGCAATACTTTTCCAGATGTTGTTATTTTTCGGATTATGGGAATGCAAAGTCGGTGCCTGCGGCGGAGTTTGGGACGCAGGCTTTTGATAAACATCCGGTTGTACCGGCTGCTGCAATACTGCACCGGAAGGAGCAGCCGTCTGAGACATGACAGGTGCGGCTGCGCCTTTTCGGGCTGCATACTGCTGAAGATACGGCGACGGGGTTCCCGTAACATATCCGACAAGGTCATTATGGATAATACCATGCGTTGTTAACATATCAAAACAATTAGGATAGATAGGCTGCATAAAATTTCTCACACTACTTTTTACTTCACATGTTATTAAAGTATTTTTGTGAAAAATAATTGCCTGTTTGTTAAGGTTTTTAACAATCTGCAGGGTCTGTTTCGCTCATGCAGATATATTTATTCAAACAAAGCTCTCACAAACTCTTTTGAATCAAAATCTTTTAAGTCTTCCATCTTTTCGCCAACTCCGATGAGTTTTACCGGAAGTCCCATCTCTCCGGCAATCGCAATGATTATTCCGCCTTTTGCAGAGCCGTCTAATTTCGTAAGCGCAACAGAAGTAAGATTTACGCATTCAGAAAAAACTTTTGCCTGTGCAAGACCGTTTTGACCTGTATTTGCATCCAGCACAAGAATTGCCTCTCTTAGCATTTCAGGTGCGTTTTTATCAATTACGTTTTTGACCTTTTGTAATTCCTGCATAAGGTTATATTTGTTTTGCAGACGTCCGGCTGTGTCGACAAGTATCACGTCATAATGCTCATTTTTCGCCTTTTTTATTGCGTCAAAAACAACAGAGCCCGGATCTGCACCGTCATTTCTGACTATATCTGCTCCTGCCCTGTCGCTCCATATATTAAGCTGTTCTTCAGCTGCGGCACGAAAAGTGTCAGCTGCGGCAACCAGAACCTTCTTGCCCTGCTGTTTAAATCTGTTTGCCAGTTTCCCGATAAGTGTAGTTTTTCCGGCTCCGTTAACACCTGTTATAAAATATATATTTATTTCATTTTCATGATAAGAAAGTTCGTTACTGCCGGCAGAAAGAAGTATTTTGCTAAATTCTTCCTGAAGGTAATTTTTTACTCCTGATGGTTTCATAAGGCTTTGCTTCCGGAGTTTGTCGACTATTTCAGATGCTGTATTCACTCCTATATCAGCTTTTATAAGCAGCTCTTCCATGTCGTCAAGAATAAATTCATCAAACTCTTCGTTCTGTTCAACCTGTTTTACTACATTGCCGACAAGTGATTCACCGGTTTTTGCAAGAGTTTTTTTAAGACCTTCAAAGGTTAATGAAAACAGTCCTTTTCTTTCGGTCTGTTCTTCATGTGGCCTGGTTTTTGTTTCTTTTTCCTGTTTCTTCTTAAAAAAATCAAACATAAAATTTCCGGTTATTTTCTTGATAGTTTATTCTCTTCAATTATTTTGCCTAAAATTCCGTTTATAAAAGAGGAGGAATCATCTGTAGAATACTTTTTCGCAAGTTCAAGTGCTTCATCGACCACAACTTTTATCGGTGTTCCTTTAATAAACAGCATTTCTGTTATAGCTATTCGCAGAATGTCTTTGTCTATTTTGACCAGTCTGTCAATATCCCAGCCTTTTGCATATTTTTTGACCAGCCCGTCCACTTCGGAGGAATGTTCTTTAAAAGTATTTGCTATCTGGAATACGTAGTTTTTTACATCTCCTGTGTGCTCAAGCGCAGTCATTTCTGCGATTTCCAGCGCAAGTACAACACGTTCTGCTATATTGGTCAGCTCTTCCAGTCTGCCTGTCATATCAGAAGTCATTGGAACAGGTACCGGTACGTTATTAGAATCTATAGGTCTTTCGAGGTTTACCGGATGCTCGGATTCATAATTGTTTATAAACTCTTTCATTTCCAGAAGAGCTCCGAGACTGACTTTTAAGTCCTCTGCTGCGTTATTAGTGAGTGTTCTTACTGATTTTAAAACTATATCTTCAAATTCAGTCTGTGTATACTGTGTAATCTTTTTGTCAAATTGTGAAAATAATATAAGTGCTAATTCTCTTGCTGCCCGTCTAGCTTGCATAATATTTTTACCCTTCATTTTTTATCTAACTGTCAACGCTGTTAGAACAAACTATTTTTTATATATTAAGACACAAAAGCACAAAAAAAACTAGAACTTGTTTACGGAAGTTTTTTCAAATAATGTCCGGCTCTGTACAAGAGCAATATTTTTTAATGCGCATAAGCCGTTCCCCTTATCAAATGCGCCTATGCTGGATAATCTGTTTACAACAAGCTCATTCAGTTCATCCGGCGAAATAAATAATGCGCAAAAATCTCCGCATTCATCGTGATTAAAAGGACATTTTTTTACCATACTCAAATTTTGACAGATTATTAAAAATATTCATATACACAAAACAGTGTATTTTTCTTTTAAAATACTTTAATATTTTTTAATAAAATATTATAATAATTATGACAAGTTGTTTTTGTTTATTATATAGTAAAAAGTGAAGGCAATCAGGAAAGGAAAAGTATGGTAACAAGCCTCGTCTCTCTTTTAAATAAAGCACTTATGCCGGCGCAGGTTAATCCCGTTCAGGCACGTCCTCAATCCGCAAATCCGTTTGCCAATCCTTTTGTATCCAATAACACTTCTTCAAATTTTTACGGAAAAAATAATCCGGTCAGAGGCGGTTATTTTGCCGGTTATTATAACGGAAAACCGAATATCGTCGGAAAACGCCTTTTTATAGAAGTTTAATTATTCCGGTATTGTCTGTAAATTATTATATTCGGACTTTAATTTGTATATGTAAAATTCGAGTTCGCTGTTTGTATATAATTTTAAATCATAGTTTGCTTCAATAAAATCGCACAATGCTTTTGCATAAGAGCAAATATGAGTAACATTATAAGGTGAATAGGAGACATTGTTCACGATAAAATAATCCGGCGGATGTTTTTTGAAATCCGAAACGATATTCTCTACTCCGAAAAGCTGTGAATTTACCGGTATAAGATAATAATATTTGTTGTGTGATTTGCGTCCGGTAAGAAAGTTTATCATTACGCCTTCCGGTATAGATACCACGACATCATCCTTATTTGTATTTTTTTCTATATAAGAAACAATAGCACCCGCATCTTTTATATATCCGGGTACAAGTATCAGCCCTCTGTCTGTTCTTACCGGATAAAGTCTGTTTTGTGCCAGTTTTTTTATGTTTAATGCAAAAAATAAAATTACTATAATAAGGCAAATATTTCCGACTGTTTTGTAATAAACTTTTTTGTTTCGGAATTTTAGTATTCTGTGTAAATATTTAACAGCAAAAATAATAAATGGAATTATCAAAGCAGTTATAGTAAAAGTTCCGTAGCATTCTGCTGTTATTCCTGATATTCCTTTCAAAGAAACAGAAACTGCTGATAAAATCAAAAACAAAAACATGATATTTGTTTTATTTATTTTTCTTTTTTTATAAAACTCAAATCCAGCATAACAGCAAAAACCTGCCAGAATAAACAGTGAAACTATTCCTAGCCAGCAGAAAAATTTATTGTCCAGAAGAAGGAAATATTTAAAGAATTGAACAGAAATAAAGAAGCAAAAAACAATCATTGCAAAATTAAAAATTGTTTTTGTCAGCTTATTTTTTAAAAATTTAAAATCCAGATAATTCAATCCGGCAAAAAGAAGAAATACAGGCATAAGTGCCAGAACAGAACAGCCGAGAACTTTCATTGAAGTAACAAAATTTTCACTATTCCAGTACAATCCGTAATCTTTATAAAAATAAGCAAGTGCCGGAGTATTTACCATATTTTTCACAAGCAAAAACGCATTCCAAAAATCCGAAAATTCTGCACCCTGAAGCAGCAGCACAGAAAATGAAGCAGCAGGAAAGACAAAAAATCCCGGAATACATACAAAAATATCCTTGATTTTTGGTTTTAAAAAAAACAAAGACAGAAATAAAAGTATGAAATACGGCACGTATTCAATCTTATTAGCAAAGCAAAAACCGGCACAAATAAATGAGGAATACAAAAATTTTTTATTTCCGTGTTTTAAATAAAGCAGAAACGACAGAACAGACAACAAATATCCGCTCAAAGCATAAACTGCAGCATAAGAATACGGGAATACAAAATTAAAAAAAGTTTTTATAAAAAGGCAGGAGCCCATAACTAAAAATGATGTATAAAGCGCAAACTTCCTGCCTGTAAAAATTTTAGTCACAAAGAATGTTAAAACAAGAATAAAAAAAGCATTTAAATATCCGGCAATGTACATTGTCGACAGTTTAGTACCGAATAACATATACATAAGACTGTTTATCTGATATGAAAGGGGACCGTATACATTAAATATGTCTTTGTATAAAACTTCTCCGTTCAGCATTTGCCACGGAATATAGGCTTCTCTTCCAACATCTACCAGAAATGACTCTGATTTGCCATAGAACAACAAAAGCATAAATGCTGATACAAAGAAAAGTACAAGAATTTCTTTTAAACAGTACTTTTTATAAATTTTTTTTATTTTTTCCATTTTTTGTTGTGTTCTCCATCCGTTTTAATTATACTATAAACATTGGAAGTTTGAGGATGACGGGGAAATGATTAATAATAAAAAAGTTGTTGTGATAATGCCTGCATATAATGCAGAAAAAACGCTTGAACAAACTTATAATGAACTTTACAAAGATATTGTGGATGAAATAATTCTTGTGGATGACAATTCATCAGACAAAACAAAAGAAGTCGCAAAAAAGCTGGGAATAACTACTATTGTGCACGATGTAAATAAAGGCTACGGCGGAAACCAGAAAACCTGTTACACTGCAGCACTAAAAACCGGAGCTGATATAGTTATTATGGTTCATCCGGATTATCAATACACACCGAAACTTGTGCCTGCAATGGCGTCTATGATTGCATTCGGGGAATACGATGCAGCTATAGCTTCGAGATTTATCGGCAAGGGGGCACTTGAGGGAGGAATGCCTTTATATAAATTTGTAGCGAACAAATTTCTTACACTGTTCCAGAATTTTATGATAGGAGAACGTCTTACTGAATATCATACAGGATTCAGGGCATTTAGCAGGGAGGTGCTAGAAACACTGCCGTTAAAAGACTGTGATGACGATTTTATTTTTGACAATGAAATGCTTGCGTTGCTGTTCTACAAAGGGTTTAATGCCGGTCAGATAAGCTGTCCGACAAAATATTTTCCCGATGCTTCTTCAATTAATTTTATGAGAAGCTGCAAATACGGTTTCGGGGTTTTGAAAGTCAGCATACTCTTTATGCTCGCAAAACTCGGTTTTTACAAATCCAGGATTTTCAAAAACAATGCGAAAACATTGGATTTGAATGAGGATTTGCCGTATTATGCAAAATAAATATTTTGATTATTTTAAAACAGATAAATTTAACAAAATATTCAACACAGTTCTTTTTTGCATATATATTATTCTTATTTTGACAACAATATTTCACCATGAATTGTGGAGGGATGAGGCGCAGGCCTGGCTTGTTGTCAGAGATTTAAACATATCGGGCATAATACATCACGTAAAAACAGAAGGACATCCTCTGTTATGGTATGTTTTACTTTTCCCTCTTGCAAAGCTTCACCTGCCTGTTTTTTCAATGCAGCTGCTGAGTTTTCTGCTTGCAGCTGCAGGTGCTGCAATATTTTTATTCTTATCTCCGTTTAATAAACCTGTAAAAATTTCTGTTATTTTCAGTGCCGGTTTTCTCTACTGGTATTCGGTAATCGCAAGAAGCTATTCTCTAATTGTACCCCTGCTGCTTTTGTGTGCATATTTTTATCCAGAACGTATCAAAAAACCTTATATTTATACAATCCTGCTAATATTGCTTTCAAATACGCATGTACTCATGTTCGGTTTTTCCGTAATACTTTCAGTATTGTTTATTTTTGAACTGTTCAGAAGCAAACATATCCTCACAAAAACAAATGTAATTTTTCTGCCGGCAGTTTACTTTATAAATTTTTTGTTGATAACAATTTATATTTTAGCAGGCAAACAGGAAAATCTGCTTGTTCAAACTTTTATAAATACGGATATTACAGGAAAAAATATAATAAATACATTTTTATCCGTTTTTTTTAATATTTATGCATACACGCCCATATTATTTATTATTTTATTAATTGTTTTTTTCTTTATATTGCTCGCAATACTGCTTAAAAATGACAAAAAAATATTTCTGACGGTTTTTGCGGGAATTGCATTCCAGCTGGCAGTCTACAGATATATCTGGCACACAAGTCCGGAGAAAGCTTCTCTGGTTCTTCTCATTTTGCTTTTCGGTTTCTGGATAATTTTTGCCGGTAAAAATATTCCGGACAAAAAAAGGAGGCTCTGGAGCATATTAATAACACCTGTCTTTCTTTTCACATGGATTACATCATTTGCTGTAGTAAAAAATGATATAAAAAAAGACTATTCGGGAAGCAAAAAAGCAGCGGAATTTATACTTAAAAATACGGGAAAAAATGCTGTTTTTATATCTAACTATAACCTCACCACAGCAGGCATTTCGGCATATCTGCCGCAGCAAAAATTTTACTTTCCGCAGGAAAAATCGTTCTACACATATTCAAAATGGAACAACGGGCTGATGAAACCGTTCAATTCTTTTGTTGATTACTCCGGTTTCAAAAAACAGTTCAACAATAAAAAAATATATTTTATCTTCAGCTTTGGTATTTATATACCCTATCCTCCGGCTGAAATAAAAAAAGTCTATGAATCACCTGCAGATGTTTTAATTAATACGGAAAAATTTTACATATATGAGCTTCAAAATAATGAATAAAAAATCAATACTCTTAATTATCGTTTTATTAATATATGCACTGATAACTTTTGTAATTATGATGCATCATGAAATATGGGGCGATGAAGCACAGGCATGGCTTGTATCCAGAGATTTAGACTTCGCTGGAATAATAAAACATGTCAGGACAGAAGGGCATCCTCTGCTGTGGTATTTTGTTATTCTGCCTTTTGCGAAACTCAATTTGCCGGTTGTTTCAATGAAAATTATTAACTGGCTTATCGTTCTGGCAGGTGCAGGTATTTTTATGTGGAAAGCACCGTTCTCTATTTTCTCAAAGATTTCAGTACTCATCAGTTCAGCTTTCTTGTACTGGTTTCCGGCACTCGCAAGAAGCTACTGTCTTGTCCCCCTGCTCTTATTCCTGCTGGCTGCTTTTTATAAAAAGCAAAAAGAACATCCATATTTATATGCAGTTCTTGTAATTTTACTTGCCCAGACACACGTTATTATGTTTGCCTTTTGTTGTGCCCTGTTTGTGCTTTTTGTTCTGGAAAACAGGAAAAAAGAATTTGTATTTTCGTCTGTAATAATATTCTGCGGTTTATTATCGGTATTTTTATATTTGTGTGGAAGCAGGGCAGAGAATAGCATAGTGCAGAGCTATCATAATGGTTTTAGTCCAGAACTTTTAAATTTAATATACAAAAATGTTGTTTTCAATATATACAATTCAGTATCTGTTTTCTACACTGTTATTTTTACTGCATTTTGCACTTTCTGTGCTGTATTGCTTTTTATAAAGGACAGAAAATTACTGTTTGTATGGGCATTTCATCACTTATACCAGTTTTTTATTTTCGTTTTTATCTGGGGAATAATTGCCCAGAGAGCTTATACGCTGCTTTTTGTATCACTCTTCTGTCTGTGGATTATATATGAAAAATTCGAAACAAAAATATCAAAAATAGTGATAAACACATTTATCTCACTGACATTTTTGGCAACACTGCCAGCGTGTGCAAATATAATAACAAGAGATTGGATTTTCACATTTTCAGACGGAAAAAATGCAGCGGAATTTATAAAAAACAATATACCGGAAAATGCATTCATTATGACAAACACACCGGTTACCACAGCAGCAATAAGTGTTTATCTTCCTGCGGATAAATGGAAATTTTATAATCCTAAATACAACAGCTATTATACTTTTGCTGTGTGGAATAAAGGTATACCGAATCCGACAGACCCTCTGCCGGTAAAAGAAAAAACAGACAAATACAAGACCATATATGTAATTATGAGCGGAAGTTATTTTGCCGGCAAGCAGCCTTTCTACCAATCAAATGACGATGTTATGCTCATTCAGGAAAAATATTATATTTACAAAATCGGAGATAAAAACAGCAATGGAAAATAGAAAAAAACTTGCACTAAATATTTTTTGGACAATTTTATATGCGATTATTACCCTGTTTCTGGTGTTGCATCATGAAATATGGGCTGATGAAGCACAGGTCTGGCTTTTAAGTAAAAACCTTTCAGTGTTCGGGCTGTTTGAACATCTTGTTCAGGAAGGACATCCGTCATTTTTTTATCTTCTTATGATGCCTTTTGCAAAAACCGGTTGTTCTGTTTTTATTATGCAGATATTCTGCTGGCTGTGTGCGTGTGCGGCGGTTTTTATTTTGCTGCAGTTTTCTCCGTTTTCGAGATTTGAAAAAACCTCTATAATTCTGAGTTCAGGTTTTTTGTACTTTTTTCCTGTCATTGCAAGAAGTTATTCAATGATACCTCTTTTAATTTTCATAGCAGCAATTTTATATAAAAAACAGAAAGAATATCCTGTTTTTTATGCCATTATACTCGCACTTATCGCAAACACTCATATAATAATGTTTATGTTTTCGGCAACTCTCGGCGGTTATTTTATTTACGATAATTTAATTAAAGAAAAACAAAAAAACAAAAAAAATATAATTTCTGCTGCTCTGGTTTTACTGGGGCTGTTTGCAGTGATATTGCAGCTTGCCGCAACACCGTTCGGAAAGAGCTGCGCAATAAAGTATGATTTGCATAATTTTGTACAAAATATACTATCTACATTCACACAGTTTTTCGGATTTTCATTCGGTGCATCATCCGCTGCTATGCTTATGTTTCTGGGCGGAATATTTTTGACACTTCTTGTTTACATTTTCCTGAAAGACAAAAAACTTTTTTCTGTTGCGCTGTCCGGTATTTTATTTCAGCTGTTTATTTATATAACAAGCTACAGCCTTCATATATACGGTACAAAAAGTTTTTGTGCACTTTTGATTATCTTATTCTGTTTCTGGCAAATAGAACAGGGGAAATATATAAAAATAATACTGAGCATATTTTTTCTGATGAGTACGTTGTATGGACTGAGTTTTGCTCTGTCTGATGTTTTCAACAATTATTCAAGCGGAAAAGAAACGGCAGAGTATATAAGAAAAAATCTTCCGGAGGATTCTGTCCTTATTCCGATACCGGAACCATACGCACTGTCAGTTATGCTCTATCTTCCGGACAGAAAATTCTGGTCAGGAACACATTCAAAATATGTAAATTACATGCACTGGAGCTGCAATGCTGAAAATAATAAATCATTTGTATTTGATTACAGAAACGTTAAAGAAAAAAATATTTATTTTATAGTTTCAATGCCAAATCCGTATATAGACAAAATATTCAACGGAAAAATAGAAGTCCTTTTTCAGTCAAAACCGTCGATTGCGGAAGGTGAAAGTTTCAGGGTGATTAAATATATTTTAAACGAATAATTAATTTTTCATTAACATTTATAAGAAAAAAAAAAGTTAATGGTATAAAAGAGTAGTATTGAGAAATTAGAAAACTAGGAGGCTATTATGGCAATCAGACCTTTATCAGACAAATTGGTTATTAAAATCATTGACGATACAGAACAGACATCAGGCGGTATCTTCATTCCCGATTCAGCAAAAGAAAAACCCCAGAAAGGCGAAGTTATCGCTGTAGGCCCTGGAAAAACTCTGGAAGACGGTAAGAAAGAAGATATGGAAGTTAAAGTAGGAGATATCGTTCTTTTTGCAAAATATGCAGGAACAGATATTAAATTAAACGATGAAAACCTGAAAATTCTTTCAGAAAAAGAAGTTTTAGGTATTTTAGAAGCATAATTAAAAAAAAGACTATTAATAGACACAAGGAGAATAAAAATGGCTAAGAGAATAGTATTTAACGAAGAGGCAAGAAAAAGCCTTCTTAAAGGAATAGACGCAGTAGCTGATGCTGTGAAAGTTACAATCGGACCTAAAGGGAGAAATGTAATCATTGAAAAGAAATTCGGCGCACCCCAAATTGTTAACGATGGTGTGACTATTGCAAAAGAAATCGAACTGGAAGACGGTCTTGAAAATGCCGGCGCACAACTTCTTAAAGAAGTTTCTTCAAAAACAAACGATGTAGCCGGCGATGGTACAACAACAGCTGCTGTTCTTGCGCAAGCACTGGTTAGAGAAGGTTTGAAAAACCTCACTGCAGGTGCAAATCCGATAGGAATGAAACGTGGTATGGACAAAGGTGTCAGACTTGCTGTTGAAAAAATCAAAGAAATGTCCAGACCGGTAAATTCAAAAGAAGCTCTTGCTCAGGTTGCAACAATCTCTGCAGGCAACAACCATGAAATTGGTGAACTTATTGCTGAAGCTATGGAAAAAGTCGGACACGATGGTGTTATAACTGTTGAAGAATCAAAATCCTTCGGTACAAACCTCAAAGTCGTAGAAGGTATGCAGTTTGATAAAGGTTATATTTCACCGTACTTTGTAACAGATGCAGAAAGAATGGAAGCAGTTCTTGAAGATGCTTATGTTCTTTGTGTTAATAAAAAAATCAACCTCATTGCAGACCTTGTACCGATACTCGAACAGGTTGCCCGTGACGGACGTTCTCTGTTAATCATTGCAGAAGATGTTGAAGGTGAAGCTCTTGCAACACTTGTTGTTAACACAATGAGAAAAGTCTTAAGAGCAGTTGCCGTAAAAGCTCCGGGATTTGGCGACAGAAGAAAAGCAATGCTTGAAGATATCGCTATTTTAACCGGTGGTGAAATGTTTACGGAAGAACTCGGTATAAAACTTGAAAACATTACGGTTCAAATGCTTGGTCGTGCAAAACGTGTTACTGTAACAAAAGACAACACAACAATTGTAGTTGGTGATGAAAATAAAGCTAAAGTTGATGAAAGAGTTAAACTAATCAAACGTCAGATTGAAACTTCTGATTCTGAATATGACAGAGAAAAACTTCAGGAAAGACTGGCAAAACTCGCAGGCGGTGTAGCTGTTATCGAAGTAGGTGCAGCTTCCGAAGTTGAACTGAAAGAAAGAAAACTTAGAATTGAAGACGCTCTGAACGCTACAAGAGCAGCAAAAGAAGAAGGTATTGTACCAGGCGGCGGTGTTGCACTTCTCCGTGTAATGCAGGAAATGCAAAAGGGTCTGGATACAAACGAATATGAAAGCGATGATGACAAAGTCGGATACAGAATCCTTCTCGATGCTTTGCATATTCCTTTGAGACAAATTGCTGAAAATGCAGGTGTTAAAGGTGATGTAGTTGTTGAAGAAGTTAAAAAACTTCCGACAAATGAAGGCTTTAACGCTATGAATAACGAATATGTTGATATGTTTAACGAAGGTATTGTAGATCCTGCTAAAGTTACACGTTCAGCATTAGAAAACGCTGTATCAGTAGCTTCAATGCTATTGACGACAGAAGCTGCAGTCGTAGATATTCCGAAACCGGAAGCCCCTGCAATGCCTCCTATGGGCGGAGGAATGGGCGGAATGATGTAGTCATAACGCAAAAAACAAACAAAAAAGGGAGAATATTTTGTTCTCCCTTTTTGCTGCAATATAAAAGATTTATTGAAGTGTTATTTCTTAATAAAGACGATAATCATAATTAGGCTTATATTGTTCCAGTTGTTGTTTTATTTTTCCAAAATCAATATCTGATAAATCTAATTTTGGAGCTGTTGTCATATTTGTATATTCATCGATGTTCAGTTTACCGTCTTTATTCTGGTCATATTTTTCAAATTTTTCCATCTGGTCTGCAATATAATCACCGATGTTGTCATATCCTTCGGGAAGTTTTCCTGTTTCTTTGTATTCTGCAATTATTTTATCAGCAATTTCCTGTTTGTTAACTTTTAAATCACCGTCTTTGTCTGTTGCTTTGAATGCATCTGCGATTTCTTTTTCTTTTTCCGGGTCTAATTCTTGTTTAAGCGGCAATTCCGGTAATTTAATTTCTGCAGGCTCTTTCTTTCCAAAAATACCACCCGGCAATACCTTAGAAGGAAGCGGATAGGGTAATATTTGCGGCTTGTCTCCATGAATCGGCAGCTGCATAATAGGAAGAGCTTCTTTGGTTTCGCCGTTTACTTTTTCCAGTACAGTTTTTACAAAATAAGGTAAAGTGTTTGTGTTTTGAATAGATGTCATGTTTTTCTCCTCTCTAGATTTTTTTAAATAAAAAATATAATTCCTCGTAGTTTTATAAAAACAAACATGACGAAAAAATTGCTTTTTCTGACATATAACATCTTGCCTCTGAAAAGAAAAATTCAGCTATAAACAAAGCTATAAACAATATTTTGGGCAATAAGAAATAATTTAATATTTTGTTACAAAAATACAAGTTTTGTGTAAATTTTTATTATCAATAAACATTATCCAACACCGGCTTTAATTTTGTGCTAGATTAAAATAAATAAGAAATCCGGAGGCAAAAATGAAAAAAAGAGCATTGTTGAGTGTATTCGACAAAACAGGAATCGTTGAACTGGCAAAAGAACTGGTTGAAAAATATGAATATGAAATCGTATCCACCGGTCAAACATCAGAGCTTTTGAAGAAAAATAATATACCCGCCATAGAAGTCAGTGAAATTACAAGTTTTCCCGAAATGCTCTCCGGAAAAGTAAAAACGCTGCATCCGAATATCCATGCCGGTATCCTCGCCGATACTAAAAACACCGAAGAGCTTAAAGAAATTACGGACAAAAATATAAAACCGTTCGATATTGTTGTTGTAAATTTATACCCTTTTGAAAAAGTTGCAAAAGAAGAGCATGACGAAGATTTGCTCATAAAAAATATTGATATAGGCGGGGTTACGCTGCTTAGAGCAGCTGCAAAAAATAATAAAAACGTGACCGTTGTATCAAGCCCCGATGAATACGAAAAACTGCTCGAAAATCTTTCACAAAATAACGGTCAGACGGGAGATGACTTAAGAAAAGAATTTGCGCTCAAAGCTTTTGAAATTACATCAAAATATGATTCGGAAATTATGAGAGAGCTTTCTGAAAATAAGGATTATGAAACACTTTATCTGAAAAATAAAAAAGAACTCAGATATGGCGAAAATCCGCATCAGAAAGCATTTATTTACGAATACAAAAACACTGCAGACTTTGATATCTTAAACGGCAAGGAGCTTTCTTACAACAATATTCTTGATGTCACAGCTGCGGTCAATATTGTCAGCGAGTTTTACGATGTTCCTGCCTGTGCTGTTGTGAAACATACAACACCTTGCGGTGTGGCTCTGGGAAAAACTCTCAATGAAGCCTATTTGAAAGCCTTTGACGCAGATCCTGTCAGTGCATTCGGCGGTATAATTGCTTTTTCAAGAACAGTTGATGAAGAAATAGCAAAACATGCTTCATCTATATTTTTAGAAGTTTTGGTTGCGCCTGATTACACGGAGGAAGCCCTTAACCTTTTGACAAAAAAGAAAAATCTCAGGATTATAAAACTGAATACACCGTTAAGAGTTTACAAAAATCTTATCAATAAAGAAATAAAAATTACTCCGTTTGGCACATTAATGCAGGATGTTGACAACAAAGAACTGGACAAAGATACATTTAAAGTAGTAACAAAAAACAAGCCTACCACCGAAATGATAGAGGATATGGTGTTTGCATGGAAGGTTGCAAAACATGTCAAATCGAACGCAATCGTAATTGCAAAAGATTTCAAGACGCTTGGTATCTGCGGCGGTCAAACAAGCAGAATCGATGCGATGGAAACGGCATTGAACAAAGCCTGTGACGGTGCAAAAGACGCTGTCGCAGCCTCAGACGGATTTTTCCCTGCTATAGACAACATACAGGCGGCTGCACAATGCAGAATAGCCGGTATAATCCAGCCCGGAGGCAGTATAAAAGACAATGATGTAATAGAACAGGCAGACAAATACAATATAGTAATGGTAACAACAGGTGTCAGACATTTCAAACATTAATACAAATATTAAAGATAACAAAGAAGAGAACAAAAAGGCAGTGGCGTGGTTGACGCTCGGGCATGGTGTTGCTGATTGTTATTCCGGATTTATAAATCCGATATTGCCTTTTATTACTGCGAATATAGGAATTACTCTCGGGATTGCGACATGTGCTTTGAGTATTGCACAGCTGTTTTCTTCTATGATGCAGCCGGTATTCGGGTTTATTGCCGACAAATGCAGCAAAAGATTTTTCATATTCTGGGGAATATTAATTGCCTCAACGTTTTTATCACTGACGGGTATAGTGGCTAATTTCTGGCAGCTCGCAGCATGTCTTGTGCTCGGAAGTGTGGGGGTGGGTTTTTATCATCCGCAAGCAACAGGGCTTGTGCCTAGATACAGCGGAAAAAATACAGCACGCAATATGAGTATATTCATTGCTGCAGGCACAATAGGTTTTTCGATTGGTCCTTTGATTTCATCATTCATAACAGGAAAATTCGGGCTTCATGCAATGCCATATACCTCCGTAGCCGGAATTATTTTTGCAATGCTTGTTTTTGTTTGCGTGCCAAAGGTTGATGAATGTAATTTTGTTAAAAATGAAAATACCTTCAAAAAAACACTGACAGATATTTTAAAAAACAAAACAATGTGTCTTTTGATAATGGTATCTGTGCTGAAATCTTTGACAACCTCGAGTTTTACGGTGCTTATGCCTTTTTTCTGGAAAAGTCACGGATACAGTCCGTATGAAATAGGCGGAGCAATGTTTTTGTTTCTTACTATAGGGGCTTTAGGTACATATTTGAGTACAAAATTCGAAAAGTATGTCGGTTACAAAAAAGTTTTTGCATTTTCTCTAATTATGCCGTTTATTCTGACTGGATTTTTTGCGTATCTTGTGGAAAAAACAACAGTCATTTCTTTTATTGTATTTATTCTTATCGGGTTTATTGCAATGCTTTCTGTTTCTATAAACATGGTTATGGCGCAGAAAGTCATGCCGCAGTATAAAAGTATGATATCGGGATTTATAGGCGGTTTTAGCTGGGGTGTGATAGGTGTTTTGTTTCCGGTAATAGGTTTTAGTGCAGAACGTATAGGTATACCGGTTACATTACTGATAATTTCATTTATACCTTTTGTTCTGTCTTATTTCGTAAGATTTTTGCCTGAGAAAAAGGAATAAGTATATAATCTTTAGCGGTTGTGGCAAGATGAAATCTTGTCCGTCCGTTGGTGGAAAAATAGAAAAAAATCGGGATGATAGGCTGACGTAGGCGAGTAAGGAGCCGTACGGCAGCGAATCAGAACCGCAAAAAGATAGCG
>CALUTO010000020.1 GCA_944323735.1 Candidatus Gastranaerophilales bacterium
AAAGACCCGGGATTCAGTCTCGACAGACATGGCAAACCCAAAATCAAAAAATTCGGAAGATTTGTTACGTTCTTTTCCGGAGACGGAAACGGAGACGGAGACGGATACGGGGTAACTTATTTATTTAGTGATTATAACTACTATTACAATCCTAACGGTGAACTTATTGAAATAGAAGTTGCTACTCCACTTGATTTTCCCTATTTGACACAAAAATACGATATAAATGGAAATTTAGTTAATGTATTTTATAATGTCGGATATGATGAATCATATTCATACGATGCAAATAAACGCTACCTAGGACATTGGATTGGTTCTAAATTCTACGCACCTGACGGGAAAGTAACAAATTACAGATATTAAAAATATATTTAAAAGTTAATAGTTTACTTAAAAACAAAAGAGACACTGAAAAATGTGTCTCTTTTTAGAAAGGAAAAAAATGAAGAATTCCCCTCAAACACCTCCCTCCCGCATCAAAACACTCATGGACGATATCGAAAACGGCTATAACAAACAGCTGAAAGAATTCTTTTGTGTCATGCTGAAGCGGTAATCGTGGGATAGCAGAGGCGGGCAGGGATGTTCAGCATCTTGCCAATGGTGAAATTCTATTCAATATGCTCGGGATTTGAATTTCTCTGATATAATTACATTATGAAAAAGATTTTTGCTTTCAGCTTCAAAAACTGCTTTTTTACTGTTCTTATCTGCTGTTTACTCTTGTCTGTTTTTTCTCAGACTGCTTTTTCCAAAGTGCTAAAAGGCGGTGTTCACTACACTGTTGAAAGTGCAAGAGATGAGGCTTTTTCTAAGGTTCAGTACAAAATTTCCATGGAAGAGCATAAAAAATACCTCAAAGACCCGGGATTCAGTCTCGACAGGCATGGCAAGCCCAAAATCAAAAAATTCGGAAGATTTGTTACGTTCTTTTCCGGAGACGAAGCCGGATACAGTGTAACTTATTTATTTAGTGATTATAACTACTATTACAATCCTAATGGTGAACTTATTGAAATAGAAGTTGAACTAGGATTTGAATTTCCCTATTTGACACAAAAATACGATATAAATGGGAATTTAGTTAATGTATTTTATAATGTCGGATATGATGAATCATATTCATATGATGCAAATAAACGTTACCAGGGACACTGGATTGGTGCTAAATTCTACGCACCTGACGGGAAAGTAACAATTTATAGATATTAAAAATATATTTAAAAGTTAATAGTTTACTTAAAAAACAAAAGAGACACTGAAAAATGTGTCTCTTTTTAGAAAGGGAAAAAATGAATATTCGCAAAAAAACATCCCCCTCCCGCATCAAAACGCTCATGGAAGATATCGAAAACGGCTATAACAAACAGCTGAAAGAATTCTACGACGATTTAAAAAAAATCGAAGCTCAAATGAAAAACAACTGGACTCTGCAGCAGCACTACGCCGAACTGTTCTTAAAAGTTCAGAGCACACCCACTGCTATTGAAAAATTCTTTGATACTGAAAACAGAGACGAAAAAAAACTCAGAAGCGTCATGCAGGAGCGCAGGGATATTGACGAGATTGAACAGATTTATGCGCGTGACTCTGAAAAAAGAGACGCTGCTATTATGTACAGAGAAGAACAGGGAAGAGAAGAAAGAGCTTCTATTGAGGACGGATGGGTTCTCGACTCCTTCGGGCATGTCAGCGATGAGTTCACTAAAGGACTCGCTAAAAGTTTAACAGATTTTGGAAACTTCAAAGAAAACATTAAAGCTATGGCTGATGAAATGGCTGAATATCTTATACAAAGAGCTCTTGAAGCATTTATCAAAATCGCAATGGAATCAAAATACATGAAAGCCGCTCTCAGCACAGGTCAGTCTCTGCTCAAAACCGGTACCGGCTTCCTCGGCTCTGTCGGCAAAGCTGTCGTGAATTTCTTTAATCCCTCTAAACACCACAGCGGCGGTGTCATTTTACCGGGGGCCAACGAGCTTATCCCCCAACAAAATGAAACTCTTGCCATGCTCAGAGGCGGCGAAAGAGTTCTCAGCCCCTCTGAAGCCGCCAGCTACAATGATTCCGAAGGCGGCATGCCTTTTATCTTTAATCACTATAATGTCAAAGCCTGGGATTCTAAAGATGTGCAAAAATATCTGCTCGAAAATGCCTCTCTTCTCAACTCAATCACCGCTCAGGGTATTCGGGATAACAGGCACTACCTGCGCACCATGATTAGAAATGTATAAAAGGCTGTTTTATTCCGGCAGGTAAATTACAGACCAAACATCAGATTACAGAAAAAAGGAGTATTTTATGATTGAAGATTTAGTAAACACAGCTATTGCGCTAAACATCGGAGATGAAACATTCTACATGGAGTTTGACAACAAAGCCTATGCCGATGTTGAAAAATTTTTTGGAAAAAGTTTTATTTATGTATATGACATGCTCGTCTATGAAAAAGACCTGTCAACAAGCGAGATTATAAGTCTTGTTTGTTTTTCTTTAATGAAACACCACAACCGCAAAGAAATTGAATATGTAAAAAAAGAACTTACAAAAAATCCTGTTCTCGTTTCGAAAAACAGACTAAACATTTATGCTGCATACTCAATTCCTATTTTGCCCGTTGAATCATTAAAACAACAAAAAGGAAAAAATACCGCAAAAAAGCCGTCCGCTCCGGTTCAAAAATAGAAAAAGAAAAACCGGAGTTTGACTGGGAATGCTTTTATTTAACGGTAAGAAATGTATTGAAATGGAGTGATGAAGAGTTCTGGAAAGCTACCCCGAAAAAATGTTTTGCGCTATGCAAAAAAGCAAATGAATTAAAACAAAATATTTCAAAACCTCTGATAGGGGAAAAGGCAATAAAAACTCTCATGAATATAGCTTCACGCATAGATTGATTTTTGAAAGAGGTATATATGCTACTTGATGATTTTAAAAAATATCTGGATGACAGCGGCAGGGCAGAAGGAATGAATATATTTCTAAACTATGATTCTTCCCAAACAAAAGATGCTGCTGTCGTTCTTCAGCTGGCTGCAAGCTCTGTCTCTGACATTGGAGAAAAAGCTCTGCTGAGAGTGACTGTTAAATCTGAATTAATGCGTCAGGCACAGCAAACAGCCGGCAATATTTACAATCTTTTTTATCCTGAAAAACAGTACCAGCAAATTATGAACATAAACGGTGTCAGAATGTATATTTCCGGTGCGGGAGTTCCGTATTACTTAAACAGAGACGCCTCCGGCAGACATTGCTTCGTTTTTGATTTAAACATTGTAAAAGGACGAAGCTGATATTCTGCAACAAATCTGCTTTTTTAACAATTCCCCGCTTTTCAGGTTCAATTTATTCATAAAACTGCCTGCTGCAGTTATTTTTTAGTTTATTTAGCCAATTTTAGAAAGGATGTTGCTTATGACAATTTCACACAAAACCGCACTGCTTGGAGTAGATGATTTGAAAATCTTTCCTATCACAAATGACTCCGAAGAAAGTTTCACTGTCGGAAACGGAATTGACGTTCCCGGTGTCAGACAAATTTCACTAACCTTTGAGATAGACCAGAAAGAACTAATCGGAGACGAAAAAACTCTTGCTGTCTCGTCCAAAATCAAATCAGTCACTTTTAACTCGGAATATGCCGAACTGAGTCTGGATGTATTATCCGCACTCTCCGGCGGCTCTGTACAAACCAGCGGAACAGGCGACACCGAATCCGCTGCATTCACTTTTTCTGACGGAGATATGCCTTCTTATTTTCAACTGCAGGCGAAAATAAACGGTACTGATAGTATTGTGGGCGGAGACTGCCACATTATTATTTACAAATGCAAAGCCTCTGCTATTCCGATTAACGGTGTACAAAGCGACTTTGCAACTTATACATTCGACGGAAAAGGCGTATTTACCGAATATAAATTCGGAACTGAAAATGCAAAAGCAAAACTTATTGATATCCATTTCAATGCAAAAGCAAAAGAACTCTCTGCCATTACTTCAGTATAAACTTATAAAACAGGTAAACTCTACAGAAGATTAAATATCTTCTTTCTTAACTTTAACACCTATATATTCGACCTGACCGTTATTGTAGTAGTATCCGGTAGTGTTCGGCCGGCGTTCAAGTATGTCGTTATCTACACGTTTTTTCGCATCGTGGAGGTTAATATACTGTTCACTACCGGAAAAATCTACTGCATCTGCCGTCGTTTCACGAACTGGCTGTGCAGGTGCTTCGAATTCCATTTTCGGCTGCTCTATATCAACACTGTAATCAACACTCCCGTTCAGTGTCAGTGCAGATACCGGCAGTGCCGAAAATAATATAAAGATGGCGATATAGTGCTTCATATTTAAATTATATCACAGCCGTTAAAAAAAAACAGAATATATAAAAAATACTCTGTATTTTTCACTTATGAAAGGATTTATTGATGATAACTACATTTGATATTGCATTGCCCGGGAAAAAATTGTTAATTGACCCGGACAGTGCAGAACGTATTTCTGAATACACAACATATAGAAATCTATACGAAAATGATTTTGCGTCTGCATTTCCATCGACTTTTTCAAAAATTATAAAAAAATATCCGTTTGAAAACACAACAGCCCAAACACTCATTGAACTGAACTTATTCTGGGCTGTTACAGATTTTTTTAAAACCCTGTTGACAAACGGCGGTCTGCATGTCAGCACAGACAATTCTCAGGAGGTATGGGATGAAATTCAGGAAAATAACAATTTTCTTGCCGTTTTAAAAGAAGTATTCATAGACAATTCCCGCTTCGGAAACGGCATATTTAAAGTTGCCGCAGCGGAAAACGGCGTCAGAATTTTCAGCATTTGTCCCGACTGCTGGTTTCCGGTATTCAACAAAGGGAACCTGAACTGTATTGAAGGACATATTCTTGTCTACCCGATGTTTGACACAATTAACGGAAAACAACTTCAGCTTACACGAATTGAAAAACACCGCAGAGGTTACGTCGAAAACGAACTATGGCTGATGTCGGAGGACATGTTTAAAGAAAAGCTGGATATTGAAACAGAAATTTCTATACCGGAAGTCGATGACTTTTCAAATATATGGAACGACTTTGTCATCTTTCCGGTCAAAAATTCAACTGAAAGTGACAAATATTTCGGAGACAGTGACTACAAACGCTGTAAATCCGTAGTCGAAGAGCTGATGCTTACAGTCAGCCAGAATTCTAAAATAATAAACCGCCATGCAAACCCTAAAATGACCGGAAGCACCGACAGTCTGGAGTTTAATCCGGTGACAGGACGTGCTGAATTTCCTAACAAAGACTACATTCCTGTCGGAAGAGACGGAGTAAAAGCAGAGTATATTACTGTTGATTTACAGGCTGCTGCAATAAAACAGCACATAGACACACTTTTACAGTTCTTCTATATCCTGACCAAAACCCCTCCGCAGGCATACGGAATAGATGTTGCAGGAAATCTGTCAGGGGAAAGCTTGAAAAAAATATTTATGTCTACTCTGGCAAAACTCGATGACATGAAACAGGTTAGCTTTGACAATTCTATAAAACAGGTTGTGAAATGCGCAATGGCATTTTCAAACAAAACGGTAAATTCAGTAAATCTCAACTGGGGCGACCCGCTGCCCGAAGATTATGCACAGCTCGCACAGATTAATAATGAAAGAGTGACAGCAGGCACCCAGACAAGAGCCGGTGCCATCATGGAAATTGATAAGGTCGATGAAAATACAGCACTGCTTAAAGCAGAACAGATTGCTGCCGAAAAAGATGCAAAAGTCACTGACCAAATATAGCGCAACAAGTTTATATTTCAAAAAAACAAGGAGGAAACAATGAAATTGTATGATATTTTATTCAAATATTTAAGCCAGT
Source organism: Candidatus Gastranaerophilales bacterium (assembly GCA_944323735.1). GTDB lineage: Bacteria > Cyanobacteriota > Vampirovibrionia > Gastranaerophilales > Gastranaerophilaceae > CALUPY01. The sequence goes on from CALUTO010000020.1 coordinate 5,893, forward strand.
CCAGCACATACAAGGGGTTGTTTGCATTGCTTGCCGCATTCGGGGTTATTATAAGTCCGGAACTCTCCGATGCAATTATAGCCTGTGCTCTCGGGATAATCGGGCTCGTTGATGTAGTTATAGATGAGCATGCAAAAAATGTTTAGTATTACATCAGTCCTGCAGGCTTTCTTTTCAGCTGCAGGGAAATTATTTGACTTACAAAATACAGAAAAAGAGCACCGGTCAGAAACAGTAGTTATTGAAACAGCAGAGGATGCAAAAAAAGCCATAGATGCTGCCGAAAGGGCACTGCTAATTGCAGATTTATATACTTCGTCAATGCGGCTGAAACACAGACTAAAATACAAACACTGGTGCTCTGTATTTCGAAAATATAACTAAAAACAAAGAAAGGAACGGTTTTTTATGTCAGATACAAAAAATACCGGCGATGATGGACAGACAGGTGCTGTCCGGGAAATTGTGCAGAATAATTCTGCACAGGAGCAGGCTGGTTCTGCTCAAACAGCAGGGCAGACAGGAGCTGCCCAAAAACTCAGTCCCGCACAAAAAATGGACAGAATTTTGCGCTCTAAACGTACTGAGTCAATGAAAAAAGAAATTGAAAAATTGCGGGAGGAAGCGTCAAAAAACAGGATTGCCGCCAAAGAAGCAATTGAGGCAAGAACTCTGCTGGAGCAGCAGGCAGCAGAAATTAAAAGTGAACTGGAAACTCTCAAAAAAGCACACAGAGCTGAATTGCTGATGAGAAAACTCGATGCGGCAGGCTGCATCAAAAGCACTCTTGTTGTAAAAGACATTCCTGAAAACTGCGATGATATTGACACTTTTATTGAAAATTACAGAAGCGAAAACAGTTTTCTCTTCAATAAAAATAAAATATCCAGCAACGATTTTTTTAAACCGCAAAAATCACAGCTACTCTCCGCTTCACAGCAAATGGACAGAGTAATAAGAAAAGCTCTCGGGCGGGGATAACAACTTTTATCAATTCTGTCCGGAAATTAATTAATGATTAAAAAAGTAAAAAAGTTAAAGAAAGGAAAAATCATGACTTTAGATGCAAAAATTATTTCACGTTCTTCAGCCGAAGCACTCATTCCAACAGAAATTTCCAGTGAAATCATCAAAGAAGTTCCAAAATCTTCTGCAGCACTCTCGCTTTTTAAACAACTGCCAAACATGAGTGCAAAACAAAAAACTCTTCCTGTGGCTTCGACGCTTCCCAGTGCATATTTCTTAAATGGAGACACCGATACAAAGAAAACAACCAATGCAGAATGGGATAAATTAACACTTACTGCTGAAGAAATCGCGGTAATAGTTCCTATACCGGAAGCTGTACTGGATGACTCATCATACAGCCTGTGGGATGAAATAAAACCCCAGATTGTTGAAGCATTCGGACTTGCCATAGACGAAGCTGTTTTCTTTGGAACAAACAAACCATCAACTTATCCTGATGCGATTGTTAGCACAGCAATAGCAAAAAATGCAACTGTAGAAGCAGGCACAAATGAAGATATAGCAGGTGATATCATCGGTGAAGGCGGAGTAATGGAACTTGTTGAAAAATCAGGTTTCAGAGTAACCGGATTTTATGCTGATAGAACACTCGAAGCAAAATTCAGAAACCTCAGAGACAAAAATAACCAGCTGCTCTATACTCCGGGACTGACCTCCGAAACTCCGGTAAGTCTTGTGGGCAGACCACTTGTTTACGATGAAATCGGCGGCGTTTTTGATACAAGCAAGGCACTGCTCATTGCAGGTGATTTCACAAAAGCTGTTTATTCAATACGTCAGGATTTGACATACAAAATACTTGATCAGGCAATTATTCAAAACACAGACGGCACAATAGCATACAACCTTGCGCAGCAAGATATGGTCGCATTACGCTGTGTAATGAGAATAGGTGTACAAATTGCAAATCCCGTTACAAGAACCGGCGGAACAAATCGCTATCCGTTTGCACTTCTTGTTCCTGCAGCCGACTCATAACGAATATTTTTTATTTTATACAACTGCGGACAATTAAACCATAATATTTTGGATTTTTAATCTGTCCGCAGTTTTTAAGCTGCAAAATTTTAATAATGACAGGAGTATTTATGATTGAATTATTCAAAAATTCTTATGTAACAACAGACACAGCTGATTATTACTTCGACGAACGCCTAAATTCTGAAATCTGGGAAAAAACCGCTGACAAAGACAAAGAACGTGCACTTATTACTGCCTCAAAAAAACTCGACAACTTAAACTATATAGGCGAAAAAGAATCGCAAAAACAACCAATGGCTTTTCCGAGAATATTTGCGTCTTTTAAGGGCATACCGGCTGATATAGAAGAAGCGGTCTGTGAAGAAGCAATAGCACTATTAGAATACGGAAACACTGTGCACTCAAAAAACAGAGAACTTGGAATTCAGTCTGTTTCTCTAGGTACAGGCTCTGTTTCTTATTCCGAAATGAAACAGGCAGGATTGCTCTCCTCTGATGCCTACAGGCTTGTCTCAAAATGGATTTGTAAAGGATTTGATATAAAAAATCCGGAATTTACGGAGGCAGACTAATGTTTTCTCATCTTTTCACACAGTATGCAGTTTTAAAAATCACAAACGGGACCGACTGCTGCGGAATACCCATCATTAAAGAAACACTAAAAATTAGCTGCCGTATTGAATTTAAAAACACAATGGTTATTGGTCAAACGGGCCGTGAAATTACTTCATCCGGAAGATTATTTACTGATACGGATGTAAAAACAGGCGATATTATTGTTATTGAAAATAAAGAATTCACTGTTGAACAGGCATTCCGTTCCGTTGATTTGAGCGGGGAATATTGTCTCAATGAAGTCTATTTTAAATAGCATTTTTTTAATTAGCCGGAATAAGTTTGAATTAATTGGAGATATTTTATGGAAAATAAAGACTACATCTGGACTGACAATCCTACAGTATCAGGTGTTTCAACCTGTGATACCGACATTTTAAACGAATGTCTTATGCATTTAAAATACAACAACAGCAACGGTTTACCGTTGTTTTTTATGCTGACAACCGACCGTGCACTGACGGGAGATGAAGGTCTGGGCTGGGCACTACAAGGCTCATACGTAACAATGACCTATCCTGATGCAGTAAACATGATTATTTCAGAATATAACAGCGGTGTTTCTGCAACATACAGAGGAATTTCTTGTAAACGCTCTGCAGGCGGCCGATATATTGCAGATATTTCAAAGAAAGAAGATGTTGATGAATTATACACAACATCAGGAATAGCTGATATTTATGTTGTAGACAGAACGAACAAAGCATTTTACCTTCCCAAAACAAAATGGTTTTACCAGTATACAAATGACTTAAATAATGTGAATAAATACAATGAACCCGGACTTCCAAACCACCAGCATTCACCGATATACCTGACCGGCTCAAATGCAGATCTGGGTGATCCGGGAACTTGCTATATTACAAGTAATTCACAACAAAATGGCGTACAAACATCCACAAATTCAAGAACCGGCGATGTCTCAAACAATAATCTGTACGGAAAATCCTCTACCGTACAACCGCCGTCATCAAACAAATTTATCTATTACAAAGTCGGAGATGTGGTTGCAGGAGCAACAAGTGCATTAATTGATGCACAAGAATATTTTTCAGATGCAATGCAGAGTCTTGAAGAAAAAACAGCTGACGGGCTTGCAGCACTGTCCGATGCATCCACTGCTCTTACCCGGGTTCAAATCACCAACTGCATACTTGAGGCACCGGAGAGTATTAAGTATACACTCAATAACGGCGTGTTAACTCTTAAGGCTGGCTCTGTCATCACTATCCCCGATGGTTTTAACACAAACGGGTCAAAAAAATTCAGGTATGTTGAGATTGAAAATGACGTTACCGGCAGCACAGAAGCCAACGACGCAAAACGGTTAATCTATTATAACGAAACAACAGGCAGTATTATGTCTATGCAATATTCCGAAAGCGGAACTACAGATTATTCCGGCACAGGCAATTGTCTTTTGTACAGAACTGATTTGAATAAGACTGTTGTGTTTTATGGCGGTAACAAAAGCGAACATGTTGTGTCTTTATCACTTATGGAGATAAACGGCGATGTAGGTGCTGTTGTCAGCATCAATTCTGTTTTCAATACATGCGGTTATATCGGCAGCAGTTTATTTGTTAACAAGGGGGTAAAAGTCTTGTGCTCTAACGGAAGGAACCCTGACGGTACCTTAAATAATACCGAACTTGAGCTAACATCCGCTGATATAGTTACCATAGATGCAGCAAAAACCAATGCAAAATTTGTCATTTTGGGAACAAAAGCTATTACCTGGGGGGGTTCTTATTCTTACAATCCCGACCTTAACTGTCTGGAACATCCTAACGTAGGTAATCGTTCCGGCTGTTTTATCGCAAATTTTGACTCCGATGACTCCGGCAAAATCACCTCTTTCAAGCCCTACAATACCTTCCACGCAATTGATTACAATGAAGCGGGAAACAAAGCAAATCGTGATTTTTCAAACGTAACAAAACCGTACGTCACTCAATCATACATAAACGGTACTTCATGGTACAGAGTGTGGTCTGACGGTTGGATTGAGCAGGGGGGCAGAGGGTATGCGCATGATTCTCAAACCCATACAGTTACTTTTCTTAAAACCTTCGCAAACGCAAACTATACCCTCGAAGTACAAATGCTGATGCTCGGCACAGCCGGAAATATTAGTGATAATACCATTATTACCGCAATGACCGCTAACTCTTATGCGGTGACAGGTTCAAACGTTGGGCCGGCTGGTGGTTGGGAATGCACAACTTCATGGTATGCCTGCGGATTTTAATTAGGAGGAATAAATGAGCTATTTTTTAAAAAAACCATACACAGACACTGAATATGCAGATTTTATTGTTCTGCATAACCACAACAACAGAAGAAGAATTGAAGAAACAGAAACAGCTCTCTATGCACTGGAGCCCTGGGAGATATTTATCAATGGCGAGGTTATAGACAACACAGAGGCGTACGAAGCTGAACAGTTTGCGCTAGCGAAAGAATCCAAATACAAAGAAGCAAACGAAGGTGCAAAAGAATATCTGGAGAGCGGTTCGGCTCTTTATGCACTGGAGCTGCCGTCTCTGCCGGATGAAAACCACACACCGGAGACTTACCACATCGAAGCGACTGACGGAAACATCGGTAAGCTCGCAGCGTATGCGCTTGCCTTCATCTCAGGGCAGCTCGGGGCGGAAGACGTTGTGTACTGGAACACTAAAGAGGACGCTACTGTTGCGCTCAACAGTTCCCGGCTTACACAGGCACTCACAGGACTCGGAACAGTTCAGGCGCAGGTCTGGAATGTGAAGTTTCCGGCTTATCTTGCACTGATTGAGAGCTGCACTACAGCCGCACAGGTTAATTCAATCGTGATTGACTACTCTCAGGACACAATCCCCGACAGTGTGCCAGTGCCGGAAGAGACGGTTATAGATGAAGTTCCGGAAGAGACGGAAGAAAACACTGACACAACCGGTGACGATTTGCCGCCGGATGAAAACACTGACGCTGATGCGGAAACTACCCCATCGTCTTCGGGTACAGCAGATTGACAAAAAATAGACACGCAAAGCAGGTTATAGTAATATAGTCCTGCAGGGTAAAAACAGCTCTTTTGAAAGGAAATCGACCACCAATTATATTTAGTCTTCGGGTTGGTTCCCGACTAGAAAGGGGGCTGATATGGAAAATATCAATTTAACTCTAATATTAGTGTCATTGATTCTATTCATATTAAAAAACGGCTCTTACTCTAAAAAATAAGAACCGTCTAGTCTTCTACAGAGCTGTTGGCTAGCTTGGCAAGCTGCCACCCTGTTCCTACATTATTTACTACAACCCCGGTTTTGTCAAGTCTATGACATTCTAATTTTTTACGAGGTAACAAATGAAACCTGAACAATCACAGGAATGCTACGAGCATCATATGATGTTAAAAGAAGCTATTGAAGAACTAAAAAAACGCTGTAGTGAAATGAACTGCTTCTTTTTCGGCGGGGTGAAGCAAAACGGCGAGCTGTCGTTCGTGGACAAAGTAAACACCATGTACAAGATGATGAACGAAAACAGAGCAGCGTTCAAAGGTTTTATCCTCTCATCGATTTTTGTTTTAATTTCATGGATTGCAGCTCTCGGATACCAGTTTGCAGAGATAAAACAGGCGATAGCTGCTGTTAATGACTGCAGAAGCCAGATTGAGGAAATAAAGCAGAATGATGTTGAGATGAACAAGCGTTTAGTAATTCTGGAGACTAAAGTTAAATGAACAAAATTATCATCCACTGGACAGCAGGCGCACATACGCCAAATGCCGTTGACAAAGAACACTATCACTACTTAATAGACAGCGAGGGCAGGACACACGAGGGCAAGTACAAGCCCGAGGACAACGAAAACTGCGCTGACGGCAGGTATGCAGCCCACACGGGCGGAGGAAACACCGGCGCAATAGGGGTGGCAATGTGCGGCATGTTCGGCTTCACCGGCTCTGAGAATGTCGGGGCGTATCCGATTACACCCGTACAGCTCGAGGCATGCTTCCATCTTTGCGCCGAACTCTGCAAGAAATACAAAATCCCCGTTGAAAACGTCTGGACACACTACGAGTTCGGGTTAAACCATCCCGACACGACATCACACGGGAAGATAGACATTATTTACCTGCCGCCGTATCCGGATGTTAAACGCAACGAAGTCGGCGGGTTCATAAGAAATAAAATCAGGTGGTATTTAGATAAAATATAGCATTCCTTTGCCCGCCCACTCTATTAGGGATTATCACTGCATTTGTGCCGCATGTAAAGATTTTTTAAGTTTAACTTTGTTTATTCACATTTCTTAATGTTTTTATCCAAATGCATAAAATTTATCTCAAAAAACTTCATGATACAGAAAGGAAAAAACAATGTACCCCACATTCGATATAAATTACAATTCTGCATACAGCACCAAAATCGAATTTAACACAACTATTAATGAAAAAATGAAAGGAAGAGAACAGAGATATCCTGTCTGGACATATCCCAAACGGATTTTTACACTTTCCTTCAATAAATCGCCTCAAACACGGAAACAACTGGAGGAGTTTTTTGTAACAGTAATGGGTGCAGCCGGCAAGTTTTATTTCAAGTGGGAAAAAGAAAAGGGAGGAAACGACGAAACATATCTGTGCAATTTTGATGCAGACACACTTGAGCAAACCATATACGACTATGGATTCTCAGAAACAAAGCTTAATCTGGAATGTATAGACGAAAATCCGGTCAGTGAAGCAGGAGAATTGAACTTTTATCACAAAGCAGAAGCAACCTTTATAACAGAATTTTATACAGTAATAGACAGGGTTTTTACAGCACAAAATGAACGAAAATCATACTGGGATACACCTAAAAAAAGCTGGACATTAAAATTTGAAAAAAATGATAAAAACAGAAAACTGCTTGAAAACTTTTTTATTGCAAAAAGAGGAAGGTTTCGCTCGTTTGACTGGGTTTGGGAAAAAGAAAGAGGCGGTGACGGAAAAACATATCATGTAAGATTTGATGAAGATACATTAAACACGGAAATATATGATTACGGTTTTGGAGAAATAAGCATAAGAATAAAAGAAGTTTTTAAAAATCAAAATCCATTTTACGAAATCGAAAAAGATGAAATAATTCCGAGAAAACTTCTGAAAATTGAGCTTGACGGAGGTTCCGTGTATATACTTGATAATGAAACACTGGATAGCCTTGTATATGACGGAGAAACATATCTGGGAGCACCGCTGACCCACGGAGAAATAGAAAAAGACGACAATTCCAGTGTATCCAAACTAAACATCGAATTGTCGAATGTCGGACTTTCCATTTCAGGAATTATAGGACAAAGAGGCGATGTAATTACAGGAGCTCCGGCAGTCTTAACACTGATTTTTCTTGATGTAAATACAAATACTATACTTCCCGACTACAAACAGGTGCTATATGCAGGAAGATGCAACAACCTCAAACTAGACTATGAAACAGCAGCAATAGACATAGAAACATCGCTCGGCGGATACGAACTTCAGGCACCGGTTATGAAATACAGGACATCCTGTCAGGTCAGACGTTTTAAAGATTGCAGGTGTAAATACAAAGGCAAAGAAACAACCTGCGACAGAACTTTTGCACGCTGTAAAGAACTGGGTAATCAAGAAAACTTTGCAGGATTTCCCCAGATGTATAACGAACTTGTTATCAAAGTTTAAAAGAAAAAAGACAGAGTAAAAAGTTATTAAAGTAAAAAATTATATGTCCAAAAACAAAACTACAAAAAAGAAATATAAAGAACTGGTAAATGCCTGCATAGAAGCAATTAACAATAACTGTATACTATTCATTCATGATATAAGTGCATATGTAGAATTAACCAGAACAGAATTTTACGAACTAGGCTTAGACAGAGAACAGGAAATTCTTGACGCAATCGAAAACAGCCGGTCGCATGCAAAAAGAAGATTAACCGAAAAATGGCTGAAAAGCGATAGCCCGACACTGAATATTGCGCTGTATAAACTCATAAGCACACCGGAAGAAAGACTGGCAATATCAGGAAAGAACACAGAAGAAGATGACAATACAGATACCAAAAAAGCTTATCTCGAAAGTCTGGAGATGATGAACGATGAGTCCGATTAAATGGGAAAATTCTATATACAGCCCTAAATACAAAAAATTCCTTTCCCGAAAGCCCGCTAAATTTTTTACACTGTGTGACGGTGCAGTACGCTCAGGAAAAACACTTGCAATAATATATAAAATACCCCAGCTTTTTGATTACATAGGAAATGAATACTTAAAGGTATTTTCAGGTTATTCAAGAAATACAGTCAGAAACAATGTGCTAATCGAGCTCATTCCATATCTTGAAAATTACCATGGAGCAAAATGCCGGTATAACAGTGCAACAGGAGAGCTGGATATAAGATTGTGGAAAAAGGACTATGCCTGCCTTGTGACCGGCGGCGGAAAAGCAGACAGTGACGCAAAAATTCAGGGAAGCACATGGGATTTTTGGTATGCAAATGAACTTGCCAGACACAGCTACTCTTTTTACAACATGGCACTGAGCAGACTTACACCGGAAAAAGCCTGCGCTTATGCAGACTGCAATCCGGAAAGTCCTAATCACTGGCTGTACAAAGAACGAATAAAGCCTTATCTTGATGGTGATGAAAATGTAAAAAGCATATTTGATTACCACCATTTTACAATGGAAGATAATGCAAATCTCTCGCAAACCTTTATCGAAAATCAGAAAAGATTGTACAAAGGAGCATTCCTTTCCAGAAAAATTTTAGGACTATGGGTAATCGCAGACGGACTTGTTTATGATACATTCAGCGAAGAAAAACATACAGTTTCACGCAGAGAAATTTTAGAAAAAATAAACAGTAACGAATTTTGTGAATATTTTCTGGGACTTGACTGGGGGTGGAATCATCCGCTCTGCTGCGGATTGTACGGACTTGCAAAAAACGGAATTTATTACAAGATAAACGAATTTTACGGACAAAAAAAGACTATTGATGAAGTATCCGGCTGGATACTTCAAAAACAGCGAGAATATGGAAGATATTTCAGGTTTATCAATGCAGACAATGCCCGTCCCGAGCAAAATGACGCACTTGAGCGCAAACTTGGCACAATAAGAGTTTATGCACAAAAACCAAAAGTTGCAGACAGTATTGAGCTTGTCAGAAGTATTATAAACTACGACCGGCTCATAATAAACAGGGACGATTGCAAAGAAACATTAAGAGAACTTCAAAGTTACCGCTATCCTTGCACAGAAGAAACTCAGGACACGGATTTACCCTTGAAAGAGGATGATGATGCAATGGATGAAATGAGATATGCACTGTGTTTTTATGAAACAAACTTTATGAAAGAATACAGGCCAAAAACATAAAAGAAACTCTGTCTGCATTAAACAGAACAGAGTTATAAATAAACAGAGGCCCAAAAGCGTAAACGGGATTTCTGACACCTTTTAGCCCCTGTTCAGAGCAGCTGCCACTAGAGAAGTGTTATATTGCTTCATTATCAGCAATTTGTTTTTCATCATCCGAAGAGCTGTCACCGTACGATTTGACATTTCTTGTTGCATACATTGCTACAACAGCTATTATAATTGTACCGAGAGTTCCCGTGATGAGTGAAAAATCCTGAAGCCGTAACGTAACAAACAAGAATAAATAAAGGAATGCCAGAATAAATGTCATTAGCGCAGAAAAGAAAACCTTTTCTTTCGCAATCACATTATACGTATAAACAGACAATATTGTTGTTATAAGTATTGCGGCAATCAAATAGGAAACCCCGAACGGCATGAATTCCGCAATCGACAAAAGCAGTAAATAAAACATACACATCAAAAATCCGGTAAGCAGATATTGCACAGGATGAATACGTACTTTTGCGGCGACTTCAAATATATACAGACACATAAACGCAAGGGAAATGAATAAAAATCCATGGTCTATTGCCTTTTGAGCAAGATTATGGCTGCCAAGCGATGTAAATAATTCAACACCAAATGAGGGCAAAGGAGTTGCACTATATGCCGACACAGGAACCGACCAAACTGCAGAGAAATCATTTTTTGTGATATTTTTTTCAACAGGCAAAAACTCTCCTATAAAAGACGGGTCTTTCCAATTGCCCGCAATTTTCAATTTCACTTTTTGTCCGGCAGGCTCTACAACAACAGATTCCATACCTCTGACTTTTGTTTTTATTACAAAGGGTGTTTGTTCCTTCACTAACTGGTCTGCATTTACAGACTCACCCAATAGCTCTGTAAAATTTTTAGAATTAGATATATTTATTTGAGGATTTTCTATATATCCTCTTTTCTTGCCTGATTCATAAACAAAAGTCGGCTTAGAATCATTAGTCAAATTTTTTACTTTAAAAGTTCCGCTTTGAACAACATCCGCAGTGAATACAGGAATTTTAAAAATACCTTTTTTTCTGATTTCTGTATTTAATTTTATATCAACATTATAATCCTCAAGTTCTGCAGTTGTATCCTGATTCTTAAACTTAATTTCAGGAGCAGTTATTCTGAGTTTGTCAGCCCAGGCACGCTCTATTGCATCCTTGGCCTGTGCACGGTATGTATTCCTGTCAGAAATAATATCCTGAGCTGTAGAAAGAGGAATATACAACACAAGCAGACAAACAAATACAATCCAGAATTTTTTAAATTTCTCATTTGCTTTCTTTTTGATTTTTTGTTCCTTAAACAACATTTTTACCTGCATTCTTCTTATTTGATAACAAAAAATTTTTCCTGTTTCATGTCGGATGTTAAAATATTAGCATAGATTGTTTTAAAATTTTAATATGCATGTTCCGTTTTGAAAAAATTTTTTGAATGTTTTTATAAAAATAACCTAAAATTAAAAAATTGAATAGCAAAAAAAATTACTACATGTTTTAATTAAAATATGCTAACCGTAACAGATAAAAAGTCATGTCCGTCTTTTGGCGGAATGACATCTATACTTTCAAAAAATTTTCACAAGACAGATGACATACTGGAAATCTATAAAAAAGAAAAAACCAGAACCTCCGGTATTGTAGGCACCCTGCCTCCGGTTTGGATAAAAAAAATTCCGCTTTTAAATAACAGTAAAAAAGAAGGAATAAAAGAGATTTTTAAAGCATTCACACTCGCCGCTGTCTCAAAGCACCTGTATCCGGCATCTGCAGAGCTATCTACCGCATTTCTACCCGTAATAAACGCATTGAAAAAATGCAGAATTATAAACTCGGAAAAAGATTTTTCAGTAAAATATCTGGCAAGCGGTATAAACGGCGATGTATACAAAGTCTCTGTTAACAACGAAAATTTTGCATTCAAAAGTTTTTATTCCACACTTGAAAAAAGAGATTTTGGCGGCGATGGAAATTTTGCGGAACAGGCGGCTGCACTATTTATTAACAGAAATTTTCCAAACAAGAACTGGGCAAAATTTTATTTTGGCGACTTAACTTCAGGAACAATGTTTTCTGCTTTTTCATCGTATGAAAACCGTTTCACAGGCAAAGCAGCAAATCTGGAAGCAGCAGGAATAATTACTAATGCTGACCATAGAGCACAATACAATGTAAAAGGCGGGAGATGCGTTGATTTCGGACAACTGGGTTATCTGGAAAGAGCAACAAAAAAAACTTACCGGTATATATACAAAAAAGCTCTCCGGTCTGAAAAGTCAGTTCTTGAAATAGCAAAAGAGACACTTAAATGGAAAAAGTCACAATTTGCCGGAGACAGACTCCAAGGATGTCTGATGTCGCTGGACAGGCTTGAGCCGGCTGCAAGAAAAAAAATACTAAATATAATAATGCCGGTTATGCAGACAGAAAACGCAATTTATCTCTCTAAAAATTTGTCTGTTGTTCCATCTTCAGTTCGATTAAAACTGTTCAGAACTTTATCCGGATTTAACAACCCGGAAATAGATTTAAATATTGCAGAAAATTTACTGCTTATACCAAAACCGCAAAAACCGTTTAAAGAACTTGCGGAAAAAGAAAATCCTGAAATAAACACAAAACTTGCTGAATATTTATATATACTCACACCAGCTGAACGTATAGAATATTTCAAAAAATTTATAAATATGAAAGATAAAAAATTGAACGAAGCTCTCGCCGGCTCGCTCGTAACACTTCCGGCAAAAGCTCAAACAGAATTTTTACATGACCTGCTTAAAGACAAAAGTATTATGAAAAAAATGTTCAAACACTCATCCTGCCTATCTGCAAAAGCAATAAATGAACTAAATTCTAATTTTGAAACATAACCTGAACAGTCATAAAAACATTAAACAGAAAAACACCTGCTCGCCGGCTAAGCAAATCAACCGGTGCGCTACAACCCTCTGCTCATATTTTTAATGACTCTGCCTATTACTTTTATTTCAACAAGCGTATCCGGTGTAAGAATTTCCTTCTTGTATTTTTTATTGTCCGAAATAATCTCAAGTGTGCCATCCAGCTTCAGGTTAAATCTTTTGGCTCTCCATTCATTATTAATACAAAATACATAAACACCGCTGTTACTAATATCGCAGCGTCCTGTGTCAACAAGAAGAACATCTCCGTCCTCAATTAGCGGAGACATACTGTCCCCGCAAGCAGTAAATGCCTTTACATTTTTCGGATTAGAACATCTGAGATAGTGCATTAATACATCATTACCCAGAAGTATAGGCCGCACAAGCGGCTCCTGTTCAACAAGCGTGCCCACTCCGCAGCTTGGTTTTATTCCTATGTGTTCGATAGCTGTACACTCCTCTTTTTTACTGTTAATAAGCGAATTAAAGTCCACGCTGTAATACTCTTCTATCATTTTTAGCTTATTCGGAGCAAGCTGCGTGTTTTTCGCTGCTAATTTAGAGATATAACCTCTTGAAGTACCGGCAGCTTTAGCTATATCACTGAGTGTTATGTTTGATTTTTTGCTGTCTCTTAACAGATCCTGTATTTCTGTTATGTTCATATATCCCCTTTGAATACATTTGCTTCCTAAATAGTTGACAAATGTTTCCTATTTTGTTAACATATGAATACTATAGCACAACAGCATGTGATACACAAGCTGAAACTGCTTACTACTATTCCCGTAAAAACAGCCTGAAGTTAAAATATCTCTTCTCTGATATTTTGAAAATATGTTAAATAACAAAATAAGTCAATTGAGTTGAATAGTGGAGAGTATTGAATTTTACAAGCGGAAATTTTCGGGGAATATACTGGAGGAGAAAAATTTATTTAAATAGCTGTGCAGATGAGCTTTCGGACATATGTTTGCAGTCTTGCGTGCCGGTTTGCTTTGTTACATTTTTTTTACGTCAGGGCAAAACGGAAATTGTATATTGAAAATACTATATTTCTTTATGCATAAAATCTCTCTGTTATCTTATCAGACAGAAATTAATTAATAAAAAAACAGAAATGGATATGTGTTGGCTTGAAACAATAAAACAGCCGAAATCAATCAGGAGGGTAACATGTTAGCATTCTTAAAACAGTGTATAAATCGTAAACGGTTACAGGACGGGTGGATAGCAGCAAAAAACCGCAAAAAAATCATAGATAAACTTGAACAGTACTATACAGACATAGCAATAAAGACAATAACTCTTTCACCAAGAAAAATGGCGTTGAGAGATTTTGAACGGGCAAAGGCAGACGGCAGACTGGACAGATTAAACAGAATTGTAAAAAAGTAATGACTGAAAACAAAATATTTTGCGGGGGAACATGGAATCAGAATTTACCAGAACAAGCAGCAAAAATGTCTCTCTCGGTTATGTGAAGCTTTTCAGAAGTGTAACGACATGGGAATGGTACAAAAACCCGAATATAATGAGAGTTTTTCTCCACTGTCTGCTATGTGTAAGCTCAAAAAACTATATTAACAGGAATTTTGCAGTCACAAAAGGAAGTTTTTTCACAAGCCGCAGAAAGCTCTCAAACGAGCTCGGGATGTCTGCTTACCTGATAGGTAAAGCACTATCGGCACTGCAAAACAGCGGAGAAATAAACTATTTAAAATTCAGAAAAGGATTAAAAATAACGGTTTTGAACTGGGAATTTTATCAATGCCGTGCACTTACAAAACACAAAAAAGAGGAGACGGACGGGTGGCTGCTTTGAATAAATGTCCTGTTTGCGGATTAGAATACACGCTAAAAAAATATGATGTAAAGGGAGTTGTAAAAAGTATCTATATTCCCGAATGCAGCTGCATTGAAAAAAGGTTTCAAAAACGAATAAAAGCAAGAAAAACAAATATCAGGGACGAAGAAAAATACATATTGCCAATCAATTTTCTTCCTCCGGTGTTTTATCGCTACAATTTCGAAAATATACCTGAAACACGAACAGTAAAAGCCTGCAGGGAATTTGCAAACAATTTTCAAAAGGGGCAAAACGGAGGTTTTTCTTTCATCGGAACAAGCGGCTGCGGAAAATCAGTTTTGCTCGCCAGCATCTGTCAGGAAATAAGAAAAGCCGGATTCAGTTACCTGTTTATAAACACTGCAGAGCTGACGGACAAAATCATTTCAGGATACGACTATTCAACCGGAGTAAAGCCGGAAAAGATTTTTGTACTTCTAAGAAATATTGATTTTGTAGTGCTGGATGATTTCGGAAGAGGCTGTCTGTCAGACAGATGCAGATATTTTTTACACAGAATAGTGGACGAACTGGACAAATACGAATGCTGCGTTTCTTTTAGCGCAGCACCGGAGATACTGGCAGCACTGAAGTCCTGCGCAAATACGGAGGGAATGCTGGACAGGCTCTTCAGGCTTTGTCCGCACAGATATATATTCAAAGGAAAGAGTTTCAGAAGATATGCTAAAAAAAATTGTACTTACGCTATATCAGGTATTGAAGTATTTTGAGCCGTTGTTGACCGGAATAGCCGGTATTAGTGAAGAAGAACTTTACAGTGTAAGATTTCAAATCGAAAAACAGAAGAGAGGAATTTTATAAATGGCTAAGAATCGTGTTATTGACACAAAAACAGCAGCCGACATGCTCGGACTAAAAGCAAATACACTTTATAAATGGGCAAAATATAAGAAAAATATTCCATACATTGATTACGGAATGTCTATCAGATTTTACGAAAAAGATATACTTGCATTTCGAGAAATGCACTACAAACAATAATGCCGTATAAAAGCTAACAAAACCGGCAACAGAGAGGGAAATATGCAAAAGACAGAGCTTGAGCACATAAAAGAAAGACTAAAAAAAAATACAAAGAATCAACAGACCCTGTAGAACAGCACAGAAAAAGTATAAAAGACAGAAAAGAAATCGAACTTGAACTGGCTAAACTGTTTGGCGACGCAAACTCTATTGAAGAAGACATTGACATGTATCTGACAATAATCAATGGGAGTGAAAAACAGATACAAGAATTTGAAGAAGAAGTAAATATTAATAAACTAAAACAGCCTGAAAGACAAAAAATCCTGCACACAAAAAATGAAATAAAATCAGCCAAATCCTGCACGTTAAAAGCAAAACTAAATATTTCCCATATAAAAAAAGAAATAAAAGAGTTCAGTAACCCTAAAAAATTATACTTAAAATACAGTGCTATAAAAGATAAATTAAAACAAATACAGGAAGATTTTATAGTTGACAAAGCAAAGAAGTGGAATACGTTACTTTACGGAAAAATTCATTCAACAGTGTTTAATATGCCTGAATCATACAATTTATTCAGCATTGGCATAGACAATGAAAATAAAAATATTGAATATATTAATAAAAACGGAAAATTATACAACAGTACCAAAAGTCTGGAGAATTCAGACCTATCCCAATCAATAACCAGAAGAATTACCGGAGAATCGACCAGCTCAGACTGTGAAGTTGTGGTTTTTGGCACAGAAAGTGATATGGCAAAAAAAATTCAAAACAGTGCAGCTCTAAAAAAATTTTTATCCGAAAATATGGAAACACTGAAAAAAAATAAATCTATACCTGATACAACTATTGAATTTACAGCACTGGATAAAGATTTATACAGTTCATTTCACGGTGCGGAAATTAAAAATATATTTGTAGATTCAGAAGAAAACCTTCATTTTAGGATTGAAGATTATTATAATTTCAATCCAAACAGAACCAGCCTGAAAGGAAGAATAGAAGAAAAATTACAAAACAACGGGTTTCTAAAGCCGTACTATATCATAACTGTATTGAAACTGCAAAAAAAATCTGGCAATCAGGGCATTAAATTTCTGTGTTTGAAAAAAGTAATAAAAAGCAGGAGCTTTTACATCATTAATTTTGAATAACATAAAAATTTTACATTACGTAATGTTTTGTTTTTTAATATCCGCTCTGTATTGGCAAACATTTTTTTTAATACTATAATTCAATTAGTATTTAATTATAGAAAATTTAAAAAAGGGAAATTTATGATAAATTCTGTTGTGGTTGTCGGTCGTGTAGGTCAGGATCCGGATATGAAATACTTTGAATCCGGAAAAGTAAAAACGACTTTTTCAATGGCGGTAAACAGATGGGACACAAAGCAAAAAGCTGAAGTCACAGACTGGTTCAACATAGAGCTCTGGGACAAAAATGCCGAAATAGCCGGAGAATATGTAAAAAAAGGCAGATTGATTGCGATTGAAGGCAAACTTGCCACAAGCAAATGGAAAGACAACACAGGTGCAGATAGAGAAAGATTTTTCATCCGGGCTACAGGACTGCGGCTGTTATCAAAGATGTCTGAGTCAGCATAGGGGTTTTTGATGTTAACATCCAATAACATAGGAATAGTAGCAGATGACTTAACAGGTGCAAATGATACAGCCCTGCAGTTTCATATACGTGGCGCAAATACGCAAATTCTTCTGAATCCCGAAATTTTACCGGAAAATAGATTAAGCACACAGGTCTGGGCAATGCCTACAGAAACCAGAAATCTTCCGCCTTCAGAAGCTTATGAGCGTGTAAAGTCCACAGTTGAACTGTTAAAAGACAAACTTGGCATAGAATTTTTCTACAAAAAAATAGACTCAACACTTCGTGGAAATATTGCAGCAGAAACCCTTGCGATGCTGGAAGTACTGGACTGGGACGCAGCAGTTCTTCTCCCTGCCTTTCCACAGGAGGGACGCATTACAGTAGGCGGATATCATATGCTTAAAGGCGTTCTTATTGAACGAACAGAACATGCACGTGACCCGCAGTCTCCTATTTACGAATCACACATTCCGACGCTGCTGAAAAAGCAACTTCCTGAAGAGCATTCTGATTTGATAGGTCAAATTGAAATGACTACAGTGATAAAAGGAGCCGGTCCCGTATTGCAAAAGCTCAATTCACTGATAAGCGAAGGCAAAAAGCTTATTGTTGCAGATGCTATGACCACAACCGATATAGAGCAGATTGTTCTGGCAATGGAAAAAAGTTCTTACAAAATTTTACCCTGCGGCTCTGCCGGATGCGCACAGGTGCTCGGAAATATCTGGCTGCCTGAAATGTCAAACCAGCACGACTTTAAAACTATTCAGGCAATGCCTAAATTTATAGTCTCAGGAAGTGCAACAAAACTCACAGCACAACAGCTGCAAAAACTTGAAGATGATGAAGAATTTGAAAACACATATTTTATATCGCTGACTCTTGAAAATATAATGCAGAAAATACCCGATGAACTTGTTGATAGAATTTGTGCAAATTTAATCAAAAAAAATGTTGTTGTGGTTCATACATCCAATATTGTCGCAGACGAACAGGAGCTGTGCTCTGTTTTATTTGAAAGGGAAATGTCCAAAACGGATCTCGCCGAAAAAATTTGCAACTACCTTGCTGAATTGACAAAACAGGTATTTGCAAGAAAAGAAGCTGTTCTTATTTCTATAGGTGGAGAAACTTCTTACAAATGCTGTAAAGCAATAGAAACGAACAGTCTTCAGGTTATAGATTCCGTTCAGCCCGCAATTCCTCTTTGTCTGGATACAAAAGCACAGTGGATTGTGACAAAATCCGGCAACCTTGGTTCTGTAAATGTTTTAATAGACATTTTGAAATACTTTGAACAACATGAACAAGAATAAAATAGTTATAACAACAGGCGACTATAACGGAATAGGCGTGGAAATAATCATAAAAGCCCTGCAAAATCTGCATGACATACACCCATTTATATCCGTCATCGGGAATAAAAAAATATTTGAAATATTTCAACAGAAACACGGACTTAAGCTACCTGATACTATAGAAGTTTTAGATATCCCGTTCGATGTAAACGACTACAGACCCGGAAAAGAATCTGCCGCAGCAGGAGAGTTTTCTTTCAGGTGTCTTGAACATGCCTGTAAACTTGCGAAAAAATCAGAACTAAAAGCCATTGTCACAGCACCTGTCTCAAAAAATGCACTGCACCTTGCAGGGCATAATTTTTCAGGTCAAACAGAAGTACTGGAAAAATTTTTGGCTCACGACGGGCAGAAAGCAGAGATGCTTTTTTGTGCAAATAATTTCAGAGTTCTGCTTTTAACCAGACATGTACCGGTTTCTGAAGTAAAAATAGATAAAGAACTCATTGTTAAAAAGGTGCTGCGTTTACAAGTAGCAATGAAAAATAACTTCAAGATAGAAGAGCCATCATTTGCAATTTGTGCACTCAATCCGCATGCCGGAGAAAACGGAGTGATTGGAACAGAAGAAATCAGGGAATTTCAGCCTGCAATTAGAGAACTCAGAAGCTCTGGATTAAAAATAAATGGCCCGTTCCCTGCAGATACCCTTTTTGCCGGTGCAGCCTATGATTTCAAATCCGGAATACAAAGCTACGATTGTTATATAGCCTGCTACCACGATCAGGGGCTGATTCCCATAAAGACCCTCGCTATGGACGAATGCGTAAATACAACAATCGGACTAGATATACTAAGGACATCACCTGCTCACGGTACAGCTTACGACATAGCCGGATTTTGCTGCGCAAGGCCGGACAGCATGGAGGCGGCTATAACGGCAGCAATAAAACAAAACTATAGCTAGGCTATGTAATTATTGCCTATCCAGCCGGCACCGAGGAAAAAACATTCCTCAAGCATTTTGTCCAGAGAGCGATATACTTTTCTTCTGGGTTTTTGCTGCGCTTTTTTTATAGCAGTGCTGGTCTCGCCGTACTGTGCAGCTATTGATAATGTATAATTTGCAAACGGGTTTGTTGACATTGTATCACTCTTTTCTATTTAGTCTGTTGTTTTGCCTTTGATTAAACTTTAATTGTTCTTAATATGATTATTAGTTAGCGTATTCAAATCCTTCTTTGATATTATTTTCTGTCAATTTTTCCCAGCCTTCGAGCTGTGTGGAAAGCATTTTTTGTTTTGTTTCAGCCTGCTGTTTTTCAACAGTCAAAGCCTGTTCTTTTACCTGTATATCAGCAAGCTGTGCTTTGTATTTTGTAAGAAAAGCTTCACTGTTAACGTACTCAATGGCAGCAACAGGATCATCGTCCTGATTTATATATCTTTGTGCTTCAACCTGCTGTTTGGTAACTATATCCTGACTTTTTCTGGAAAGGTTCATCAGCTCATTTGTCAATCTCATTATTCTGGATTCCAAATCTGCCATCTGAAGTTTACAAGTCATTGTGGTTGTTTGTGAAATAGCAAAGCCCATCTCTTTATCCTCTTTTTCTTATTTACTCTCTTATATATCCTCGTATATATATAAAGTAAAATGATATATAAAAATTGCCTTTTTGATATATACTTTGCTTAACATTTTGTAATATATTGGCTTGATTGCACTAAAAAAGGGGCTCTGAGAACATTCTCAGAGCCCCTTTTTTATTATCAGTATTTATAAATCCACATCATCTTTGTAATCAATATAGTCCAGCAAATCCCCTGTCTCTGAATCCGCAGTATCAGAAACAATTTTAATCAGCCAGCCGTCCTCATAAGGACTTTCATTCAGCAGCTCCGGATTTTCAATAAGCTTTTCATTCGCTTCTATAACCTTACCCGAAACAGGCATATATAATTCTGTTGCAGCCCTTACAGACTCGATTGTCGCAAAGACCTCACCTTTCACAAATTCAGTATCCGGCTCCGGCAGCTCAACAAAAACAACATCTCCAAGTTTTTCCAGACCGTAATCAGTTATTCCTATTTTAAAGCAATCATTGTCTTCCAGCAGATATTCATGACTTTTTGCGCATAATATACCCTCAGGTACAATCATTTCATTCTCCTTTATTAAATTTTGCCGGGGTGTAGTTATCGGCTTGCATACCCAAACCCTATACAATATTTGTAAAATATTTTGAATACATTGTCAAGTTAGAGATTAAACAATAATCCTAAACAGGTTGAGGCTCTGATGAAGCGAACTGCATTTCATACAGAAGTTTGTATTTTCCATTTGGCATATTCATTAACTCGTCATGAGTTCCTGTTTCAATAAGCTCCCCTTCATTTATTACAGCAATCCGGTCTGCATTTTTAATCGTAGAAAGCCTGTGAGCAATAACAAAAACTGTTTTGTCCTTGATTAGGTTGTCTAGAGCTTTTTGTACAACAGCCTCTGACTTGTTGTCCAGAGCGGAAGTAGCTTCATCCAGAATTACAATCGGGGCATTTCTCAGCATTGCACGTGCAATTGCTACACGCTGTCTTTGTCCGCCGGAAAGAGTAGTTCCTCTTTCACCTATTTCAGTGTCCAGACCATCCGGCAGATCATGCAAAAATTCATCAAGATGCGCCATTTCGACAACTCTTTTAATATCTTCTTCCGATGCACTAAAATTTCCCATGAGAAGATTTTCTCTTATTGTACCGGAGAAGAGAAAATTGTCCTGAAAAACAACAGATATATGATTTCTTAAAGATTCAACAGTAATATCTCTTATATCCGAACCGTCGATTTTTATAGCACCCGAAGTAACATCGTAAAATCTCGGAAGAAGATTTGCGAGTGTTGTTTTCCCACCGCCTGAATTTCCGACTATTGCCAGCGTTTCGCCCACAGCAACATCAAGATTTATATTTTTCAAAACAGGAGTGCCCTCTATGTATTCAAAACTAACGTTTTCGAATTTTATACCGTGCTCAACTTTTGTCATCTCTACAGCATCTTTCTTGTCCACCAGCTCCGGATATATATCAAAAAGTTCAAAAGTTCTGCCCATGGCAACAAAAATAGTCTGCAGATTCGTCATAGTGTTGCCCAGTGTTTTTACCGGCTTGTAAAGCAAAAGAAGCGAGGTCACAAAAGAAAGAAGACTACCTTCTGTCATTGCACCGGAGGTAACAAGATGCGTTCCGTATGCCATAACAAGCGCAATACCGACAGAAGCAATCAAATACATTATCGGCGACATCCAGCCCGCACGTTTCACCAGCGACATGTTAACATTAAACTGTGCATTTATCTGGTCTATAAACTTTTTCTCCTGATATTCGGAAAGATTGTATGCCGCCATTATTTTGTTGCCTGCATATGTTTCATTAAAATTTGTTGTGATATTTCCGCCAATTTTCATATTTTTATTCGAGGCGGATTTTATTCGTTTTCTGATTAGAGCAACAGGCAAAAAAGCAATCATCAGAACAATAACACCGACAAGAGCAAGTTTCCAGGAGTTATATAACATAACTCCAATCAGAGCAACCGCTCCAAAACCGGCACTCATGAATGCTTTTAAATTATCCAGTATTCCTTTTGATGCTGTATCAGGGTCGGTAAGATAACGTGTCAGGATAATACCCGAAGAATTTTCGTCAAAAAATTTCGGATCCATATGCACGAGCTTATCAAATAGAGCAATTTTAACGGAGTTTGTGACTTTTTGACCGGTCCAGTTTGTTAAATACTCATTCAAATACCTGAGAACACCCTGGAGACCGGCAAACAAAACAATTCCGAACGGTATTAAAGCCGCAAGCAGCATGTTTTTATTTATCAACACCTCATCCATATAAGGCTTCAATGCATAAGCAACCACACCGTCAAGCAACCCCACCGGTATTGCAACAATAATACTCAATATTACCCTGCCGAGTACAGGTCTGATAAATTTAAAAATCCTGCCTGTCAAATACGCATAATTAAAAGATGTAGCAGCAGTAGTGTCTTTGAGTTTCATCTTTCCCTTATCTCCCTGAATAGTCAACTTTTATATATTAACCTAAATATTTTTATCCGGTCAATGTAATCAAAAATATTTAATATTAGTTAACTTACCTATTGTTTATATTAATATTATGGTAAAATTTAAAACAAGCAGGCAGAGGGGGACGATTATGAAATATATAAACAAATTTTTTATTTTTCCGTGTTTTATTGGACTTATTGGAAATGCAGCATTTGCAGATGTTCTGCCCGAATCAATGAAACAGGCAATGCAAACAGACTATGCAGGCATGCCCAGTCTGCTGAACCTTGTTGTATCTATGGTTGTTGTTATTGCTCTTATTTATGCTACAGGATGGGTATATTCAAGACTCAGCCGCTCGGATAAATTCAAACTGGGACTAAAATCAGCGGGAGAAATAGAGAAAAATAAGTTTAATATTCTTTCCTCACTGCCGCTCGGTCAGAATAAAAATCTTTATGCAGTTGAAATAAATAACAAAGTTCTTATTCTCGGAGCAACTCCGCAGAACATTACTCTTTTAAAAGAATTTGACAAAGGAGTAGAGCACAAAATACAAGATGTTATTTATGAACAGAAACAGACGCAATCCCTTATAAAAAGCGAAGCACAAGAGCAATCTCAAAAAATTGATTTTGAAGATTTAGACAAAAATCTCAATGATATCAGCTCAATATACAAAAAATACAGAAGCTGATTTTCGAACAAAACAACCAGTGTAATCATATACAGAAACAGAGGCATCCGTGAGAAAAGAAGTTAGGATAGGAAACAAAATTGTCGGCGACGGGCATCCGTGTTTTATAGTTGCAGAAATAGGGATAAATCATAACGGCTCGGTTGAGCTTGCAAAAAAAATGATTGATACGGCAGTAAACTGCGGCTGTGATGCGGTAAAATTTCAAAAACGGACTATTGATGTTGTTTACTCAAAAGAAGAACTGTCAATGCAAAGAACCAGCGTTTTCGGAGAAACAAACGGAGATTTAAAAAGAGGACTGGAATTCGGGTTTGATGAATACTGCGAGATAGATGACTACTGCAGAAAGAAAAGAATAATGTGGTTTGCCTCCTCGTGGGACGTTGGCTCCGTTGACTTTATAGAACGATACAATCCGCCATGCCACAAAATATCATCAGCTTGCCTGACAGATGATGTACTGCTGCGATATGTTCGGTCAAAAGGCAGACCGGTGCTTCTTTCCACCGGAATGAGCACAATAGAAGAAATCAGACATGCAGTTGCCGTACTTGGAGAAGATGATTTGATAATTTATCACTGTACATCTACTTATCCGACAGAACTTGAAGAAATAAATCTTCTCGGCATACAAACCCTGAAAAATATGTTTTCATGTCCGGTAGGCTACAGCGGACATGAGAGAGGGATTTTTGCCTCATCTGTTGCACCAGTATTTGGAGCCTGTTCTGTAGAACGTCATATAACAACAGACAGAACACTCTGGGGCTCCGATCAAGCAGCAAGCCTTGAACCTGACGGGCTTCACAGAATGGTCAGAGATATAAGACACATTCCCAAAATTGCCGGTGACGGGAAAATTGTCGTCTATGACTCAGAAAAACCAATTATAAAAAAATTAAGAAAGGTCAAAACTCTTAATGTATAAAACTCTGAAGCTTTCCAAAGACATAAAAATTATAATTTCAGATTTTGACGGAATCTTTACGGACAACTCCATATTGATTTCAGACAGAGGAGAAACCTGTAAAAAATTAAGCTATAAAGATATTATGGGTGTGTCCGTGGCGAAAAAAAATGATATTATAGTTGCGATTGTTTCAGGTGATGTGAGCCCCTCAATAGACTTTTTAGCAAAAAGATTTTCACTAACTGACATTCATCAGGGAATAAGAGAAAAACTGCCTGTTGTCAAAAGTATTCTGGAGAAATATAATCTTAAACAGGACGAGGCGGTTTATCTGGGAGATGATATAAACGACATTGACAGCCTTAATTTTATTCAATATTCTATAATCCCGGATCATGCAAATTACAGGGTAAAAGCTGCAGAAGGTGTTCAAATTGCACAATCAAAAGCAGGTGACGGACTATTTAGAGAAGTTGTTGATAATCTGGTAGAATTAAAAAGAAATTAAAAAATAAAAAAGAATCAAAACAGTAAATAGCTGATATTTATAAAAAAATAAATGAACTTTACGGAAATCTGGAAAAAAATTAAAAGTGCTGATAAATTAGTGAACGATTACAAAAATCTGTCACATACTATTGAAATGCCATCCTCTGCTTATGTAAACTGGGGTGTTTATATGGCAAATAAGGGTGAGTTTGCACAGGCAGTCGAAAAGTTTAACACTGCAGCAATGATGGTTCAGCAAAATCCCAAAGCATACATCAACCTGGGAATCGTTTGCATGCAGCAAAAAAACTACCCTGAAGCTGTTAAAAATTTCAGAAAAGCAGTAAAATTAGACAGGTACAATTCAAAAGCCTATGCCCTATGGGGAACATGTCTTGCAGAAATCGGAGAAGAAAAAGAGTCTGCAGCAGTTTATGAACTTGCGAAAAAATATGATCCCAGAAATCCTGAAATTTATATAAACTGGGCAATTTCGCTTGCAAAATTCGAAAAGAAAGCAGAAGCCGAAGAAAAATTCAAAACCGCATCACTTCTTGATCCCGCAAATCCTGTCATCCCGCTATTATGGGGCGTACTGCTAATGGAGCAGAAAAAATATCAGGAAGCGATTGAAAAATTCACCCACAGTGCGTTATTTAGCAGTGACAAATATGATACTGCATACTACACGGCTCTTTGCTGCCTGAAGATGAAAAAATTTGAAAAAGCTGTTAAATTTTCAAGAATAGCCGCAGAATTGAGACCCGAATCATCAGAGCCATATCTCATTCTGGGCGAAGCATATATGCATCTGGGCAACAGCGGTCTGTCCTTTAATGCATACAAAAATGCAGCAAAAAATACTAAAAACAATCCGGCCGCATACACAGGCTGGGGTATAGCCCTGCAAAAATTTCAAAAGTTCGATGAAGCCGGTGAAAAATTTTTCACTGCTCTTGAAATGAGTCCTAACGATGAACTCCTGCTAACAAGCCTTTCTGTAAACTTCATCATGCAAAAAGAATACACTGAAGCAGAAAAATACCTGCACAAAGTTCTGGATATAAATCCAAAAAATGCACAGGCATACTACAATCTTGCACTTATAAATTCCGAAAACAGAAACTATGAAGGTGCACTAAGATTTTATCAGCATGCCTTTGCACTTTCTCCAAAGAATTATTCATTATATTTTAATATTGCAGACTGTTATTATCATCTTGGCAATTTTGAAGAAGCAAAAAAATTTTACAACAAATGTATAGAATATGTACCGGGGCACATGCAGTCGTATATCTGCCTGACAAATATGCTGCTTGAAACAAATGACACCAAAGAGGCATTGCGAAAAATAAGAACTCTTTACACTCTGAATAAAACCTCCTGTGCGGCAAACTTTGCGTACGCTGCGGCACTAATGAAAGCAGAAATGTACGAAGACGCACTGAACAAATTTCGGGCAGCAATTGAAATAAATGAAAATTACACTCCGGCATATCTCGGTGCTGCAGAATGCAGTTTTTATTGCGGAAAATACAATGACTCACTCAAACTTCTGGATAGAATTATGGATGTATCCGGAGCAGAGGAGGATTTTCTGGTTATACAGGAGCGGGTTCTGGAAAAAATTGTATCAGATGATACGTATTGTGAAGTAGATTTCGCAATAAAATATTGTAATAAATTTTTAGAGCGATATAATAACAGTAAAGTATCTGAAATTAGGGATACACTGGTCGGAAAAAATACCAAATAAGAGGCAATCGTGGGAATAATTGTTCAAAAATTTGGCGGAACATCGGTAGCAGATGTAGAAAAAATAAAAAATGTAGCCAAAGCTGTAATCAGAGAAAAAAATAACGGTAATCAGGTTATAGTCGTTGTTTCTGCAATGGGACACACAACAGATTATCTTGTAAAAATGGCTAATGAAATTTCTGACAATCCGAACCCGAGAGAAATGGACATGCTCCTGACCACAGGAGAACAGGTTTCTATTGCTCTTCTCACCATGGCCATTCAGGCACAGGGTCACGCTGCTGTAAGCATGAATGCTATGCAGGTCGGAATTATAACAGAATGCAATCATACAAAAGCAAGAATTGTTGACATAAAAACAGAAAAACTATACTCTCATCTTAACAAAGGAGAAATTATTGTTGTTGCCGGTTTTCAGGGAGTAACTCCCGATGGAGAAATAACAACTCTCGGCAGAGGCGGTTCTGACACATCAGCCGTCGCTATTGCAGGCGCATTGAATGCGGACAGATGCGATATTTATACGGATGTTGAAGGGGTTTACACAACTGACCCGAGAATAGTTCCTAACGCAACAAAACTGTCAGAAATTTCTTATGAAGAAATGCTGGAGCTTGCGCATGTCGGAGCAAATGTTCTTCATCCCCGTTCTGTAGAAACAGCAAAACAGTACAATGTACCTCTCAGAGTCAGAAGTACTTTTAAACTCGATGATTTAGGCACTTATATAACAGGAGTTGACAATATGGAAATATACAAACCCGTGGCAGGTGTTGCTGCTGATTTGTCTCAAATCAGGGTAGTTATTTGCGATGTTCCGGACGAACCGGGCAGTGCGGCAAAGATTTTTGATGCCCTGTCAAAGTCCGATGTAAGCGTGGATATGATTATCCAATCATACGGACGCAATGACGGTACAAATGACGTCGCATTTACCGTTTCTAAATCCGACTATGAAAAAACAATGGAAATTGTTAAAAATGTCATAAAAGAAATCCATGCGGCATCAGTGCTTGTCGATGAAGATATAGCAAAAGTCTCTATTGTCGGAGCGGGCATGGTTGACAGACCTGGTATTGCAGCTTCTATGTTCAAAGCACTCGCTGAAGAAGGAATAAATATAAAAATGATTTCAACAAGCGAAATAAAAATAAGCTGCCTTGTTGAAAAGAATGATGCGCATAAAGCAATTCAGGCACTGCACAGTGCGTTTAATCTGGACGCAAAAGAAGTTGCGGTTGTGATGGGTGATTTGCCCGATGTATAAAAATCTAAAAATTGTTACTTTTTGTTCACGTTAGAAAATTAAGTAGCAATTTTTTTTATTGACCGGTATTGAGTAGGGTATGCAAGTATTGATAGAAAAAGAACAGAATTGTACAGATAAAATAATAAAACCTGATTTTTCAACAAAAACTGGCAGAGAGTTTCTGGCATTTTATTTGCAGACAAAATTTAAACAGGTGCTCGCTCATGACAGAAAATCGGAAAATCCGATATTTCTTGAAGTAAATCCAGCATTTATAAGCAAATTTTCACGCAGAATTATAGAAAACCCCACAAAAAGGATTTTAATCGGGATTACCGGTGAATCAGCAAGCGGAAAAACGACAATTTGCAAGACAATAAAAGATACAAGCATAAAGCTCAATTTCCCGCTTGAATACCTCAGTATAGACAACTATTTTAACGACATTTCAGAGCTTATTAAAAAATACGGAACATTCGACAACCTGAGAGACAACGGCTATGACGTAGATTCACCGCAAAGCTTTCAGCTTGAACTGTTAAAAGAACATTTAACAAAACTTGCATCCGGCGAAGATATCATGGCACCGCAATATCTTATTAACGGGACAGGTATAAGCGTTCCAAACTCCATACCTATCAAAGCGGAAAAGATGATAGTCGTTGAAGGAATGGCTGCAATGTACGGTGACATAAAAGACCTGTTTGATATTAAGGTATACGTAGATATTGACAGAAAAATACAGAAGAAATGGTTCATGGCTCGTGCAGCTAAACGTAATCAGGATGAAGAAAATGCACTCAAGCACTGGGGATATGTAAAAGTTGCCGCTGAAAAATATATCATACCCTCAAAATCAGACGCTGATATAGTCATTAACGGTGCTGCCTCTCTTGAATACTTTTCACAAATTATAGAATTTATGCATGCCTCAACAAATTGCTTTGTTTCTTAATCTTTTTTACTGAACGAAACGCAGCTAATACACAAAGAACAATAGCACAGGTCATAACTCCTGCACACATTTTTATCTACCATCAGAGGTATTAACAAGCAATATACCTGAGTGAATATTTTCATGAGCATTTCATGAGCATGAAAGAAAGCAGACACAAAAAAAGAGGGCGGAAACCCTCTGTTTGCAATGGTGGGCGTTGAGAAGAGCTCTTGTTTAAAAACTGACTAAATGTCCGTTTTTAAATGAGAAGAGAACTCCCATCGGGAGTAAGACGCCTCTCAACAAAAAAAGACTACCGAAGTAGTCATTTAAAATGGTGGGGGTAAAGCGGCGAAGTTTGAACTTTTTGAGATACATAAAAGAATTGATTGAAGAACTCAAAAAGTCAGATACAGTCTTACTTTTAGAATATTATAGACTTTTTAAACAAACATATATTACATCAGAAAATAACATAAACTGTCATGCTGAACTTGTTTGACAAAGCGAACCAAAATTTTTGTCACCCTGAACTTGTTTGACAAAGCGAACCAAAATTTTTGTCATCCTGAACTTGTTTGACAAAGCGAACCAAAATTTTTGTCATCCTGAACTTGTTTCAGGATCTTAAAAATTTTGTGTGAGCCTGTCCTTACGAAGTGCAGGATCTTACCAACTTGAAGTTTCTATTTCCAATCGGTAAGATCCCGAAATAAATTCGGGATGACAGTTATTGTCACCCTGAACTTGTTTCAGGGTCTTATCAAATGGATGTTATAACTATAAACTGGTAAGATTCTGAAATAAATTCAGAATGACAATATTTATTCCCAATCCATTGATAAATCTTTAAATTGAGGATTCATCTCTTTAATCAAATTTATTTTCCAATCTCTATGCCACCGTTTTAATTGTTTTTCACGATTTAAGGCAGTTTCTACAGAATCAGTTAATTCATAATATACTAATCTATCAATATTATATCTTTTAGTAAAACCTTCAACGAATTTATTTTTATGCTCCCAAACTCTTTTTTGCAAATTTCCTGTTACTCCGATATAAAAAGAAGTTTGTGAATAATTAGTCATTATATAAACAGCATAAGTTTTGTTCATAGGCTAATTATAACACACCACACCGGTAAGCTCCCGAAAGGGGTAAAGTATGTTGCTGTCACACTGGATTTATTTCCACTATTGTCTTGAATAAATTATTTTGTCATGCTGAATTTATTTCAGCATCTTACCAATTTGTAGTTATACTTACTTTCTGGTAAGATCCCGAAACAAGTTCGGGATGACAGCACGCTTATAGTTAACACGCAAATTTAAAAGGAGGCGAAAAGTCACTAAAAAAAGAGCCTTTGAAGGCTCTTTTTAAAATGGTGGGCGTTGAGAAGTGCTCTTGTTTAAAAACTGACTAAATGTCAGTTTTTAAATGAGAAGAGAACTCCCGTCGGGAGTAAGACGCCTCTCAACAAAAAAAGACTACCGAAGTAGTCTTTTAAAAATAGTGGGCGTTGAGAAGTGCTCTTGTTTAAAAACTGACTAAATGTCAGTTTTTAAATGAGAAGAGAACTCCCGTCGGGAGTAAGACGCCTCTCAACAAAAAAAGACTACCGAAGTAGTCTTTTAAAAATGGTGGGGGTTAAGAGGCAAAACTCGAACTTTTTAAAATGGGTCAAAACCCTTATTGTTACGCTACAAAATAGGGAAAAT
>CALUTO010000021.1 GCA_944323735.1 Candidatus Gastranaerophilales bacterium
AAGATTAAATAAATTGCCAATTAATATTAGATCATAACATAAGAATAAAGATAATTCTGAATCCATGTGTTACTTTTCTAGTTTCTTATGTTATTTTACATATAGCTGGGTTTAGCACCGTTTTTAAGGTGTACTGATAGTTTGATTATTTTAGTACAGTCCAGTTGTGCAAATATTAAAAAATGACGAAAAATTATCCTATCCAAAACTACTTTATTCAAATTTTTAGACTTGATTTTATATTTATTTCGAGTGATAGATACTAGAAATAAAGAAAGGCAGGCATAAAAGTGGATAATTTAAGCAGTTTGACTATTTCACAAGAAGATTTTAATAAAATAAGTAATTTGTCCAAAAACATTTATAACATCGCTGTGGTTATTGATTATTTTTGTAAGACGTAGCCTGAAATTGAAGAATTATATAATTTGACACCTGTTGTTGATTATATAAAGTTTGAGGCTGATTTACTTCATGCGTTTTTATAAATTATAACAATTATTAATTATTTTTTATTTTAAAATTTCTTGAATAATCTAATGATGACAACAAGCCTTGTAATAAAACTAATTGCTTTTTTATTAACAAATTAAAACTCAGAAATATTTTTTTAAGTCATAAAAATAATATTTTATTTCAGTAATTAAAACATTATTAAATTGTCTAATTATATTCCAACAGAAATTTGCTCTGGAACTTGTCCTAAAAAATAATCTTCTATATAATTCCATATTTCATCACTTTTAAAATTATTTTGATAAAGATATGTTAACATAGCTACTGAAATTTTGTGTCTTTGTGCAACTTTTTCAAGCAACCTATTATTATAATACTGAGGTTTTCTTATAACCTCTTCCATTGTTTTTGTTTGGTTAATATAGATATAAATTTGACTATTTACACCACCGCTTGCCTTAAAGTTAACATAGTTTAAGGCCTCTAAATAGCCTAGGGCTGTTATGATTTCTTTCGCTGTTTTTTCTCCTTTACCTTTAACAATATATAATAAACCGTCTTTTTCATTTGCATGTATAAACTTTTTCATATTACATAGCCAACCAATAAAGTTCTCAATAGGTCTATTAAATGTATATGATTCTATTCCATCTTGTGTTATCCTTGGTTTCATTATTTCTGCATTCATGGTGTTATTATAATTTCTTATATAATTTTTAATTGTTGAAATTAAAATATTTGCAATTCCTGTGGCTCTAAAAGAAGTTATATTTGCTCTTTTGCTAATATAATTAGAAATATTTTTGAATATATCTTTTTCGTTCTTATCATATTCTACTTTTAAATATGTTCCGTCGTCTACAGATTTTCTTAAAATGTAATCTATGGCATTTTGTATCTTGGCACAAGTTTCATCTTCAATAAAATCAAGTTGAATACAAGTTACTGGCATCATTTTATTTATATTATAATTATCTAACTCCTTGTCGGCAGTATATAGCAAAAATTTAAACTTAGGGAATGATAAGTTTTTACTATAATCCTTTTCCCATATTTTTTGCAAATTGACCACATAGATATTGCTTGTATTGTTGCATAATCTAAAATTATTAATGCCATACCTTTTTGTTAATCCATCTATAATTTCATCCGATATTTCAAAATATCCTTGAGCAAAAAGGGTTGATGGTCGCATCATGAAAGGCGAAAAACCCATTTTTGATGTATAATCTTTTTGTATTAATAAAAGTGCAGTTTTTACTTTTGCAATTAATTCTTCTTGAGGAGTTTCTCTTGGACCTTCAAAGATGTATGTAAAATTTTCAGCATCAACCAACATTTCATTTCGTTTCTTAGATAAATGTGAACTTAAAAATTCTTCAGAATTCATTTTTATATTAAAAAGTTCATTAACTTTTTGGATTACCTTTATTAGCTGATATTTTTTTACTGTAGATAAACCATGCAATCTATTAATGTGCTGAAAATCGTTTCGCATGTGAGAATAAATGGCTTCTCCTTGTATTTTTGGATCTCTTGCTGCTCTGCCAATTTCTTGAACATAATCACAAACATTTCCTGTTGGAGCAAAATGACAAACGATAGCAATATCGCTTATATCTATACCCATGCCAAAAGCTTTAGTAGCAAGCATGACAAGTTTTTCTCCTGTTCCAAATAATTCTGCACTTTCTTTTTTATCTTCACCACTCATTGGTCCATAATATTTTGCTATTTGTTTTTCTTTGTCAAAAGTTTTGCAATAATTATAAAAAGATTCTATTAAAGGAATATTTGGAAAATAAATTAAAGTTTTTTTATTCATCATTATTGAACGATCAACAGTCTTTAATAGTGCTTCAAATTTATCTAATTGATATTGCCCTCGTTGCTTTTTTGTTTCCAATTCAGAAATCTTTATTTCAATATTATCACGCTTGACATATCCTAAATATGTTATCGGTTTTCTCATATTTAAACTGTCGAGCGTTTCTGTATACATATCTTCAATACCACCATATATAGCTGTTGCAGTAAAGGTTGCAACTATAAATGGATGTGAATCAGGATCTTGTTTTTGTTTTTTTCTAAGTTTTTTTATATAATCACCTAAATACCAATAATCCGGTCTAAATTGTTTACCCCAAGTTGTAACAATATGGGCTTCATCTATGACTATTAAACCAATTTTCCTGTCACCAATAATTTGCGATATATCACTTCTTGCAAGTAAAGATTCGGGAGATAAATATAAAATATGACATTCTCCATCTTTAATACTTTGCATTATTTCCTCTTTTTCAACTTGCGAAATGTCAGAATTTATAGTTTTTGCACTTTTATATGATAATTTTTCCAAATTTGAAACTTGGTCATTCATAAGACCAATTAATGGAGAAATTACAAGTGTCACTAAATTATATTTTTCTGCAAGATAAATTGCTGGAATTAAAAACATTGCTGATTTACCAGCCCCTGTTGGGGCTGTTACAAACATATCAGAGTAGTCATATTCTGGATTTTTTCTAACAGATTCTACTTGTTTTGCTAAATTGATTATAATGTCTTCTTGAGAAATTTCCTTAACTGTTTTAATGCCGTTTTTTATATCCTCATTGTCATATACTTTTAATTTTCTAAAAGAATTGTGTCCCCAATATTGCTTTAAAATTTTTCTAAATTCAGGATTGCATTCAATGCTTTGTTCTTTTTGTTCTATTTTAAATACTTTAAAATTTTTATATAATTCTTGTAATAAGGATATTTTTTTAATAAGAATTTCATTATCGCCTACAAAACTATCAATATTTACATTAATATTTTGCTTATTCAATATAGCATCCAAAAGATACAAATAATCCTCTGTTTCTTGAAGATATAAAATGTTTTCTTTTGGATACTCATTATTTTTTTCAATAATCTCTAACGGTTTATTGCTATCATAATTAAATAAATTGACAATTTTTATCCTTGGATCAAAAAGCTCGGTTTCATCATTATACCTAACCCAAAATGAATTATTTATCATCTTTAAATTTGAATATATTTTAGTATATTTTTCTCCATCGTAAACCTGAATATCTGATACACTATCATCGGTTTCATGATCAAAAAAATCTGTTAACTGAAATTTTGTTTCAGTAGGTATTTTTATATTTAAAGGATAAAAATTATTAAAAATATTATTGTTTATAATATAGACATTATCATATTCATCGATTATAAATTTGTAAAAATACAAAAATTCTTCATAGGAAATTAATCTTCTATTGGAATTGCATAAGTCCATCCAACCCTTTGTTGGTTTTTTATTAAACAATTCTTGTAAATCAATATTGTTGAAATCTTCATTTTCAATGCCCCTATATACTACCATATTATTTGATGATAACAAGTTAGATGTTATGTCTTTTGCCTTATTTTTGATTATTTCTAACATAATTATCTCCTTTTATTTTTTTTATTATATTGATTATTTCATTGTAGGAAAATGAGTTTTCATTGTATGAATTTTGTGTTAAACATTCAACAATATTTTCATATAATACATCCAAGTCGTTTGTATTTTCATTACAATTTATAACTCTTTTAGCAATTGTGTATATGTCTGGAATATATGAAACATTATTTTTTTTAAAAAAATATTGTTTATCAAAAATTTTTGGTTCTAGCAAAGTGTAATCTAAAAAATCATCAACTTTCTTTTTTTGCAACTTAATTCTTAATTTCTTTTTTGCTATATCTTCAATTTGGCGAATTCGCTCTCTTGTTACCCCAAATATTTTGCCAATATCATTAAGAGTTCTTTCGTTTTCATTGTCATCATCCAGCCCATAGCGAAGTTTAAGAACATCTCTTTCTTTAGTGGCTAAACAACTTAAACATTCGATAACAATTTCTTTGAGTTGAATTTCAATATTATACTCTTCAGGTTTTCTTATTGGACTTATAAAAAAATTCGCACTATTTGAAATTGTATCAAGAATGCTCATGTCTTGTTTTTCTCCAATATAAGCATCTAAATATTCAGGATTTAAATAATGTTTTTTTAGCACTATTATATCTTTGTATTTTTTTATATCTGCATCAGAAAAATTATCAAATTCATCATTAAAATTTGAAAATTGCCTACTTATTTTTTTTATTTCTTCCCATTTGTGCACCGGTAATCTGATTATAAAACCTGTGTCCATGATTTCTCTTTGTATGGTTTGATTGACCCACCATGTAACATAAGTTAGTAAATTATATCCTTTTGCAGAATCGAATCGTTGACAGCCCTTAATAAATCCCATTGCTGCTATTTGAAATAAATCTTCATCTTCTAATTTATGATTATAGAAATAACTTTGTTGTTTAATTTTTTTAAATAAGTAATTTTTATTTTTGTTTATTAAAATTTGTAGTACTCGATTATCGTTTGTTTTTTGATACAATTCAGCTAAATATTCATTAGATTCATTTGAAAATCTATTTGTTTTAGTAGTGCATTTTTGAGCATTAATTAATTTTTTATTACAATTAGGATATTTATCTTTTGTAATAACAATCGTTTTTTTGGGTACATTTTGAATATTAAATGAATCAATATAAGTATCGTCCGTACTTTTTTCGTCTACAAATCTAA
Source organism: Candidatus Gastranaerophilales bacterium (assembly GCA_944323735.1). Taxonomy (GTDB): domain Bacteria; phylum Cyanobacteriota; class Vampirovibrionia; order Gastranaerophilales; family Gastranaerophilaceae; genus CALUPY01. The sequence goes on from CALUTO010000021.1 coordinate 5,084, forward strand.
TTTCTAAAGAAGATAAAAAATCACATACTTCATATTGTTCTTTGAGTTCAAGGCAAGAAAAAATGTTATCAAAATCAGAATACAAAAGTTCTTTTTTGGAATTTAAATATGGTTTAATGTTTTGTATTATCACATCTTTATTCATTGCTATTCCTGATAAACATATTATATTATAAAGATTTTTAATTCTGCAACTTTTCTCAACTTCTAAAAATTTTATTTGTAATCATATAATGATCAGTCTTAACTCATTTTTTTCTATTTCTAACAATTTTTTAAATAGACTTGAAATATTGTGAGAAATAGTTTATACTCACAATGACATAGATGAATTAATAATTCATTGCATATATTCTCAAACATTTTTGGTTCGTTTCCAACCTGGGGCATATGTTAAAATCAAACTAACTGTGAAAATTAGTCAAACTGCATGAAAAATTACAGAGACTCTGCCGAGCAAAACAATCCTGTGAATTGTTTTGCGAGAGGTAGAACCCCCGTATTTTGCACAGCAAAATACAGGGGTGAAGAATCCCTTTTTTTAAACAATATAAAAATAAAAAAACGTGCCTGGAGGGATTCGAACCCCCGACCTTTTGGTTCGTAGCCAAACGCTCTATCCAGCTGGGCTACAGGCACGCACTATTTAATTGTCATCTTCGCATCTGGCAGCCAAACTTTATCTAAAACGCAAGCTTTACGCTTGCTTAGCAGCTGGGCTACAGGCACGCACTATTTAATTGTCATCTTCGCGTTTGGCAGCCAAACTTTATCTAAAACGCAAGCTTTACGCTTGCTTAGCAGCCGGGCTACAGGCACGCACTATTTAATTGTCATTTATGTACCTTTTAATACTAATACAAACATTTTTTTTTGTAAATTTTATTTTTGAGATTTTATGTAGTATTTTATATGCACCGCTATTTTGCAACCGATTAACTGTTGTATTCGTTTGAGTCTGTCGAATTTCGGGCATAAAATGTAATCTTAAATATGAGTCAAATCTTATTCAGCATGTCATTGAATGTTTTATATTTTCTGCCGGTTAAGAAAAAACACCGGCTTTTTTAAACCGGTGTTTTCCGTTTTATAGTTTATTAACCCCTTATGCGAATTTCGGTGCTGCATTCTCAATTGCTTTTGATTCAGCATCTTCGACTGATTTAAGTTCAGTCGATACTGCTTTTTGTTGTGTTTCCAGTGTTTTCATTTCCTGTTCAATCTGATCTTCAATATTTTTAATATTCTGCATTCTCGCCTGAGACATAAAGTCAAAATATGAATTAGTCATGTAAGTTTTTTGTATTTGTTCCTGAATTTGTTGAAATATACTGTTTACATTAGCATTATTTCCATTAGAGTTAAACTGACCGCCTTGAAGCATACCCATGAATATATTCATCTGCTGATTGCCTAAATTGTTAAAATAGGCTTTCTGGGCTGACATTGCACGTTGAAAATCGCCGGCCGCCTGTGAAAGCGTCTGCTGCTGCTGACTTAATTGCATAATCCTGAAATTTAACTGGCTTAAGCGATTAGTCAACATCAATTTTCGTGCTGTGAAAATTGCGTAGCCCATTTTCTCGGTCCTCTCGTGTTTTTTCCTCGTACAATAAAATAAAAACATTTTTGTGCGAAAAATTGCCCTTTTAACGAAAAAAAATAATTTTTATGTAAAATTTTCTTTACATTTCTCACGAAATATATACAAAATTTCTGTTATAAATATATATTCTCTGCAGACTGTGCATTTAAAATTTTATTAAGTTTTTTAATAAAGATATCAGGTGTATAGAAATTTTTGTATATATAATCTGCATTCTGCTCCATGTCTTTTATCAATTGAGGATTATCAATAAGTTTTACAAATTCATTTTTTAAAGCAACCGGGTCGTCTGTCGGGATAACAATGCCGTTTTTGTACTGTTCAATATACGGTGCCTGACCTACAGACTCTGAGACTATTGACGGAACAGAAAACATTGACGCTTCTGTCACGACATTCGGATCGGGATCATCTCTGGAAATACAAACGAGAACATCTATATTCTGGATTGCTTCATAGTATTCCTTTTCTGCAGTAATAAGTGCATACATAATAGGACGTACTCTCCTGCATTCCTGCAAACTTGATAAATTACGTCATGTTTTTGATAAGTTGAAAATTCTAAAAGTAATAATTAATTAAAGATTAATTTTTAGTGATTTTTCAAAAAGTGTTCTTAAAATGTAAATATAAGTTACGTGTAAAAAAATAATACACATAATACAAACTAAAAGGCAGATTACAACGGAGTAAACATATGATAGACTTTAACAGACTGACAAATAATGCACAGGAAATTCTTTTTTCGGCCCAGCAGCTTATGTCAAAATTCCGGAATACACAAATGGAGCCCGAGCATATAGTGCTGGCAATGGAGGAGGACAGAGACGGGATTTCAAAAGACTGCTTAAGTGAACTAAAGCTGCTAAATCCGGACTTTCGTGACGCACTGATGTCACTTGTAAATAACAGGCCGACTGTCAGCAGTCCTGTTTCTACTCAACAGCTCTATCTTTCCTCGGATACCATTAAGCTCTTTGACATAGCAAAAGAACAGGCGGATGCGCTCAAGGATTCGTTTATAAGCATTGAGCACATACTGCTTGCTGTTACTGAACTTCAAAATACACAAATTAAGACGTTATTTGACAGGTTTAACGTAACAAAAGACAAAATTCTAAACGCAATGAAAAAGATAAGGGGGCATAATAAAGTGGATTCTAAAGATTCAGAAGAAAATTATAAAGCACTTGAAAAATATTCAACGAATTTAACTGACCTTGCAAGAAGAGGCAAACTCGACCCTGTAATCGGCAGGGACGAGGAGGTCAGAAGAATTATTCAGGTGTTGAATAGACGAACAAAAAACAATCCGGTTTTGATTGGCGAGCCGGGTGTCGGAAAAACTGCAATTGTAGAAGGACTTGCGCAGCGAATTATCAGGGGGGATGTTCCCGAAAGTCTGAAAAATACCCAGCTTATTGCACTCGATATGGGAGCACTTGTTGCAGGTGCAAAATTCAGAGGCGAGTTTGAAGAAAGACTCAAAGCAGTATTAAAAGAGGTTGAGGCATCAGACGGCGAGATAGTTCTGTTTATTGATGAGCTGCATACAGTAGTGGGTGCAGGTGCAACAGAAGGCTCCATGGACGCAGGAAATCTCTTGAAGCCGCTTCTTGCCAGAGGTGTATTAAGAACTGTCGGTGCTACAACTATCAATGAATACAGAAAATACATTGAAAAAGACCCTGCACTGGAAAGACGGTTTCAGCCCGTTATGGTTAACGAACCGTCTGTAGAAGACACAATAAGCATTTTAAGGGGACTAAAAGAACGCTATGAGGTTCATCACGGCATACGTATAAAGGATGCTGCTCTCGTTGCCGCTGCAAAACTCTCAGACAGATATATTACAGACAGATTTCTTCCGGACAAGGCTATTGACCTTATTGATGAAGCTGCATCGTCCTTGAGAATAGAAATAGATTCAATGCCAGAGGAACTTGATTCGCTGGTAAGGCAAAAAATGCAGCTAGAAATTGAAAGACAGGCAATAAAGAAAGAAGATGCGTCAGATGAAAATACTAACAAAATCGCTGCCCTGACAAAATTAATAGACGAGCTGGACGGAAAGATTTCTGTGCTAAAAACCCAGTGGGAAGCAGAAAAGAGCACAATCACAAATGAGGCACAGCTAAAAGAAGAAATTGAAAAGGTCAAAGTACAGATAGAAAAAGCTGAACGTGACACAGATCTGGAAAAAGCGGCAGAGCTGAAATATGGACGGCTGATTGAACTCCAAAAACAGCTGCAGGCTGCCCAGAAGGGTGAAAAGAATATAAAACATACCCTCTTAAAAGAAGAAGTCGATGAGGATGATATAGCTGAAATTGTCAGCAAATGGACAGGTATTGAAGTCTCAAGGCTTGTTGAGAGCGAAATGATGAAGCTTTTAAGAATGGAGGACTATCTTCACAAACGTGTTATCGGGCAGGATGAAGCAGTGAATACAGTGTCTGACGCAATACGTCGTGCCCGTTCCGGTCTAAAGGATCCTAAAAGACCAATCGGTTCTTTTATATTCCTAGGTCCGACAGGTGTCGGAAAAACAGAACTCGCAAAATCACTGGCAGAATTTCTGTTTAATGATGAAGATGCGCTGATACGTATTGATATGTCCGAATATATGGAAAAACATTCTGTTGCAAGACTCGTCGGCGCACCTCCCGGATATGTTGGCTATGACGAAGGTGGACAGCTGACAGAAGCGGTCAGAAGAAAACCTTATTCTGTCATACTGTTCGATGAAATTGAAAAGGCACACCCCGATGTGTTTAATATAATGCTCCAGATACTTGATGACGGACGTCTTACTGATTCTAAAGGCAGAACTGTTGATTTTAAGAACACTCTGATTATTATGACAAGCAATATCGGCAGTTCTATTATTCTGGAAAACAGTATAAACTCAATGATATCTGACAATGAGTTCAATGATACAAAAGAAAAGGTCATGGAGCTTATGAAAGCACAGTTCAAACCTGAATTTCTCAACAGAATTGATGAAATAATATTCTTCAAAGCTCTGACACTGAACCAGCTGTCACAGATTGTAGATATTTATTTCACCGGCTTAAGAAAACTGTTTGCAGACAAAGAAATAAAACTTGAAATAACGGAGGACGCAAAAGAATTACTTGCAACCAGAGGATTTAATCCCGTATACGGTGCACGTCCGCTCAAAAGGACTATCCGCCAGATGGTTGAAAACCCTCTTGCTAAAGACATTCTGTCCGGAAAATTTAAAGAAGGGTGCACTATTAAAATAGATGCAAAAAATGATGAAATAGTATTTAGCTAATTATTGCAAAGCATAGAAAAACGGGAGCATGTTACGACTCCCGTTTTTCGTATGTGTAAAAAAATAGGAGCCGGACAAGGCTCCCGTTGTATTTGTTTCTAGAAGTATGATAGGCTCATTTCTATGAGAAGAAATGTCCTCTTTTTGAATTTAGTGTAATTTCGTTAAAAGAATAAAGTCTTGCAGGTCTTTTGGAACCAGATTTTGTGCATTCATCAAGCTCTTTTAAAATAGACAGCGCAAGAAATTTCTTTCTGAAATTTCGTTTATCCAACTTTTTGTCCAGAATAAGCTCATAAGATTTTTGTAATTCAGTGAGTGTAAATTTTTCAGGCAAAAGCTGGAATGCAATCGGACAGAATTCCAGTCTCTCTCTGACTCTCTTCAGTGAATATTCGATGATTTCTTTGTGGTCAAAAGCGAGAGGAGGCAGTTCATAGACAGGGTGCCATTCAACCTCTGTAATTTCAGAGTTGTCCTCAAAAGAAAGAACTATATCATCCGAACGTATAAGCGCAAAATATGCACAGGTAATAACCCTTGCCGTCGGGTGTCTCAGCGGATCACCGAATGTGTAGAGCTGTTCAAGGTAGATATTCTGCACGTTTGTTTTTTCTTTTAAAATACGCAGAGCAGCTGCGTCTATTGTTTCAGATATGCGGATAAAGCCCCCGGGAATTGCCCATTTCCCTTTAAACGGTTCATGCGCACGTTTGACCAGAAGAACTTTGAGCTTTCCGTCTTTTATTGTAAAAATAACTACGTCTGTTGTGACCTCGTGAGTTTTTGTTTCTTTGAACATCTAATCTGTCCCGTTTTAATTTTATCCGTGTTTATTCTGCTGTGTACAGCAGTGCATGAGAATTACCTATTATATTCTAAATTAAATAGTGTACTTTGTACAAATATATTCAAAAAAATTTACAAATTTATTCTCATATAAAAGAAAAGACCGCAGGTTATGCGGTCCTTTTGGTTTTAAAGAAGATGAAATTTCTCTAAATAGATTCGCTAAGCGTAACAAACGGCAGGTCTGTTATACAATATTCGTTGTTAACCTGCTTTAATACATTTGCAGAGCGGTCTATCATAAGAGACGGATTGCTGTTTTTCTGGTATTTAGCAATCGCCGGATCCGGATTAGCTTTCTGCTGGCGGTATTCGTCCATGATACCGCTTACGAATCTTTTCGTTTCAGCAAAAGGCGGAATTCCTTTATACTTGCTTACGTTACCCGGCCCTGCGTTGTATGCGGCAAGCGCAAGCTCCATAGAACCGAACATTTTGTACATCATTTTGTAATAAGCAAGTCCGCCCTGAATGTTGCCCGAGAGGGAATAGGGATTGTAGCCTATTCTTCTGGCAGTTGAGGGCAGCAGCTGAAAAACACCCACAGCACCGTAGGGACTTCTTTTTTCGTGGACAAAACCTGACTCCATTTTTGCTATGCTTAAGCCCAAAGCGGGGTCAATGCCCATTTCAATCGAATGTTTAACAATGTATTCCTTCACTGTAACTTTCGATGCCGGTGCTGAGTTTGCTCTTTGTGGACTTGCAATAATGCATAACATGAGTAGTAAGGTTAGTGTCAGTAACTTTCTAATCAAATGAAAATCCTCTGTTTTGTAACGTATACGGGGTTAGATATTAACACCCGGGGAAGTTTTCCCCGTGAGCAGCTTTGTGTTCAATCGTTTTGACATTCGATTTAGTCCAAAGTGAGAATAATTTCTCTGCTCTTTCTAATTATAATATTACAAAAAAAACAAAAATCAAGTTTTAGCTGTTATATTTCGCTTTTTAAATAATAGATTGGGTTTCGGGGTGCTAATTTCTTACAATTCCATTTTGAATGTTAAACAAATTTTTCAAATTAGCTAACAGTTTACTGTTTATGATAATATTAAAAAGAGGAATATAATAAAATGCCAAGAAAGAAAATTATTGAAATAGTGCTCGATGTTGAGACAACAGGGCTTGATTATACAAAAGAGAGAATGATTGAATTTGCTGCAGTGCGGCTGGAAAACGGAAAAATAAAAGCAAAATACGAAACGCTTATTAATCCGAAACAGCATATCAGAAAATCGAGCATGGCAGTGCACGGGATTACGCAGGAGATGGTGGCAGACGCTCCGGCTGAAGAGGATGTTATGCCTGATATTCTCGCATTCATCGGGGATTATCCGATAGTTGCGCACAACGCAATATTTGACTACAACTTCTTAAATGAGGCCGCAAAGCGTCTCTATAATAAACCTATCTCAAACCCGAGGATAGATTCCCAGCTGCTTTTTAAAGAAGTCTATCCTGATTTGGAGTCACACGGACTTGAAAATCTGATGAATAAATTCAATGTAAAGTTCGACACACGGCATCGTGCAATGGCTGATACAATGGGGCTTGCCCGGGCATATCCCGGACTTAAAAAGCTTTATGACCAGAAATATAACTGGCAGCTTAAGCAGACTGAAAATATTGAGTATCTTTTTGAACGTTATATCCGTATACAGCAGGCTGTTCAAACTATGCAGTCAGAGCTTCAGGATTTAAAATCCATTTTTAAAATATATTTCGAAGAGGGTGGAGAACCGGTTACGGCTGTAACGGGAGAAACGCTGGTATACCAGTCAAAGCAGAGTTTTGGGTACGACTTTGTTAAGATAAAAGATATTCTCGATGAAATAGGTGCACTACCGAAAGCCGTAAAGCTTAATAACGGATTTGTGGACAGGCTCGCATCAAGCCTGAGTCTTGATGAAGACATCAGAGAAAAACTCAAAGATGCACGTTGTGAATTTTCCGAAACAAGAAATGTCCAAATTGTAAAACCGGACAGACGTTGATTCCGCCTAAATTGCATTCGGCGTTTTATACGGCAGATTTTATACGACTCTGGACAGTCCGCCGGTGTTGTTTTTACAGCCCGTAACAATTGCTGCCGCCCCGCCTGCAGCCGCACTAATAGCAGCTGCTGCAGAAATCAGTTTATTTTTGCTTTTTGCAGCTCTGGCTGTTATGTGTTTTATGTTGAAGAGTTTTGCTGCATTTTTACTGAACAGTTTTTCTATAATTTCGTCGGCAAATGGAGAAAGCTCTCTATCCGCTCTGATTTTTGCCTGAATACGCTGAATTCTTCCAATGTATGAGGAGCGTGCATTTTCACCCTGTTTGCCAAGCGGCGCATCCGTGCCGAAAACTATCCTGTTTATACCGTCTTTTGTTTCCTTTTTCAGACGTCTCAATCCCTCTATCAAAACATCTTCATCAACCCATGCAGTATCTGCATAAAGGTTAGCATCCCTGTTTTTTGCAGCTTCTATGAGTACCTGCAGACCGGCATAGTTGTCTGCTTTTGAGCCCATGCCCATATGTCCCATTATAACAGGGGTATTTATCCCGTCAGTTTTTAAACGTTTTGCAAACTCATACATTCTGGACGGTGATGAAAATACAGAGTTTTTATTGTCAGAATGAAAAAGCGAGGGCTTGTTATATTTTTGCGCAATTTTCATGTACGGCAAATAAGTGTCATAATTGTCCGTCACAGACATTCTGAAAATTTCGGGATGGAATTTCAACCCGTAAAATTTGTCATGGTACAGACCCATCAATTTTTCTATTTCAGAAGCATTACCGTACCCTGTCTCGCATACAGCTAAAGGACGGACTATTCTGTCAATGGGGGAGGGATTATAGTTCAGTATAGGTTTTTCGGGTTTTATTATATTAAATTTTTCAAGCAGCCTTTTGTTTCCATTGAACTCGTCAGCACTGGGGCGTCCTTCCAGAATGTTTAGACAGTCGGCATCAGAAATTATAATATCAGACGCATTCCAGAACTGATTCTGATTTTTGTTCGCAATCTGGATGCTGTCGTTAAAAATATTTTCGAGTTCGTATTTTGCGCCTTTGATGTATTCATCGGTATGCAGTTTTCCTGTATGAACATGTGCATCTGTATAGTATTTGTGCACATATCGTGGGTTATTAAACCCGAGCCCGCTAATTCTCATTCTCACTTTATCCCTTATTTTACACAATCACACATATATTTAATGACACAGATAGGTTTGTTACAGCCGGTGAGTTTTAAATGACGCTGGCTTTAGGTGTTTGTGCACCGGCAGAAATTGCAAAAGGGCTGGTTTTTTTATTTGATGTTTCCATTGCCAAATCAATTAACTGATTTGCTTCATTTATTTTCCCAAGATTGAAAAGTGTTTGTCCCAGTCCGCTTATGCACTCCAATTTTATTATATCACTTGTTGAATTATTTTGCATAGCAATTTCAGCTGCTTTTTTGTAATGTTTTTCTGCCTCTTCGTATTTTTTAATACTGTTGCAGGTTTTCGCAAGATTTAGTTCATCTTTTATAAAAATCGAAAGATCGTTTTTCTTAACATTTCTTAACAATAATTGTTGTTTTTTGTAATCCAGTGCTCTTTGATAAAGCTCCATCGCAAGTTCTCCTTTGCCATATCTTTCATTATACTCCGCAAGCTTTAAATAGCTTTTGTACACGCTGTCCTCTGTTTTTGCAGCGATTGATTCAGTGTCTTTTATCTCATCCGCCAGTGCATTACAGGTGCTGAAGCATGCGCCGAACATTGATTTTACGCTGGGGCGTCCGCTTCTCTCATAGTCGCAGTTTTTAAAAATAATTTCATCCTGATTGTTAACATCGAAATACAGCTGCAAAGATGAATCTACAAATTTACCCTTCAAACGCAATTTATTTTGATTTATTGTATTCTCATCAAATACATCTTCGATTTTAAAAAGTTTGTTTTTAAAATCTGTATTGTCGCCGTATTCTTGATTTTTCAGGTAATTTTTAAAACTTTCAAGCTCGCTTCTGTCTGCAAGCACCTCTTCTTTTTTTAACCCGACATATTTTGTCAGTGCGGAAAGTCTTTGCATATAACCCGATTCCGGATACTGCACGGTTATTTTGTCAGTAAAGCTGTAACCGGCTATTTTACCATTTTTTCTCACAGGATAAAAATTATAAATTCCACGTTTTGCGTTTGTCTCAAGATTATCATAACTTGAATAAAGATGCTGTTTTCCGTCTGCATCGAGAAGTTTTATTATCTCAGCGTCAGCAAGTTCCAGAAGATTAAACTCGTACCAGTTATTTTGTTTTATGTAATCCGAAATCTGTTTTATCCGTCCGCCGGTATCTTCACCTGTGCTGAGGTAGTGGTAGAGCTCGGGCTTTAGATTATCACGTTCAGTCAGATATTTAATTGACTGGTATTCAGGATGACCGGCAGGTATGTATACCCTGATTCCGTTTTGTTTTGCTTTTTTTATTTCCACCAGAAGCGGATAAGTATATTCAATTTTTAGTCCCAGAGGGTCAAGATAATCTATGTATTTTCTGTGTTTTTCCGGTTCTTCGCTGATTTTTTTCAAAAAATCAAGAACCTTCGGTTTGTTTTCTTTTATATTTTCAGGTGTAAGGTAGACATCACCTCCGCAGACAGCTCTCATCTGGTCTGTAAGGTTCAAAAGAGGTACACCGATAAGTACGGGTATAAGAAGATAATCAGGTCTTTGTTCCGGTGGCAAATCATTTATTTTATGCATGGCATGTAAGAGTCCGTCTACCTGTTTCAAGTCCGGTTCATTCGGATTTTGTTCAACATTAATCTGCTTCAAATTTGTATCAGGTGGCAGTACAGTCCTGGCAAAATTTCGTACATCGTCTCCATGTCTTCCGTTATCAAAGAGACAGATATTATAGACACCGAAAGGCTGTCTTAAATGATTATGTCTGAATTGTGATAGTAACGGATAGATTTTCAATTTTGATAGCCTGTTTTTTTTTATTTTAAAACAGGATGGCATATTTTTTATCCGGAGGGATTTTAAAAAGTTACATTACTTAACTTTCTCTGTAATGAAGCCGTTCTCCGGTAGTACGGTTAAAAAATTCGCATCTTCCCGTCCACATATCATATTGCAATATAAAATGGTCGGGAAGCCTGTATTCAATGAAACGTCCTGCAGAATGCACATCATTTATTAAATACGGGATTTTATTTGTCTGTAAAAAATATTCTATATCTGAGCTGGCTGCTATTTCAGCACTCGTCACTTCGAAATGTCCGTCCTGTGTATCCGATTTTATTATAAAAACCTTTTTTTTGCTGCTATCCATATATTTTCCTGATTTTTTATATTAATAAATATTGCATGGTCAGTGTTTACTTTGTCCATATATAATTAAAAAATTTTTTATTTTAAAGTATTTAAAAAATGCAATTTTGTTTACATATCTTAATATCTAAAAAATGTTTAAAAACCTTGATATGATAGGATTACGGACTGTTTTTACTTCCAAAAAATCTTTTACCACCCTTAAAAGCCTGTCAGTGTCTATGTTTCAGGCATAATTTTTTTGGATTTTTTTTCATATATAACAAGAATACTATTATATACTATAGTCTATTAATTCTTGTTATATTCTTGTTTACAAGAAAAACAAATTTTCGCAAAAGCCTTGGCACAAAAAGGCTAAGCTAGAAAAATGATGAATATTATTGAAAAAAACTTGTAAATTATTCCGGTCTTTGTGCTTGTCTGATAAGGGTTTTGAGGGTGGTAAAAATTTTGCAAAAAAAACAAAAAAAATTATTAATATAAACGATATTAATAATTCACAAATAATGAGGGCTGCGGCAGTTAATATTCTGCATTTTAGCAGTTATTAAGCGTAAAAAAGAGAAGGAAGCAGCTGCTTCCTTCTCCTGTTATTAGAATTTAAAAGAATCTTTCAGATTTTGTATGCTTTCTTTTCTGGCTTCCTGTCTTTTTTTGGCCTCACGCTGCTGTTTTTTAATTGCAGCTTCTCTTGCTTCCTGTCTTTTTTTGATTTCTTCCTGTTGTTTTTTTCTTGCTTCTTCTCTTTGTTTTTGTGCTTCCTTAATTTTTGCTTTGTTTTCTTCGTTTTTCTTGGTAATTGCATCAATTTTGTTCAGGACTTTTTCTTCCCGTGCCTGTCTTTTTTTTGCATATTCTTCATAAGAAGTGGCTGCATAAGAAACAGTAGCCGAGAAAATAAATGCTGAAGCGAGCAATAGTGCTGAAAGTTTTTTCATGGTTTTCTCCTTTTCTCTTATTTTAGCGGGCCGGTTTTCTCTTTTCCGCAGGGAAGGAGTCTGTATCCGCCGCCGTATATAGTTTCTATGTATTCTTTATTATTAGATATTTTTTTTATTTTTGTTCTTAAATGTCTTATATGCACCCTTATTGTTTCAACATCATCATTAGGGGAATAGCCCCATATTTCCTGTAAAAACTTTGATGATGATACCATATTTTCATGGTTTTGTACAAGCAGGTTTAAAATATCGTATTCAATCGGCGTGAGTTTTGCTGTTTTTTCGCCGATTTTAACAGAATAAGTCTCTGGAATAAGGGTAATATCACCAACTGTGAGGATTTCTTTTGTTGCCAGAGATTCAGGTATTGAGTGATTTCTTTTGAGAAGAGCACGGACTCTTACACGCAGCTCCTCCATTTCAAACGGTTTGACAAGGTAGTCATCGACACCAATGTCGAACCCTTTTACTTTATCTCCGACCATGCCGAGTGCTGTCAGCATTAGAATAGGGAGGCTTTTGGTATCCGGATTTTCCCTGATGCGTTTTGCTACAGTATAGCCGTCAACCTCCGGCATCATGACATCAAGAATGACCAGATCAGGTTTTTCCTGCTTTACCAGAGCAAAACCCTTAATGCCGTCCGATGCGGTTATTACGTCGTATCCGAACAGTTGTAAATTTATTTTTATAAGTTCATTAATTGCTGCGTCATCGTCTATTACAAGTATTTTATTCATATTTTTCTCCAAGCTTGAGAGGAAGTTTAACAATATTTTTCATTCCAGATCTAAACAATCCGAAGGTAATTATGTCGCCGGTGAATTTGCTGTTTATATAGTAGAAAAGCTCATCTGCTGTTTCAAATACAAGATTATCAATCGTAACTATAATATCACCCTGCAGACCGTATGTATATCCTGTTTTTAAAAGTCCTATTCCCTTCCTGAAACCTGCGTTGCTTGCCGGAGAATTATTTTTTATCTTCTCTATAACATAGCAGTATTCATTCGGAAGTTGAAGCTTTTCTACCATAAATTTTCTTTTCAACGGCACTATTTTTTTTATACCGCTGTATGGTTCTCTTTTACGTCCGTACAGTTTTAGTTCATTCATTGCTTTTATCATTGTATTCACGGGCATAACATAAATTTTACCCGTGTAATCCTTGTTTTTCTTTTCAAAACTCATTGCCATACCGACCATTTCACCTTTTTGATTTAAAACAGGCGCACCTGAATTTTCATACTTCAGACTGCCATCTGTTTCTATCAAACCAAAATAAGACTCTTCCTTGTCTATTTTAATTCTTTTACCGGTCTCTATTATTTTAACGAATTTCAAGTCATTATTGTTCATTTTTTCTGGAAGAATTATAAGTTTTTCATTTTTTTCCGGAATATTTGCCACTTTTAGAGTCAGATATTCAGTCCTTCTTCCATAAAATGCTGGCACTCTGAGCAGCGCAAGATTGTGATAATAATCAATACCGATTAATTTTGCGTTAAACCTTCCGCCTGTTCGTGTTTTTATTTTTATATCTTTTGTTCCGTCGACAGTTTCAGCAGGCACGAGCACATATCCGCCGTTCATCACCTGTATACCGTACGATGTCAGCTCGCATTCTGTTTCTACACTAACAACGTATTTTTCATAACTTTTATAAAAATTTTTCGCTGATGTTGATTGTGTTTTATTAATTTTTTCTGCGCTTTTTATTGTATTTTTAGCGACAGCGAATGCTTTATCACAAATTAAATTTGATATTGTAAAAAAAGTTAACAATAATAATATTGTTCTTTTCATTATAAACCCCTTTATTTTTCTACATTATAATAAACAAAACAAGATTTTTCATCCATATTTTAAAAAAAAAGAAAAAATTTCGGGCAATTATTATTTTTTTTTATTTTTATAGTATTATGTTTTTGATTGTGAAAACTACACTGATAACATGTGAAAGTAAAAAATAGAAAAGGAGCAAACAAATTGGCAAAATCAATGACTTTTGAAAATCCCGTAACAGCCTCAAAACCGAAATATCTCGGGCAGCATGTACTGGCGGAGTTTTTTGAATGTGATCCGAATATTCTGAACAATTCAGAAAAAATTGAAAAGTTGATGATAGATGCGGCACTGGAGTGCGGCGCAACAATAGTTCAGAAATGCTTTCATATGTTCAGTCCGCACGGTGTAAGCGGTGTTGTCATCATCGCAGAAAGTCATCTGGCTATCCATACATGGCCGGAACTCGGATATGCTGCTGTTGATTTATTTACATGCGGCGAAAAATGCGATCCGAAGGTCGCTTATGAGTTTTTGAAAAAAGCATTTTATTCTAATAAAGCTTCTTTTTCCGAATTAAAAAGAGGCCGGATAGACAATATTACATCAAAAGTTGAAGAAAGACCTTTTGAAATGATAGAGCAGTATTAATTTATTTAAACTCAATATACTAAAAAACAGGTTCATTTGAACCTGTTTTTTTTGTTTTCCTATCTTAACATCAATTTTTAGTGTAAAAGCAAATTAATACCAATCAAGATTACTTTCTCTAATCATTTTTGCAGAACATCCCCAGCCGCTGGACGCATTTTCCGTGCAGTCAATTTCTGTTGCATCTTCACCGCCGCCGCAGGGGTAAACTCCGTCAGCCCTGATTTGGAAGCAAACAAGGTCTACACCAATTGTGTTTGGCTCGTCAGAACCGTTTGTATCAACACGGAACACACCGCAGGTGTTTTTTATGTAATTTCCTTCCGACCCCGAACATTTACGGGTTTGTCTGTTATAAGTTCCGACTTTTTCATATATCCAGACCATACCATCTGCTGTTGCAAAGGTGTATGTAGACCCGCCGTTATAGTTTGAGCCGGTTGAACCGCCGAGAGTATATGTCTGATAATCAGCTTTGAAACAACCGCCGCCCTTCTGACAGTTTTGTACAGTGTTCATTTTATTTGCGTACATATCTCCGATAGCCGTGTCACTGCTCCATCTCCAGAATTGGAGCGGGCCGTTTTCTGTTTCAAGAAGAGTTGTTGTCTGGGCAATTGTTGCATATGCTTTTTGTGCGCCTGCAAGAAATTCTTTAGAGTCAGTACTCTTCTTAAGCGTTGGAATAGTCAACGCAGCAATAATCCCGATAATTGTCATCGATAACAGAACTTCTGCCAGGGTAAATGCTAATATCTTTTTCAAATCAGCCTTCTTTCTCTGTAATACTAATTAAGCTTTTAGTGACATAAACAATGCATTTGTTTTTTCATCAATTGCATCTTTAAATTCGTTAAGTCTCTCCATTGTTATTCCGAAATTTTCGAGTATTTCCGGATCAATTTCAGGTATTTCCGGTGTATCCTGCGCCATCTGGTCGCCTATATGTGTCAGGCAGCTGACTTTTGGCATGGAAGAAGCAAGCGGATCGTGGTGATACTTGATACAGTTTGCAAGCAAAACTGAAAGTTTCCATTTTTTTGCAAGCTGAAAACCTAAATCAGCATGATTTACCCCGAAAGCCTCTTCTTCTGCTTCAATAATATCAGCTCCGTTTTGTACATCAAATTTAACCTTTTGATAAGTCATTGTATCAAAAATATTTAGTACAATTTTGCCGATATCGTGCAAAAAGCCTATTGTGAACGCATCACCAGCGTCTGCGGCATCTGTTTCAGAAGCTATGTGCTCGCACGCAACTCCTGTTTTCAGTGCATGTTTCCACAACTCTTTGCCGCCCTGAGAGGTAAGCATCGGCTTCATTGCTACCGCTATAATTATATTTCTTGTCTGGTTCATGCCAAGGAGTGCAAGTGCTTTGTTTATAGATGTAATCTCCTGTGCAAACCCGTAATAGGCGGAATTTACCAGTTTAAGAACCTGTGAGGTAAGTGCCTGGTCATATGCCATAATTTCACCGAGTTCTTTTGTACCTGATGAATCATTTTTAATTATACCAAGTGCTTTTACTATTACTGTCGGCATAGCCGGCAGATCTTTCATTGTTTCGATTAGTTCTAATGCATTTTTAGCCATAATTTATACCTGTAAGTGTTTCTTTATTGATAAAAAGCTTCCGCCTGCTCCAAAGCCGACTGCCAGTATAAACATGGCGAGGATGACCGCATTATTAGCCAGAAGCGGGCTGGGGACGACGAAAAATTCGTGCACACGTAAAAGCCCGTTATTAACGGTATTCATCGGCAAAAGAGCTATGAGCGCACCTGTAAATCCATATATTGCACCCTGCAATATAAGAGGTATTTTGATATACCAGTTACTCACGCCCATAAGCCTCATAATTTCTATCTCTTCTTTTCGTGATTGTATAACTAATTGTATTGTATTATTAATTATCGTAATTGTCAAAATTGCAACCAGTATAACAACTACAAGCGTAACTGTATGCACAACATTGTTGAACATCTGCATTTTCTTTGCGATATCCTGTGCGTATGTCATATCCTCAACAGAGTCATATTTTTTTATTACCCCGAACACACTTTCAATATTTTCCGGTTTATCAACTTTTACATGAAGCGTATCCGGAAGCGGATTTGAAAAATCAGGAACATCTATTTCTCTTTTTAAATCATTCCAGGATTTTTCCTTCGGGATAATTTTTACACGCTCAACGTGCTCAATGGTTTTTATTTTTTCAGAAATTTCTTCCGGCTTTGCACTGTCTTTCAGATACACTGAGATTTCCAGAACATTGCCGAGCTCGGTGACAAAGGAGTTCAAAGACATTGTTGTTCTAAAAAGTGCGCCGAATATAGTCAGGATTGCAGCCATTGTGGTCACAATAGCCAGATTTATCCATCCTGTTCTTTTTATTCCGTTGATAGTTTCAAGACCTATACGGTAAATAATTCTCAATTCCCTGAGCCAGTCTTTTGGTATACGGGATTTAACCTGCTTTTTTATTCTGCTTTTAGTATCACTCATAGGTACCTGCTTGTACATCTCTAATAATTTGGCCGTTATCAAGGGTCAAAACTCTTTTTCTGAAATAATCAACCATTGCATGGTCATGCGTAGACACAAGAACTGTTATGCCCTTTTCGTTTATCTGCTCGAGAATTTGCATAATTTCCATAGAGTTTTTCGGGTCAAGGTTTCCTGTAGGCTCGTCTGCAATAAGAAGCGGCGGCCCGTTTACTATCGCACGTGCAATACTGACTCTTTGCTGTTCGCCTCCGGACAGCTCCGAGGGTTTAGCTTTCATTTTATTTACCAGCCCGACCACCTTCAGTGCACCTGTCACCCTTGCCTCAATCTCTTTCGAGCTCATTCCGAGAGTCCTTATGACATAAGCGCAGTTGTCATATACGCTCTGGTTTGTCAAAAGCTTATAATCCTGAAAAACTATACCCATGCAGCGTCTCAGGTTTGGGACTTCTTCGGCATCAAGGTCTGCAATATTTATGTTTCCAATCATTACGCTGCCTGTAGTCGGAACTTCTTCTCTGTAAAGAAGCTTCATCAGTGTTGATTTTCCGGCACCTGATGCGCCGGTAATAAAAACAAATTCACCGGAGAGAATATCCAGATTTATATTTTTAAGCGCATAGTTATTTTTGTATCGTTTTGTTACACCTCTAAGCTGTATCATAAGACCTCTAATATCCTCTCTGCAAGGCACCCGCCCGTAAGTCTGTAGTGCTTCATAAGCTCTCTTTGCTCTCCGCTCTGTCCGAATTCATCAGAAATACCTATTCTGGTGACTTTTACCGGATAATTTTCAGACAGTGTTTCACAGACAGCAGAGCCGACTGCGCCTATTATTGAATGATTTTCGATTGTAAATACTCTGTTTGTTTTCTTTGCAGATGCAATCAGTGTATCTTTATCAACGGGTTTAACCACAGGCATATGAATGATTTCAACATTTTTGCCTTTTTCTGAAAGCAAATGCGCACAATCAATTGTCTCGGTCAGTGTTTCGCCGTTCGAGATAAGTGTTGCATCTTTGCCCTCTTTAATCACATAAGCTTTATTTACATCGAACTTATACGAATCAGGCGCAAAGATGTCCACCACATTTGTTCTTGCCAGCCTGATATACACAGGGCCGTTGTATTCTGCGGCAAATTTTATTGCCTCATGCGTTTCCGTGCAGTCAGCAGGCACTATGACAATCATGTTAGGTATAAGTCTCATCAGAGCAACATCTTCAAGAGCCTGATGGCTTGCGCCGTCTTCTCCCACCGTAATACCGCCGTGGGTCGCAACAATTTTTACATTAAATTTCGGATAACATATTGAATTTCTAATCTGGTCGTATGCTCTTCCTGTTGCAAACATTGCAAAAGTGGAGACAAAAGGAATTTTGCCCGTTGTTGAGAGACCCGCAGCAGTCGTCATTGCATCCTGTTCTGCAATTCCGGCATTAAAAAATCTTTCGGGAAACTCTTTCGCAAACATTGCCGTCTGCGTTGAACACGACAAATCTGCATCCAGTACCACTATATTTCTATTTATTCTGCCCAGTTCAACAAGGGTCCTGCCGTATTCGGCACGAATAGATTTTTTTTCGTTTGATTTAACTTTATTGAGCATATTCCCCGTCTTTTCTTTATTTAGAAAGTTCATCCATAGCTATTTTAAATTCTTCATCGTTCGGTGCTTTGCCGTGCCAGCCGGCTTTGTTTTCCATATAAGAGACACCTTTCCCTTTTACCGTTTCTGCGATAATAACTGTTGGTCTGTCCATTGTTTTTGCAGTATTTACTGCCTGATAAATTTCATCAATGTCATGCCCGTCAATTTCCATTGCATTCCAGCCAAATGCTTCAAATTTGTCTTTTAAAGGCTCAAGAGCTTTTATATTTTCGGTTGAACCGTCAATCTGGAGCTTGTTTCTGTCAACAAAGGCAATAATTTTATTAAGATTGTTCTGTGATGCATTCATAACTGCCTCCCAGACACTCCCCTCCTGCAGTTCTCCGTCACCCATATAGACATATACATAAGCCGGATTTTTGTCCAGTCTGAGACCGAGTGCAATTCCGCACGCCATAGAAAGTCCCTGACCGAGAGAACCTGTAGAAACTTCGACCCCTTTTGCATGCCTGCAGGAAGGATGTCCCTGCAGATTTGAACCTAATTTTCTGAATCCTGAAAGCTCCCCTGGAGGGAAATAGCCGCACCTTGCAAGTACCGAATACAAAGCGGCAGAAGCATGACCTTTTGATAAAATAAATCGGTCTCTTTTTTCAAAATCAGGCGAATTATTCCAATCCGGACAAATGTTCATGCATTTTTTATAGAGCACAGCCATGATTTCAACTGCACTTAAATTTCCTCCGGGATGTCCGGATTTTGCGCCGTGAATCATTGTAACTATATCTTTGCGCATTTCTTTGCACAGTGCTTTAATCTCTCTTAAGTCATTTTCCGTTAAAGATTGCAGTTGTTCAGTCATATCAGGAACTCCGCCCTTTCGCCTTTAATTGCTTTTTACTTTTTATAGTATTATGTTTTTTTATAGTTTGTACACCCGCTATTTTGCACAAAATTTTTCTTTTGTTACTTCTATTATAACCTTAATCAGAAATATTGGCAAAGTCGGAAATATCCGTTTAAACCTTTGCGGCTCTTTTACCGTTCTGTACAGCCATTCCAAACCTGTTTTCTGCCAGAATACAGGTGCACGCTGCACAACACCCGACCAGACATCAAAGCTTCCCCCTATACCTATGAATACTGCCTGCGGCAAAATTTTTCTCATTTCACTGTTAAAAATCTCTTGTTTGGGTGCGCCTAGTGCGGTGAATACAACATCAGGCACAGAATTTTTTATATCCTCTTTGATTTGCTGTTCTTCGCTTTTTGAAAAATATCCGTTTCTCGAATATACAATATTTAGTCCGGGAAATTCTTTCATCAAATTTTCTCCGGTTTTTTGCAATATTTCTTCTTTTGCACCGAATAATGCAATTTTATAACCGCTATTTGCACACATTGAAATTATTTTCTTTGCAAATTCAATACCGGCAATTCTTTCCTGATTTATCCCTTTCAATTTCAGTGCAATTTTAATTCCAACTCCATCAGGAATGACAAGTTCGGCACTGTTTAAAATACTGTTCATAGCATCTATTGTATGCCCCTGTTTTATCATTTCCGGATTGATTGTAACAATTTGCATGCCGGACTTATCGTCTAAACTGTTTTTTACTCTCTCCAGTGCCTGCACTGAATTTAGCAGGTCTATTTCATAACCCAGAACTTTTTCTCTCTTTTGCTCCATGTCTCTATTTTAATAAAACAAATTAAAAACTGCAATATTAATTATATAATAATTCCCACAAGCCGGTAAATTTAGTTCATGTCATCAGCTAAATCTATTTTATCTGCAGGTTTGTGCAAATTTTTAAGCGGCAAAATTTCACTGAGAGCATATTTAAAGGTGTGCGGGATTGCAAGGAGCGTCCTTTTAGAAAGATATTTCACCCCGAGATTTTCCGCAATAAATGCAATATTATATGTTGCAGAAACAATAATAACCGGAACGTCCCTGTATTCCGGAAGCTGTTTTATCTGCTTAACAAGCCATTCGCCCGCAAAATCCGGCTCATAATCCTTCTCCATTTGCAGGTCTGTAATTACTGTATCAAATTTTTCTTTTTTCAGCAGCTCAAATGCCTCTTTTGCAGACAGTGCCGTCGTGAGAGAGTAACTTCCTTTTTCAAAATATTTTTCCAGAAGTGTACGCTGCACTTCCTGCCATTCCGGAGTGTCTTCCGCAAGTAAAATTTTAATCATAATTTGATTATACATAAATTGTTTAAACCTGTATACATGCTTTTTGTACTGCAGAGCGATTTTTTTTTCATAAAAATTTGTGATTATTATTCTGAGGCATAATTATGAAATTAATCTCCGCAATAAAACTATTTTTTTCCCGGCTAAATGAAATTGATAAAAACGCAAAAAAATTTTCTGAAAACAGAAATTCAACCAACCCTTTTGATTTTAAATTTGCACGTACCTATGCATGGATTGAAAAAAGAAAAAATAAAGAGCAGTAGAATTTGTAAAACAGTCTGGTACATAAATATATAACATGCTTTATCCACAGGTCATAATGTATGTCTGTGTTCTACCGGCTAACTATGTCATTAAGAGTCTGTGTCCGAAAATCCGCTTGTAAAGAAATTCTGTTTGCGCTAAATTTTTAATAACGAGTTATATAAGCTTGTTATATAAAATTTTTTATATAAAGTAGCAAAAGAGGAGACATAAAATGTCAGAAAGAAAATTAGTTGGAACAAACGAAATGTTCAAAAAAGCACTTGCAGGCGGTTATGCTATCGGTGCTTACAATGTTAACAACATGGAAATCCTGCAGGGTATTGCAGAAGCGGCAGAAGAAACACAATCTCCGATTATTCTTCAGGTTTCCGCAGGTGCAAGAAAATATGCAAACCAGACATACCTTATTAAACTGGTGGAAGCTGCTCTTGCTACTACTACTGTACCTATTGCTTTACACCTCGACCACGGTGCAGACTTTGAAATTTGTAAAGCCTGCATAGACGGCGGTTTTTCATCAGTTATGATTGACGGTTCAAGATTCCCGCTTGAAGAAAACATAAAATTAACAAGACAGGTTGTAGAATATGCTCATCCGAAAGGCATTTCTGTTGAGGCTGAACTCGGTAAACTTGCCGGTGTTGAAGACGATGTAAAAGTTCATGCAAAAGATTCAACTTACACAGACCCTGAAGAAGCTGCCAGATTTGTAAAAGAAACAGGCTGCGATTCTCTTGCTGTAGCAATCGGAACTTCTCACGGTGCATACAAATTCAAAGGCGAAGCAAAACTTGACTTTGAAAGACTTGCTGAAATCAAAAAAGCTGTTAATGAAGTTGTCGGCTATGATTATCCGCTTGTACTTCACGGTTCGTCATCAGTTCCGGCTGAATTCGTCGCAAAATGCAACAAATTCGGCGGAAACCTTCCAGATGCACAGGGCGTTCCCGAAGATATGCTCAACTATGCGTCTAAACACGGTGTTGCAAAAATCAATATCGATACTGACCTGAGACTTGCTATGACTTCAACAATAAGAGAATTCTTTGTTGAACATCCTGAAAAATTTGACCCCAGAGAATATATGGGACCTGGCAGAACTGCTGTCAAAGAAATGGTTAAGCACAAAATGATTGACGTTCTCGGTACAGCAGGACACGCAAAAGACTAATTCTGCTTTATTGCTCACAAAAAGCTCCGGAAAAAACCGGAGCTTTTTTTATAGAACAATGCGGGGATTTATAATTATTGACCGTAAAGTTTGTTGGGGATTATAATTTAGACATGATAAAAGACATAACTTATGACAGAAAAACAATCACCGCTCTGAAGAATATTGTGGGTGAAAAAAATATCATAACCGACAAAGAAGGCATATATGCCTATACATTTGACTGCTCGCATACACAACAGGACTACGGCAAACCCGTGACAGTCGTTTTCCCTGAAACAACAAAACAGGTTAGCAGCATAATAAAGTTTGCATCTCAATATAATATTCCGGTAATACCGAGAGGAGCCGGAACAAACCATGCCGGCGGATGTGTGCCTGTTTGCGGCGGTATAATTCTTCATTTTTCAAAAATGAACAAAATCATTGATATAAACCCCGGTGATTTGACCTGCAGGGTGCAGCCGGGTGTTGTTATTGGAGATTTGCAAAAAGCAGCGGCAAAATTCGGTCTTTATTACCCTCCTGATCCGTCTAATCTTGCTGTCTCGACAATTGGCGGCGGAATTGCGCTCTCTTCAGGCGGTCCCCGTACTTTTAAATACGGAACAGTAAAAGATTACGTAATTGACCTTGAAATTGTCATGCCTGACGGCGCAATACTTCACACAGGCTCGAATACGGCAAAGAATGTTACAGGCTTAAATCTCACACAGTTAATTGTAGGCTCTGAAGGCACGCTTGCAGTAGTGACAGAAGCCTTATTGCGGCTTATTCCGCAGCCGGAATGCAAAAACGTGCTGCTTGTATACTTTAACAGTCTTGAAAACGCAGTTAACACGGTTACATCACTGCTAAACAATCACCTTGTGCCCGCAGTCATAGACCTGATAGATAAAAAAACAATTAATACAATTGAAGATTTTATGCCGGCAGGGCTGCTTTGCGATAAAGAGGCTGCTCTTTTAATTGAGATAGACGGCGACAGTGCTTCGGTTGATTTTCAAATGAAAAAAGTTAATGATTTGTGTCTCGAATGCGGTGCCGCTAATATCATCTGCGCAAGAAACATAGAGGAGCAGGAAAAAATATGGACAGCAAGACGCTCTGCATTTGCTGCATGTGCAAAGCTTGCGCCTAACGTAATCACAGAGGACGTTGTTGTACCACGCTCAAAAATTTCCCAGCTTGCAGCCGGCATAGAAAAACTGGCTGAAAAATACGGAATTATTACGCTTATTATGGGACATATAGGCGACGGAAATATTCATCCGAACTTCGCACTCGATCTTAGAGACAGTGCTGCCCGAATTCGGTTTGAGCAGCTGAAAAAAGAGCTCTTTGAACTCGCTGCATCTCTGGGAGGTACTTTATCCGGAGAACATGGCATAGGATGCCAGAAAGCCGGATATCTAAACCTTGTTCTCTCAGGCGAAACATACGGATTGATGAAAAAAATTAAAAACGTTTTTGACCCGAAAAATATTATGAATCCCGGAAAATTTTTATAAGGAGTTTATTATGAAAAATTGTGTTATTTATTGCACGGTTCAGAACGAATTTTCTGCAAGTCTTATTGCCACCACGCTTGTTGAAGAAAAGCTTGCCGCCTGTGTGAGTATAATAAAAAATGTCGTCTCAATATACAGCTGGGAGGGTATGTCCCAGACAGACAATGAACTGATTTTGATGATAAAAACCCGTGAAGAACTATTTGATAGTGTAAAAAACAGGATTTTAGAACTGCATGAAGCACAGGTTCCCGAAATCATTGCAGTTCCGATTACAATGGGACTTGATTCATATCAGAACTGGATTACGTCCGAAACAAAAAATCCCGATGAAATGGTAAAAACTAATGCAGAGTGACAAAGAATTTCTCGAAATGATAAAATTTCTTTCCGGACTGGGAATTTCCGTAAAAACAAATACTCTGGCCAGAGGTCATCAAGGGTTCTTTATGAACGGAAGAATAGATATTTCGTCAGTTCTTGATTTAGAACGTAAAAAACAGGTGCTTGTGCACGAGTTTGCACATTTTGTTCACACACTTGTCGAGCCGGATGTAATGCGTACTCATGGAACGCTTCAAAGGCTTTTTAAGACGGAAAATACCGGTGTAATTGAACAGGAACTGTTTGATATAACCTACAGTACAGGGAAAATACCGGCACTGGAAAAAATATCTGCGCTCAAAAAAACAGTAAGCTCAAACATAAAAGGTCTGGATTTAAAAATCAAAGAAAAATATCCGGACTTCAAACGTACTGCAGCTTTTAGCCCTATTGAAAAACTTATAAAAAAAACTGACGCAAAGTATTTGCTAAAATATGACCGTGTAAGAATAAAAAAACTGCCCGGCATACCGGAAAAACTATATTCTGTGCACGATATAGAGCGTAATTTCCCTTCCTTTGACAGCAGCACCGTGAATTATATAAAACTAAAATCCCAGCAAAGATATCTCAGGCGGCTTTCTGCACGTGCCGCAAAACTGAACAGATATTTCAGACGTCCGTCAGAGCTATTTGCCAGATTTATCGAGTCTTTGTACTCTAATCCTGCATACACAAAATTAAACGCTCCCTGTGCTTATGCAAGATACATGGAATTGCTTAACGAACGTCACTATCCGTATTTAAAAGAGTTTTCAGAGCTCTTTTTCCATTCCTGACAGTCTTTGTAGTCTCTGTTTCGATTCCGAGATACGGCATATTTTTATCTTATAAAAAATAGAATAATATTTAAAACCGTTTGCAATTTTTTTATCAATTAGCTTAACAAAGTTTTCTCCCATAAAATCCACAATCTTTTTATCTTTTTCTTTTGAATCTTTGAAAGTGTTTTTTGAGAAATTTAAAACAGTCAACTATTATTACTGGGGAAATGAAAACAGAAAAAGTTGCAATTCCTCCTTTTAATACGTATGGGGTTAATTTACATAGGAGTTTGATGCAAAACACAAATTTAATCAGCCCCCCGTCGAGCAAAAACTTAATCATAACATCAGGAAGCGGTGAAAATGTAATTTCCGTGTTTTTTATAATATTTTTAACAACACCTGCTTTTAAGTCAACTTCCAATTCGTCGCCGGCATCAATTCCATCCGTGTCGCATTCGATTAGCAAAAGTCCGATATTGATAGCATTTCTGTAAAAAATTCTTGCAAAAGATTTTGCAAGGACTGCAGAAACACCCACTGTTTTTATAATCTGCGGAGCGTGCTCTCTTGAAGACCCCAGCCCGAAGTTATTGCCTGCAACGACAAAATCACCCTTTTGAATTCTTAAGCAAAAGTTTAATCGGCATCTTCAAGCACATGCTTTGCGAACTCGTTTAAATTGGAACGCAGATGAAACAATCTTCCCGGGGTTATATGGTCAGTTGAAATGCTATCTCCGAATTTGAAGGCTTTTCCTCTGTATTCCATTGTTTTGACTCCGATATATCCGATAATAAAAAATAATATATTACGAATTATAACAATTTAGGCAGACGCTAGCAAAAAAATTTGTTTGTTTGTTTGTTTTATAAGTATGTAAAAATCGAAAAGGAAAATATAAACAATGCGCATTTCTGAAGTAAGTTTGTTTAGCATTAATAACAATAATCAAAAAAAACAAATAAAAAAAACTGTTGCTGCTCCGATAAACGTAAAGAGCTTGCCATTGACTGCATACCGAGATTTTAACCTGAGCTTTAAGGCGCGCCTTAACAGAACTCCGGAAAACTTCTACGCACAGCAGTTTAATATTGATAACATGCCCGAAACAGTCAAAAAATATCTTTTTGATGATTTTGAACAAAGGCACCACATGCCGCCTGCGCAGCTGCAAAGAGAAGCTTTTGAATACTTAAAAATAGCAGACAGTGTACAGGACGTAAAAGACATGTACCCTGACGAACCTTTGTTTGCACATTTAAAAGAACTGAAAGATACAAAACCCTCACAGGGTATTCTTTTGCTTTTAAAATGGGATGCACAAACCTCGCAGACTCAAATTTTTAAAGATCCTCAACATAAAGACCTCACAACTTACCTTCTAAAAAAGGTTTACCTTGAAGGCAAAACAAACGAAGAATTAAACAACGACTTTGACAATGACGCTACAGACGCAATAAAGCGCGAACTCGGAGTTAAGGACAAAAAATATTTTTCCCAATCCAATATTTATACACTGGGCATAAGATACCCCAAACTGCCGTATTACAACTCTTTTCTCGCAACACGAAATGATAAGGAGTACATCCCGCCGGTCAGAAAATCAGGAGTGGCAACCAGTGAAGAAACAAAAGAAAAACTCTCCGCCGCAATGACAAAATGGTGGGCAGGGCTTAATGAAATCGAACGCAGCGAGCAGATTCAAAAAATGCTCCACGGCAAAGAGATGGCAAACTCGATATTTGCAAAATATCAGGGGCAGATTATGACAATAGCTGCGGCGCAAATGGGATTTAGCGAAAAATTATCGGATATTTTTGCTCAAAAATACGCCGATGAAGATTTTATAATAGATTTTCCGACCTTTTCCGAGCAGCAGCGTGAAATTATGCTTGAGTTCTGGAACAAAGACCCCGAGTTCCGAACAAAATATTCGCAGGCACTGCAAAATACAATAGCGGAATTTGAAAGTGCATACTACAGCGATGACAAAACCGAGCTTGAAAATCTTTTAAACAAGGCACTGGATTTGAAAGCAAAAGTTTTAAACAAAGCAAGAGAAAAACAACACGTGAAACGTGAAATGCAAAAACTTGCGCAGTCCGCTCAACCTCAACAGCCGCAAAAGCTTGAAAAGCCGGCAGAACCCGAAATAACACAAAAAAACGCCAACAGGCTTTTCAGACAACAGGAATACGAAGCTATGAGATTTTTTACCGATGACTTCAAAAATGAAATGCTGGAATTTTTGATGCAAAAAGTAAACAACAGAGAAAAAATACAGCTTGTAATGCTAAACAGGCAAAATGCACAGGAACTATTAAAAATGAATGACGAGGAATTTGCTGCGCTGCAAAAGAAAATGGCAGACAAAGCAGAAGATTTGACCGCTGAGTTCAATTTGTCGCATACTTTAACCGCAAAAACAAATGACTTTGTGCTCAGCAAACTTATGTATAAGTATTCAGGCGACCCTGAGGCATTTATCTGTGCACGTGAGGATTTGGTAAACGGTATAAATACAAACAATCTTGAAAACACAATTCTTTCTCATAAAGATGAAATGAACAAAGAAATGAAAAAACTGTTAAAAGAACAAAGTAAATTTAAATCCGTATTTTTCTCAAAAAACACTTTCAAGGATTTAAAAGAAAAAGATAAAAAGATTGTGGATTTTATGGGAGAAAACTTTGTTAAGCTAATTGATAAAAAAATTGCAAACGGTTTTAAATATTATTCTGACTTAGGACACCAAATGCTTGAAAATATGAAGTTGAATCAGCTTGCACACGGTCTGGATGTTGACAGAATCAACAATTTCCTTGTAAAAAATTATGCCTCTCTCAGCTTTATCGCAGACACAAACAACGATGCACAGGCACGTGACGCTGCGCTTGAACACTTGATTATGGATTACACGCTTTATACAATGTCTTTGAAAAAGCGTCAGCTTGCGAAGTCAGAAACCAGAACCGGCAGCGTAAACAACAATTACGCTCTGGACAAAAATTATGATATAGATTTTACCTCTCTTTATTCACTAAAAAACGCTTTTAAACAGTATCTGCACAAAAGTACGGCAAAATACTGGGACAACACAACAGAAAATCAATTTTTGAAATATGCCGACGAATACCCGAAATTTAATAAAGAGGCAATTGCGACAATTCTGGTAATAAAAATTGATAAATATAAGCCGGCGTTCAAACATAACAGCCCCGCAGAGAAAAGAAAAGACCAAATTTTTGCTGATACATTTTTAAACATTATGTATGATGATTTTACGCAGAAATTTCCGCAAACTGCAAATGCAAACAATGCAGCCTTGAACTATGTATTGTATGAACTTACTCAAAATCCCAAAGCATTGACAACACTGGCTATTGACGCAGGTGATTTTATAAGAAACAACCACATGGAAAGAAAAATACAGGAAAAACAAAGCCTGCTGCAGCAAAAGTATAATGAATACCTGCAACCGCTTTCAGATATGGATATTCAGGATTTTTATTACACCGATTTTGCCTCAAAGATATCAGAGGTTTTGTGTAACGACAAACAGTATGACGCTATGTATAATCCTGAGAATTTTGAAAAAGCAAAAAAATTCATCCTTCATAAGGAAGCTGCATCAAAAATCGAAATGAAAAACAAGATACTTGATTTTCTCAAAGACAACAGTGCATTCATAAAACTTATGAACGAAGATTCTTTTGATGAAGCTTTAAAAGAATTGTTGCTGGAAAAACTTGCTGTTGATTACGTGCGCTCTGTTGCAAGTAAAATAAATGAAGTTGAAAACTTTAAATAAATATCGTACACAGAATAACCATAGTTATTAAAAAAAAACACAAACAACAGTTCCGGCTTAACGCTCCGTATTCTTTGTTTGCGTCCGGGTTTAAAGTATAAGTATAAACAACAAAAAACAAATTTTTTAGCCAGCGTTTCTCTTAACAATGCAAGCTTTACATCATATCCGTATTTTGACAAATCGTAATTTTACCGGCAAAGATTTTTTATAAAAAAATATGCTGCGTCTCACTCTGCCAGGTCAAAAGTGACTAAATGTCACTTTTGAAACAGCAGATGATTTTTACACATTTTATTATGATTTGTATTCATTAATTTATAACCTTTGGTGTCATAAGAATAGAAACTTATACATATTTGCTTACATCATACAGCACGACCAGGAACATAAATTGTGTCAATCAAATTACCTTTTTTGTCTAATTTTTTAAATACAGCCATGTCATCTTTCCATGTTTGTACCACGTAGTGATTATCTGTTTTATACACAAGCCCGACCTTTGGTAATATAGCCTGTTTCATATAAGTATCATTACCAAATATAAATTTTCCAACTTTTGGTGAAAAAGAAGTATGCAATTCATTTACATAACCCTCATCTTTTAGTTGGTCGTCTATTTGTTTAATTAATTGTTTGTTTTCCTTATTTCTGTTAATATTTAATTTTGACAGAATTTTAGAGAAAAATGAAGAATTATTTTTTTCAACTCCTTGTGAAATAGTTTTCTCAGAAAATTGCACATTACCGGATGATAAATTTTTTTTGAAACCTTGTCCTGAATAATTTAATCTTTGAAGTCTATTCATAACTCCACAAAGTGATACACTGTTCATTCTACTAACTACCTTTCTAGCAAAACGCTTTTTTAATAACCCTTATACAAATAATAAGTTTTATGAAATTTTTTAATTGACTAAAAATAAATAAAACTTAATAAAACTATACAAAAGTGGTGGATTTTACATACCGGCCCGACAATAAATTGCCGTATGACAATATTGCAAAATCAATCAAAAATGCCTGCGAACGAGCAGGCATAAAAGATTTTCGTTTTCACGACCTGCGGCATACAGTTGCGACAAGGCTTGTAGAGAAGGGGGTGGACATCCGGACAGTACAGGAGATAATGGCACATAGCTCAATTGTTACAACACAGCGATACATGCACCCGACACCAAAACGGAAACTCGAAGCGGTAGCAGTATTAAATTCATATTGTTAGTATTTTATTCAAATAGTAAAATTACACACAGATTACACACAGCGAAAAACAAAACCCTGAAAAAATATGCCGCGTCTCACTCTGCCGAGTCAAAAGTGACTAAATGTCACTTTTGAGGAGAGGGGAGAACCTTGGTTCGATTCCGATAAGAAATTTTGAGAATAAAAAAATATGCCGCGTCTCGGAATCGAACCAAGGACACAGGGATTTTCAGTCCCTTGCTCTACCAACTGAGCTAACGCGGCATATTGTATTTATTTTTCAACGGTTGGCAGAGCAAGCTCTACCACAATCTAAAAGGTTTCCGGCTTCGCCTGCAAC
>CALUTO010000022.1 GCA_944323735.1 Candidatus Gastranaerophilales bacterium
ATTTACATTATTTAAATTATTTGCGACAATTTCTATTAGTTATATTATGATAATAGAAGGAATAGAACTTTTTTGGAGGACAATTGACCGAAAAACTTAAAATAAGGGGCGGCGTGTCGCTTAAAGGCGAGGTTTCAATCGGCGGTGCAAAAAATGCAGTGCTGAAACTTATGGCAGCTGCTCTCCTCGCAAAAGGTGAAAGTAAAATTTACAATGTTCCTGAATTGACAGATGTACAAATTATGCTGAGAGTGATAGAAGGGCTCGGCGTAAAAACAAAATATGACAAAATAAATAAAACTGTTTCTATACAAGCAGCTGATATCACCAGTATCACGGCAAAATATGAGCTGGTCAGCAAAATGAGAGCATCCTTTATAGTTCTCGGTGCGCTTGTTTCCAGATGTAAAGAAGCTATTGTTGCGCTACCCGGCGGTTGTGCAATAGGCGAAAGACGGGTCGATTTTCACATAAAGGGACTTGAAGCTTTAGGTGCTAAAATAAAAATTGAAAACGGATATGTACATGCCAAGGCGGCGAAACTTCACGGAGCTGATATTTATCTTGATATTCCGTCAGTCGGTGCGACAGAAAATCTTATGCTTGCTGCTGTTATGGCAGAAGGTGCAACCCGTATACAAAATGCAGCACAGGAGCCTGAAATAGTAGACTTGGCAAACTTTTTAAACACCATGGGTGCTGATATATCAGGTGCAGGCACATCTGAAATTGTAATAAACGGGGTAAGACAGGAGCAGCTGCACCCTATAGAATATGCAACCATACCTGACAGAATTGAAGCAGGGACATATATGGCAGCATTCATTACAACAAGAGGTAAAGGTATTATCAAAAATGTCATGCCCTCCCATCTTACATTTTTTAATTCAAAACTTATAAAGATGGGTGCAAATATAAAACTGCTCGAACCATCGGTTATAGAAGTCAGCTGCAAACAGCGTCTTTCTGCCGTAAATATCGTTACGCAGCCTTATCCCGGATTTCCTACTGATTTACAGTCACTGGCAATGGCTATGTTGACAACAGCGGACGGTGTAAGCATTATAACAGAAAGCCTTTACGAAAACAGATTTATGCAAGTTCCCGAACTCAGAAGAATGGGGGCAGATATTCACCAGGAAAGAAACCATGCGCTTGTACGTGGTGTAAAAAAACTTACCGGAGCAAATCTTAAAGCCAGTGACCTGAGAGCCGGAGCTTCTTTAATAATTGCAGCCCTTATGGCAGACGGGGTAAGCGAAATTGAATCTTTGCATCATATTGACAGAGGGTATGAAAATTTTGAAGAAAAATTCAGAAATATTGGTGCTGATATAATCAGATATAATGATGATACTGTAGAACCCAAGCTATTACAGGAAGGTAAATATAATGAAGCCTCAATATAAAAGATGGTATGACCATGACCCTGTTTTAATGGAAGTAATTGATTTGCTAAAGAATTATCAGGAGGAGCTGAAATCTCAGGCAGAAATTTTTCTCAAAAAAATAGAAGAAAAAGTTTCAAAAGAAACGATTGATAAATTCTATGAAATGGTTAAACCTATAAACGGAAACCGTTGGTATGACAAGGATCCGGTTATATCAAAAACTGTAGAGCTTTTAAGGGTTGTTCCTCCGGAAATACAAAAGGCAGCGGCTGTAAATTTTATAAAAACACTGGAAGATGCAGGAATATCAAAAAGAGATAACAGCCAGAATAACGAGGAAAAAAAGAACGCCGAGTGAATTACTTAAGGCTTTATTGTAACTAATTCTTTTTTCTTGTAATAACAAGGATTACTCCGGTTAAAACAAAAGAAATACCGGCAATTATCCTTAAAGTTAGCTGTTCATGAAAAAATACTACCCCGAAAAATATTGCGGTTAAAGGTTCAAGTGCTCCAAGTATTGCGGTTGTTGTTGAACCGACAAGTTTTATTGAAACAGTGAGTGTTTCAAGAGAAATTATTGTAGGAAAAATAGCCAGAGCAATTGTATACAGCCATAGAACAGGTTTGTTCAGTATTTGAAGCTCTGTTCCTAATTTCAAATTTAAAATATAAACCAGAAGTCCGAATAACATTACATAAAAACTCATTTTTGCTCTGTTTACATGTTGTACGGCTTTTATATTTTTTGCTCCTACTATATACAGTGCATACAACAGTGCAGAAAGAAGTACTGAAGCGACTCCGTTTAAGTTAAGTGTTGTTCCTGTTTTTCCATGATATAAAAGCCCAATTCCTATTGATGTAAACAGAATAGAAACAACTGTTGTTTTTGTTATTTTTTCTTTAAAAAATAATGCCATTATGATAGCGACAAAAACAGGATAAATGAATAAAATCGTACATGCAATTCCTGCTTCTATATATTTAAATGCAGCAAAAAGTGTCAGGGAGGAAAGTGAAAAAAATAATGCCAGCACAAAAATCGGAACAAACTCTTCCTTTGTCAAATGCAGTGATACTTTCTTAAAAAATTTCAACCATATCCCGTATATAAAAACAGCTATTGCATACCTGTAAAACAAAACAGAGTTTACACCTATTCCCGCAGCGAATAACGGCAGCGCAAAAAGAGGATTTGTACCATAACTAGCTGCGGCGATTGAACCGTTTAAAATACCTGTTGCTTTTCTTTTCATTTTTTATTTATCCGGCTATGTATTTAAAACAATACATTACATTAAATTAAAAAAATTGTAAATTAAGAGATTAAAGGACTTTTTTACAGTACATTCCTAAAAAAACAGTGTTAATGTTATTTGAACTTGCTTGATACGAAAGCAGTCTGGCACGAAATATCACAGACACGGTGAAATCTTACTGTTGGTAAGGTCTTGAACAGATTAGACAGATGTTTTAGCTGTTTTGGTATAAACTTCCATATAAAAAATCAAAGGTTGTCACGAATTGTAACAATCAGTCAATTTTTACGGAAAAAATGTTTTTATGTATACAACATATTAGAGAAAATTTTGATAGCAAGAGGGAGTTATGATTATACAGACGGAAAATTTAAAAACCAATAATATTTCTGTTATTATAAAACATTCGCAAGTACCTGTAGAGAGCCCTAAGCTCTTTAACACACCGGCAAAGGATTACTGTGACGAAAAAAAATATATCTTCTATCCTGACGGAAAAATTCAAAGGATAGAATCCTTTGATGATGAAAAGAGACTGTCAAAAGAAAAATTATTTTCAAAAGAGGGGAAAATAGAAATAATAAGGCAGTACGAATATTTGAAAAATCCCGAGCACGGACGGGGCTGTACAACACGTATTGGTGAAAATAATATTTTAACAGGAGAAAAGACTATCAAAGAAATTACTCCGGAAGGTGTTCTTGTACTGCTTTCCCAAATTGATAAAAATACGGGATACGCATGGAGCAAAACATATGATGACAACGGAAACTTAAAAATCCTTTCTGACAACAAAAACAGTGGGGATATGGAAAGGGAAAACAGTGTCATAAGAACAGATAAGCCGTGTGAAAATTCTGACAACAAACGTGAAATTATCGATAAGACAGGTAAGGTATACAAACAAATACTCTTTAACGGGAAATACATAACTATCTATGAAAAAACACATACAAAAAACGGAACAATAGAAAATTTTTACACAACAACAGGGCGTCTTGAAAATAAAATTTTAACTGATGGGAAACGGAAACGCACTGTTCATTTTACTGAATTTGGTGATATTGCATACATAAAAGAACTTTCTCCAGAGCACAAAAAAATCTCAATAAAGAAAAACGGAAGAATGGTTAATATCACAGATATATCACACAAAAAAATTAACGAAAACGAGTATGTCTCCAGTGTAAACGGAAACATATACAATATTAAATTTTCACATAATTCAGCCGTTATTTTTGACGTAACCTCGGGTAAGAATTACAAAATTAATCTGGATAAACTTCTCCAAAATATTAAACAGGAAGATAAAGAAGAATATATTAATATTTTAAAAATGCAGAATGGAGAAATTTTAAAAGATTTATCCATTGAAGCCGATGTAATATGTTCAACAGAAGGTAATTTTTTCAACGGACTTTATGACAGCAGTCTCGATACAATTTACATTGAAAAAGATGCTTCCGTACTTGCACATGAACTCGGACACGCACTGGACTATAATCTTGCAACAAATACAAGCAGTGTAAGCAGAAACCAAAATTTTACAGACACATATCTTGATGAATTGTACAAGTATATAGAAAAAGGCGGTACGACTATTGATTTTAATAATGGAAATCAATCCGGAAGCGGTCACTATGCGTCTACAGACGAAAAAGAAATGTTTGCGGAAATTTATTCATTACTAATCAACGGAACTTGCAGCTCAGATGATTGCATAATACAGTATTTCCCCGAAACACTGTCACTTGCAAAAAAACACATTGAAAAAATCAGAAAAATGCCTGTATATGAACGCCACTGACTTACATTGCGGTAAATGTAATTGCATATAAAGCAACTATTGCAACTGCGCTCAGTGCAATCCAGCAGTTTATAACAGGATGTTGATTTGCAAAGATATCAACAATAGTAAATTTTTTTTCTGCAGTTGTTACAATATCATTTTTCATAAGATACACTCTCTTAACTTACATGAAAATTGTATATGTTCTGCAAAATTTTACATCGGCTAATTGTACTACATTTATAAACCGGTTAATGAAAATTAGGAAACATATATAACTGACCGTCAGCATTTCTCCATTTTACAAAACCGGTTTTCGGTACATTTGCCATATCCATAACAGAAACGAGAGCCCAGTTGCCTCTTATTATCGTGAGCTTAATATATTTCACTACATCAAACCCGCCGAGCTCTTGAGAAGTTTCCGCAGGTGCACTGTGAAGTTTTTTTGTTCCGTCAGGTGCGTCTTTAAAATAATACAGCCCGTATTTTTTCCCGTAAGAAGTATAAAACTCTCTTAAGTTCCAAAAATCCTGCGGGATAGCAGGTTTTATCCATCCGGATAGTTGTTTTTCACGGTCGTATACAATTTTATACCAGCCGTCCTGTTCATCTAGTACTGTGCAGAAGGCCAGTCTTTTTTCATACAGCATCACTGCAAACACAAGATAAGGCTCCATTGTTCCGCCGCTGTATTTTACCCCGGTTTTGTTCCAGCTCAAAGTTTCCAGCAGCTCTGATGCCTGCGTGGGTTCAGAATAGACATTAAAACTCTCCGGCACCTGAATAAAACCGATTACATCCTTTGTTATATTGCTTTTGTAATACGGCAGCACATCAGCAAAAACAGGTGCGGATAAAAACAGAAAAAGCACCGCTAAAAATATAAACTTCGTAATCTTCTTCATCATTTCCATATTAATTAAATAGCACAAATAGATAACACCTTCAAAATATTTCTATATTTTGCTTGTAACTTTTATTAAATGCCAGCCGTATTCTGTTTTTACCGGATCCGATACCACACCTACAGGCAGAGAAAATGCGGCATCTTCAAAGGGTTTGACCATCTGTCCTCTTTTGAAAAATCCTAAATTTCCGCCTTTTTCTCTTGACATGCATTTAGAATATTCCTGTGCCAGAGATTCAAAGCTTTCTCCGTTTTCTATACGTTTTTTTAGTTCAAGTGCTTCTTCTTCTGTATCAACGAGTATGTGAGATGCCCTGACTGTGCGAAACTCGGTCTGTTCAGCCTGCACTGGCTGCAGGTTAAAAGCAGGAGCTGCAAAAATACCTAACAAAGAAAGTGCCAGTGCTGATTTAACAATATTTTTCATATAACTCTCCTAATGCTTCAAACTTTTAAATTATAATACTAAAAAATACGCAACAAGTATATCCCCGAAAAGATAATTAAGTTTTATAATTCATAAACAGACGCCTTACTTAGTACTCTGTCCCATCTGTAATAACTGTAATAAACTTTTACATCTCTTATCACATTCAACCACTGGTCTTTTCTTAAAGTAAAATCTTCCATACTCCTGTTGATATAGTGAATAGAAATGAGCCCTTCGTGTCCTCTTGTAACTCTCAGAATCTCACATTGTTCGGACATATATTTATTTTTCGGTGCACACCACATAACAATAGAATCGTTGATATTATCCTTCACCATCTGTACACGCATTTTATCGTTCTGCATAGAAACATTAGCCAGCAGGTTATTCATAAAAGAACTGCAAGACTGTCCCCTGGCCCATTTATATGAATGAAAAACAAGAGACTGGGACCAGTTGTCTCTGTAGTCGTAGGGGGGAATAAACTGAGCAATGGTTTCATCTCTCTCTTTTTGATAATAAATAGAAACCCATGTTCTTTCCGGATATTTTATAATTACAGATTCATATGCCTGAACATTTAATGAACAGACCATGGTAATAAAAAAAACGATTATCAGCTTATACAATATTCCATGCAGGTTTTTCATTTGCAATAACGACTTCCACCTTGTCACCCTTTGCCTTGCGTAACATATTTGTTATCCGTTCCACAAAGGGTTTTTCAGACTCAAAATGACCGACATCAATAATCACAAATCTGGTCGGCTCAAGTGCCTGATGATATTTTACATCTGCTGTTACATAAGCGTCAATATTATACCGTCCGAGCGGTTCGATAAACTCTGCCCCTGCACCTGCGCAAACAGCAACGTTTTTTATTGAAGTTTTTGCACCTTCGTTTATAACTTTCAGATGGGAAACATTAAGTTGAAGTTTTACTTTTGATAAAAATTCATCTAAAGTCATTGCATATTTCAAATAGCCTGCCCGTACAAAGTCATTTATAGCTGCAGTTTCTCTTAAGAGCATATATTCTGCGAGCATGTCGCTTGTTCCGCCTTTTGTCTTGTCAGCATTTGTATGAAGTGCAAAAATTTGAATATTATTTTTTATAGCCTTAATTATTTTTATATCGTGAATTTTTTTTATCGGGTTAAAAATCAATGGATGATGGCTGACTATCATATCGCATCCCAAATCAACTGCCTGATTGATAACATCATCAGTTACCGTAAGGCATACCATTATTTTTTTTACATACGGATTATACAAATTAATCTGCCAGCCCGAATTGTCCCAATCCTCTGCAAGAACGGCGGGCGCATATTTGTCCAGAATTTTTAACACCTCAATTGTCTTTATCATAAATCAGCTCCAACAACTCAGACGCAATATTTTTTTTCGTATCTTTTTTTAAATGTCTGACTTTTAGTTCTTTGTCTATCAAAATCATTTCATTAAAATCACTGGAAAAAGCAATGTCTTTTCTTGAAATATCATTAGCTGCAATAAAATCACAACCTTTTTTTCTGATTTTAGATGCTGCATTTTGCTCAAGATTTTGGCTTTCTGCACAAAAACCTACAACTATCTGACCCTCTTTCTTTATTTTACACATTTCAGATAAAATGTCAGGATTTTTTACAAGTTGTAATGTCAGTTCGTCAATGTTTTCTTTTTTTATTTTTTCTTCAGAAACATCAATCGGCCTATAATCAGCAACTGCCGCTGCCATAATCAAAGAATCCGCATTTTCAAACTCTCTTTTTACTTCTTCTGCCATTTCTTTTGCAGTTTTTGTAAGAATTACTGTGTAAGGTTTGTCGAACGGAACAGTAGAAATTAAAACCACTTCAGCACCTGCCTCAAAAGCCTTGTCTGCAATAGCTTCTCCCATTTTACCTGAACTGTAATTTCCTATATATCTTACAGGATCAATATTTTCCTTTGTTCCGCCGGCTGTAACAACTATTTTTTTGTTTAAAAGATATTTTTTTCCACAAAAAATGTTATTAACTGCATCATAAATCTTTTCAATAGCCGCAAGCCGTCCTGCTCCGTTGGTACCGCATGCAAGAAAGCCTTCTTCCGGTTCAACAATTTTGTATCCTGCTGTTTTTAGTTTTTGGATATTTTCCTGAACAAAGACGTTTTCCCACATGCCTGTATTCATTGCCGGTGCAATTATAAATGGTTTTTTAAAGGCGCAAGCCAGTGAGGTCAGAAGATTATCTGCTATACCATTTGATATTTTTCCTATAGTATTTGCTGTTGCCGGTGCAATGATTAAAATATCCGCCCAGTCGCACAAAGCTATATGTTCCGGTTTTCTTTCAATATTCTCGAATTGGTCTATGAATACAGTTTCTCCGGTCAGTGTTTCAAAAGTCAGAGGTGTAACAAACTCAAGCGCTGCTTCTGTCATAACTACCTTAACATTAGCCTGGTTTTTTTTGAACATACGGACAAGTTCACATATTTTATATGCTGCAATGCCCCCTGTTATGCCGATTAAAATATTCTTTCCTCTAACCATAACAGAATTATAGCAAAAAAATAAAAAATACCTGAAATCAAAAGACTTTTATATGAAAGTGAGATTTGTTGAATTTTATACAAAAAATATATAATTTAGAATTCACTGCTATTTACACCGGTCTTGATTAATTATTTTATGTGTAAAATAAATAGGCAGCAAACTGCTCCGTTTGACCACGGATGTGTGTGTTAAACCTAAGTATCTTTATTTTGTTATATTTAGATATCTAATATCATAAGTAAAGAACTATAGTTTAGTGTTGTGTTAAAAAATATAAAGCCTGTAAAGGGGTTATATACCTTAATGTTGATATATTAAGAGATTAGGTTTCTATAAATTGAGCAATTTGTGTTGGTGAAAATTTTTATTATATATACAAGATATATGCAAAAGTCGAGAGAGAAAACAAGGAGGACATTATGGATTTAACAGTTAAATAAGGACAACAGAATTACAACACAAGTGTAAAATCAAAAAATGCTACTTATACCGACGGAACAACACGTGCGCAGGCACAAAAGGATGGTAGATGTAGACCTAAGAAGATTACTTTGGTCATTCATTCTGGTGATATTGACAAAGACAACAATGGAATCTTATCACAGGAAGAATTTCACCAGACGCGACTTGACTCTGCCAAAACAGGTAGAAGTAAATATCGTGTTGTAGAGTTAGAACTTGGAGCTTTTTGTAATGAAAAAGCACTTAAAAGTGGCTGCTTCGTTGGATATCTCCCACTTATGGGTGAATTGATAAGAAGAAATGAAGAACAAGAATTAGAAAATTATTATAACGATTCTTCGACGCAAAAAGCAGATGCTAAAAGAAAATTGAATTGTGATTTTTAGAAATAAAAAAAAGGACTTGTTTATCAAGTCCTTTTTTTATTTGTTCTTGATTTTCTTTATTAGCCTTTAACCTGGCTCATTACTTCTTCAGCAAAATTGTCTTCTCTTTTTTCAAGACCTTCGCCGAGTACGTAACGAATGAATTTTTCTATTTTACATTTTCCTTCGATAAGCTGTCCGACTGTTTCGTCCGGATTTTTAACAAACGGCTGTTCAATGAGGCATCTTGAAGCCATAAGTTTGTTAATTCTGCCTTCAACAATTTTTGCTCTGATGTTTTCAGGTTTTTTAGCTAAGTCTTCTTTGCCCATTTCAATTCTTGTTTCTTCATCAATAACAGATTGAGGAATTTCTTCTCTTGAAATAAATTCCGGTGCCGAGCTTGCAATGTGGAGACATACATCTTTTGCAATCTCATCCTGTTTTTCACTGGTTTTCAGAAGAACGCCGATTTTGCCGTTGTGAATATATGTAGCAAGATTACCTTCCAGTATTTCAAATCTTCTGATAGTAATTTTTTCGCCGATTGTAGCGATTTTTTCTTTTACGACATCTTCAATAGATTTGTTGCATACAGGGCAGATAGAAGCGTTTAATTCTTCAACTGTAGAAGGTTTTGTTTCTGCAATATGTTTTGCAATACCTTGAACGAGTTCTTTGAAGTCTTCATTTTTTGCAACAAAGTCAGTTTCGCAGTTTACTTCTACAATAGCACCTACACCGTTTTCAATGTATGAAGCAACAAGTCCTTCTGCTGCAATTCTTCCCATTTTTTTGTCAGCAGAAGCAACACCTTTTTGTCTCAAAAACTCCATCGCTTTTTCCATGTCACCGTCGTTTTCGGCAAGTGCTTTTTTAGCATCCATAATGCCTGCGCCGGTTTTTTCTCTGAGTTCTTTTACCATAGCAGCGGTTATGTTCATTTTTCAGTCCTCTCTATAAATTATTTAAACGACCGGCGGATAAATACCCGCCGGCAATAATATAACACTAAACTTCAGCTTTTTCTTCAACAGGTTGTTCTTCCGCATTTTCTGCAACAACACCTGCATCTTCAGCTTTGATTTCTTCAACTTTCTTAGCTGATACAGCTTTGTTTTCTTTGAGCTGTTTTCCTTCAAGAACAGCATCAGCAAGTTTTGAGGCGATTAATTTAATTGATCTGATAGCATCATCGTTTCCGGGGATGATATAGTCAATTCCGTCGGGATTAGCATTTGTGTCAGCCAGACAGATTACAGGAATATGAAGTTTGTTAGCTTCAGCTATTGCAATATCTTCTTTCTTCTGGTCTACAACAAACAGTAAATCCGGCATTCCTCTCATTTCTTTGATACCGCCCAGAGTTTTTGAAAGTTTTTCCATTTTTTTCATTATTTGAACAACTTCTTTTTTCGGAAGTTTTTCAACATGACCTGAATTAACAAATTCTTCAAGCTCTCTTAATTTGTTAACACGGCCTCTTATTGTTTCAAAGTTAGTCAGCATACCGCCGAGCCAGCGTCTGTTAATATAATACATTCCGCATCTTTCAGCTTCCTGGGCAACGACTTCTGTTGCCTGTTTTTTTGTACCGACAAAAACAATATTTTTTCCTCTTGCCGCAAACTCTCTGACGATTTCATAAGCTTCATCGAGTTTTTCAGAAGTTTTTCTCAAGTCTAATACATAAATTCCGTTTCTTGCGCCGTAAATATACGGTTTCATTTTGGGGTTCCAGCGTTGTGTCTGGTGTCCGAAGTGTACACCTGCTTCAAGTAATTCAATCATTGATGCTACCGGCATCTTTTTCTCCTTTTTCTTTCTTTACTACTACGGGCTAAAACGTTCCAATCCCTTACGGGACTAAGGCAGACCGTTCTTTTTTAAGAATTTGTAAAGCTCAAAAGCTTTATGCTGCACGGTGCCCTATCGTACAGGTTTTAACCATAAATAATAGTATTACAAACATAAAAAAAACAAAACATGAATACTTAAAATTGCTTAACAAAAAAAGAGCTCCTTTAAACCGGAGCTCTCTTTTTGTTGTACTGATTATTAACCTCTTAAACCGAGTTTTTTAACAAGTTCTCTGTATTTTTCAAGGTTCTGGCGTTTTAAGTAAGCAAGGAGTCTTTTTCTTCTGCCTACCATCATCAAAAGACCTCTGCGGCCCTGAAAATCTTTTTTGTTAAGTTTGAGGTGTTCTGTAAGCTCATTGATTTTTTCACTCAGCATCGCAACCTGAACTTCAGTGGCACCGCTGTCATTAGAATCCTTGCCGAATTCGTTAATCAATTCTTTTTTCTTTTCGTTTTTTAAATTTATTGCCATTGTTTTTTCCTTTTCTGTCAGCTTATGTTGGTGGCGTAAGCACGACAAAATATAGTACTTTTTGATAATAACATCTCAACACTTTAAGTCAATACGCACTGCTGATTATGTTAAAAAAAAGTAAAATAGTGGTCTGCAAAAACGACAAATGGTATTATAAAAGTTTGACAGGATATTAAAACCACAGATGATATACCTGTCCGTAAATCAGTTACAGAGAGGGACAAATGGAAAACAACAAACCAGTAGTACGTCTTATATCTAAGCCGGAAAGTATGTTAAAAACGATATACACAGCCTGTCGAACCTGCTATAGTGCAGAGTCGCCCGTAAATATATACGAAAGTGCAGTTGATGAAGAAAAGATGTTGAAACTTATTGAGAGGGTAATTTCATCGGGGCACTATTCTACTATAGAACATATCCAGATAACTTTTGCGATTTCTAATGTGTCACGAGCCTGTACACATCAGCTTGTCAGACACAGACACATGTCGTTTTCGCAGAAATCTCAGCGGTATGTAAAGGAAAAAGGATTGTTTGATTATATAACACCTCCAACAATAGAAAAAAATGCAGTGCTTTCAGAAAAATATGATGAATTTATGAAAAAAGTCTCTGATTTTTATCAGGAGCTTGTGGACACGGGTATTCCCGCAGAGGATGCGAGATTTGTTCTGCCTAATGCGGCTTCGAGTTCAATCGTTGCTTCGCTGAACCTTAGAGAACTTATACATCTGGCTAACATTCGTTTGTGCACCAGAGCACAGTATGAAATCAGAATAATGGTAAAAATGATGTGTGATGAGCTTATAAAAGAAGAACCGTGGCTGGGTAAATACCTGACCCCAAAATGCGAAAAACTCGGTTATTGTGATGAGGACAAATGCTGCGGAAGAAAAACCCCGAAAGCAGAGTTTTTTAAAAAAGATTAAAACAACAGATGTAAAATAGAAAGCCGGATATTTTATCCGGCTTTCAGGTTATATTTATTGATTTTCATCCTCCTCTTCTATCTGTTTGACCAGACCTGCTTTTTCTTCGACTTTAGCAAGGAATGTGTCAACAAGATTAACCGTATTATAAGAGTAAGATCTATTTCTAAACATTGTTTTATTTCTTATATTGATTGTTACATCATCTAAAGTTTCAGCTATTGAATCGTCTATTATTGTATTTATATCTTCAATATCTATGCCCTGCGCACCGAGGCTTGTTCTTAGCGCACTGCTTACCGATGTTAATGTAGACTTTATCTGATTAAATAATGCCGTTTTGTCTTCATTACTATATGACTTATTCAGATAGTAGTCATTACCCACACTGTTTGCAATGACATTTTCTTTGTCATATGTATTCTGTGACGGGTCTGTTCCTGCTGTATAGTTAAGTTTTGCAGATTCATTGAATTTTTCAATAAAGGTATTTGTAAGTGCCTGAACATTGTATGACCAGCGGCCTTTTTCATTTTTATGTTGTTTAATGCTCTTTCTGTAGTTCCATACAAAAGCCTGAGAGTCATTCGGAACATTGTAGTCACCATTGCAGTCATGTTCGTAATTGTTTTCGGTAAATAATGCAATAGTATCATTTGTTGCATTTATAATCCACTGAGAAACCTTGGCTTCGTCATAATCCGAACCCAGCTGTTCTTTCAGGTCTTCTTTCAAAGCAGTTGCTACAGCCTCTAAATCAGCACGTGCCATTGCCTGAACTTCTTCCATTCTTGACATTTTATCTTTTGTTTTTATTCGACCGCCCAGAGAACGTGATTTATTTGCTTCATAATCTGCAGCTATTGTGCTGTTTAGCATAATTCTGTCTTTTTGTGTATCGTCAATTTCAATCGGACCTGAAGCTTGAATAGCTTTCGCAAGAGCTGTGCCTTTGTAATTGTCAAGGAATTTGCTCATAGAAGCCTTTGCCTCATCATACAGCTCCTGCATTTCATCAGGATTTGTCGAGACTTTTAACTGTTTGACCAGGGCAACAGCATTCTGATAGTCCTCGTTTGACGAATATTTGGAGCTTATATTTTTAAGCAAATCTGAACAATCTGCGTCATTAAGCAGCTGATTTATGAGGAAATCCGATGTTTTATCGACCAGTTCGTCTTTTTCAACGCCGGATACAAATTTGTCGTCCATAACCTCATCAGCAAGTGCCTGCATTTTGTCAAATTTTTCAGTAGGATTTGCCTTGAGTTCTTCCAGCATTGCCGCAACTTCTTGTTGCTGTTCTATTTTTCCATCAAGAAAGACAATAAGTCTGGTATCCATTCTGCCGGCTTTTTCTTCGCCGCTCACTTCGCTGTCCAAAAATTCGTCAAGACTTGATTTCAGATATTCATATATCTGGTTAATTTCTTCTTCGGACAGATCCGGATTTTCCTGTATATATGCTTCCATATATTCATCTACCATAGGAAGAATATCTTCTCTTAACTGTTCTTTTTCTTCAGCAGCACGTGCAGTATCCCGAACTTCTATACCGTCTATGAGTGTATCTTTTAAATTGTTCATATTTTGACCTTTTTTAACAAAGGCATCGAACGCTTCTTTCGCTTCGTTTAGCAGTTGCAGCTGCGTCTGTGCATCTGTTTCTGTTTTTAGTTTGTTAACGATAGAAAGCAGATTTAAATAGTCAGAATCTAATGAGTATGCACTATTTATTCCTTTCAGGAGGGATGTATCGGTTGAGCCGTTAAGCATAGTGCTGATAAGATAGTCAGCTGTCAAATCTTTTAATGTTTCAGCTTCCATTGTGCCGATACGGTTGTTGCCTTCCAACGCTTTTTCTACTTCATCTATAAGATTATTGTATAATTCATCGGGAGTAGAATTAAGGAGTGACGACATTGTTTCGGAAGCTGTTTCGTTTCCGGCTCTCCACTGTGCAGCTTCATTTATAATAAACTGCTGGTATTCTTCTATTGCATCATCAAGGTTAACTGCACTGCCGCTCTTGCTGTTCAGATAATTTTCAGCAAATTCTTCGGTCAAGCCGCTCATATATTCAGAAAAAGCTGCTGCTTCTTCAATAGAAAGACCTTCACAGGCAACTTCAAGATACTGGTCAATATATTGTTCCAGTTGATTAACCAGTTGTTCTTTTTCTTCTTCTGTATAAGCCGGCTCCTGAGGTGTTTCTGTCGTTGTTTCTCCGGCAGCCTGTGTTCCGTTGGCAGAAGTTGTTGTGTTGTCCGTATTGGTTTCGTTTGTTGTATTGT
Source organism: Candidatus Gastranaerophilales bacterium (assembly GCA_944323735.1). Classification (GTDB taxonomy): domain Bacteria; phylum Cyanobacteriota; class Vampirovibrionia; order Gastranaerophilales; family Gastranaerophilaceae; genus CALUPY01. The sequence goes on from CALUTO010000022.1 coordinate 14,715, forward strand.
CCTCAATTACAGCTTCATCATCAATGTCTGTATCTGTGCCAATATCAGATGCCGTATCGTCATCAGTTCCATATCCGTATAAAACTTTGTTTATTAAGTCGGGTGTAATTGCATCAACCGACTTATTGGTGAACCAGTTTAGTCCTGAAATTTTGTCCGTCATAATGACTCCTTTTCTTTATAACTTCCTAAATAAATTACTCTTGCTGAAAACCTTTTTTCAGGTGTTCTAAGTCCAGCATAGGTTCTTCATCTACGCCCATATCCATGCTGATAGATGGTGTTTCTTCCACAGGCGGCTGTGCTTCGGATGCGCCTGCTTCCGATATTTCTTCGACGCCCTCTGAACCCTGTGCGGCCTGCAAACTCTGCATATCTTCAGGCGGTTTTATTCCGTGTGTAAAAAAGTTTATACCCTGTATAGTCATAGCTGGACTCCTTTTTATATTTTCCCTGTATTCGTCATGTCGGCATTTTTTTTAAAAACTTAACAGTTTAGAGCTGTTTTGTTAAGTTTTTGTTACAAATCAGGCTTAAAATAGCATTTATTCTGAAAATTCTGTGTTTATTTATTTAGGGAAAGTAGGTGTGAAATATGCAGAATATTCCTGTAGGTTATCAACCATACCAGAATAAAACAGTGGCAGTTCCGGCAACAGGCGGAAATGTCAATATTATTATTAATAATCCTTCTGCGTCACTTAATCCCAATGGAGCCAATATTAATAACAGCTGTACCGGTTTACCCGGACAATCTTATCCTCCCGGTTATTATATAAACAACAACAATATGAACAATCCTGCACCTTCAACTCCTCAGGTGCCATACTCTAATATACCTCTGGCGCAGCAGCCGCTGCAGGGTGCTGACACCGCTGCTAAAAAAGATAAAAAGCCTATGAAAAATATTGTACAGCTGACGGATGAATATATAAAGACGCTGGAAAATTATCTAAGAAATCCGAATCCAGAAATAAAACTTATGGGTGCAAAAGAATTGATGCAAAGATTCAGAGAGGATGAATCAAGAAAAAATGATGCAGCTCTGACAAACCTTCTTAATCTGACACTCCAGAGTAAATATTCTCCCGTAAAAATGATTGGTACTACAATATTGAGCAACGGATGGGCACAGGGCGATGATTTTACAAGACAGCTTCTCAACCAGATACAACAGTCAAAATCAAGTTACGGATTGGATGCACTGGATGCAGCTGAAGCAGCACTGAAATCAGCAGGCAACACAATAAAAGTGCCGGACAATAACCCTGAATTTTCAAAATCAAAACAAACATCAAATGAGGTAAAAAATGAATAAATGGAATTTAGTATCTAAAATTGCAGGAGCTGCAGCGATAGGCTTAATGTCATACGATGCACATAAATCAGCTGTGAGAAGAGCAAGAGAAAATGTTAAAATAGGAATAGCTGACAGACTTCCTGATGCTTTTTTGCATTCACGCAGGCTGGATGAAACAAGTTACATAACCAGCAAGCTTAAAGATAGAGTTTTTACGGAAGATGCCGATGGGGCACTCTCTGATAAATTTAACGCTGTTACAGGATATCTCGGCGGACTTTTTGATCAGCTTATATCAAATATAATACCTCTCGGATGTGCAATAGGTACGCTGGTGACAAATAAAGCCAGCAAATTCTTCGGAATAGGTCTCGGTTTGTGCGGTATTAAATATCTTCTTAGCGACGTATTCGATTTCGGAAGAGTCAGACATTTTGATAATCATTAATAAAAAAAGACTGTTTTCAAAACAGTCTTTTTTTATTCCCGTCTATTAGTCCAGTATTGCTTTCCAAAAATTTAGTCCAGTAATGCCTCTAAGATTGTTGCATTTTTTGCAGCAAGTGTGTTTTCTCTTACCTTCTGTTTATGAATGTAAGTTCTTAATGCTTCACGAATAAGTTCGCTTCTTGTACGGTTTTCTGTTTCTGCTACTGTGTCAATTTTGTTCAAAAAATCTTCGGGCATTGAAATTAAAACTCTTGCCATTTTGTTTCCTCCGTTTATATATATGTCTCTCTCTTGTTTTTTATTTATCTCTCGTACTTATATAAAGGCTAATTAATTTAAAAAATTGCCCTTTTAAAGAATAAAAAATATAGAATAAGTATATATTTTTTATAAATGCACATATAGCAGGATTTTTCGGGTTTACAATACTTAATAAATATGTTTAGATTTTCTTTTTTCCGTGCAAAATATGCTGCATTTCTAATAATGCAGTATATGTAGGCATGATAACAAGATTACCTGTTGACTGGTAAGGGAAAGTTTTAAGAGCATATTTAACAGCACTTGATATATTATAAACTGTTACAATACGTTTTGTATTTATGCCTGCATATTTGAGCCTGACTGCCATATCGTCCGCTCTTAGCCCGCTTACAACAATTTCTCCGTCATAATCTGCCAGCAGCTCAAAATCTGTATCCCACAGCCATGATACATCTCTTCCGTCAGCGTAATTGTCATTAATAATAATAAGAAGTTTTGCTGTTGTTTTTCTGTTTATAGTACGCAGCACTTCTGATGCACCGGTAGGATTTTTTATAAGCTGCACGAGAACCGGGATGTTTTCAAGCTTGAATTTTTCTGCACGGCCAAATACGGATTTGTAAGAGTCCAGTGCGCAGCGAATAATATCCGGAGAAATATTCTGTTCAAGCGCAGCACAAACCGCAGCGAGAACATTATATGCATTATATAACCCTTTGAGTTTTGTAACAAATTCGTATGAGTTATTATTGTGAAAAACAATAATCTTTGAGTTGTCATCACCTATCACGGCTTTTGCTCTGTAATCCGGATTAATCCTCTTATTTGAACAGTGCGGACAGAAATATTTTCCTATATGTGCGTAATATCTCTTATCATACTCGAAAGAAGCACCGCACGAACACATAACACTTTCCGGCGGAGCCTGTGAGTCAGAGATTTCATCTTCGTATTGTATTTCATCAAAACCAAAAAATATTCTGTTTGTATTCATTCCCAGCCCTGCAACAATAGGGTCATCTGCGTTTAAAATAAGCTTTAAATCAGGATTTTTTGAAATTGCATCCTGAATTTTTAAAGCAGTTGTATTTAATTCCCCGTATCTGTCCAGCTGGTCTCTGAACAAGTTCGTCACAATAAGATAATCAGAATTTATATAATCATATAGCCGTGTTAAATAAGCTTCATCGGATTCTAAAACAGCATAATCAAATTTTGAAAAAGGTTTGTAGCTGACAGCCAGTGAACTGGCAATACCTGTCAGCATATTAGCTCCCTTTTCATTGTGGAGAACAGTTGCGTCAGAGGTTTTTATAATATGTGCAATCAATCCTGCAGTGGTTGTTTTTCCGTTAGTTCCTGTTATTGTAATTATTTTTTTTCTGCAATATTTCGACACTGATGAGAGAAAATCTTTTTTTATTTTTAAAGCAATAACTCCGGGCATTGAGGTGCCTGAGCTATGCAAAAGGTGAAGTCCGAGGTTTGCTGTTTTTGCAAGTGATAGTGCTGTATAAAATTTTATATTTTCTAATGCTTTCATAACAATTTGATTATAACTTAAAACCAAACTATAATTAAAGCATGCAAACTGAAAATCAATATGATGAAGCTGTCCGTATTTTAACTTCAAGAGAAAAATTTCATATATGTTTGGGTTTGGACAGAATTTCTTCGATTTTAAAAATTCTTGGCAATCCTCAAAATAAACTGAAAATTATCCACATTGCGGGAACTAACGGAAAAGGCTCTGTATCAAAAATTATTTCCGAAGTTTTAATCCGTGCCGGATATAAAACAGGATTGTATACAAGTCCGCATATACTGGACTATACAGAAAGAATACAAATTAACAATACACCTGTTCAAAAAGATGATTTTGCACGACTTATAAAAGATATATGCTCTCTTTCTGCAAAAAAAAATATTTATCTCACGGAGTTCGAGGTGCTTACTGCTGTTATGTTCAAATATTTTGCTGATAATAACACTGAAATATGCGTTGTAGAGACGGGGCTCGGAGGCAGGCTGGATGCAACAAACGCAGCAGAACATAATCTTTTATCTGTTATTACTTCAATTTCACTTGACCATACAGACCGGCTGGGTAACACAATAGAAAAAATAGCAGCAGAAAAAGCCGGCATAATAAAACAGGAATGTCCTGTTGTTGTGAATCCTGAAAATAGAGGCTATAAAGTAATAGAAATCACAGCAAAAAAACTGAATTCAAAAATTATAAAAGCACAACATGCTGAATTACAATTTTCAGGAAATGATAGTTACGCAATAATTGACGGAAATAAATATATTTTCAATATGTTGGGGCTCTGGCAGAAAGACAATCTCGGGCTTGCGGCAGCAGCGGTTTCTTATCTCCAGGAATACGGCTTAAATATAACGGAAGAAGCATTTTCCTCTGCACTGAAAAATGTTGTATGGCCGTGCCGGTTTCAGTATATAAAAGAAAAAAATTTAATAATAGACGGAACGCACAATCCTGACGGAGCCAGACTTTTGAGAAGCAGTCTTGACTTTTATTTTCCGACTCAAAAAAGAACCTGGATATACGGTTCAATGAAGAACAAAGACTACAAAAAAATAATGAAAATCCTTTTCAGGGATGAAGATAATGTATATTTCTGTGAATTCAATCATTCAGGCAGCGCAGGTGCAGATGATTTATACGCTGCAGTACAAAAAAATTATAAAAAAATAGACATAAAAAACATAGAAAAATTTTTAACTTACGCTGAAACAGACAGGATATATATTATTTCCGGCTCTTTTTATCTTATTGGCGAAATTTTGAATTTAAATCAGTCTCTAAAAAATATAGCCCGGTTGGATAATTCATAATAATTTTTTAGTTATACATAATAACATAACCCAATAAAAAGGAGTTAATCATGTTAACAAGCACTATCAAATCAAGCGATGAACAAACAACTAAGCTAATCAGTGTTGTCATCGTAGAGGACTACAAACTTACACGTGTCGGTCTGCGTTCAACTATCAATGAGTTTGAAAATATCAGAGTTATTGGTGAGGCAGAGGATGCAAAATCAGGGCTCGAGATTATCCAGAGAGAGAAACCCGATGTTATTTTAATGGATTTAGGTTTACCTGAAATGAACGGTATAGAAGCTACACAAAGGGTAAAAGAACTTTCGCCTGATTCGAAAGTAATTATACTTACATCCCATGACAGAGATGAAGAAGTTCTTGCTGCACTGGGCTCGGGTGCATCTGCATATTGTCTCAAAGATATAGATCCGAAAACTCTTTCAGATGTCATCAGAAATGTCAGCAAAGGAGCCTGCTGGTTGGATCCGGCTATTGCCCAGGTAGCATTGAATCTTTTCCCGAAACCTGAAAATACCTCACTTAAGGCACCCGGAGATTTATCCGATGCACGTGCCCAGCTGACAGAAAGAGAATTCGAAGTATTAAGACTTCTGGTTCAAGGAAAGAGCAACACGGAAATAGCAAAAGAACTAATCGTAAGTGTTCATACAGCAAAGGCGCATGTTTGCAGTATTTTACAAAAATTATGCGTGGATGACCGTGTTCAGGCTGCAGTAAAAGCAATTAAGGAAAATATAATCTGATTGGTCTCTTGTTCACACGAAAAGACCCGCATTTGCGGGTCTTTTTTGCATTCAGAATGTTTTAAATTTATATTACTGTTTGTTGCAATAATCAAGAAGCGTACTCTGCCAGTCCTCTACTTTTTCAATATAAAAATCTGCGCCTTTTTTCATACAGAGCTGGCGGTGTTCTTTTTTTGATGAGGCAGTCATAACGCCGATTTTTGAATGATACTTGTTCATTTTATACAATTTGACAAGCTCATCCAATAGCATAAAGCCCTCTCTGTCCGTAGGAATAAACAAATCCATTATAACAAGCTCATAGTCCTGTTTTTTGTATTTATCTATTGCATCATAAATTTCCTTGGCAACCGTGACTTCATATCCTATGTTTTTAAAAAGCACAGAAAGCTGGTAGGTAATTACCCCTAAATCGTCAATAATTAAAATTTGTTTTGCATGGGATTCTTCGGGTTCAATGTTTTCGAGACCATCCCCGCTGTTTTTTGTAACAATTTTACCACCGGCAGAACTTCTGTCTGCCGCCCCCGTATCACCTGCTGCAGTTTGAAGTTTGTCAATTTTTCTTTTTATATCAAGCAGTAAATCTTTTAATAAATCAACATTTATACCCTTTTCTCCGGGTGGAATTTTACCGACAAGACCATATAATTCATCCAGAAATTCATCATCAACTTCTATAGTTCGTCTTGCACCTTCTTCACTCATAAATCTTCCTTTATTTTGTTAAGTTAATATTCCTTATTGTAATATTTTTTTTTAATAATTGCCACCATTTTTTTTCCGGTGATTTATCTGTATTTTTACTTTTCATATAAGACATACAAGCATTCAAAATTTCTATTATCTGGCTGTCTGACAAATTCATGTGCATTTGTAGGTCGGAAATATATTTTTTTATATATTTCTCTGCAATTTTCGAGGTTTCATTTTTATTGTTTAACAAACCGTCTTTCATCAGAACTCCTTACTCATGTGTAATATTACAGAATATACTGATGAAAAACATTATCAATTAGTTTAATCATCATATTTAATCAAATCTAATTGTTTAATCGTTGATATAATTTCATCGAAGCAATTTTCAAATGCATTAACAACATCAGGATCAAACTGGGTGCCCGAATATTTTTTTATTTCTTGCAGTGCATCGCTGTAGTCAAGTCTGTTACGGTATATTCTATTTGAGACAATACTGTCGAATGCGTCAGCAAGAGCTATTATTCTTGAACCTACCGGAATTTCATCTCCTTTTATGCCGGCAGGGTATCCGGTTCCGTCATATTTTTCATGGTGATATTTAATTATTTCAACAACATCTTTTAATTGTTTTATATCCTCCAGTATTTTTACACTGTAGCTTATATGCTTTTTGATTTCATCATACTCTTCCTGATTTAAGGAGCCTATTTTATATAATATTTCATCAGAGACACCTATCATTCCTATATCATGCAGCATGCCGGCAAGCTCAATTTTACCCACTTCAACAGTCGGCAAATTCATTTGCTGGGCAATTTTTACCGAATAATATGTAATTCTTCTGCTTCTGCCCGAGGTAAAGGAATCTCTGGCATCCAATGCTCCCATGATGGCTTTGATAGTACCGGAAAAAAGTTCTTTTAAATCTTCTATAAGCTTGTCATTGTCATGTTTCAGCTGATAATATTCAAGTGCTGCAGATACAATAAGCTGGAGCTCATCGGGGTTGTACGGCTTTTTAATATATCTGTATATCTTTGCATAGTTTATTGCATCTATAAGAATATTTGCATCTGAATATGCAGTGAGGAGTATTCGCATTGTGCCGGGACTTTTTTCAAGCACTTTTTTTAAAAACTCAACTCCGTCCATTTCCGGCATTTTGTGGTCGGAAATCACAAGTTCATAATGCTTTTCATCCAGCATATCAAGTGCCTTCAGCGGAGATGTACACCGGTCAAGATTATATGACCCTCTAAGCGTTCTGTACAGCAGTGCCAAATTATCTTCTTCATCATCTACAAGCAGTATATTATATTTTTCTGTCATTTTTTATTCCCTAACTTACTTCTGTTCAACATCTGTCATCTTTATCGGTAATGTAATTGTAAATTTTGTTCCTTTTCCTTCTTTTGAAGATATGCTAATATCTCCTTTATGGTTTTTTATTACCTTATAACTGATTGCCATACCAAGTCCTGTGCCCTGTCCGACAGGTTTTGTTGTAAAAAACGGATCAAAGACTTTGTTTGCAATTTTTTCGTCCATACCGCAGCCGTTATCTTCAAACTCCAGCTTTATGTGATCTCCTTCATTCGTAATCCTTATCCAGACATCACCTTTTTCTTTTATTGCAAAAGCAGCATTGTCAAGAATATTCATAAAGACCTGATTCAGTTGTCCCCCGTAGCCCTCTATATTCGGTAAATTTTCTGCATATTCTTTATGAACGGTAATTTTATTCTTAAATTTATTATGCAGAATATTTAGAGTTGTATCAATTTCTTTCGGCAAGTCCACACTGTTAATAACAGCTTCTTCCAGACGAGAGAAGTTTTTCAAGTCAAGAATTATATTTTTTGTTCTTTCTGTACCTTCCTGACAACTTCTGATTAAATCAGGAAGATCGCTTTTCAAAAAGTCATAATCAATATTTTCTTTCAATGCTTCTATTTTTTCTTTGTGTTCAGGAGTCAAATCTCCCTCAAATTCGCTGAATTTGTCGATAATTTCAATTAAATCTTTTGAATAGTTATTTAAGTGAATAAGATTTCCGTAAATAAAATTGACCGGATTGTTGATTTCATGTGTAATGCCTGCTACCAGTTCGCCAAGAGATTTCATTTTTTCGCTGTGCACCATCATTGCCTGGGTATTTTTAAGCTCTGTATAAGCGTCTTCTAATTCTGAAGTCCTTTCTTTTACCTGTTGTTCCATAGACTGATACAATTTTTCAAGAGAAGCCGCCATTTCGTTGTATGACTCAATGAGCCTGTTTATTTCAAGATAATTCGTAGTTTCCAAACGGTGAGAGAAATCACCTTTTGCTTTTTTCAAACTCTGTATAAGTATGTTAATCGGTTTTATCAGTATATTGGCAATAAGATTAGAGAGAAAGAAGCCTATAAATATAAAAATAACGACCATTGCTCCCATATTTTCCATCAAAATATCAAGATATATTTTTACAATCGGTTCAGAATAAAAACCTATTCGTATTAAATTTTGACCATTGACAGTAGAAGCTGTTACATAATAAACAGTGGTTGTATCCTTTTTATTTGATTTGTCCACAATTTTTTGTTCAATTGGTTTGCTGAAAGTAGTCTGCTCTGTTGATTCGTACAAGACTTCGTGTGTTTTTTTATCAGTAATACGCAAATTCGCTATCAGATTTGTATTTATCATGCTCTGTGTAACTTTTTTAATCTGGTTATAATCGCCTCTTTCAAGATAATCGCCCATAAGCTGCATTACAATAGCCGATACTGCGGTGTTGACATTTTTTGAATCACTTGTATAGACTTTTGAAAAGTTGTCCATAAAATGAATAGAATAACTTGCAAGAAATAAAACCACTATGGCTATCAGCATACTTGTTAATATTGCAAACTGTGAGCTTAAACGTGTCTGAAAGTTTTTAAAAAAGTTAAACATTATATATTCCTCTTTTTTTCGTTATTTTTTTAACACACTGTTCAATGATTTTTTCATTTTTGGCAAATCAAAAATTTTGCCTATTTGAAACCCGAGATAGCCTACAATTAAAGCTGCAGGTATAATTATACCCAGACCGTGCAGCAGTAAATTTAAATCAAATGTGGAAGAACGTGTAAAAATCAGGGCACCGCAAATAAAAGCCGTCAAACTTCCCATCATACCGCTAAATTTTTTTGAATATGTTATTCCTGATTTAATCATACTACTTGTTTACATTCTCTGCTTCTTTTTTAAAGCAATACTGAACAATTGCAATCTTATCCAGATTTTTTAATGCTACAAATTTGCCGGAAATCACAGTTTTTCCCTTCTTTTCTGTTTTTATTCTTATAGGCAGAAAATAAGCTGAAATTTGTATTTTTCCATCCAGTGAAAAACTTATTCCAAACTCACAATGAGTCGGAAGTTCTTCGTAGCAGTATAGTTTCATACCGCCTGCGCTTATATCAGAACAATCACAAATATATTCTTTGCCCAGTGCTTTTAAAACTGCTTTATTATCAAAAGGAACTCTGCTAAATTCCCTTCGCTGCATTATTTCATATTCTTCAGGCATTTTGACGGTAATAATATTATCCCCGACAGATTCAACTTTTGTTTTGAAATACATCATTCCGTCATCAACAACACTGAACATTTCAATGTCGGAATTTTCCTTGTAATATTTCATGTCTTTTGAGTTGATTTCTACATCGAAAAATGATTTATCGCTGTATAAAACAACACAGGAAGCAGCTCCTTTTACATTTTCAGGGATGATATTAAACTTTTGATTTTTTTTAACAATCTTTTTCATTATTTCTATCCTTGAACTTCTTAACTACTCTACTTTTAAACTCTCATTGTTTCCACCCTTACAACACCGATGGATTTTGCCTTTATATTATTGCTAATTTCATTATACGACATAACCGAAATTTGTGGATACGTTCTTTCGATGAGTCTTCGAAAAGGCATTCTGATAGGTGAAGAACAGAGAATCACCGGCTGGTTTCCCGAGGAAGATATGGCCTTTTCAAGCTCACCATTCAAATTATCCAGCATCCTTCGTGTAAAATCAGGGTCAAGGGTAAGACTGTTGCCGTCAGGACTCAAACCTTGTGCTATAACATTTTCAACATCCGGCGCAAGAGTAACAGCCAGAAGCTCTCCCGTGTCAGCAAGATTTTGTTTGCATATGCTCCTTGCTAAAGCCTGTCTGACCTGTTCTGTCAGGTAATCAGGATTTTTACTTACACGTGACTGCAGGCTTATTACTTCAAGTATAGTTTTTAAATCTCTGACAGAAACTCTTTCTTTTAAAAGATTTTGAACAATAAGCTGAACCTCGCCCACTGAAATATCTTTCATTAAATCGTTTACATATTCTTCTGACACTTCTTTTTTCAGATTGTCAATAAGCTGCTGGATATCAGCCCTGCTGACGATTTCTGCTGCATTTTTCTTAATAACCTCTGTTAAATGTGTAGAAATTACAGCAGACGGGCTTACAACAGTGTAACCGTAAGTTTCTACAACGTCTTTATCTTTTTCTTCTATCCATATTGCCGGAAGTCCGAATGCCGGCTCTATTGCACTTATCCCGCTTACATTTAAATCATTGTCCGAGCCGGATGCGTTCATTGCAAGGCTTCTGTCCGGATAAACTTCGCCGTTTTCTATTGCAACCCCTTTTAATTTTATTTGATAAGAGTTCGGAGGTAGCTGCAAATTGTCTCTTACCCTGATGGACGGAAGCACAATACCTAAATCCAGTGCGGTTTGCCGCCTGATTTGTGCAATACGTTCAAGTAAATCCCCGCCCTGCTCTGCATCAAGCAGCGGAACCAGACGATAACCGATTTCTATCTCTATTGTTTCTACGTTCAATAGCTCCATAACACTTTCTCTGGTTGCTTTTTTCTTTTTCTTTTTGATTTTTCCTTCATTAATCTGCCCGTCCTCTGATTTTTGTGCTTCTGCTTCAGCTGCTGCAGCTTCTTCTTTCTTTTTGGTATTATTTTTGCTGTAGGCAAACCATGCAAGTGTTAAAGATATAATGATAAAAGGAACTGTCGGCATACCCGGAACTATACCCAGGCAGAATAGCAGTATCGAAACTATGCCGAGCACCATGGGGTTTGAAAACATTTCTCTTTTTATATCATCACTCAGTGAATCATCCTGACCGCTTGCACGGCTGACAATCAAACCTGTTGCAAATGAGATTAAAAGTGCAGGCAGCTGTGACACAAGTCCATCACCTACAGTCAGTATAGTAAACGTGCTAAGAGCGGTCATAATATCCATCTTTAGCTGCCATACGCCTATAACAATACCAGCAAAAATATTTACAACGGTAATGATAATACCGGCTGTGGCATCACCCTTAACGAATTTTGACGCACCATCCATTGTACCGTAGAAATCAGCTTCTCTCTCCAGCTTACGTCTGCGTGCTTTTGCCTGTTCTTCGTTAATCAATCCGGAATTCAAGTCAGCGTCTATACTCAATTGTTTACCTGGCATACTGTCCAGAGTAAATCTTGCGGATACTTCAGCAACCCTTGTCGCACCGCCGGTGATTACCATAAAGTTAATCAAAACAAGAATAATAAAGATAATGAATCCGACTACGTAATTTCCTCCGACAACAAACTGTCCGAACGAGTGGATTACCTCACCCGCCGAGCCGTAGAGCAGAATAAGCCTTGTTGAACTGACATTCAGACCCAGTCTGAATATTGTAGAAACCAGCAGAATTATAGGAAAGGAAGAGTATTCCAGCGGCTCTTTAATAAACAGACAGACAAGCAAAATTATTACAGCAAGAGAAATATTCAGGGTCAAGAGTATATCAAGCAACATAGGCGGCAGCGGTATTATCATCATGGTAACAATGATGACAAGTCCGATTGCCATTATAATATCATTATTTTTTAATATACTAGCTAAGTTTATCTGCATCTGGTATTATTTTACTCTTCCCCATCATAAATATTACCGTATAAACAGATATTTTTCGAATTCTTAAACAAACTTTAGAAATAATGCTGTTTATTCCGTAATAGATTTATTAATATTATCCACAAGTTTTTTCAAAAAAGAATCCTTATGTCTCAAACCTTTATGCCCTTTTTCAAAAAGAGAAAGCTGTTCTGACGAAAAAGTATCTTCGAAAACAAATTTTTTCACAGACGGTTTATCTTTTTTTAAACCCGAACGAATAAATACTGTCTCTACTTTCGCTTTTATCAGCTCTTCTCCAATCTCCAGCGCATTTGCGAGCTGTCTGAGCACAGGGCGGTCTTTAATTTTTATATTTATATTCTGTGTTTCATTTAGCGGACATGACTTTATGCCCATTGCTATTGTCTCTGCTATATCGCTCTCTATCTTTTTTGCGGAAATTGTTGTTACGTTATTTTTGCTCCGTATTATATTTATCTTTAACAAATTGCCCTCCGAATATTTATCTTAAAAACAAACCTTTTGAACCTACAGGTACTACAACAGCAAACCCGAACAAATTTTTCCGTACTTCATAGCCAAACGGAAGTATACAAGTTCCGGTGCATATGTTAAACCAGTTGTTTACAATTTTATACCTTCCGAAGATTCCCGTGACAAATTTTGCATTCTCGGGAAGCTCGCCTGTTTTATTTATAAGTTTTATCTGTTCATCGGATAATCTGTGAAAAAGCAGACAAAATCTGTTAATCACAAGTTTTTCATCTTTTGTGTTTTCTTCCGTTTTAATTTCACTGCCTGCAGTGTGAGTATTTTGCTCCTGAGATTTTTTTATCTCCATATCATTCAACATACTGTCCAGTGTATCTTCTACGTCAAATTCCGAAATTCCTAATACCATTTTTACCTGCTTCTAATTTTGTGATAACAACATTTATGTAGTAATTGCAGACATTAACAGCTTTTCTTTAATTTAAACATCTGCAATAAATTGACTCCGGATGCTTTTTGAATAGTGCCGGCAGCCAGTTCATTTTAACAAAAGACTTTTCTTGCTTCTTCTCTGTCATCAAAATGAATAGTTTTGTCTTTTAAAATCTGGTAATCTTCGTGTCCTTTACCCGCAAGTACAACAACATCACCCTCTTTTGCTATATTTTTAAGCATGGAAATTGCAGTCCTTCTGTCAGGTTCGACAAAAATTCTGTGTGTATTGACCGACTTTATGCCTGCAAGAATATCCGATATAATCAGCTGAGGATCCTCGCTTCGAGGATTGTCTGACGTAACAACAACTACATCAGAGAGGTCATCGGCAATCTTACCCATTTGGGGGCGTTTTGTTGCATCTCTGTCTCCGCCGCAGCCAAACAGGCATATCAGACTGCTGCTATCCGGCGTAAGCTCTCTTGCTGCTTTCAAAACATTTTGAAGACCGTCAGGTGTGTGTGCGTAGTCTACAATCACCAGCGGTTTTTTATTGACAATTTCAAACCGTCCATCCACACTTTTTGTTTCTTCAAGTGCTTTTATACAAATATCTTCTTCAATACCTGAAGCCAGACCTGCCGTGAGTGCCGCAAGTGCATTGTAAACACTGAACATTCCATTCATTTGAAGCGTTACTGCTTTTTTCACCCTGTGTATAATACAGTCAAATTTTGCACCGTGAATAGAAAAATCAATATTTTTTGCCATTATATCGGCATCTTTATTTATGCCGTAAGTAAAAATTTTAACACCCTCCGGTACAGTTTCCGTAAATTTTTTAGCATATTCATCATCCGCATTTATTACGGCAAATCCGCCATTTTCAAGGCTGCGAAACAGTTTCGCTTTTGCTTCAAAATAATTATTCATTGTTATATGGTAATCAAGATGATCCTGGGTAAGGTTCGTAAATACGGCACCGTCAAAATAACAACAGCCGACACGATTCTGGTCAAGTGCATGTGAACTTACTTCCATCGCAACACAATCAATATTTTCATCGGCCATTTTTCTTAAGGTTTTTTGAAGTTCAGGAGCCTGAGGAGTCGTATGTTTTGCATCGTGATAAGTATCTTTTACGGATATTTTATACCCCAGAGTTCCGATAATAGCACATTTTTTGCCGGCATCTTCAAAAATTCTCTGAATAAGATGGGTTATTGTCGTTTTGCCGTTAGTACCTGTAACACCTATCATTTTAAGCTCTTTTGACGGGTAGGAATAAAACGCGGCAGAGACATCAGCTATAGTATTCCGTGTACTAGAAACGACTATCTGTGGAGCATTTATATCCAGTTTTTTTTGGGTCAAAAAAGCAGCGGCACCGTTTTTAAATGCCATATTTGCATAATCATGCCCGTCTGTATGTTCTCCTTTTAGACATACAAACAGATTTCCCTTTTCAACGGTTTTTGAATTGTAAGAAATGCCTGTTATTTCTATATCTTCAAAATTTATAAGTTCATTATATTTTGTGTTTTGAATAATTTTTGAAAGTTTCATGATGCGACCTCGCTATAAGTTTATCAATAATATTTTACTCCAATTTAATCTGTTTGTTTACCTTTGCTTTATCAGGAAGAATATTCATAATCCTTGCCGTTTGCAAGGCTACCTCCCTGAATACAGGAGCAGCAACAGTGCTTCCCCACAGAGCACCTTTTGACGGCGTGTCAATTACTACATAAATAAGTACTTCCGGATTTGTTGCAGGGAAAAATCCTATAATAGACGTAACAAGCTTCGAGGTATAACCTTTTCCTCCGCTGACTGATTTTCTTGCTGTTCCTGTTTTTGCTGCAACAGTATAATCTTCAAGGTTCACAGGAGATTTAGAACGTCCGATGCTGCCTGCGAGAAGTTTTGTGACAGAATGCGCTGTTTCTGGAGACAAAACTCTTTCCTGTTTAACTTTTTCTGCCAGTATCTCGGGAGGATATTTGATGACGTGTGGAGTGACTTTTATTCCGTTATTTGCAATAGCGGAGATAGCTGATGCAAGCTGGATAGCCGTAACAGAAACACCGTATCCGTATCCGATTGAAGCATGAGTAGACTTATACCAGTCGTGATAATCCATAAGCAGTCCTCTGGATTCTCCAGGCAAGTCTATCCCTGTCTTTTCGCCTATTCCGAATTTCTTCAGCATATTATAATGTTCCTGTTTCGTCATCATCAGTGCTACTTTTGCACTTCCGACATTACTGGAATGCTCGAATAAATAATACAAATCAATAAATCCCGGATGAGGGTGAACATCATAATCATAATTTTTAATCGGCCACTTGTCCACTTCCATCTTGCCGGTATCAAGAATTTTTGAGTTTTCATGTATCCGGCCTGTTTCAAGTGCAGAAGCAATTGTTAATACTTTAAACGTTGAGCCCGGCTCAAATACATCACTCAATGTCCAGTTTGTTAACTGTGTAAGCGTAGCTTTTTTATAGTTATTCGGGTTGTATGAAGGCTGCACGGCATACCCGAGTATCTCACCGTTTTTCGGGTTCATAACAATAACTGTGCCCTTAACTGCGCCCTTTTCTTTAAGAATTTTTGCAAGTTCAACTTCGCAGACATGCTGTATAGCGGAGTCAATTGTAAGAGTAATAGATTTACCCCTCAACGGAGCCGTTGTGAGAGCTGGGTCAGTAGAAACCTCATAAATAACATCTCCGTCCGGAGTTTTCTCTAAATCAACATCTTTTTCTACCTGCTCAAGAACATTTTTTGCTGTCAATTCAACACCTGCTGCGACATCCGCATCAGGATTATAATAGCCGAGGATGTGGGCAGCCATAGTACCCTGCGGATAAACTCTTTCATTTTTTTTAGGAAAACTGATTTCTCTCAGTCCGAGTTTGCTGATTTTTTTTGCTGTATCACGGGATACATTTTTTTTGAGAATAATAACCGGTTCATCTTTTGCCAGCTGCTTTGCAAGCTTGCCTTTGTTAAGCCCAAGTATCGGAGAAAGCATTGCGGCAAGCTCATTTGGCGTGTGGTCATAGTATTCGGTATGCGCATATATATCGTAAGATGTTTTGTCCGACGCTAGTTTTATTCCGTTCCTGTCTAAAATAGCTCCGCGCATAATAAAGGTTTTTGCACTGCGCTGGCGTTTAGCCTGATTGCGGTAATTTTTTATATCCACAACCATAAGCAAAAACAGATATACGCAGAGTACAAAGCAGATAAAAATACACAGACACTGCCATAACAACAGTTTCTTATCAAATTCTTTAAATTTCTCTTTTTCGCTGTGATAACTTCTCCCCATTCCCTAATAATAGCACAATTAAAAAGAGATGAACGTATTAATTTATGTAAATTTTGATTAAACTGTTTTTAGTCCAGTTTTCCCTCATCAAGGAGATTTTGCACTTTTTCCACAATTATTTTATGTATCTCATAAACGCCGAGAGTGCCGTCTATTGAAACAAAATGGTAATCCTTTTTCATCTGTTCATATTCAGTAAGACATTTGTCCTGATAAATAGTAAAGCTTTTATAAAAATCCGAACTCAAGCCTATATCCCTTCCTGATTCCCAGTAGTCAAGTCCGGTTGTGCCGATAACCCTTTTTAAAAGCACATCAACAGGCATATCAAGATAAAAAACGAGATCCGGTTCGGGTGCAAAATCGTATAGCTTTTCTACCCATTCAAAATCAAGCCCCCTCACAACATCTCTGGCAAAAGCCGTATATTTATATCTGTCCATCAGAACAACAAATCCGGCATTTAAAGCAGGTATAATAGTGTTTTCAAGTCTGTCTGCAAAATCAGCGGCATACAAAAGGCTGAATGTCGTTGCATTGAGCAGGTTTCTGTCTTTTGCATCATCTATAACATTTGCAATAAGTCTTGAAGTTTTCCATTCACTGACCATTGCCCCGTAGCTTTTTTCCTCAATCCAGTGCTTCAAAAGTTCAATCTGGGTCGATTTACCCGAGCCGTCTGTACCTTCAATCACTATCAAAAGACCGTTATGAGTGTTATTTTTTGTATTCATTATAAAATAATTCCTTTTTTTGCAAGAATATCGATAACCAGTTTTCTCATTTCGAGCTGTTTTGCATGAATTGACTGTTTGGCATCAATGGACACAAGCCCGTATTCCTCAACCATTTTTTCATATTCATTATTTACCCTGTTCTGGAAAATAACATAGCTTTTATAAGGGTTGTTGCTGAGTTTCAAATCCATACCGGCTTCGTAAAATCCGGGAGTTCTGTTTGAGCATATACGTTCCAGAGAAATTTCGGCAGAAATAGAATAATACAGAGCTAAATCCGGTTTTATCGCAAAACCATACATATTTCTGACCCAGTCTCTGTCAACGCCACGTGCGACATCTCTTGCAAAAGCTGTATAAACATATCTGTCAGCAAGTACAATAAACCCAGCCTTCATCGCAGGAATAATAACCTGCTCCAGTCTGTCAGCAAAATCAACCGCATGCAAAAGACTGAATGTTCTCGGGCTCAAAAGATTTTTTTTCTTAGCTCTTTTTGTAGTCTGGGAAATCAAATCAGAAGAATTCCATTCTGTATAGATAACATCAAGATTTTTAGATTTAAGCCAGTCTCTTAAAATCCCTATCTGGGTCGATTTACCCGAGCCGTCAATTCCTTCTACACAAATTAATGTCCCCGCCAGTCCGTGCTTTTTTAAAAATCTCACAGTTTCCTCACGTAATTTATTACATAAATTAAATTATATATTTAAATATGATACCATATTTTTATACATACCGGAACAGCCGGCTGAACATCAGCCGGCTGCTGCTATATGAAATGATCAATTAAGCCGAAAAACTAAAGGAGCTTGCACCGCCTGTTTCTGCGACTGGTGTGTTGCCAAAGAGCGGTTCGTCATTGCCTTTTTCTTTGTTAATTTCATTATTTCTATCTGTCATTTCTGTTTCAAGCCGTACCATTTTAGCCTCAATTAATGCCAGCTGGCTTTTGTACTGATCGCCGCCTTTAGCCTCCAAATCTTCTTTTTGTTTTTCAAGATTTTGATATTCAGTTTTTTTTGACCAATCAGAAACAGACACAAACTGAATTGCATTAAGATTAAATGACATAGCTCATTTCCTTTCTTGCTTACTCACTCACAAATTACATATATATAAAGTATATAAAAAATGCAAAATTTCATTTTTTAAAAATTATGTTACATATCTTTACAAATGCGGATTGCTTAATCAGGCTTATTAAGCTCAATACAAATACCGGTGTGTTTTTATGATAAAATTAATGTATGCAGATTACCGGCGGATATTTAAAATCAAGAAAAATAAACTCACCCACAGGCGGCAACGTGCGGCCTACTCTTTCACAGGTAAGAGAAAGCGTATTTAGTATTTTGAAAAGTCTTACTGATTTTGAAGGTCTGTTTTTTCTTGATGCCTTTGCAGGTTCGGGAATAATGGGATTTGAGGCAATATCAAGAGGGTTTGAAAATTCTGTGTTCATAGAAAAAGACAAAAAGACTTTTTTTGCATTAAAAGAAAATGCAGAAAAACTGTCATTAGAACCTGTTTTTTACAAAGGCGACACTCTGAAAATACTGGTTCTTATCAACCAACAGTTTGATGTTATTTATATTGACCCGCCGTACAGAGAAGGACTGTATGAAAAAACACTGAATATAATACAGCAAAAATCGCTTTTAAAACCGGACGGGTTTATTGTACTGGAACACCTGAAAGAAACAATGATAAATTTTTCAGAATTTAATATTTTAAAACAAAAAAACTATGGGGAAAAATCAATTACTATATTAAGAAATTAATTTAACCGCAGGTTTTCTGCATTTATTTTAATACGTTGTAATTATATAACTTTATGTACAACCGGTATACCGTGATATCGATTCTTTTCCACCTAAAGCATCAGTGAAACCAAATAACAGGGAAAAGGATGATAACAACAAATTTCAACCCGTCAGTAATAACGACGCAGAGAA
>CALUTO010000023.1 GCA_944323735.1 Candidatus Gastranaerophilales bacterium
TTGCCGGCAAAAATCAACTGAATCTTATCTGCATTTAAGAGTTTTAAGATTCTGTCCATATCCATAAATATGAGCCACGCACGTTTGTAATCAGCAAATCTTCTTGCCCATGTGATAGTCAATACATGCGGGTCAAATCTTTTACCGGTCGTATTTGCGATAAAGCTGAATACTTCTTTTTTCATCTCGAGTTTTGCATCAAGAAAGTCCTGAAGTTCATGAGCTTTTGCAATTCTCTCATCCTGCCAGTAGTGGAGGTTTACGGCATTTGTGATAGCACGAATCGGGCATCTGCCTTGAACCCAATCCCACATTTTATTTGCAACAAGTCCGTGCAGCTGTGATACAGCGTTTGCAATACGGCTCATTCTTAATGCTGCAACAGTAAGAGAGAAATGTTCTCCGCCGAGTTCGATAGCTCTTTCTCTTGAACATCCGGAGAAGAAGCCGCCTTCCAGCAGAGTATCTACCCAGTGGACTTCGTTTCCTGCTGCAACAGGAGTGTGTGTAGTGAATACAACTTTCTCTTTGACTTTGTCAAGATTTCCGTTGTACTGTCTTAATAGTTCAAACGCAGCAGGGAGAGCATGACCTTCGTTCATGTGAACACATTCAAAGTCGTATTTAATAGCCTGCAGTAGTCTGATACCGCCAACACCTAGAACGGTTTCCTGAGCAATTCTTATTTTTTCATCTCCATCATAGAGTTTGTGAGAAATTGAACGAGCCCATTCAGAGTTTTCTTCAACATCTGTTGTCATAAGATATACAGGGCAGGTTCCGAAAAGTGAAGGATCAACTCTGTATGCTTTAATCAAAACTTTTTCACCGAATACATCAACTGTAACAGTTTCTTTTACCGGTTGCAAAAAGTCATAGTGTTTTCTGATATAAGCAACATCTACATTGCCTTCTTCATTGATACGCTGATTGTAATACCCGTATGACCAGAGCATTGTAACGCCGACCATCGGCATCTGCAGGTAGCCTGCCGACTGCATGTGTGAACCTGCAAGAAATCCCAGTCCGCCCGAGTATGTACTCAAAGACTGGTCAATTGCGATTTCCATTGAGAAATATGCTACTTTAGGTAATCCCATAACTCTCCTTTGTTTTTCTAATACTAATCTTATTTTTACTTCGCTTAATTTTTATATCAACAACATAACACGAATGCAATTAAAAATTTACCTAGCCTGTTGTTTATAAATAAATCCCAGTAGTGACAATACTTTTATCCTTAATAATTATTAACATTACTGCTGAAAAACAAAATTAACGGGCTGTGTTTTTTATGGTATGATATCCTGAGAGGATAAAATAAATGTTTAAATATGCAGTTAATTTAATAAAAAACACATTTCATCCGCTGGATGCCCCGCCGGATACAGAGCTTCAGTGCGGTCAGTTTGTACTTATCAGAACAGAAAAAGGTGAAGAAGCAGCAAAAGTTATTGTTGTGAATCATAAAGTCGCAAAACTCTGGGAAAAGAAAAAACCGGAGCCTGTTCCTTTTATAAGGATTATGACTGAACAGGATATGGAAATTCTGCACGAAATCAGCATAGCCGAAGATGAGGCATTTAAAATATGCAAGAACATGGTTGCACAGCATAATCTTAATATGAATCTTGTACAAACAAAATATACGTTTGACAGAAGAAAAGTAACTTTTTACTACACAGCCCCTGAAAGAGTAGATTTCAGAGGTCTTTTAAAGGATTTAACCCAGACCTTTAAACGTGTGCGAATTGATTTAAGGCACATCGGAGTAAGAGACGAAACCTCGTTAATGCAGGGCAACGGGCTTTGCGGGCGTCCATTCTGCTGTTGTTCTTTTTTGAGAAACTTTGATTCAATAAATATTAAGCTTGCAAAAGATCAGGGTATGCCCATCACACCCGGAAAAATTTCAGGAACCTGCGGAAGGCTTCTTTGCTGTCTGAATTACGAGTACCCAAATTATCTGGAAGCTGCAAAAGGTATGCCGCCTATCGGCTCTGCAGTTATGACTCCGGACGGACTTGGGCGTGTATGCTCACTGCATTTTTTGAGTTCCACAATTGCAGTTAAACTCGAGGACGGAAAAGTCAAAGATTTTACAAAAAATGAAATAGAAATGGTGGATGATGATGTGAATATTGATATAGATATTCAATCCAATGCCTATCAGGAGGTGTCTGATTATAATGTTGACATAAGACAGCTCGAGGATGACAGAAACAGTTCGACCGGAAACCTTTAGTAATAAGTTTTAAATCGGCAAATCTATCTGGAGGAATAAGCATGCCAAAATCAAAAACGCAATACAGTATAAAAACCTGCCCCTCTGATGATACCCAGCAGCTTGAGACTCTTCTGAACTCAATGGCTGAAAAAGGCTGGGATTTATACACTATGCATGAAGCTGAAAATGATGACGGTTTTTGCTTTAACTGTATTTTTGTAAAAGATGCGGATGATATGAATAATTCTCCGGACACTGATTTTGATGAAACATTCGGTTACAAAACGACAATGCAAAAAATTATTTCAGCACAGAGCGAACCTTTTGAGCGATGCATTGATATACAAAGAAAAATAAAAGATAAAAGAAATAAAATCCAGAAAATAAAATCACTGATAGATGAGACATCCGAGGATCAAAGATTCAATCTGAATGAAGAGATGTTTAATATCATTGAAGAGCTGAAACAGCTGAGAATTCAGTTACAGGAGGTTATATCTCCAGACATTATGAACAGCAAAATCGGACAGGAAAAACTGACCATAAAGTTAAGCGAAGAAATTCTTGAACTGGTAAATCCCGATGCAGATGCAAATCTTGTTGCACAAACCGTAAAAGTGCGCCAGCATCTTGCAGATGAGCTCGGATATATAATTCCAAAAATAAAATTTGAAAATGCGGAAACCCTGCAGGCAAACGAATTTTCTATAGAAGTAAGAGGAATTTCCGTGCTATGCACCAGAGTTTACCCCGGATATTTAATGTTTTTGAAAGATGATTTGCATCTTTCAAAGCTGCCAAAAGATGCAATAAAAGACACGGATGTAATATCAGGGAAACAGGTTGTGTGGCTGCCCGAAGAAAAAACAAAAAGTTTCTGGGCAAAAGGTCTGGGGTCAGAGGAAGTTATTTCCCGTGCTCTGGAACATGTCTGCATAAAATATGTTGAAGAGCTTTTTGACTATTCCGACCTGAACAGGTATATAGAAATTGTAAGCGACAATAACCTGTTTTTAATTGAAAATATTATACCTGATTTTGTGTCTGTTGCAGAGCTGAAATTCTTGCTTACAAACCTTGTGAAAGAAAAAGTTTCTATAAAAGACATTATTTTTATTTTTGAAAAAATAAACGACTTTGCTGATGAAAGCACAAAAGAACATCTCTTAGCCAGATTGAGACATGCTCTTTCCCGTCAGATATGCAAAGGAGTTGCAAATGACAACAATGTTATACAGGCATTTGAGCTTTCTGATGAACACCTGAAATATTTTGCAGGCAGAATATCATCCAAAAACGAAATCATAAGCTTTGATAATACAAAGTTGAAATCTATTGCATCGGCAATACTAAAAGCACTGGAAAAACATGAAATCAGTTCACAGGAAATTATTCTTATTGTTCCTATGGAAATCCGGCATATAATCAGCCTTGTTATGTCAAGAATTATGTATAATATAAGAGTAATTGCCCGTGAAGAAATTGCAGAAGAATACACAACAGAAATAATAGACAGAGTATAGACTTTATGAACGAAATCATTAATAACGCAGAGCAGAAAGTTCTGGAATATTTTAAACAGGTAGATAAAATAAAAGAATACAATCAGGAAAAAGTTCTGAGTGCTTTCCAAAAATACAAAATAGGTCTGGAACATTTTGGAACAGTAAGCGGCTACGGACATGATGATATGGGACGAGAAGCACTGGATAATGTGTTTGCCGATGTTTTCAAGTCAGAAGAGGCGGTGGTCAGAAATCATTTTGTTTCTGGAACACATGCAATCGCCTGTGCTCTATTCGGCAACTTAAGATACGGAGAAAAACTTGTTTCTGTTGCAGGTACTCCATATGACACAATGGAAGAGGTTATAGGAACAAGAGGCAATGTCAGAGCATCTTTAATAGGACACGGTATAAAATATGAAGAAGTTCCGCTTTTTAAAGATAAAAACGGTGAAGAAAGTGCTGACCTGAATGCAATTGATAAATCAATTGACAAAAGTGTAAATATGGTTACGATCCAGCGTTCTAGAGGATACTCTCTAAGAAAATCCATTGATATAGAAACAACAAAAAAAATTATAGATATTGTAAAATCAAAAAATCCGGATTGCATCTGTTTTGTTGACAACTGCTACTGTGAATTTGTTGAAGAAAAAGAACCGATAGAAATCGGTGCAGATATTGCAGCCGGCTCTCTTATAAAAAATCCCGGCGGAGGAATAGTTGAAGCCGGAGGATATATAACAGGTAAGGCAGAATACGTCGAACAGGCGGCAATGCGCCTGACTGCCCCGGGGATTGGACGAGAAGGCGGTGCTATGCTCAACCAGCTGCGATTGATTTTTCAGGGACTTTTTATGGCACCATCAATTGTCGCTGAAGCAGTAAAAGGTTCTATACTTGCGTCACAGGTGTTTGAAGATATCGGATTTGTCTCGACTCCGAAGCCTTATGAAAAAAGAACTGATTTAATCCAGACTGTAAAATTCGGTGCACCTGAACCGTTAATGGCATTTTGCAAGGCGCTTCAATATTATTCACCAGTCGAATCTTATCTTACTCCGGTGCCTGATGAAGTGCCGGGATATGACGACAAGCTAATCATGGCAGGAGGAAGTTTTATTGAAGGCTCGACAATTGAACTATCTGCAGACGGCCCTATGCGTCCTCCATACGCGGTATACATGCAGGGCGGATTGAATTATGCGCATGTAAAAATTGCATTAAACGGAATATTAAAAGAACTTGGTTTGTAACCTGATAATATTTAAATACTAACCTTCCCGCAGGTCTTTTTATATTCCAGAAGACACTGTGCCAGCTGATCAGGACAGCTTGTATTTTTTTCTCCACAACGTATACCTTGCAGATCAGAAATAATTTCATCTATGTCTCTGCCTTTTATTAAATTTTTTATGCCTTTTAGATTTCCGTTGCAGCCGCCCAAAAACACAGAGTCAACAATTTTGTTATCGGAAATTGAGACCTGTATCTGTTTGCAGCAGGTGCCGCTGGTTTTAAATGTAATTGTTTCAGGTGTATTCATAATCTTCTCCCGCTATTATTATATTGCCCGATTATTAAAATCTTAACATAAATTCGAGAATATTAGCTTATTACAAAATTACTTCTTTAGTTGGAAAAATTTCAGCCTTAATTATAATTAAACTTTGCCAAAAAACTGATAATATATAAATGTAAGGGATATAAATTTCATATATAAAGCTAAATAGTGGTAAAAAACAGGGATGGTTAAAAAAATGGAAATCAGGGAAGTACAACACAGTAGCATAACCAAAATAAGTAGTAACACACTTACTGCGGAACATACGGAATATTTAAAGCTTGCACTAAAAAAATCAAACGGACGCAGACTCGGAATTGATTTCAGTTCGGTAAAAAAAGTAAAAAACGATTTTTTGGAGTTTATAAAACAAAATGTGCAAAAAGGCGAATTGTCTTTTTATAATGTAAATGAAGAACTGTATGTACTTTTTTTTATTATGAGAATGGATAGATACTTAAATTTCTATATCTCAGAAAATGATTTTGTAAACAACAAGCAATGTATTGCGAATAGACACCTAAGGCTGTGCTCTTAGGATTTCATATATTATAGAAGCAAAGTGTATACTTATACTTTTAACAAAAAGAAATCTCCTTTGTTTTTCAAAGCAAAGGAGAATTTTTTGCTAAATAGAAGGGAAATAAATAATTTTGGAATGTTAAGTATGAATTAGTGTGAGAATTAGCGGCTAAATAGCAATGTTCAGAGTCATTGCACTGCTTGATAGTGAAGATAAGACACTGCCGTTGTATGCATTTGCTGCATTTATAGTATTCAGTCCTCCCGTGATATTTTCAGATGAATATTTATTCAGAGAATTTTGAATAGTTTCAGAAAGTTTATTTTTTTGCTGGTTTTGCATGTATTGCATTATTTCATCAGCAGTAACGACTCCGTCATTGTTTAAATCCATTTCATTATTGCTGCTGCCTGTCGAATCAGAAGAGCCGGATGCCGCCTGCGGGGCTGAGTCAGAACTCTGCGTATAATCGAACCCTTCTACGTTTAAGCCTGCCGGCATCCCCATTGCATCTTTTATATATTTATAAAGGTCTGATTTTTCTTTTGCTTTATTATCAGTATCAGTAGTATCACTGTCATCCTCTTCAATATCGGATAACATATCAATAAATGTATCATCAGCAGAATTTGTATTATCTGTGCCCTGTATAAAATTCAAACTGCTTACTGCAGAATAGTCAGTAACACTGCCTATTGCCGAAACCATTATAGTCTCTCCTCTTCCTCGTCTTAGTAATTATATTTTTATACTTTTTTTAAAATTTCACATCATGTCAATAGAGGATAAACAGGCATGCCCAAAAAACAGGAAAACAGACAGACTGTTTTCCTGTTAATGTCTTTTTATACTAGGAAAATACACTTTTTATAGAATTAGTGTAATCGGGATATAAAACACCCTTTTCTGTAATTATTCCGCTGATTAGTTCATTTGGCGTGACATCAAATCCTGGATTTATAACCCTGACACCGGCAGCGCAGATGCTTTTTCCGTTTATATGAGTAACCTCTTCGCTTCCTCTTTCTTCTATAGGTATTTCGGTGCCTGATTTTATAGAGATGTCAATTGTCGACAGAGGCGCAGCAACATAGAAAGGAATATTGTGATATTTTGCGGCAATTGCCAGATTGTATGTTCCAATTTTATTTGCAGTATCACCGTTTGCGGCAATTCTGTCAGCACCGACAATAACCATGTCAATCATTCCTTTTTTCATAAAATATCCGCTCATTCCGTCTGTTATAAGAGTTACGGGGATTCCGTCAGTCACAAGCTCAAATGTTGTTATTCTTGCACCCTGCAGTCTCGGACGGGTTTCATCAGCAAAAACCTGTATTGTATTGTCTTTCGCAAAAGCGGAACGTACAACCCCGAGAGCGGTACCGTAGCCTGCGGTAGCAAGTGCACCTGCATTGCAGTGTGTCAGAATGGCAGCACCTTTTTTAACTAAGTCAGCACCGTTATCGCCTATTTTTTTGTTGATTTCAATATCTTCATTTTCCAGTTTAATTGCATTTTGTTTTAGTTCTTCGACTATTCCCTGCACATCGCTTTGTGAATTTTTTGCAAGTTCAAACTGTTTATCCACAGCCCACATGAGGTTAACTGCAGTAGGACGTGCACTTTTAAGGTATTCTGCATGTTTTTTTAATTCTGTTAAAAAAACCTCTTTATCTTTTGTTTTTTGCAAAATTTCCATAGCTGCAAGCACTATTCCATGCGCACCGGCAATACCGATTGCAGGTGCACCTCTGACTATCATTGTGCTTATTGCATCAAACATTTCTTTTGAACTTTTTATTTCCACCATCTTATATTCATACGGAATGAGAGTCTGGTCTACCATTTTAGAGACATTATTTGACCATTCTATAGTTTTTATTTTTGATTTAAATTCCATTTTTTCCCTTTTTTCCTTTTTTATCTGTACTTTCACTCTGTTATTCTATTATTCCTCAAATTCGATATTTGTTCTGTTTTCTTCCGGCTTTTGTTCAATCTGAGAATAGATATAAGCCGTTACAAGCCCTGAAAAAGCGTTAATCAAAGCACTGAGCATTGCAACAAACAGCACTGTCAGTATTATAACAAAAATACCTGAGCGTACTATCAGACTAATGCCCAGATAGAAAGAACCTTTGTACATGAGTCCGATTATGGATGCCAGCGGCAGAAATGACACACAAAATGCTATAAACGAAACAAAACCGATAATAGCTCCATATATAGAGCCTTCTTTCGGCTCAATATATCCGACAAAATTTTTCTTTTTCATATAAATCAGAATTATAACAGCTGCAAACACCATTAACGCAAGAAAGGCAACGCTGCTGATAAACGGTATTACAGTAATAACTCCTGCTGCAAGTCCAAGAATTACTGATAATAGCGTCATTCGTTTCATTAATAATTTATTCATCTTAACAATCTCCGTATTTTATTAATTCTGAGCATACTGTTCCGGAGAACAGAGCTTGTTTCTGGCATGACATACTGCAATTGCAATAGAATCAACAGTATCATCGAGTTTTGGAATTCTTCCGGTTACAATTTGAGCAACGGAAAAAGCGACTTCATCTTTTTTTGCCCTGCCGTATCCCGTAAGTGTCTGTTTAACTTCTATCGGTGTGTACTCATAGGCTTTTATGAAATTTTGACTGAGCACCATCAATATAACCCCTCTGGCCTGGGCAACAGGAATAACTGTTTTCTGGTTTTTAAAAAAGAACAGTTTTTCAATACCCGCTTCATCAGGTTTAAATGTTTTTATGATTTCTTGTAAATCACGGGATATTTCATTTAACCGGCTGGCATCATCTTTTGTTTTGTCCGTTTGGATAGACCCCGAGGACACAAGCTCATAACTGTCTTTTTCCGTATTTACGTCTAATATGCTGTACCCGACTATTGCAAGTCCGGGGTCTATTCCTAAAATTCTCATACAATTTAGTATAATAATATATTGCGTAATGTACAATATCTTATTATTTCTAAACAGACTATGTTATTATGTTTAACAAGAATGCAAACAGGAGAGAAGTAATGAACGAAAAAGCACGCAGAGCACTCGATATACTTATTGAAGGCAATAAAAATTTTGTAAACGGAAAAACAGAAGCAAAAAACCGTGATGTAAATTCTCTAAAGTCCTGTATGCACGGACAATCTCCCGTTGCCTGTATCGTTACCTGCTCTGATTCGAGAGTCGTTCCCGAACTTATTTTCGACAAAGGAATAGGTGATTTGTTTGTTGTAAGAGGAGCAGGAGCCGTTATCGGGCCTAACATTCTTGAGAGTGTAGAATACGCAGTTGATCACTTAAAGGTACCGCTTGTTGTGGTTATGAGTCATGATGACTGCGGTGTTATGAAAGCGGCAAAACATTCTTATCCTGAAGAGCCATCTGTTTTTAAACTGCTCATAAAATCAGTGTATGAAATAATCGACAATGAAACAAAGTGCTACAATGAGCTGGCCAGAGATTACACTCTGGTAAAAAAAAGAAAACTGCTGAAACGTTCTGAAATTTTACGCAAAGCATACGCAGAAGGCAGATTGGAAATTATCAGAGCCTATTTTAAATTTGATACCGGTGAAGTCACTATTCTTGACTAGTTGATTCTTTTTTTCCTGCCAGAAATTCCATGAAAAAAACTATTGCAAGAATAAGTCGCAGCGTGTTTTGATTGTCCTTTGCTTCTTCAATTTTTATACCGTCCTCAACAAGACTGTTTTCGATATCTTTTATTGCAATATTTACTTTTGTATTTACAGGATTGAGCACCTCTTCTTTGTCTTTGTTGTGAAGAATGAGACTGCCGTCGTTTTTTCTTGTGAGTTTGTAAATGTTTTTTTCACCGGGATTTGTATTATCCAGAATTTTCAAAATAAAAGATTTTGACTTATCCTGCGGCAGCACAATTTTAAATTTAAATTTCTTTACCTTCGATTTTTCATCATTCAAATCTCTTATTGCAGAAGTTCCGAAAATAACTCTGTCCTCATCAACAAATTTAACTTTACCGTCTATTCTTTTATTATCAATTCTGATAGTGTAAATAAATTTGTCATCACTGATTTTTTCCATCTGTGAAAAGTCAGTCTGATTTGCCAGTTTCAGCTGATAGAATATATTTTTATTTTTTGTATTATCAGAAAATCTCTCGTACAGGTATGTGTCCGGCTCATTTGTAAAGGGACTTCTTTTAATTTTTTCCTCAATATCCTGAAGCTGTGCCTGTTTCTCAAAATAATCTTTCTGCGGAACAGGCAATAGTGCCAGTGCAGTAAGATATGTATACAATACGGGTTTCATCACTGACATACATCCTGAATTGTTTGACTGTCTATTATTTGCCGGTGGTATATAACCGGATGATATATTTTTTACATTCATAACTTTTTCAATTTCCTCCACGGGGATTACTATATTAGCACCACAATTTTTTTTGTAAAGCTTTGTAAATAAAATACATAAAAAACTAAAGTTTTGAATTAGACATGCCGATATATGTAATATAAGCAATAAGGGGTATGATAAAAATGAGTCTTGGCATTACAGGTTTAACATCAAACAGAAATTACATTGACACTTCATCAGTAAACGAAGTAGCAAAACAAATTTTCACAAGAGCACAAAACAAAACTTTTGATGTAAATAATGTTGATTTTTCAAAATTCAGAAGACCCGAACTCGGAATTGATTTATACAACGGCAGAGTTGACGCTAATACAGCTACACAGGTTGCAGTAAGAAATGCAGGTCTTGATATAAATCTCAATGAAACTTTTATTGCTAATGTTCAGTACCTTAACACACAGGCTGCAATGGCTACCGCAAAGACAACAAAAAATGTAGAAGGCAAATTGATTGCACCGGTAGCAGAAGGAGAAGCTGCACAAAAGCCGACAGTAGAAGCATTATCCCAGAATGTTGAACTGGTTTTAAACGGCGGACTCGACAAAGATAAAAGAGGTTCAAATCCTTTCTCTTTCTTCTCTATGAACACAAATGAAAACAAAAATAAACAGGAAGAAAAACAGTTAGGTTTAATCGCATAATTACTTTATCCATTACATCCCTTAATATCTCATACTTTCACAAATTACTTATTGCTTAGCCGGAGATTCCGGCTTTTTTTTACTGTTTATATTTTTGGAAGAATAAAAAAGCCCTGTTTCTATATGGTCATATTATTGAACAGAGCTTTTTAAATAATTTGTAGTTTGGTTTATTAAAACAGAGCATGCTGATAATCTGTTTTGCGGACTGTTAAGATAATTTGATTAATTCTATCTCGGATAACCGACAGTTTGTGCAAACATAACCTCCTGACTTAAACCGAGCCTCATTTTTGCAGAAAGCACCGTCTGGCTAATATCAGCCCTGAACCAGGCATTCAAGCCGTTTGCAGCACTGAAAAGATAAACATTCTGCCCTATAAATCCACAGTCAACAGCAGCAAAATGTTTGCTTTGCATGCTTAAATCCGCAACATACAAAAGTGTCAGAGGATATTTTCCCAGTATCGGACGGTAATCCTCTTTGCTTACAGCTTTTAAAGCATTTTCACCCGGAAGATACGCATATAACCCTTCGGGTAAAACAACATAAATTTTTATCTCCTGAAGGTTTCTGGCAGAAGGTGCTGTTCTTTTTCCATCAGGACGGTTTATACCGTTTGCAGCCCACAGAAGATTTGAAATTACCTCCAGAGGAAGTGCTTCTTTGCTGAATTTTCTGTCTGTTTTTCTTGCGGATAATGCATCCATAAGCGGCATACCGCCTGTAGTCACGGGGGCCGGCAGCACAATATCTTTTAATATTGTTTCTGTTTTAACCTCTGCAAATACTGTATTTGCGGCAAAAATAAACGTCAGTACTACCGGTAATAAAAGTCTAGTTATTTTCATAAAACACCTCTCTGTTAAATTCATAAAAATTCGTTATAGTTTCTGATACACCGTCTAATGACATCAGAAAATTGTGGTTTTCTTCAGGTCCTATTGCGATAATTTTGCCCGCACCGGCATTTTTAGCAGCAGCTATACCCGAAACTGCATCTTCAACAACGATACATTCCGCCGGCGGCAAACCGATATTTTCTGCGGCAATTTCATATATATCAGGCGCAGGCTTTCCGGGAATCTTACCATTATCATACACTATTTTGTCTAAATCAAACCACTTTTCAAGATGAAATCCCTGAATAAAAAAGTCAACATTAACTTTTTCAGACATTGTTGCAATTGTACGGGGAATATTGCGTAATTTTAAATAATCAAGAAGCTCCACAGCTCCGTCTGTAAGCACAAAATGCTCTTTATCATCCCTGCACATCTGTCTGTATATAGCTTCTTTTTCAGCTGTATACTTTTCAACAAGTGTTTTATCGGGCTTTCTACCTATTGCATAGGCAATGATATCTTCATTTGTACGTCCGAACATATGGTCTCTCATTTCTTCATCAGAAAAAGCAGTTCCTCTCAGCTCTTTTGAAAAAGCTCTCCACGCTTCCATATGCTTTTCCGAGTCAAGAAAAAGCGTTCCGTTAAAATCAAAAATTATACCCTTATATTTCATCGCTACCACTTATTCACATGTATTTTACTAACGTCAAACCTTTCCGGACGTTCTTTTTTCTCTGCTCCGTAGCCTACGGCTATCAAGCTGTAAGGCTTTATATTATCAGGCAGTTTAAAATAATCTGAAAATTCGTTAATCGTCTTTTCCCACGGGTAAATACCCATCCAGCAGGTGTCCAAACCGAGCCATTTTGCAGCAAGCAGAATGTTTTCGGTAACAGCAGCACAGTCCGTCAGATAGAAATTCGGTGCAAACTCAAGTGCAGTATCCCCGCACACCATTATTGCAACAGGTGCTGTCTCCAGCGAAGCCGCATACGGATGAAGATTTTTTATATCTCTCATTACTGTTTTTTCTGTTATTACAATAAAATGCCATGGCTGCTTGTTTACAGCTGACGGTGCATACATGCCGGCTTTGAGTATTTCTGCGATTGTTTTTTCGTCAACAGGTTTGTCCAGATATTTTCTTATACTCCTTCTGTCATAAATGGTATCCAGCATTTAGACCTCCTCATATCTATAAAATTCATATTTTTTTATATTTTTTGAACAATTTTCTTTTTTGTACGTTAATAATTATATAAGTTTTTATAAAATAAATACACTATATGAAGCGTTTGTTTACAAACAAACTTTTATAAGATTAGACTGAGGTCTGTTTAAATGAATTGTCAATTCACCCGTATTATAACCAAAATTTTTATACTATGCCTCATATTTGCACTGCCGCAAACTTCTTTTGCTATAACAGATGTAAAAGACGGCTCCGAACTGTCTATCGACGATTGTATAGAGATTGCTCTTCAAAATGACCCTAACGTAAAAGTCGCTGAAAACATGTATAAAATCTCAAACAGTCAGGTCGGACAGGCAAAATCAGACTATTTTCCGAGCTTGACAGCCGGCGGAACATATAACTATCAGGCTTCCCGCAACTCCACAGCAGGAATGATGAATAACATGGGTTATATAAACAGGGGCTCATCATCAAACCTCGACTTTTCCCAGGTTAACGTAAGTGTAAACCAGCTTATCTGGGGATTCGGCAAAAGCATTGCAAAAATAAATATGCAAAAATTCAACAGAGAATCCAGAGGCTATGACCTTGAAAATACAAAACTGGATACTATATATAATGTAAAAACAGCTTATTTCGGATTACTGGCAGCAAAAGCAAATCAAGATATTTACAGACGCTCTGTCAGAATAAACCAGCTTAACTACGATAGAACAGCCGCCCTGTACAAAGAAGGCCTAAAATCAAAAATCGATGTTGTAAACGCAGAAGTCTATCTGACCGATGCAAAAATCCAGCTGCTGGATGCTGATAACAAATACCAGACAGCCGTCATACAATTGAACAACGCAATGTATTTCCCCGACGCACCTAAATATGAAATCAAGAATACGGAAAGCTTTAACTTCAAAAGAAGCTACAATGCAAAAAATGAAATTAATATAAAATACGTAAAAAAAGGTAATATAAAAGACGATGATATCGAACAGAGTGCTGTTTTGACCTCGGGAATTGAAAAACAGGACATTCTTGAAAACTTTGTTTTTCAGCCGCTGCACCTGACGATGGAAGAGTCAATAAAACGGGCATACGAAAACCGTCCGGACTTAAAATCTCTAAAAATGGTCTTGAGAGCACAGGAAGAATCCCTGAAAGCCATAAAAAGAAGTTTCCTGCCCGATTTAACAGCAAATGCCGGATATAACCACAGACGCAGCGATGAGACGAAGAATAGTTCATTTTCTGTATCAGCAGGTTTGAGCTTTCCTATGATAAATATAATGGACATAAAATGCAAAGTTGATGAGGGAAAATCATATCTTGACATTGCAAAAAACAATATTGACCTTTCCGAAAAAAATATCTATTTTGAAGTCCAAAATTTTTACATAAATATGATACAACTTGAAAAACGAATTCCCTTGATGGGCAACAAAGTAAAACAAACACTCGAAAATTTCGAACTGGCTGACGGAAGATACACTGTCGGACTCGGAAACTTTATTGAGCTGCAGGATGCACAGACCAACTACAACAATGCCCAGCTTGCTTACGTTCAGTCAGTCTTTGACTACAATGTCGCCCGTGCGCAACTTGAGAGGGCAATGGCAGAAAAGTAAATTTATGAAACCATATAAAAAAATAAGAAAGCATGAAAGTAGAAATGATGAAAAAATTCGGAATTAAAGGAATATTAATAGCACTGGTAATTGTCTCGCTGCTGATGTGGGGGATTGCCTGGGCTGTTACACAGTACAACAAAACTCCGGGATACAAAGTGAGAAAAATTAAACGCACTACCATAACTGAAACAGTAGAGGCTTCAGGTACCATAAATCCTGTCACAACAGTAAACATCGGTTCACAGGTGTCCGGTATGATTAGTGCAATCTATGTTGATTTTAATTCGGAAGTAAAAAAAGGACAGCTGCTTGCACAGATTGACCCGTCTCTTTTTCAGGCACAGGTTGAAAAAGCACAGGGTGACTTAAATTCAGCAAAAGCAAACTATGAAAAAATCAAAGCTATGCTAATTTATGACAAAAAAAATTATGAAAGATACAAAAAGCTGTACACAAAACGATATGTAGCAAAAAGTGATTTAGAGCTTGCCGAAGCTACTTACAAGTCTGATGTTGCCCAGCTCGATGCAATGAGTGCCCAGATTGCACAGGCAAATGCAACTCTTCAAAACAATCTCACAAATTTAAAATACACAAAAATAATCTCTCCGGTAGACGGGGTAGTCGTTTCAAGAGATGTCGACGTAGGACAGACTGTAGCCGCAAGCTTCCAGACTCCTACACTGTTTATGGTAGCACAGGATTTGACCAAAATGCAGATTGAAGTAAACGTCTCAGAGGCTGACATCGGACGTGTCGCTGTAGGTCAGGACGTAGACTATACATTAGACGGTTATGCTGATATGATTTTCAGCGGGAAAGTATCGCAGGTAAGGATTTCTCCAACTACCGTAAATAATGTCGTTACTTACAATGTCATCGTAGAAGTCGACAACGAAGATGAAAAACTTAAACCAGGTATGACAGCAAATGTCTCTATAATTACAAATCAAAAAGACGATGCACTGTGCGTTCCAAACGATGCATTAAGGTTTACACCGACAGAAATCACAGGCGGTCAAAAATATAAAGAACAGGGAATCTGGGTTATGAGAGACAAAAAGCCTGTCAGAGTAACGATAAAAACCGGTGCAAAAAATAACGATATAACAGAAATTATTTCAAAAGACATAAAAGAGAATGAACGTGTTATTATCGGCTACAGAAACGCAGATAAAAACACAGGAAACACACAAAGAAAACGACCGATGAGAATGTTTTAGGCGGAAAAGATGAGTCTTATAGAAATAAAAAATGTATTCAAAACATACCAGACCGGCGACACAAGCTTTAACGCACTGAACGGTGTGTCTTTGAGTGTCGGGAAAGGCGAATTTGTATCAATTATGGGTGCCTCCGGTTCCGGAAAATCCACTTTTATGAACATACTCGGCTGTCTGGACAAACCCACTTCCGGCAGTTATTTTCTCGACGGAATAGACGTTATGTCTTTAAACAGCGACCAGCTCTCAGATATACGCAATCTTAAACTCGGTTTCGTATTTCAGGGGTTCAATCTGATATCAAGAACAAGTGCTCTTGAAAATGTGGAAATGCCAATGATATACAAAGGTATCCCGCCAGCTGAACGGATAGAGAGGGCACGTCACGCACTAAAAATAGTCGGACTTGAGTACAGAGAAACCCATATGCCAAACCAGATGTCAGGCGGTCAGCAGCAGCGTGTTGCCATAGCAAGGGCAATAGTTAACGATGCTCCGATTATTCTCGCAGACGAACCGACAGGAAACCTTGACACAAAAACGAGTATTGAGGTTATGGAGTTCTTTGTTAACCTCAACGAAAAAAGCGGAAAAACAATTATTCTCGTTACGCACGAACCTGATATAGCAGAATACAGCAAAAGGATAGTGAGATTTAAAGACGGAAACATTATAAGCGATGAGGTGAGAGTAAATGCTTGATTTTATGTCTACGTTCAAAATTTCTTTAAGAGCACTAAAGGTTAACAAAATGCGCTCTATTCTGACAAGTCTCGGCATAATTATCGGTGTAAGTGCTGTTATTATAATGCTCTCTATAGGAGAAGGCGCAAAACAAAGAATACAAAAAGATATAGAGTCAACAGGCTCAAACCTTCTTATGGTCATGTCCGGCTCAACCACATCGAGCGGAGTCAGAATGGGCATGGGAGCACAACCGACACTTACTCTGAAAGACTCTGAGGCAATTTTGCAGAGATGCCCGTCAGTTCTTGAAGTTGCTCCGACTGTAAGCGAAGTAAAACAGCTTGTATATTCCAACCAGAACTGGTCAACAAGTGTTATGGGCATAACTCCCGGATATATGACAGTAAGACTCTGGGAAATTGAACAGGGCAGAGGAATTAGTCAGGATGACGTAAAAAATGCAACAAACGTAGCACTTCTCGGGTCTACTGTTATAACAAACCTTTTCGGTGATTTAGATCCGGTAAACAAAACTATCCGCATAAACGGTATGCCGTTTAAAGTCATAGGCATTCTTAAATCAAAAGGCCAGTCCGGCATGGGACAGGATCAGGACGATACAGTGTTTATTCCTATTACAACCGCACAGAAAAAACTTTTCGGAACAGCATTCCCCGGCACAGTAAAACATATTGCAGTACAGGCAACTGCAGCAGAAACTCTTTCTTCTGCAGAAGAAGAAATCACACTGCTTTTAAGAGAACGCCACAACATAGGAAAGAACAAAGATGATGACTTTACTGTCAGAAACTTTACCCAGATGCTTGAAACAGCAAAACAGGCCTCAAATACAATGGCTCTGCTGCTGGGTTCGATTGCTTCTGTTTCGCTTATTGTAGGAGGCATAGGTATTATGAATATCATGCTTGTTTCTGTTACTGAAAGAACTAAAGAAATTGGTATTCGTATGGCAATAGGCGCAAAAGCAATGGATATAAGATTTCAGTTTCTCTTTGAAGCACTCCTGCTGTCAATGATAGGCGGATTAATCGGAGTATTCATAGGTATTGTAGGCTCAAAGATAATAGGTCTTTTATCTTCTCTTACCGTGATTATATCAATTGTACCTGTTATGCTGTCGTTTGGATTTTCTGCAATTGTAGGTGTGTTATTCGGATTCTATCCCGCATACAAGGCCTCCCTGCTAAACCCGATTGAAGCATTACGATATGAATAACGAATCTTGCCAATATTGCCTAAATTAACTATAATATATATGCAATAACGTTAAAGAATGAGGATTTTATGGCAGACGCAAGACGCTGGTATGATAAAGACCCGATTTTAAAAGAAGCTCTGGAATTGTTACGTTTGCAAACTGACGAAACAAAAGCAGAAGCTGCTGATTACATACTCACACTGCAGGAGCAGGTTGCAGCAGATGTAATAGAGCGTTTATATGAAACAATTACCAAATATCAGGGCAAAGGGAACCGCTGGTATGACAATGACCCTGTTATGCTGAAAGCCATAGAAATGCTCAGGCTGGCTCCGCCTAAAACCCAGAGAATAGCCGCATTAAAACTTTTGCTCTCTCTTGAACAAAAGAGCAATGAACACGATGAAGAATAATTTATTATGAAAAGTCATTTGAGAGATGTTCAAAATCTTATCGATAAACGGGGAATTGAAATCCAAAAAGTCGGTATAAAAAATGTTGACGTACCTTTGATTATTCAAAGAAAAGGCAAGG
Source organism: Candidatus Gastranaerophilales bacterium (assembly GCA_944323735.1). Lineage (GTDB taxonomy): Bacteria > Cyanobacteriota > Vampirovibrionia > Gastranaerophilales > Gastranaerophilaceae > CALUPY01. The sequence goes on from CALUTO010000023.1 coordinate 18,213, forward strand.
ACAATCAGGTAGTATATGCAGTTGCGCAGATTTGCGCTTCTCTTGATATGGAAACAAAAGGCACACACATGTCAAGATTCATGGAAGTCCTGAATGATTGGAGAGAAAAAGAACTTCTCGGGGTTGATATAAAAGGATGTCTTGAAGAAATAAAAGCAAAGCTCGGCGCAAAAAGCGCACAGGTAAAATTTTCATTCAAGTACTTTATAGAAAAAACAGCTCCTGTTTCCAAACAAAAGTCTGTTATGGCTTATGACTGCATATTCGAAGGCGTGCTTGATAATGATGATTACAAATTTTTTCTCGGTGTAAAAGTTCCGGTAACAACGCTTTGTCCGTGTTCAAAAGAAATATCTGACTATTCTGCGCACAATCAGCGGGCACTTATAAAAGTTCTCGTAAGCTATGGTGATAAACACCACATCTGGCTTGAGGATTTGATATCAGACATTGAAAAAACAGCCTCCTGCGAGGTTTATCCCATATTAAAACGTGAGGATGAAAAATTTGTTACAGAAGCTGCTTATGACAATCCAAAATTTGTTGAAGACGTGCTTCGTGATGTAGTTTTAATGTTTAGAAAAAATGAAATAATAAAATACTTCGAGGTTGATGTTGAATCAATAGAAAGCATACACAATCACAATGCTTGGGCATACCAGTTGGAGTCGAAAGGAAATTAGATGGAAAATTTATTCAATGATTCTGTAAAATCATTAGAAACATACATAATGTTCAGAATAAAGCAAAAAGCGGCCGAGCTTGCGCCAGGGCTTGCAAAAAGAGGAAGAGCTCCGATTGCTATGGCAATGGGTGCGCCGGTAGTGCCGCCGCCTGATTTTGTGATACAAAAACTAACAGAAGCACTTTCTATACCGGATATTCACACATATTCAACCCCCAGAGGCGAAAGTTTTTATCTTGAAGCTGTTGCAAAACGAATGAAAAACCGATTCGGAGTCGACTTAAATCCACAAAAAGAGATATTTTCTCTGATTGGTTCAAAAGAAGGGCTTGCTAACTTTATAAGAGCATTGATAAATCCGCAAAAGCAGGAAAAAGAAAAAGACATAATACTCATCCCTGATCCCGGATATGCATCATACAAAGAAATGATAAAAACAAACGGCGGTCTCGGATATCCAATGCCTTTAGTCAAAGAAAATAGCTATATGCCGGATTTCGATACAGTTATAGAAAACCTCAAAAGAGACGGTTATGACGAAAAAAAAGTAAAAGCTGTAATAATAAATTACCCCGGAAATCCAACCGGTGCTGTTTGCACATATGAATATCTGGAAAAAGCCGTTGAATTTTGTAAAAGAAAAGGAATTTTGCTGATAAGCGATGCAGCATACTGTGATATTTATTTTAACGAAAGAGAAAAACCTCACAGCGTGCTTGAAATAGATGACGCAAAAGATGTTGCTGTGGAATTTTTCAGTTTTTCAAAGCCTTATTCAATGACCGGATGGCGTCTGGGCTGGATTTGCGGAAATGAAGCAGCTGTAAATGCATTTGGTAAACTTAAATCAACAATAGACTCAGGAATTTTTAAAGCAATCCAGAAAGCCGGTGCAGGTATTCTAAATTCAAAAGAAGGCGATGAATACATAAAAAAAGCCTGCAAAGGTTTTAAAACAAAACAAATGATACTCATAAACGGTCTGAGAGAACTCGGTTGGAAAATAGAAGAAAGCGATATTCCTAAAGCCTCCTTCTATCTATGGCTTCCGGTACCGGAACGGTTTTCTTCCTCAAAAGAATTTACGGATGCATTACTTGAAAAGTCCGGTATAGTTGCAGTTCCGGGTATTGCTTTCGGTGATAACGGAGAAGGCATGTTTAGAGTTTCCGCTGTTTCAACTGATGAAAAACTACAGGAATGCATAGACAGAATGAAAGCTGACGGGTTTTATTTCGAATGAGTATTGTAATTATTGACTACGGTGCAGGGAACCTTAAAAGCATTGCAAATATGCTTAAATATGTAAATGCAGACTTTAAGATTTCTTCAGACGCCTTTGATATTAAAAATGCAAAAAAGCTGATATTCCCCGGTCAGGGACACTTTAGTCAAGCTGTTAACAATCTTGAAAAAAAAGGACTGATTGATGTAATAAAAAATCAAATATCAGAAGGAAAACCGTTTCTCGGAATTTGCCTCGGTCTGCAGGTGTTGTTTGAAAAAAGCGAAGAGGCACCTGAGGCAAGCGGACTGGGAATATTAAAAGGCACGGTCAAAAAATATACAAAAGGGAAAATTCCCCAGATTGGCTGGAACAAAATAAAAACAACCGAAAATAACAGTTTTTTAAGCAATGATTATTTTTATTTTGTAAATTCTTATTATGTCTGTCCTGAAGATAAGAATGTCATCTCATCAACTACAAACTATCATATAGATTTTTGTTCATCTATCGAAAAAGACAACCTTATTGCAGTACAGTTCCATCCGGAAAAAAGTGCGAAAGCAGGACTGTCATTTTTTAAATCATGGACTGCAACTGACTAGGGAGTTTTGACTGCAAATATACTGCCAGTGCTTTTTTGTAATAGCCGGCATCCTTTGCTTTTATTTTTGACACAGCAGTTTTCAAATCAAAGTTTGTAATACTTGAGCCAAAAATTCCATATAGTTTTTCATAATTTTGTTTTTGCATAAAATTCTAACCACCTACTTTTACAAAAACATGTTTAATAAAAAAATTGCCTTTTTCATATTTTGTTTAATATTTTTTTACAATAAAAAACAAGAAAAATTTGTTTAATTCTGTTAAATACAATATAATTTTTATATGAAAAGATTTTTAGCCGTTTTAACTTTTATGTTTATCTTGTCAGGCTTCGCAATAGCAGGGGAGTCGGTGAAAGAACTGCAGGAGCAGGCAAGATTTTTCTACAATACAAATGATTTAAATCAGGCAAAAACAATTCTTCAAAAAATACCTGAAGATGAAAAATCACCTGAAGACTGGCTTTTGTTAGCAAATATATCAGAAGAAGAAGACAAAAATCTCGATGCCGTATTTTTTCTTCAAAAGGCAATTTTAAAAGACAAAGATTATTACAAAGCATACTATAATCTGGGTAATATTTATTTTTCTGACGGAAAAATAAACACCGCTATAGAAAATTACAAAAAAGCAATCGATTTAAAAAAAGATTTTGCTTATGCACACTATAATCTCGGCAATTGCTATCTTGCTCAAAAAAATTACACAAAAGCAAAATATTCTTACGGAAGAGCTATCCGTCTGAAAGCAGATGAACCGTCTTTTTATTACAACCTGGCATACACCTATAAAATGCAGAAAAAGGATAAAAAAGCTCAGGAAGCACTCGATAGATACAATGAACTTATGAAAAACTAGCTAAAAAAGATACTTTTCATTTGTGCAGGCAATCCGTAATTTTCAAAAAAAATTTTTAAAATATAGACAGTCGGGTAATATTATATGTACACACTTTGTATGACAATATGTATAACATTTAATTACCCAGACACGATCCAGCTATTTACCCGGTATATTTACCGGGTTTTTATTTTTCGGAGCGGTTTTAAATAATCAGTAGCTTGTAAAGATTATTTAATAAATCATTTAAATAATAGCAAAAATTTTGTGCATGTTTTTTTATTGTTATAAAATATTATAAGATAATAGTGTGGAGGCTAAATGACAGATTTTCAAAACGGCTATACAAAGCTTGAAAAATCAGAATTAAAACGAATAGAAATCAATGAACTGCCAAAAGAAATCCCGAATTTTAAAAATACTTTTGAAACAAAAGATTCTATAGTTAAAAAATGGCTCTCTGACTGGATAATATCTGCATTTAAAAACGGAAAAATCAAAGAAAACAGTCTCCTCCCTAAAAAGGCAGACCTGGCTTATTATTTAGGCGTGAGTGTAGGAACTATTCAAAATGCTATCCGTTCCGTTGAGGATAGCGGGCTTCTGGAATCAAAACAGCGGATAGGAACTGTTGTCAGAAATTTCGAAGCAACTAATCCTATTGTCAGAAAATCCACCTCGAAAAGAGAAAAAGTTATTGCACTGATTAAAAAATTCATCATAGATAATGAATACAGGATAAATCAGCCGCTTCCCTCCTCGAGACAGCTTTCTCTTTTAATCGGAAATTCCACAAACACAACCCGTCTCGCTCTGGAATATCTATGCTCAGCCGGCATAATAGAAACAAAGCCGTTCCGCTCAAATGAAGCAAACTGGATTTTAAAAAAAATACCGGAACTTACAAAAGAAGAGATATCACTCTGTTCTATGACAGAAACCTCGCCTACTCTTGTTTTGCAGGTAGAAAAAGACTTAAAAGAATACATAAAAAACAATCATAAAGTCGGAGACAAGCTGCCTGCGCATTTTGAACTTTCCGAAATATTAAAAGTCAGTGTAAAAACAGTCCATGATGCAATGAAGGGACTGATTGAAGAGGGTATACTGTTAGCGAGACGAGGAAGATACGGCACAACAATCATAAAAATGCCGGGTCAAAACATTTTGCAGCCTGCTATTGAAACATCAATATTTGCAAAAGCCGAAGATGCCGCCATATACAGCTATCAAAAAATAGAAAACAAAATAAAAAATTATATAAGAACGAACTTTGAAATAGGAGACAAACTCCCGTCCATGGACGCTCTCTCAAAAGAATTTGACGTAAGCAGCAATACTGTAAGAAAAGCACTTCAAAATCTGTCAAAAGCCGGATATGTTCATTTTGCAAGAGGCAGATACGGCGGAACATTTGTTGCCGACCTGCCGCAGGATGAAGGACAACAGGCCTTCAGATGGCTTGCTGTAGATCCGGGATATACGATTACAAAAAAGGATTAAGGAATTTTAATGACTCCAGTTTCTCCGGTTTTTTCCAATTTTATAAATGTACCTCCGCCACAAAATTGGAATAAAAAAACACCAGCAAGTCCTAATGTTGAATTAAAAACACTGCCGTGGCTAAAAGACCAAACAATTGCAGCAGCATTATCGGAACTTGAGAACATAACATTCAGCGAAAAAGATATAAACTATCTTAAAAACCTAAATGTTAATCCTCCGTTTAAATCAGGAAAAGAAGCTGTTGATTTTATAAAAAAGTCAAATGCAAGAATAATCTTTTCAAAAATGTCCTCAAAACACATACATGCGCAGTATGATTTTGAAAAAAACATGATTTACATAAACGATATGTATAAAAACTCACAGGATTTTCCGGTTATCCTTGCTATATCCGAGGCAATTCTTCATGAAACAGGACATGCAAAAGACAATGACGGAGACAGTTCTGTTCAGGAAGAGCTTGATTTTCTCGGAATGAATGCAGTTGCACACAGGGCATTTTTGAACAAATACGGCGATATTTTCGCAGAATCAGACGAGCTGATTGTAAAAGACGGTGTAAGTATATATGCAGAACTCTTTTTTGAACCCGATCCCGATAAAAAAAGACTGGTGGAAAGAATGCGGAAAAAATACGGATATCTGCCCGCCGGCGATGTTTTACACAAACCGTCAAAAATTGCACTCGAAATAAAAAACCGTTAACGAATGAAAAAATTTCTGATTTTTTGAAGCGGTGAGGAGTCGTACTGTTCTGAAATCTCTTTGTATTTCTGTTTTAAAAGCTTTTCTATATTTTTAGATTCGACTGACGAAATTTTAGATTTTAAGAGGGACAAAGCCTGTTTAATCTTTTTGTTTCTGACCAGTAAATCAACATATTCATATATTATGAGATTATTATACGGATCAAGCCTCAATGCATAAGAATAGTAAGCAGAAGCGTTTACAAAATCTTTATTTTTATCGGCAGCAACTGCAGCGTTATATATATATTCAATTTTTGTACCGTCAATAAGTGCAGCTTCTTTAAAATATAAAAATGCATTTTCATATTCCTGAACTTCGAGATACAATTTCGCTAAAAATTCATAATATTCAGTATTCGCAGGCTGAAGAGTAACTGCTGTTTTTGCACTCTCAATTGCTCTGTTTTTCAGTCCCTGTTTCTGATAAATCAAAGCACGATATTTATAGGCCTCTGCAGAACTATTATCCAGTTTTATTGCATTTTCAACAATTTGTAGTGCCTTGCTGTAGTGTTTCTGCTGTATATTTATTTTTGCATTCAGTAAATGCGCATAGATAAAATGAGGATTAAGATAGAGAACTTTTGCTATAATGTCCTTCGCAACAGGATAATCTTCCATCTCACAATAACAGTCAGCGAGCTCGCTCATATATTCAAGCGATTCCGGCTTTATAAACAGTGCTTTTTGAAGAGCATCTATTGCGTCCTTATAGAGAGGGAATTTTTTATAAATCTTTGCAAGTGCATAATACAAAAAATCATTATTCTTTTCTTTTTGCTCTAATGCTGTTAATTCATTTTTTGCTGCAATAACATTATTATTTTCTGCGTCTATTAGCGATTTTAATATAATTGCATCAGGGTATCCCGGAACAATTTCCAATGTTTTTTCTACAGCTTCGAGTGCTTTTTTATATTCTTTTTTCTGATAGGCAAGATATGCAAGTGAATATGAATATACAATGTTTTCCGGTTCGAAAGAAAGAGCCTTTCTGAAACACTCCTCTGCTTCATCAAGCCAGCCGTTCAAAGAATATGCAGTACCGAGATTAAAATAATATCCGGCATTTTGCGAGTCTATTTTTATGGCGAACTGAAAATAATTTATTGCATCTGCTGTTTTGTGTTTTTCCAGATTTATCAACCCGAGATAATTATAAATTTTATCACTCTGTATATCATCTAAAATACTCCGGAAAAGATTTTCGGCTTCATCGTATTTTTGCTGCTCATAATAAATGACGGCAAGATAGTATTTTGCATCAATATTTGAAGGAAAACAAGATATAATATGATTAAAAATATTAACCGCTTCCTGAGTATTTGAAAGTTTCAGATATGTATAGCCTTTTAAGAACAGTATTTTTTCGTCATTATCCTTTACAAAAGGCGAATTTTCTATAGCTTCCAGAAGTTTTTCATGTTGTCCGCATTCAGAAAGAAGTTCAAGAAGTATTATAAAATTTTCCTTATCCGGTGAGGAATTATACAATTTTTCAGCAACTTCCAGAGCTTTTGCATATTTCTTTGCAAATTTATTTATATTAATCACCGTTCTTAAAGTATCAACATGAACTGGATTTATCTCAAGAATTTTTTCTGCATATTCAAGAGAACGTTCAAAATTGTTCATCAGGTAATACAGATGAGAAATTTGAGACAGAATTTCGACATTATCAGGCTCGATACACAGTGCTTTATAAAGTGCCTCGACCGCCTGTTTATAATGCTTATCAGCCTGAAGTTGAAATGCCTGTTTTAAAAATTGTTCCGTAAGATTTTCACTCATATTAACATTAATTATAAAGTTAAAACCTGTTTTGGTAAACCCCATGAAATAAAAAAAGACCCGTTTTTTAATCCGGATCTTTTTTATTATCAAATATTTTTTATTCCATTGGAATAATCAATTTCTGTCCGATTGAGAGCTGGTTGGGATTTGAGAGATTATTGACTTCCATAATTTTTGCAACTTTTGCGTTGTCATATTTGCCATAAAATCTGATGATAACACCTTCCAGCGTGTCTCCTGATTTTATTGTATAAGTTTCAGGTGCTGCCGTTTCCGCAGGTTCCGTTTTGTCTGCGGGGATGATAGCCAGCTTCGTTGTTTCCGGAGTTTTTACTCTTTTAACAAGTTTAGGCTGATCAACAGAAGAACTGCTGTTCAGGGAGTTTGAACTGAAGCTCAATAATGCAGTCATCAAGAACATGCATAACGCCCCTGCTATAAAACCTGCCGCTAAATAAACTCCCGGTGATTTTTCAACCTTCTGGTTAACTTTAAAATTCTGCCATAATACATCGAGTTCTTTTTCTTTCGACGGTCTGACATAAGTTTTCGGTGTATTATCATCCGTGATTGTATTGGATTTAGCTCTGAGCTCCTCCAGCAGAACCATTCTCTCCTTCGATAAATTCGATCTGTGTAATGTTGAGCTTTTCATTCTACCTCACTTTATTCTTCCCTGTTACATAATAGTCGGCTGATAATT
>CALUTO010000024.1 GCA_944323735.1 Candidatus Gastranaerophilales bacterium
TTCCTTTGGTATTGCATACAAAACGGATTCAACATATCTTCCTGAATAATGTGCAAAATGCAGCTCATAGTCTATGAGCAATTCCTTTAGGTATAAAGGAATTGAATAGAACTGTTCATCTGTATGGTAAATGGAGATGGCGAGCTGCGGACGATGAGTTTTTATCACATTTTCCGCCCCTCTTAAAACAGGCATTTCTGCATTTTCTACATCCAGTTTAATAAAATCAATTTTCACATTTCGCTCTTTTGCAAAACTGTCAATGGATGTAGTGTTTATTTTTATTATTTTATGCGGTCTTGTGACTCCAGGTTTTGCTTCTACAATTGCAGAGCCCAGTGTCGCCTGGGTTTCTTCCCTGAATTCGAGAGTTGTATCTTCGCTCCAGAGGCCTTTGTTTATAATTTCAATTTTCTTATCATTCTTTACTACTGTATCGATAAGGTCTGTTTTAAATGAATCATAGCAGGGTTCAAACATAAATATTTTTTCGCAATTTTTAAACTCTTCCGAAAATATAACCGAAGTGAATCCGTCAAAACCTCCGCCGTCTACCACCGTTTTTATTGCGTCTTTGTTTATATATTCTAGATAATGTTCTTTTGGCATTGAATCTGACATATACCGCTGCGGATAATTTTTGTTAAAATATTCCTGTATTTCCGGAAGATATTTGACTCTGTCACTTCTGATTTTTGCAATAAATTTGTAGAGCTCTCTGTCCTGTTCTGTTGAGAATACTGATGCGGATTTTTCCACGTCCCGGATTTTTTTCTCTGTTTTTTCTTCAAGAGCACTGAATGTTTCTTTATCCATAAGATATATGTTTTTTATGCCGAATCTTTTAAGTATAAGCTCAAGAAAGTATCTGGCTGAATAAGAGGCAACAATCACTGAATCTATTTCTCCTTTATGCAGCGGAAGCTCTTTTCCAAGATATAGAGGCAGTCCTTTAAATTCTCCGGATTTTTTTGTATCAGCAAAAAACTTTATTGTTACGTCTTTTCTTGTTTCTTTGAGTATATCGCAGATTTTTCCTGCAATATTATTGCTTCCGTAAATACATAACTTTGCATCTTTTTTTATATTTTCAAAAAATTTTTCCGTTAATTTGTCTTTCGTAATCATCCACAACCTCTATTCATTATTAATAATTTAAATATATCATAAGACTTCTGCTACCAGAACAGTGTCCTCCAGTATTCTGTTTTTTGCCGCTTTTCTGATTTTGAATTTGTATCCGAGATTTAATTCTTCAATCTTTGTTTTTATTGTAAAGAAATCAATTCCTGAATGATATATAGCAATAAGCAATGCTGGTTTTTGTGTCTTTATTGTATTCATTGCTCCTTTTAAAAAGTCCTGTTCTGCGCCTTCTACATCTACTTTTACTAAACCGACGTCCAGATTTTCTCTTTCAACAAATTCATCCAGCGTCGTAATTTGTATTTTTTCCTGAACAGTGTCGTTATTTTTTATTATATCATTCCTGATTGTGCTACCTACTCCGGTCGGTTCATAGATATTTATAATACACTCTTTGTTTTCCGCCCCGAGAGCTAGTTTTTGGGGGATTATCTTTTTTGTATGATTCAATTCTATGGTTTTTAACAGGTCTTTGTAGTTGCTTTCAACCGGCTCGAATACGTAAACGGATTTGTCTGTGTAATCAGAAAATACCACGGCTGTATCTCCTATGAATCCTCCGACATCAATGATATTTTTTGTTCTGATGTTCTTTTTGTTTTTGAATTCGTCTATGAAATATTTGTCAAAAAAGATTTCATTATTGAAGTGTGCACGGGAGAGCAAATATTTTCCGTACCTAAATCCCTGTTTCTCTTTTTTCAAGCTCAGTTTTTTAATATGGTCAGCCGCTTTTAGTCTCAGTATCTCCGGTAAGCTGTTAGTAAAAATTTTCTTATTTTTAAATATATAAGCTTTTATTCTGTATAAAATTGTTTCTACTGTTTTTATACTCTTTTTATCAAGTCCGCTGCACAGCCGCTTCCTGCGGGTTTCATAGTCTTTGTCTTTAAATATTTCGACAAAAGTTCCTTCGCTGTTGTCTGTGCCTTTTATTAAAAATTCCTCGTTTTTCCCCAGTGATGTAAGGGTAGAGCTGAAAAACTTTTTTATTATTAATAAAATATCATACTTCATAAATTTCCCTTCCGGCAGCGAGTTTTTCTATCAAATCAACGGTTCTTTCCGCAGCATGCCCGTCGTCAATACAGCCTTTTTCTTCTAAAAACTTTTGTGTTTTTTCTAAATAGATTTTATCATCAAAATCAAGTATCGTTTTTTTGAGTTCTTCATTGTTTTTTATTATAGGAAAAGGTGTGCTTTCCAGCGGATAATAGAAGCCTCTTTCATTATTATATTTTTTAATATCGCTTGCATAGATAAATGCCGGTTTTCTCGAGAGCATAAAATCGAAAATACAGCTTGAATAATCCGTAATTAAAATATCAGAAACAGCCATAAGACCCTGCATATCATCAAAATGGGTAAAATCAAAAATCCTTTCCGTGTTTTTGATTTTTTTTCTGCACACTATATCTGTTCTCGGATGAAACCTCAATGCAAGAATAAATTGCGCATTGTATTTTTCATTCAATGAATCAAGCAGCAATTCATAATTCATATCAAAACAGTCTGTCCTTGAATTTTCTCTGAAGGTCGGTGCATAAAGTACAATTTTTTTGTCATTTATATTCGTACGAATATATTCTGAAATTTTTTCTTTAATATGTTCTTTATTCAAACAGTGTGGTGAATTTTCAAAAAATATATCATTTCTCGGGTGTCCTAGTTTATATATTTTTTTGTCAAACACCAGAGATTTTCTGTACACATCTGTTTCAAAATCACTGTTAGAAATAAAAATATCTACGTCTTTAAGCTTTTTTTGATTGTATAACCGGTCTTTTTCTGTTGCTCCTATCCTTTTTATCCCGAGGGAACCGTGCCAGGTATCTATAAAAATTTGATTTTTCTTTTTATAATTATACTTTTCCAATCCGAAATAAGAGTTAGAAATGCATATTTTTGCAGTGGATATGTAATACAAGAGTTTGAATATATTTTTGTCAGTAACAACTTTTATTCTTTCCGGAAAGTCCTGATTTGTAATCATATTTTCACGTGTAATCCAGATAAGCTCGTAATTCTTGTCCCGTCTCAAAAGTTCATCAGCTATGTATCTGGGGTTGCAGTCATAGCCGTATTTGAACGGCTGATGTAAAACTATTCTGCTTTCTTTTTTCTTTATAAAAGACAAAAGAAACAGATAACTGTTTATAACACTGTAGTAAATAAAAAATATAATAGAATGTTTCATTTTTTATATTCTTCTTCCAGACTTTCTATTGTCCTTGCAAACATTTCTTCAATTCTCGTAGTTGCTCTCCAGCCCAGTGACTCCAGTTTTTCAGAATTGAGCTTTATGTGTATTTTTTCATTGTACCCTCTGTTTTTGTCAGATATCTCATATACAACATTCCGCCCGTACTTCTTTGCAAGCATTTCTGCCATATCTTTTATTGATATTCCTGTATCATAGTTTGCTACATTATATGCATTGCCGTTTTCGCCTTTTATAAGGATTGTAAGAATTGCGCTGACCGCGTCAGTAAGGTAGCAGTAGTTTTTGTAAGAACTTCCGTCTGTATGCAGCACTATGTCTTTTTTCTCAATTACACTCCTGCAAAACTGTGCAAATACCCTGTTTTCATCTTTTGATATTCCTACGCCGAATGTCTGGGTCAAGCGGGCTATTTTTGTATTTAAGCCGTATTCTTGCGAAAAAGAAACGCAAATATTTTCTGCTGTCTTTTTGCTCAAAGAATAAACATTTCTTACATTCAGAGGATTCAATACGCCTAAATTTGTTTCTTTTATGTCTGCCAATGCTTCATCTGTTTGTCCGTATATTTCTATTGAGGAGAGAAAGACAAATGAGTCTGCTTTTGTTTTTAATGCATATTTGAGCAGGTTCAGTGTCCCGTTTATGGTGGTTTGTGCAACTTCAACGGGTTTTGAAATTATTTCTTTTGAGGCAGTTGTGCCTGCTCCGTGGATTATGTAGTCTGCGTGTTTTTCATATTTTACTGGCTCTGTTATGTCCTGTACAATGATTTCAAGGTTTGGATTTTCGAGTACACAGCAGAAAACCTCTTTCGCCTTCTGTTCATTTCGTACCATTGCGATGACTTTTATATCAAGGTTTTTAAGTCTGTTTGCACACAAAAGACCGAGCACAATCTCGCTCCCGATAAGCCCTGTTGCACCCGTCACAAGAATAGTTTTTCCGGCAAAACCTTCAAAAATTCTTTCCTTTGCCAGCTCTTCCAAATCCCTTTGTCTTATTGTATTTTTTGTCTCAAACATTAATATCCCTTACTTTAGTGCCATCTCCTGCAATTCGGTTTCTTCAATAAATTTCAGTATTCCCTGCAAAATATATACATCCTGCGGAGTTGTGATTTTTATATTGCCGAAATTTCCTTTCACAAGATGTGTTTCTCTGCCGAGTTTGTGAAACAGCGTGCAAGAATCTACTATATCCGTATATTTTGTATCAGTTTTTCGGATTTTTTCGTGCGCTTCTATTATTTCGCCCAGTCTGAAACTCTGCGGTGCCTGCGCAGCATAAGTCTCTCTTCTCACCGGTACTTCTCTCGGCGTATGCCCGTCCCCGCTTATGAGAATGGTTTCATAGCAGGGTGTTGAAGTTATACCTGTTCCGTTTTCGTTCACACTTTTTATATTTTCAGAGATAACTCTTCTGGTAATAACCGGTCTTACGCCGTCATGAATCAGGACTACTGAGTCCTCCGGGTTTTCTTCTGCCGCGGCAGTGAGTGCTTTGTAAATAGACTCCTGCGCTGTTTCTCCGCCCTCTACAATTTTTTGCACCTTGTCTATTTCATACTCTCTGACAAGTTTTTCTGTGTAATCAATATACTCAGAAAGCATTGATATATAAATTTTATCAATTTCCGGATGCTGCTGGAAATGAGACAGTGTATGTATCAGGATTGGTTTTTTATTTATCTCCAGAAACTGTTTAGGGATAGAATCAGGCGCACCGTTCAGTCTCTGTCCTCTGCCGCCTGCAAAAATTATTGCAATATTCATCTTACTCAAATATCTCTTTCAATAATGTCAAAAAGGGTTTGTCCACAAGCGGAAGGACTTTTATTTTTGTCCCTTTAAATACATTGTTTTTAAAATCATCCATTATGCCAAGAAATTTCAGCGTGGAAATGAGAATGTAATCAGGTTTGTAATCAACGATTTTTTCCAGCGGTATAATTTTGTATCCGAAAGACTCTCTTCCTTCTTCTTCTGTGGTATATTTTCTGTCTGAGACACCAATGATGTTCAGGTTTGACAAATCGTAGTTTTCTTTAATTTTTTGAAACAGCAGTCCGGTACCGTATATAACAACTGTCTTGTTTTTCAGCTTTTTGTTAAGTTTTACCAGTTGTTTTTTAAATTTGAATTCTTCCAAACTTTCCAATAAATTATCCATTTACATCCCTCATTTTCTTTATTATAAATTGAGAATATATCAAGGGCAAATTTTTAACTATTTGCCGGCATATTCAGGACGGATAAAAGGTTTCATTCTTGTCGGAGGCCAGAACAAAAACACAGCCTTTCCGATAAATCGCTCTTGCGGCAAAAATCCCCAGAAACGTGAATCTTGAGAGTTACCTCTGTTATCTCCCATCATAAAATACTGCCCGTCAGGTATAGTCATAGGACCGCAGTACATTTCAGCAGAGCAGGGAATATAGTCCTCATCGCTTAATATATAAGGTTCGTTCAAAGGTTCATCGTTTATATAAACCTCGAATTTTCCGTTTACATGCTCTTTAATTTCCAGTTTGTCACCGGGTACCCCGACTACTCTTTTTATATATGCAATATCTTTACAAAAAAAGCCTGTCAGGCGTTTAAAAATCGACAGAAAATCTGTTTTTATTTCTTCCGACGGGGGATAAAAGACCATTATATCACCACGCTCAGGAGATTTGTAAAACCTTGAAAACCTTTCCACAAAAATTCTGTCACCTTCAATCAGAGTAGGATGCATTGAGGCTGAAGGTATCCAGCGGATTTCGCCTATAAAAAACCTTATTATAATAACCATTACAACAACAAAGACAACCGTCTCCACTGTCTCTTTTAATCCCGCAATAATTTTTTTCTTATCTATTTTCACAATCTATCCTCTGGCATATAATTTACAAAGTCTGATTAGAGCTTCTTTATATTGATTATCCTCAAGACAGGCTATATTTTCAATAGCCGTATTTGAGAATTTTTCAATCAAGTGCCTCGTTTTTTCAAGAAAAAGCTCTCTTTGAGGGCTGTTAAAAAAGTCATCAATATTTTTAATATTTGTTATATTATTTTTTTGAAAATAAAAAATAACCGGAGCAGTATAAACGCCATTATTCATATCTTCTGATATTTTTTCAACAGTATTAAAATTCTGCAGGTCATTGTGAATTTGGAACGCAATTCCGAAATTTCTGGCAAATTCGGAATAATCCGGCGTGTTATTCAGTATTGAAACTGATTGTACAGCAGCCTGAAACAGCGAGGCCGTTTTATTCTCCGATTTTTTTATGTAGTCATCAATCGATGCTGCATTGTATCTTGAAAAATACTGGTTTACCTCGCCTGTTATAAGTTTTTTTATAAATTTTGTTTGGATATCTATAATTTCAGTATTTTTTATTTTTGAAAGTGCTTCTATCGCCTTTGAAAGCAGGTAATCTCCGGCAAGAACAGCCAGCCGGCTGTCAAAAGCAGTATGCAGAGTTTGCTTTCCCCTTCTTTTTTTTGAGTTGTCTATAATATCATCATGAATTAAACTTGCATTGTGCAGTATCTCAACACAGAAGGACAGAAGGAAATGTTTTTGCTCCGGAACAATTCCGGCGGCTCTTGTGAACAAAAACACAAGAACAGGTCTGATTAGCTTGCCTCTGTTTGAGAGATAGTTTTTTAAAATACTCTCCATTTCATTATTATCCTGAAACAGAGACGCACTAAAAACAACAAAGTTGTCTAAATCAGGTTTTATACAGTTTATTATTTTTTCATAATCAGTTCCCATTATTCAATCCACTTAAAATATTTTACGTATTTATCAGAGTTTATGTTTCCGTTAATTCTTGCGTTAAAAATCCTGTAATGCATATCATTAAATTCAACTCCGGGTATTTTATTAAGCTCTTTTACAAGGGCAGTTTTGTCCCGGCTGTCCAGCTTAAAGCCCGGTATAAGGTTCAAAAGAGAATTAAACGACATATTTCCGACAGGCCCCAGAATATTATCGGCTTTTTTCGTAAGTCTGCCGTAAACATTTAAGTCCGCAAAACTTTCAGGAATATCATAGGTTCCTTTTATATACATGCTTAAATTTTCCCCGCTGGAGAATATTTCAACGTTTTTTGCTTTTCCCTTATTTATGAGAAGCAGACCTTTTATGGAATTAAAATATCCGGTTTTTACTGGTGCAATAAGGTCAATAAAATTATTTATGCTCACGCCTGTTATTCCGCTTTTAAACAGACTGCTTGCTTTCAGCAGATATTCAACAGAGCCGAGTTTTGGCATTTTCCCGTCATTTATTTCGAAATATACAGAGCCGGAAACATTATTTATGCGTTCCTCTTCCGTGTTCCCTTTTGTTGAAAACATCATGCTGCCGTTAAGGTATCCGAAAATCTGATCCTTAGCTTCGAATATTGCGGTCGCAATTTTGTTAGCGTCAACATGCTTTGCCATTATTTCAGCAGATATCTTGCCGGTTTTAAAATCATACTTTGCCATACCACGGACAAGACCTTCTGCTATTTCAAAATTCAATTTTTCTATTCTAAGCAGCATATCTCTGTCCAATTTAAAGACAGCTTTATAATTTTTTGCGGGCAAACCTCTTATTTGCATTTTATCTGCAGATATTTCACCCTTTTGAATAATAATATTAGAAAGAACAGCAGTCTGCTTCTTCTCAGGTTTTTCCTCTGTTATTGTTTCATCATCAAGCTTTATACCGGTATTCAGCGTCACCTGATTCAGGGAATCAAGTATTTTATCAAGCTCAAGACTTTTGGATGAAATTTTCAAATCCTTAACAACAACAGGTGAAACCGGTTTGTTTGTAATAACTGTTTTCAAAACAAAATCAGAGTCATAGCTCATTCCGTTCATTTCAATATTAACATCAGACGGAGTAAACTGCATGTCCACATCTTTTATCAATGTCGTATAAAGAGGCATATCAAGCTCAAACATTCCGGCTTTTCCTAAAATTTTCGGAGTTGCAGCATCTCCGTTTAAAACAAGGTCGCAGTTAAACATTCCTTTTTTCAGAACAGACTTTTTAAATAACACATTGAAAAGTTTTACATTCGCATTATTTTCAGTTTTTATATGAAGGTTGTTCAGCAGGAATTTATTTTTATCCGGTTTTATATTTCCATACATTGTAATAATTTTTCTCGGATATACATAATCATTCTGGGAAGTCATATAGCGAATATAGTTTATCGAGTTTATTTTTATATCATTTTTTTTAACAGACAGATCTGCGGTGATTTCCCTTTCATCATCGGTATCATCAAGGTTTGCACCCATATAATAGATATCAGCATCTTTTTCCAGTCTGAGTTTTGTATTCACGTTATATTTTTCTGGTCTGCCCTGTATTTCAGCAGTAAGGGTAATATCACCTTTGGGTTTCAGCGGATAAGAAAGACGTTCGTTAATGTATTTATTAACAAATGGCTCTGTGACTTTTGTCGTAAAATATCCTTTCATCACAGAATTTCTTGAAAGTCCGTTAATATATGCATTTATAAAGATAGGAACATTGTCAAAATTTGCGTTTATTGATTTCAGTGTAATTTTATTGTTGTTTATAAAAATATTTCCGCTGTCAATTGTAATCGGTATTTTGTAAGCACTCTGCAGAAATTTCAGGTTCAAAAGCCTTATTTCGCCGGTAACATTATTTTTAATACAATGCAGCCTTATATCAGCCCTTCCCTCATAGTTTTCATAAGCAAGAAGTGCTTTTTGCAAACTGCGGGGAAGAATTTTCATTTTTCTCAACTTATTAAAATTTTCTATGTTGAAATTAACAACAGTCAGATTGCCGTTATACTCCGGAGAGATAGAGAAGAATTTGTTTATCAGCATATCGGCATGTGCAGTTGTGTCAAAAACAGCAGTGTCAAAATTTTTAAGCTTGAAAGTATTATTTTTGAGTGAAAACTCACCGGATTTTATAAATAAATCATCACCGGATTTTACGGGTTTTATAAACCCGTGGAGAAATATATTATTATAGTTAATTTTAAACGGATGCCCCCTGTATAAAGCTTCGGCAAACAATAAAGAATTTGTTCTCGGAAGCTGTGATGATGATTTTTCGGAATTAAACAGGAAATCAATAAGTTCATCAGTTTTTATTCCGTCAGCTTTTATTTTCACAACAGCTTTTTCATTATCTTTTAAATCAGCGTTTAAATAGATTTTTGCACCGAGAATAGATGATGAAATATCTGTACGAAGGTCTTTGTTCTCAAAATGAATATGACCGTCAGTATTTGTTAAAACCGGAATATTTTTTATATGAACAGTGTTATTATCAAGATACACATCGCCTGAAAAGTCCAGATCACTAACATCTTTCAAATCTGAAAAAGTTTTAACCACACCTTTTAGTTTAATATCAGTTTTTGATTTACCCTCAATTCTTTTTAAATTTTGAGTAAACTGTTTTTTGCTTTTCAGAAGTTCACTTCCGTTCACAATTGAAACCAGTTCATTTGTCGTAATAGCAGGCGAATTAACGCTAAAATCTATATTTCCGTCAAGATTAGCCGTACCGCTGACAGTTACGGGACAACCGTCAATCTGCGCTTTGTGCATTGAAAAGAACATGTCTTTACCTTTAAAATCCAGCTGGCCATGCGCTTTTTTAATACGTGTATGCAAACCTTGGAGCAAGGCATCCGTGTCCTTAAATTTAAACCGACCGTATGCTTCTCCGTCAAACACAGTTCCTCTGGTAATAAGGTCTATACTGCCTTTCCCTTTAATAGACATATAAGGAAGCGGTCCAAGATCAAACCCTACTATATCATGGATTGGCACAAGCATATAGTGTGCGGTTTTTAAATCAACATTTTCCGTTGATTTTATCTTTATTTCCCCTTTTCCAAAAGTTTTCAACTCCGAATAGCCTTCTATAATAACAAACTGCTGTTTATTTTTGTCAGCAAAAACTTTTGTATAAATATCAACATCTTTGCCCCTGAACTTCAAATCCATTGAACACGGGGCAACAATTGGCTTTTCTTTAAGGATATGCAGGTTTGTGAGCGTAGCTTTTCCATAAACCAGCGGCTTTTTCAACGTTCCTTTAATCGAAAGCTCTCCAGTTATCCGACCCCAGACACCGTATCTTTTTAATTTCTCTGCCGCATGATTTGTATTTTCAACCGGAGGAAGAAGGTCAATGAGGCTGTGCAAATCCGCATCCGGAATTTTTACACTCAAGTCCGGCTGTGGCGACCTGCTGTTTATATTTTTTAGCAGACCAAAAGTATCAATCCTCCAGTCTTTATGCTGCAGTGTCAGCTTTTCAATATTCAAATTCTCTTTTTTTATATTGCCAAGAAAATTTATAGAAATAACGCCTTTTGAATACACGGAATTTTTGTCTTCTCTCAAAGCAACGGCAAAATCAGCCAGCCTTGCGTTTAAACTCAACTCTTTGCAAAAATCAAAATCAGCATTAAAAACACCATTCAAAGATTTTATATCTTTGCTGCCAAATTCTTTCGCATACATACCCGCTGAAGAAATATCTAAATTTTCAACATTTCCTTTTATGCAAAAATCTTTTTTTTGCGTATTCTTCACAACAGGCAGCTTTGTATCAACATGCAGATTTATACGGGAGATTCTTTCTCCGCTCTCAATTCCTGCAAGTATCATAAGTTTAACATATTTTTTATTTTTGAATTTTTTTACGTTTACATCATCCAGAGTCAAAATAAAAGATTTATTAAGTTTTTTGTCTGTAAATTTTAATTTTGAATTCAAAATGCGCCCGCTAAATTTCACAAATTTCGGATATTTTTTTATTTTCACAAGTTTATAATCACCAAGTAAGAACTCCCCGTTTTTGTCTCTGTATACCAGTCCGGAATAATTTTTAAGTAAAAAGTCAGTTGCATTCACCCGCCCGGAGAAAAGAGGAATAAGATATATTTTTCCTGAGAGATTAGCAGCAGACATGACATTTTTCCCGTTTTTAGTATTTAGCTTAGGACACGTTATTTCCGCTTTTATTGAAAAATCGGGATAAGTATGAAATTTTGCATTATCTGCACTGAAAATGAGGCTTGTTTTTGCCCTGACAAAATCCGTAAAAAATCCGTCATCTGCCATTTTATTCAATGCAAACGGAACTGCAGATAAAAACAGCACCTCTGAAAGCACTACAGCACATATCAGAAAAAACAGTATATATTTAATAATTTTAACCGTTCTTTTATTTACCAATTAACCCCCGTATATCTGTCCGAAAATGTTTTTTCTTATATTTCCCGAACGCTGTCACTTTTTAAAAAGATAATAAAATTTATTATCTTTTTAAATTATATAATAGAAAATTTTTAATAATATATATTATTTAGTTATTTAACATTTAAACTGCGGGCTGTTGTTTTTCAAAAAAATTGCTGATAAAATCGTTGATAACAATGTCACAGGTTGAGGAGATTTTTTATGAAGAAAATAAAAACATTTTTGATGATTTTTTCACTCTTTATCTCAGCTTTCTTTTTTTCAAATCAAACAGCAAGAGCTGAGTTTACTGTCGGATATGTAAATTACAAACAGGTAGAGAGTAACTATGAATATGCAAAAAATGCCTATAAAGAAATTGATGCAAAATACCTTGAAATCCAGCAATTTTTAATGGACAAAGAAAAGCAGTACAAAAATATTGAATCCCCTATAAATAAGAAAAATTTCGAAGATGAGGTTCAAAAGGATTTCAAAGTCAAAAACGATGAATTTTCAAAATTCAAAATGAAAAAAGCTCAGGAAATTGAAACCAATATACTTAACGCAACAAAAGCAGTGGCAGCTGAAAAAAATATCGACGTGGTAATAGATTACAGTGTCATTTACACCGGCGGAATTGACCTTTCAGAAGATGTTATTCTGTATCTGAACAGCAATAAATCTCTGAAAAAGAAATAGACATTTCGCAAAGCAGGAGTCCGGTTATGAGATTTGTGGATTTAATTGAAAAAAAGAAAAAAGGTTTTGAGCATACAAAAGAAGAAATAGATTTTATCGTTTCATCTGTGACAAATGAAACCGTACCAGACTACCAAATTTCCGCCTGGCTTATGGCGGTGTATTTTCAGGGAATGACTGAAACCGAAACCGCATATTTTACGGACGCAATAATAAAATCAGGAGACATTATAGATTTAACCTCAATCAAAGGGGGGATTGCCGACAAACACTCAACAGGAGGAGTCGGAGATAAAATAACAATAATTCTCCTCCCTCTTCTTGCAGCCTGTGGCATACCGGTCGCTAAACTATCCGGCAAAGGACTCGGTCACACAGGCGGAACTATTGACAAACTTGAATCTATTCCCGGCTTCCGGACAGACCTGAATATTGAAGAGCTAATCGCCAAAGTTAAGGAGATAGGGTTCGCAATAGCTTCTCAAACAAAAAAACTCACACCTGCAGACGGAAAACTCTATGCGCTCCGTGATGTAACTGCAACTGTTGATTCAATGCCTCTTATCGCATCATCGGTCGTGTCTAAAAAAATTGCGTCAGGAGCTGATTTTGTTGTGCTTGATGTAAAATACGGATCCGGTGCTTTTATAAAAACAGAGAAAGAAGCTGAAAAGCTCTCACAGCTGATGATTGATACCGCCTCGAAATTGGGCAGAAAATTTAATGCTGTAATTAGTTCAATGGATCAACCGCTCGGTCGTATGGTCGGTAATTCACTGGAAATAGAAGAATCTATTGATTTTCTAAAAGGAGTCTGCACTCCTGATATAAAAGAGCTGACCTACGAAATATCTGCTCTTACATTGATTCATTTTAAAAAAGCAAAGGACAAAAATGAGGCATTTTCAAAAATAGATAGTGTAATTAAAAACGGACAAGCTCTTATGTGTTTGAAAAAGCTGATAAAATCTCAGGGAGGAAACCCTGACATAACAGAAGATTACAGCTTATTCAAACAGCCCGGGATATCTTACGAAATAAAAGCAGACAAAGAAGGCTATGTAAAAAATATTGACGCGTACAAAACAGCTCACGCCTGCAAACTTCTGGGAGCCGGACGTGAAAAGAAAACAGATGATATAGACTATTCTGCAGGAATAAAACTC
Source organism: Candidatus Gastranaerophilales bacterium (assembly GCA_944323735.1). Lineage (GTDB taxonomy): Bacteria > Cyanobacteriota > Vampirovibrionia > Gastranaerophilales > Gastranaerophilaceae > CALUPY01. The sequence goes on from CALUTO010000024.1 coordinate 13,476, forward strand.
AATAAAATCTACGGAGAATATGTAAAAAAAGGAGAAACCGTTGCTACGCTTTACTCTGACAGTACTGACAAACTTCTCTCTGCAATTCCTGAAGCAAAAAGTGCATTCGAATTTTCTAAAGATAAACCGGTTGAAAGAAAAATAGTTTACAGGGTCATATAAAAAATAAACCGCAAAAATTTTGCTCTTATGGATTTATAAAACAAACAGCAGGATGGTATGAAATTTTCATACTTTAGTTGGAGAAAAACCATACTTTAGTATAATTAATTTATACTAAGTAATGGTATAAAATAATAATAATAATAATAATAAAGAAATAAAAGATGTTAACGATAATTCACCGGAAATAGAAAATTTTCCGGTTTTTTTTATATAAAAAAACCGCTTTTATAATAGCGGTTTTTTATCAAAAGGTTAATTACCGGACATTTCTAGCATACTATATGCTGCACTCCAGGGATTTGTTGATTTAGCCATATTTCGCATTCTTTTAAGCTTATCTTTCTGGAGTTTTTCCTGTTCTTTTTTTGCTTTTTCTAGCTTTTTGGAGTCAGCATTTCTTATTTTTAAATTTGCATATATAAGGTTCAATGCAGACTGGTAAGAATTAGTTTTGTAATTAGCTTTTACTTGCGCCGGATAGTTATAGTTGGCGTAGTCATAAATATTCATAATTCTTTCTTCACATGACAAATCTTCTGAAAGAATACCTCCGTTTTCAGCTATATCTGATTTGTAAACGACTGAAATCAGCGCAAGAGGATTGTATTTGGCGTTCATCATCAGGTCAACAGCTGTTATGTCAGCTTCTTTTTCATTTTCTTTATTTACCTTATTTGATGAAACTGTTTTTATTAAATTAACAGTTGTCGAGCCAGTTTCTGTTTTTGTATTCGGATTAAATGCAGAGATAATATTGTTTAAAAGTGAGGATTTTGAATAATGCCCGTTAACCAGATGTCCTATTTCGTGCGCAACTACACCTGCCAGTTCGTTATCATTTTCTACATACTTTAAATCACCTGCATAAATATATACATATTGCGTATAGTTTTCATTGGTTGAATTCATATAGGGGTTGTCGGTTACTTTAAAGGTAACGGTTGAAGGCATTTTGTTTGCCTTAATGATATTCTGTCCTATTGTGTTTAGGTGGTTGACATTGGCTGAGTCAAACCAGTTTGTTGATGTATTGTAAGATGCAGCTATTGCAGGGGCGGCAAAAGACAATACAATCAATGAAAAAATAAATAATAGAATCTTTTTCATAATTAACTCCCTTCCTTATTTATAAAATTATACAAAACAAAAAGAGCTATATCAATTGATACAGCTCTTTTGTTAACAAATTAGAATATATTATTCAACAGTAAAATCAGGTGCACCGAACATACCTTCAATTTCTTCCAGAATTGCGGAAGGCTTGCGGGCATTGTTCTTTTGGGCAGCTCTTCTCTGTGCTTCTCTGTCTTTTTCTTCTGAAGCGTGCGTTAAGTGGTAGTAACCTGTACCGGCAGGTATCAATCTACCGATGATTACGTTTTCTTTCAAACCTCTTAACAAATCTTTCTTTCCGTCTACTGCTGCTTCCGTCAGGATTCTTGTCGTTTCCTGGAAGGATGCAGCTGATATGAAGCTTTCAGTGTTCAACGAAGCTTTTGTAATACCCAGAAGTACGGGTTCGAATGTAGCCTTTTCTCCGCCTGCTGCTTCAACAGCTTCATTTTCCTGTTCGAGAAGCTGGATTTCTACCAGTTCTCCTGGAAGAAGTTTTGTGTCGCCGGATTCAACGACTTTAACTTTCTTAGTCATCTGACGAACAATGATTTCAACGTGTTTATCTGCAATTTCAACACCTTGTGAACGATATACTCTCTGTACTTCGTCTACAAGATACTGCTGCGCAGCTTCAATACCGTTCAGTCTGATAACATCGTGCGGGTTCAATGGACCGCTTGTTAAAGGCTGACCTATAGAAATCTTCTGTTTATCCTGAACAATGATGTTAGAGTCTATCGGATATTTGATTTCTGTTCTGCCATTTTCATTGACAAGATAAAGTCTTGGCACATCGTCTTCTATTTCAATTTCCGCAACTGCTTCGATTTCGGAAAGTATTGCAGAATCTTTAGGTTTACGACCTTCAAGAAGTTCTTCTACCCTCGGAAGACCTTGAACGATGTCACCTGTTTTTTGTCTTTCAAATACCAGTGAAGCAAGCATGTCGCCTCTGAGCACCAGTGAACCGTTATCTACCTGAAGCATAGTACCGGGGCTGATTAAATAAGGTCTTCCCACTCTTATTTTCACGGAATTTTTGTCTACAGCGACAATCTGACCGGAAACAGGTGATTTTTCACCGCTTTCTGATAAAACTGAATCCATTCTGACAGTTTCTCCTGCTTTTACAACAGGTTTTGTTTTCAGTGAAACAACTCTTTCGGAATTTTCAGAAATCAAAAGCAGTCTTCTTAATTCTTCGCCGTCGCCTTTAATACTTGCAATACCGTCATTTACAGCCAGTACCTGCGTTTTTGCCACAGGCTCTTTAGGCTCTATTACCTGACCGTTTTCTACAAGCAATTCAGTCTGCAGCGATGCTTTATTTGAACCTTCTATTTCTCTTCTGACAATCAAAGTTTCAAGCACAACGACTTTAAGCGCATTGTCTGCAGTCATCTCAACCATACCTTTAAGGTGGCTCAAATAGCCCTGCATTTGAAGAACAAGGCTTGTTCTTGTCAATGTAGCACCATCGAGATTTCTAACTCTCGCACCGTCTTTATATTGCAATTGTGTTACAGGAACGATACTGATTGCTTCATCAGTACTTTCAAATTCTATTGAAACTGATTTAGGCTTAATATCAAACTGCTGAACAGGTCTGACAAGAATCTGTATAGGCTGGTTTGTTATAGTTTCTTCATCCAGTGAAGCAACATCCAAATCTTCATCCAAATCATCTATGTCAAGACTTGTATCATCACTTTCCATTATCGTAACAATTGAAGTCGATTTTGCTTTTATTTTCGGAGCAATTTGAGTTCCTGCTTCAACAATCTCGCCCTCTTCAACTTTCAGATCACCTATATTATCCAGTGTGAAAATCTCACCGGGGCGGATTATCACTTCATGAATAATATCATTGAATTCCTTGATTTCAACAATACCGTCAATGTGCGTATACAGGTCTTTTACAACCTCTGTGCCTGCCGTAACAAATGTATTATTTTCAACCATTTTCAGGCTGGCATCTTTGTTAATCTGATGAACTTCTTCAGGTATAAATACAACAGAACCGGGGTTTGTGATGATTTGATTGTCATCAACTTCAATGCCCATATATCTGATTTCGCCTGCAGATTCAACCGCATACTCATCATCAATAAGCTCTGCAATAATCATTCCGTTTTCAACAGTTGTGTCAGCAGGAGATTTTACAATGTATTTTTCACCGGTAGATTCAACTGTCCAGAATTGTTCTTTTTTGGTAGACTCAAATACAGCGTTTGAGGGGGCGATAGAAGCAATAACGATTGTCAATTCTTTACCCTGAACAATCTTTTTAATTTTCTTTCCGTCAAATTTAACTTCCTCAATCTCAAGATTGTCTCCGACTCTGACTTCACCACCGTGCTCTGATGAGATATGTGTTTCTGCAAGTTTTTCGCCGGCTTTGATATTCTGCCCGTCTTTCACGAGAATTTTTGAACCGCCCGGCAGGCTGTATACATCACCGCCCAAAACCCAGACAATACCGTTTTTATTTGCCGTTCTGGATACGTTGCCCTGTCTGTCTTTCTTTTCATCAGCAACAAAATCTTCAAAAAGAACTTCACCTGACAAATCAGAATTGATATCTTTTGTGGCTTTTTCAGTCAAACGGCTTCCGTCACCGGCTGAAGCAGGCTCAAATTCAGCAATTTCATCACCTTTTTTGACAACAGAGCCAGTTGCAACAAGCATTTTTGCACCGGTCGGAATATGATATTTTCTGGAATATTTTTCACCTTTGATTTCGATATCTGCTTCCTGAATCATTACCTGAACAATGTCACCGTGACGTGTTCTCATCTCTTTTGTTTTGAATTTTGTGACCACTTCACCGTCAATTTCAGCAATAATGTGTTTTAATGCACCGGAACCTTTGAATACACCGCCTGTGTGGAATGTTCTCATTGTAAGCTGTGTTCCGGGTTCACCGATAGACTGTGCAGCAATAATACCAATAGCTTCACCAACGTCAACCATTTTCTGTGTTGTCATTGCCCAGCCGTAGCACTTGCGGCATACACCGTATTCGAGTGCGCAGGTAAGAGGTGAACGAACTTTAACAGACGTAAGACCAAGCGGTTCGATTTTTTTGATATCGTTTCTGTCAATTGTTGTATTTGCAGAAATTACAACATTTCCGTCTTTGTCTTTTATGTCCTCTGCAACAGTTCTGCCAAGAAGTCTGTCTGTCAATTTTGCAACGACTTTTTCACCGTCAGAAATTGCAGACATAACTATATGCTTTGTTGTATGGCAGTCGTCTTCTCTGATAATTACATCCTGTGCAACATCAACCAGACGTCTTGTCAAATAACCGGAGTCAGCTGTCTTTAATGCTGTGTCAACAAGACCTTTACGTGCACCGTATGAAGAAATGATGTATTCTGTAACTGACAGACCTTCTTTAAAGTTTGATTTAATAGGAAGGTCGATGATTTGTCCCTGTGCGTCCGCCATCAAGCCTCTCATACCTACCAGCTGTGAAACCTGAGAAAGATTACCTCTTGCACCGGAGAATGCCATCATGTAAACAGGGTTTAGTTTATCAAAATTTTTAACAACCTGTTCGGTCAGTCTGGCCGTTGTTTCTGACCATGTGTCAATAACTTTTGTATATCTTTCAACTTCTGTAATTTCGCCTTTTAAGTATCTGTTTGTAGATTTTTCAATCTCTTTTTCAGCTTCGGCAAGAAGTTCTTTCTTTTCCGGAGGTACGCTCAAATCCTGAATTGAAATAGTAACTCCGGATTTTGTTGCATATTTGTACCCGAGGTTTTTGAGATTATTAGCAAGATCTGCTGCCTTTGCTCCGCCAAATTCAAGGTAAATCTGAGCGAGCAAATCTTTTAAGGCACCTTTATCCATGACTTTGTTTATAAAGTCGAATTGTTTTTTTGTGTGAGGAATTAATGTATTGTTCATTTTATATTCTTCCCTTTAATTTCTTCTAATTTCCGGTTTTGCGTATACATAATTTACAGAGCCAGAGATTTTCTGACTGTTTCATTGAATATAATTCTGCCGACAGTCGTCTCAATTCTTTGACCGTGTTCATCTCTGACAATAATTTTGTCATGCAGCTCAATAACATTAGCCTCAAGTGCAGCAATGGCATCCTGGAAGCTGTAGAAATAGCCTTTTATCGGAGCTGACTGATTTTTTATTGTTGTAAGATAGTACATACCCAAAACCATATCCTGAGAAGGAGTAATAATAGGTTTACCGGTAGCAGGAGCGAGGATGTTGTTTGTTGCAAGCATCAGCATTCTTGCTTCCGTTTGGGCTTCTATTGATAGCGGTACGTGCACAGCCATCTGGTCTCCGTCAAAGTCAGCGTTGAACGCAGTACATACAAGCGGGTGAAGCTGGATTGCACGACCCTCAACGAGCTTCGGTTCAAATGCCTGAATACCGAGTCTGTGAAGAGTAGGAGCACGGTTCAACAGTACCGGATGTCCGTCAATAACCTCTTCTAATATATCCCATACAACGGGTTCAGAACGTTCAATTTTCTTTTTGGCAGATTTAATATTTTGAACAAGTCCCCGTTCAATAAGTTTATTTACAACGAAAGGTTTAAACAGCTCAATCGCCATTTCCTTAGGCAAACCGCACTGATTCAACTGCAGGCTCGGACCGACAACGATAACAGAACGTCCGGAGTAGTCAACACGTTTACCCAGAAGGTTCTGTCTGAAACGACCCTGTTTACCTTCGATGATATTTGATAATGATTTTAAAGGTCTGTTGTTTGGACCGACAACAGTTCTGCCCCGTCTGCCGTTGTCTATTAGAGCATCAACAGCCTCCTGAAGCATACGTTTTTCGTTTCTTACGATAATTTCAGGAGCACCCATTTCAATAAGTCTGAGCAAACGATTATTTCTGTTTATAACACGTCTGTATAAATCGTTTAAGTCAGATGTTGCAAATCTTCCGCCGTCTAATTGAACCATCGGTCTCAAATCAGGAGGAGTCACAGGAAGAACATCCATAATCATCCATGTAGGTTCAGTATTAGAAGCAATCAGAGATTCGACAAGTCTTAATCTCTTAATTAATTTTGCTCTCTTTTGAACAGAACCGCCTGCAGATGCAAGTTCGTTTCTGATTTCTTCTGCCAGTTCCGTTAATGTTATCTCGGAAAGAAGTTCTTTAATAGCTTCTGCACCAATACCTACCTTAAGTGCAGATTCTTCATTTTCCATAATAAAATCATCGTACTCTTCTTCTGAGAGAAGCTGTAATTTTTTAAATCCTGAGTCAGCAGGATCAATTACAACATAGTTGTTGAAATAAATAACCTGTTCAAGGTCTTTCAACGACATATCAAGAAGAAGTCCGAGATATGAAGGTATACCTTTAAGGAACCATATATGGCTTACCGGAGCTGCAAGTTTAATATGCCCCATTCTGTGGCGTCTTACCTTTGAATCAGTAACCTCAACACCGCAGCGTTCACAGATAATACCTTTGTGTCTAACTCTCTTATATTTACCGCAGAAGCATTCCCAGTCCTTTGAAGGTCCGAAAATTCTTTCGCAGAACAAACCGTCACGTTCCGGCTTTAATGTACGGTAATTTATCGTTTCCGGTTTGGTAACTTCACCGTATGACCATTTCAGCACCCGCTCCGGTGACGCTATGCTGATTCGTATATAGTCAAAATAATCTATACTTGTAGACAATGTCCTTATCTCCTATATTAATTAATCTTTAAATGTAGCAGGTGTTTCAAAGAAGTTTATATTCAGAAGTTCCGAATCAATATCAGAAAGTGTCCGTTTCGGTGCAGATTTCCTGATATCATCGGTATCCGACATAAGGTCAACTTCTTCTCCGCCTTTTTTCGCAACGGTAATATCCAAACCGATAGACTGAAGTTCTCTGACGAGGACTTTAAATGATTCAGGGATACCAGGTCTCGGAATATTGTCACCTTTGACAATTGCTTCATAGGCTCTGCTTCTGCCGTTTACATCATCTGATTTGATTGTCAGCATTTCTTGGAGAGTATATGCAGCACCGTATGCCTCAAGTGCCCAAACCTCCATCTCACCGAATCTTTGACCGCCGAATTGAGCTTTACCGCCCAGTGGCTGTTGTGTAACCAGTGAGTAAGGACCTGTACTTCTTGCGTGAATTTTATCATCAACAAGGTGGACAAGTTTCAGAATATATGAAAGACCGACAGCAACAGGTTCATCAAAAGGTTCTCCGGTTCTTCCGTCTATCAAGAGAACTTTACCGTCCTCTCCGACCCAGTCGCATCCGGATTCTTTTATACCTCTTAACAGTTCAGCCTTTGTAGCAATTTCTGACATATTATCACCATACATCTCATCGAATGAAGGTGCTTCGTAATAGTCTTTTGTTAAATATGAAGCAAGCCCCAAAAGACATTCATATGTTTGTCCGACGTTCATACGTGAAGGAACACCGAGCGGGTTCAAGACTATATCAACAGGTGTGCCGTCAGGAAGGAAGGGCATATCTTCTTTCGGAAGAATTCTTGAAACAATACCCTTGTTTCCGTGACGTCCGGAGAGCTTATCTCCCACAGACACCTTACGTTTTTGTGCAATATAGACTCTGATTACAGTATTTGCACCGGGAGGAAGTTCGTCGCCTTTTTCTCTGTCAAATACTTTAACATCAACAACACGTCCGCCTTCACCGTGAGGAACTCTTAAAGAGTTGTCTTTCACATCTCTTGCTTTTTCAGCAAAGATAGCACGCAGAAGCTTTTCTTCCGGCGGATGTTCCGATTCACCTTTCGGAGTAACTTTTCCAACCAGAATGTCATCGGCATAAACTCTTGCCCCGATTCTTACAATACCTCTTTCATCAAGGTGTCTCAAAGATTCTTCAGAAACATTTGGAACTTCTCTTGTGATTTCTTCAGGACCGAGTTTTGTTTGTCTTGCATCTATTTCTAATTTTTCAATGTGAACTGATGTGAAAATATCATCCATTACACATCTTTCCGAAAGAAGAATAGCATCCTCGAAGTTGTATCCTTCCCACGGCATATATGCAACTAATATATTTTTACCCAGTGAAAGTTCGCCCATATGAGTGGAAGCACCATCAGCAATAACATCACCGGCTTTAACCTCATCGCCTGCACTAACAATCGGCTTCTGGTTAATACAGGTATCCTGGTTGCTTCTTACGTATTTCATAAGGGTATGTCTGTGAAGTTTGCCCGAGTTGTCTTTTATAATAATTTCTTCGCCGACTACTCTTTCAACAACACCATCCACAGTAGAACAAATTACCATGCCGGAGTCTTTAGCAGCTCTCTTTTCAAGACCGGTACCTACAACAGGACGGTCAGTAATAAGAAGAGGAACAGCCTGACGCTGCATGTTAGAACCCATCAGAGCACGGTTAGCATCATCGTGTTCAATGAAAGGTATCAAAGAAGTAGCGACAGAGATAATCTGAATCGGGCAAACACCCATATAGTCAACCCTTGTAGATTCACCCATTGTAAATTCAGAACGATAACGAACAGGTACATAAGGGTGTTTAATACTTCTGTCAGGATTCAACTGCAAATCTGCAGGTGCAATACGGAGGTTTTCTTCTTCGTCAGCAGATAGGTAGTGAACTTCTTCAGTTACAACACCATCTTTTACCGCAAAGAACGGAGATTCAATAAATCCGTAGTCATTAACTTTTGCGTGGGTAGCAAGTGAACCAATCAAACCTGCGTTCGGACCTTCTGGCGTTTCTACGGGACAGATACGTCCATAGTGTGAAGGGTGAATGTCACGAACAGCAAATCCTGCTCTTTCTCTGACAAGCCCCCCGGGGCCTAAAGCTGATATTCTTCTTTTATGAGTCAGCTCGGACAATGGGTTAACCTGATCCATGAACTGAGACAGCTGAGAAGAACCGAAAAATTCTTTCAATGAAGCAACTAACGGCTTTGTATTCAAAAGGTTCAACGGGGTCAGAGTATCAGAGTCCTGAAGAGTCATTCTCTCTTTTACAATTCTTTCAATTCTTGAAAGACCGACTCTGAACTGATTCTGCAACAACTCGCCGACTGAACGGATTCTTCTGTTACCGAGGTGGTCAATATCGTCGCAGCTGCCTTCATCATATGTAAGATTGATAAGGTATTCTATTGAAGCAACAATATCCTGAACAGTAACAGTTCTTTGAGTTTCCGGCAGGTTCAAACCAAGTTTTTTATTCAATTTATAACGTCCGACTCTGCCGATATCATATTTCTTTTCATCGAAGAAACGTGCTTCAAGAATAGAACGTCCGCCTGCAGCAGAAGCAGGGTCTCCGGGACGGAGCTTTTTATAGATTTCAATTAAAGCATCGTCTGTTGTTTCTGTCGGATCTTTGTCTAATGTTTTCTTTAAGAAATCTGCGTGAGTAAACAGAGTTTCCATTTCAGAAACAGTAATACCCATTGCTTTCAACAATGTAGTTGCAAGGATTTTTCTGTTTTTATCAATTTTTACATATATAACATCGTTTGCATCAGTTTCGATTTTTAACCATGCGCCTCTGTTTGGAATCAGAGTAGCATTGTAAAGACGTTTACCTGTCGGGGAAATTTCTCTTTTGAAATAAACTCCGGGAGAACGTACAATCTGAGAAACGATAACACGTTCCGCACCATTTACAATAAATGTACCTTTGTCAGTCATAGTCGGAATATCACCGATATAGACTTCCTGCTCTTTTATCTCACCGGTGTCACGGTTAACAAGTCTGACCATAACACGTAGCTGTTTTGCATAGGTCGCATCATGTATTCTTGCTTCTTCAATCGTATATTTCGGATTGTCAAAAGTGTAATTCGGAAGAAAATGCAGCTCCAGACGACCTGTGTAGTCTTTTATAGGAGAAAAAGACAACAATTCTTCCTTCAAACCTTCTTTTAAAAACCATTCAAAAGATTTCTTTTGAACTTCAATTAGGTCCGGCAAGTCATCCAGTCGGGTATTGGGTATTCCCATCGGAGTAACTCTGGTTGCGTGATTTTTTGTCGACATTTATTTACCTCGCTAAATGTGGCGTACTACTAATATAAAATTTGATATTTATTTTGATTGTATTTAGGTTTGTTATTATGTTTAAGTTTTATATGATATTCGAATATAATTTTACTCATATCTAACCATTCTACAATATTATCCGCTAAAACATGCGAGTCAAGAAAATCAGGCTATTTTCTTTTTTTTAGCGAAACATTTGTTTACAATCTCCAAATTCCAGTATATACTTTCACGGAAAACAGCATTGTTATTGTCTTTTCTTGTCAACCCTACTTTATCTGCACAATCAGGGAATAAGAGACACAAAATCCTTATAAGTTTCAATTTCAATAACATTATCCAGCCCAAGTGCAATTTTATCAACATTTAGAACTGTTTTATTTTCTTTTACCGCATAAACCGGTATATTATGCCTTAATGCATCCAAAACAACCTGCGACCCGAGAGAATCAAACGGCATAATCAGAGAATGAATATTTTTATTAGTGATTGAGCCGGACAAATCTCTAGTAAGAAGCGGAGCATTATCTAAACCGAACAGAATGCACGGCAAAAAAGTCGGGGTAATATATTCAGAGCTGCATTTAGGATTAACAACTTCTGATGAAGGGGAAATATCAACAAAAGCCGGTGCATGGACGCAAGGGCAAAACAATTCACGTGACAGCCAGTGAGAAATCACAGCCTCAACACCTCCTACAATATCGACGCCTTCACCGTTTTCATAGTCATCTTCGGGCGGTTCATCAAAAAGGCACACAACAGCAATAACATCAGCCCCCCGCTGCAATAATTTTTTTCCGGCAACAAGAAGTGTTTCAGGAGTCCTTAGATATCCGGAGGAAATACCGTTTTCCGTAACAAAAAACTCAACACCGACGGGTTTTTCTGTTATTTCATACCCGGTTACATCAATATCATAAATTGTTTTCACTGCATTTATAGTATTTATATGAATATTTAAAATATTTCGGGGTATTGCCTTATCAAAAATAACGCCGATTTTATTGTGCAATGACGGCACAAGCCCCAGATTTCCACGGACAAATTCCGTCAGGCTCCAGCCTTCAACATAAAGCATATCCTTTGTAATTCCTGAAAATACAGCAGCGTTAACTACATTAGGATTAACAATCAAAGGTATTTTTTTTGATATTTCACGTGCGGCAAGACTTGCATCTCCGGCATAACCGCCGACAGCTGCACCTATTCCGGTTGGAACCACAAAAACGGAAAATTTTTGAGTTAAATCGAAATTGTTTGTCCGGGATTCATAATTATACATTCTACACCTTTAGCACGTAATTTTTCTTTTAAGATTTCAGGGTTTGCTTTGATTTGAGGGAATGTATTGTAATGCATTGGAACCACTGCTTTGACTCCGGTCCACTCAGCAGCAATAACAGCATCATCAATGTCCATTGTATAATGTGAACCTATAGGAACAAGCATCATATCAGGATTATACACTTCACCGATTACTTTCATTTCTGAATTGAGACAGGTATCACCGCAGTGGTATATTTTTCTGCCGTCAATTTCAAGAATAACACCGGTCGGCATACCGGCATATTTACCATCGGGTGTAGAGCTGCTGTGAAAAGCAGGAACAAATCTCAGCATTCCCCATTTACGGGGAATGAGCCCTCCCATTTGCACAGGATTAACATTTGCACCGTGTGCACCGCACCAGTTTGCAAGTTCAACCATTGCGCTTATCAGCGCACCTGTTTTTTTTTGCAATCGGTACCGCATCTCCAAGATGGTCTCCGTGTCCGTGTGTTACAATAATATCCGTTATTTTT
>CALUTO010000025.1 GCA_944323735.1 Candidatus Gastranaerophilales bacterium
AAATATTACATAACTGTAAAATCCCATTATATTATAAATTTGTTATAAAAAATAAGAAAAACGGAAAATCCTGCTGTTCTTGCGGAAAAAATCCTTATTACTAAATAATGTTTTACAAAAGCAATCATTTCCCTGTAAAATCCCTGTTTTTTTAAACAGGGATTTTAGCTTTAACGCTTGTACTGCAATGCTTTGATAAGTTTAAAAATAATTAATTCGCTGCTATTTTATAAAAATTTTCTGAAAAATATGAGAAAACAGCGAATTGATTTTAGAGACTTTAGCTGTCTGACCTTCGGTATCCGGATTTTTAGACCCGCAGGGGTCTTTTTTAATGCAGAGGGCTGAGAACCACAAGGCGAAGCCTTGTAAAGGTTCGAGCGGGAGCGAGCTGAGGCTGGAGTGCTTTTGTTTGATGTGATGAAATCACAGAAAACAAAACACGGAATTGCCGTTAAATGCGAGCGACCAAGACAATCCCCCCCCCTATCCGATTTTAAGTCCACCCTCTCGACATAGGTGGACTTTTTAATGTGGAATTGTCCCGTGTATTTGTATTAAACCGGACATTTCATACTTGCCCGACACTTCTCCCTCAAAGACACTCAGTGTAAAGAAAATTTATAATAATTTATGGTTACAAAAAAGTCCGGCATGTCCGATTTGTGGGACTATTATGCTCCCCAAAATATAAAAAGTAACGCAGGACATTTTCTAATTAGTTTTGCGAAGCTTACGGCTTGTTTTTTTATGGTATTTGCCTAAAAAATTTACAATAGCGCATGTTGATATTATTTTTCTCTTATATTATAGTCTTAGTATAGTTAATAATAATATCGGAGAAAAAAATGACACAGATTATAAAAGTAGCCTGGGAACTCAATGAAAATTGTGAAAATCGTTACCAGCTTGTATATGAAATCGCAGAACTTGCTAAAAAACTTGTCGATGAATATCAGATGAAAAAACCGAAAGACGAACTGGGCTATGAAGAATTTGCATTCGACAGCAGTATAAAAAAAGAAAATCCTATTGAGCATGCTATTATGGTCAAAGCTTCTGAAGCTGATGAAAGCAGACTCGTCGGTTGATTTTTAACAGGTTTATTAAATAAAAAACAAAAAGAAGTTTCCGCAAGAAAGCTTCTTTTTTTGTTTTAACCGGTCTGTTATTCAATTACAGTAAGAATGTTTTGGATTTTCCCGGGTGCGTATAAAAAAGCTTGTATTAAGAATATGAAATTTTTTTGTTTTTGTTGTAATATATTGTCATGATGGTTTTTTAAACCTTAGAATACTTTAGTTGGGGAATTTATTAATATGACGTCACAAACAAACTATAGTGCTGATAATATCAGAGTTTTGGAAGGGTTAGAAGCAGTCAGAATGCGTCCCGGCATGTATATCGGGTCGACATCGCAAAGAGGGCTTCATCACTGCATATACGAAATTGTAGACAATTCAATTGACGAAGCACTGGCAGGTTACTGTACACAAATTACCGTTACAATAAATGCGGATGAAAGTGTAACAGTAGAGGACAACGGCAGAGGCATTCCGGTTGATGTAAAAGCAGACACGGGAAAATCTGCACTGGAGATAGTTCATACTGTGCTGCATGCCGGAGGTAAATTCGGCGACGGCGGATATAAGGTTTCCGGCGGTCTGCACGGCGTAGGTGCTTCTGTTGTAAATGCGCTTTCGGAAAAATATGTTGTAGAAGTAGCAAGACAGGGCTATTTATGGCGTCAGGAATATTTAAGAGGAGAGCCCAACACTCCGGTTGAAAAAATTAAAGAAACCGACAAAACCGGTACAAGAACAACTTTCTGGCCTGATCCTGAAATCTTTACTGAAACAACCCAGATTGACAGGGATGTTATTGCAAACAGACTCAGAGAAATGGCATTTTTGAACAAAGGTCTGAAAATCAGATACATTGATGCAAAAACGAATGATGAACAGGATTTTCATTTTGAAGGCGGTATCGGAAGCTATGTGGAATTTTTGAATAAAAATAAAACAGTACTTTTCGAACAGCCTATTTATATAGATAAAACCGTTGACGAAATGCGTGTTGAAATTGCAATGCAATATACGGATGCTTACAATGAATCTGTATTGAGCTTTGCCAACAATATCAATACACACGGCGGAGGAACACACCTGACCGGATTTAGAAATGGTATCACAAGGGTTTTAAACGATTATGCCAGAAAAAATAAACTGATAAAAGAGTCTGATGCAAATCTCTCCGGCGATGACGTGAGAGAAGGATTGACCGCTATTGTATCAGTGAAACTGCCAAATCCTGAATTTGAAGGACAAACAAAAGACAAACTCGGCAGCTCTGAGGCTACTGCTGCGGTGCAGGATACAATCAGAGATAAATTGCAGGAATGGCTGGAGTTTAACCCTAAATATGCAAAGATAATTATCGAAAAGACATTGCAGGCGCAAAGAGCAAGGGAAGCTGCCCGTAAGGCAAGAGAACTTACGAGAAGGAAGTCTGCCCTTGAGACCTCTACTCTGCCGGGAAAACTCGCAGACTGTTCAAGCAGAGAAGCTGATAAGTGCGAACTCTATATAGTAGAGGGGGATTCTGCGGGTGGTTCTGCCAAACAGGGCAGAAACAGAATGTTTCAGGCAATTCTTCCGCTTCGGGGAAAAATTCTTAACGTTGAGCGTGCCCGTCTGGATAAAATGTATGCTAACAATGAAATCAAGTCTATGGTACAGGCTCTGGGTATCAATATCAGTAAAAATGAAGATGATGTTGATATCGAAAAATTGAGATATCATAAAATTATTATCATGACCGATGCGGATGTCGACGGTGCACATATCAGAACGCTTCTTTTGACGTTCTTTTTCAGATATGCAAAACCCCTTCTTGACCACGGGCATGTGTTTATTGCCCAGCCGCCTTTGTATAAAATTACGCAGGGCAAATCGTCAGAGTATCTGTATGATGACAGAGCACTGGATAAAATGCTTAGAGAACGTGGTATAAAGGGGCTTACGCTTTATGACCGGAAAAAGGCAAAAAGTGCAACAGGCGAGGAGCTTGAAAAGCTTATTGCAAACATGTCTGCATTTTATCATTCTTTCAACAATCCTCTTATCAGTGCGATACCATCTGTTGTAATGAGAGCTCTTGTCCGTTCTAACATAGAAGAGTCAGACTTTGACAGTCAGGAAATTATGCAGGAAAGATGTGATTATATTAACCACTACCTGCAAGACCATGCCAAGAACTACGGTATTACTGAAGCAAAAGACTACAGAGTCGAATTGAAATTTAATACAGAAACGGTAAAATATAACCTTAATTTACATCTCGAACGTGAGACAGAAACAGTACTCTTAACCAATATTCTGATAAAGAGCAATGAATATCAGCGGGTTAAAAATGCTTATCCTCTAATCAGAAGCTTTTTGATTGAGGAAGAAAAGGTACTGGTTGTTGATCTGGGTACGGAGGAGGTGCAGATTACGTCATTCGCTGAACTGCAGCGGATAGTGGAAGAAAGAGGGAAAAAAGGTCTCACTCTCCAGCGTTTTAAAGGCCTTGGTGAAATGATGCCGCAGCAGCTCTGGGAAACAACAATGGATCCTGCAACCAGAACACTTTTGAAAGTCAATGTTGAAGATGCAATGTTATGCGATCAGCTGTTTGATATTTTGATGGGTGACAAGGTTGAACCGAGGCGCGATTTCATAGAAGCAAATGCTGTTTACGCAACAAACATTGATACATAGGTGCTAATTCCGGTGTTTTTTACTGTTTGTAAATCAACTGTATTCTCATACGGAGCAGACAGTATAATAAAGCACTCAAAAAACGGTCATATAGATTTCATTTTTTAATAAATAATTACAGCAGCGTGATATGCTGCTGTAGTTGTTTTTATAACTTCATATAACTTCTTAAATACGCCTGTTTGATTTCTTGTTCCATATATTGTGAATTTTCCGGCAATTGCGGTTGTACCGGATAAATTGCATTTTGGAAAAATATGGCACCTGCTATTTGATGATTATTAAATGAGTCTAAATATCTCTTCCTTAATAATTGGTAATTTTGATGACGGCTCAGACATTTTGCTCCTCCTTTTGCAGATACAATAAAGGATTTGTGCTGTTGCCGCATTAGACAAATGTCTTGACTAGAGTGTATTTTTTTCAGCTTCTTTAGCTTCTTTTTTGGCTTTGATATTGCGTCTTAATTCAAGTATCCTGTCAAAGTCAGGTGCTAAAGAGAGTTCAAAACTGAACCTCGGGTTGCGTCTGTAGACTTCGTGGTTGTTGTGCATAAGAGGAATACCCCAGTAGAGCCTTGCTGACGCATCTCCGGGGAGTGCAATTCTCAAACCGAAACCGCAGCTTACTATGTAATCATCAGAGTTGTAGCTTCTTGCACCGGGACCTTCGCCTTTGAACGGGTAGATTCCTGCATGGTCTACGAACAATACACCTTTGACATATTTCCCGACAAACGGAACCTGCCTTTTTTCGCCGTTTTGTTTGTTTTTAATGCTTATAGACTGCGGTGCAAGCGGGAAAATCAGTTCTCCGCTGATGATATACCCCGAACGTCCTATCAAAAGACCTTCCGAGTAACCTCTTATTGTAGCAAGACCGCCTGCCTGAAACTGGTCAATGTAGGGCATTACATCGGTAGGCGAGAACTGGTAGGAAGTTCTGAACTGACCGACTATTCCGTGACCGAAGTCGTGGAGTCTGATTAAACTTCCTGTGTATTTAAAATATTTTGAGTTGTCATCAAAAATCGGGAATGCGTGATATACGCCCTGATTCAAATACCAGATACCCCGTTTTGAATCGTAACGTGCGTTTAATGATGTTTCAAAACTCGTGATTTTATCCGTGTATAAGCTGTAATCACCGAATCTTGTGTTTGCCTGTTTGTAGTTGACCGCCGTGTAGCTGTTTAATTCAAAGTTCGGCTTTCTGATTAGAGGGTGTGTGTAATACAGCGAATATGTGTAAGAACGGCTTTTTATGTCAAATATTTCATAAGGTCCTTCACCGATTTCAGCAAAACTTGATGAAAAAGTAAAACCGACTCTGCCGTCGTATTTATTAACAGGAATGTTGTAATCAGCAAAAGGCGTGACCGAATGTCTGCTGACGTAGCTTCCGAAAGAAAGTCTGTCCCTGTAACCGAAAACACTGTCGGCATAAGCCATCAAGCCGCCTCTGAGTTCGCCGATTGTTTTTCTTCCGGCGTTGTCCATTAACCCGATAATATGAAACGGACATTTCTCTTTTGCCTGTAAACTTATGTCGGTAGTACCGGCGGTTTTCCCTTTTGCAAGGTTGGCTTTGAGTTTTATTCCGTCATTGTAGCGGTTGAATTTTACAATATCCTGTTCAAGCAGGGATATTTCAAAAAGCTCGCCGGGTTTTGCAGAGATTCTCTTTTTTACGTAACTGTCTTTTGTCCATTTATTTCCGTCTACGGTTAGTTCGCCGACCGTTCCTTCAACGAGATTTATTTTTACAATTCCGTCAGCGATTGTCTGGGGCGGCAGAAAAGCTCTTGCTGTTACGTAACCTTTTGATGCGTATGCATAGTTAAATTCGTTTATCAGATTTTCCAAATCCTGAAATGTCACGTATTTCCCGATTACGCTGTTTGTCATCATCTGGATTTCTTCATCGGAAAAGACTTTTGAATTGGTGACGCCGACTGCTTTTATAAAAACCGTGTCAGGCCTCGCAAGCTCTTTTTGTGCAGACGCTTTGATTGTCGTCGTTGTTTCGTCTTTTTCTATTGTGCTGTCGGGCAAGGTTTCGGCTGCTTCTGCTTCCGAAGTTTCTGATTTTTTATTTCTTTTCCAGAAGGGTTTTTTTTTATTTTTTAAATTCTGTTCTTCTTCAAGTTTTTTTTCTTTAATTTTTTTTGCTGTTTCTTCATTATAAATTTTTTCGCCTGTTTCAGGGTCGCCTTCAATGATATCTTCTTTTTCGGTTTCTTTTCCGTCACGGCGATCCTGCAGGTTTTGCAAATCTTCTTTTTCTCTTTCCATACGGAGTTTTTCCTGAATCATCATCATATCGTGAGTGTTCAGTGCCCCGCCGTAGCCGCCGATACCGGCAGGAACATCGGCAACCGGAGCTGAGATTGCAGGCAGATATGCACTTAAGCTGAGAAGTGCTGCTGCTAAAATAACCCTTTGTTTAATCTTTTTCATTTAAATCTTTCTTTTGTTTCAAACAGCATAAATTAGATTTTAATATAACACAGATTTCTAAAATTTTAAAATTAATTGTGAATTTCTTTTTAAAAAAATTAAAGAATTGTGACAAAATTTTTATTTTTTATGTATAATGCCATGCCTTTAATCTAAAATAAAAAAATACTGTATTTAAGAATAGGGATTTTTATATGAATTTGAAAGAGATATTTGCGTGTTTGGAGTTTTCAGCAAAAAAAATTACAGCAGCAATTTTGTGTATATTATTTCTCGGACAGCAGACGATGTTTGTGCCGGTTCTGGCATCTGATATTACGGGAGTTGACGGTAAGCCAATTTCCGGAGGCGGAGAACAGTTTGACATAAACCCGCAATTTAATCACGGTGACACCGGATTCAGACATTACGACAATTTCAAACTTGATCAGGGAGATATTGCAAACCTTATATTTGCACTGAAAAACGGCGGAGATATTTCAAGATTCGTAAACCTTGTCGATACACAAATTATTATCAACGGTATTGTTAACTCTATTCTTAAAAACGGAGAATTTAATCCGAACGGAAATGTTGTTTTTGTATCACCCCAGGGTATGCTCGTAGGTGCATCTGGTGTTTTAAATGTCGGCTCTTTGACTGCTATTGCTCCGACCCAATCTTCTTTTGATGCAATGAAACGATCTTATACCCCTAATTGGGACACAGGTCATTCCGATCCCTCAAGCCCAGTACTTTCTATAGTGAATGGATATCATACAAATGAAGACGGTACCCAGGGTGCGCAACGTACTGATAATGAACAGGTTGACTTTGATATAAACACGATGAAACTTGCAGACCAAACAGGAGACATTACCGTACACGGAAAGATTTTTGCAAGAGACGGTGTAGAAATCATAGGAAAAAACATAAAAGTCTCACAGGACAAAACCGTTTCAGGGTCTGATAAAGCTGGAATTTTTGCAGGTATCAGCAAAGAAGAAGCAGACAAAAATATGAAGCTTGCTTCTGTTCAACAGGCAAAACAACTATTTAATGCACTTGTTAATACAAATATTAAAAGCGGCACAGGATTTGCTAACGAAAACGGAAAAATAGTGATTAAAGCACAATCCGTAAAAAATTTAACAAATGAAGGCGGTTCAATTACTGAACTTTTACCTCTTCCGGATGACAGCGGTTCGCAGGAAGTACCGCAGGATGACCCACATTACGGTGATTATATAGACCCTGATGCTCTTGAAGCCAATGCATCATCAGTTGTAATAGAAGATGCAGTGCTCGGTGCACATGATATTGATGTATCTGCAACTACAAATATAATTTATAACGGACAAAAAGGTGCGCCGTCATTAAATTATATCACTAATCCCGATGCCACCGCAATAGGTCAGCTGCTTTCAAACGGAGATATAAAATTTGAAGGAGCAAGAGCAAAAACTACTGTTACAATAGGCTCAGGTGCAGAACTTGTCGCAGCCGGAGATGTTTTATTGAGTTCTCTTGCTCAGGCAACAACTAATATAAAATCAAAACCTCTAAAAATTACAAAACCTTTTCAAATAGCAGATGTTGCAGAATTGTTTTATGCTGTCGGAACACAGACTGAATCATCAGTAAATGTTGAATCAGGTGCAAAGATAGTTGCAGGAGAAGATTTTAAGGCAAATGCGACTTCAAAAAACACAAGCTGGGTAAAAATCAAAAACCCTACTACAATGCTCGATCAGGCTCTATTGCCTAACTGGCAAACTATTGTTCTTAATACCAGCACCAGCGCTGTCACAAATGCAATTATTGCACAGGGGGCAGATATAACAGCAGCAAATGTAGAAGTAGACGCTGTTAATGTCACAAATGATTTTACAAATATTGCATCCAAGGCAACATACTATGGAACAGATTCTTTACCTTCTCTTGCAATCTCTGTAATAACAAGAAACGCAAATATTGAAACTAATGCCAAAATAGATACAACTGTAAATACAAATGAACAAGGAAATGTATCGGTTAATGCACAAAATGTGCATGTTTCCTCTACCGTAGCAAATGCGTCTGTAAGTGAGGCAAAAGATAAAGGGTCTACTATCGGAAGTATGGTTCCGTATATGGGACAGTTAAAACAAGCAACAAAAGATGTACAGAAACATGTCAGCAGTATACTTGGTAAATTCATCGCTGATGCAGCACCGAATGCAAGCGGCTCTATTGTTCAAAATACCAGCAATGTTGAAGCTAATGCCTCGCTAGGTCCAAATGCAAATATTCATGCAGATAATGTTGATGTTAATGCAAATACTGTTGATTTAACCGTGAATAATTCAACAGCAAAGGTTAAAGATGACAAAGCAATGACATATATGCCGGTTCCCGGCGTTGCTGTTATCGTTAATAATCAGCACAATACAACAAATGCGTTAATTGAAGACGGTACGACAAAAAATCATGCAAATATTACAGCAAATAACGGGCTGAATGTTAACTCTACACTTGAACAACCGCTCAATGAAAGAACTTTCAAATTTCTTCTTGATATAGCAAGTACAGGAACTGATATTTATGAAGCAGGTTCTGAACTGTTTGATTCTGCTTCCGGACCTTTAGATATCACCACTCTAAACGATTTTCTTATGACAGGGCAGACCGAAGCTGCTGATATATTTTCCAATCTGAAAAATATTAAAGTCGGACTGAAATTAAGCGGTGCAACCGGCACTTTGGGTCTTAAAGGATTTTTCAATAACTGGGCAGAAAGCGGTTCAACAACAAAAGGCGGCGGTATAGGTCTTGCCGGTTCTTTTGTTATGAGTGAAGTCATAAATGACACTGTTTCAAGAATCGGTGAAAACACAAACATCAATGGTTCAGGCAACGTGATTGTGAACGCAGCTAATAAAATTGTCCAAAATAATGCAGCAGGTGATGTTTCAAAGCTCTGGAAGCTTTCAGGTGCTTCAGGTACAGGAAGCGGACTTGGCGGAAGTATGATTTATACTCAAAATGATGTTGATGCCAGAGCTCAAATTGCCGATAATGTAACAATAGAAACAAGTGGAGATGTTGGTTTATATTCAGGAAGTGAACAGTCTTATCTAAATCTTGCAGCTACCGGTGCAGCTACCCAGCAAGGTCTTGCATTTGCAGGAAGTGTTGTACTGCAGGAACTAAGAGGTGTTACGGAAGCATCTGTCGGCGCTTCTAATATCATCGCAAATAATCTGATTGTTTCCGCAGGAAAAGGCGCAAGATTTTTACAGACACAAAAATATTTTGACAGATTAAAAGAGGATCCGTTTGCTTCGAACGACCAGATTTATAATCCGGTTATCCCTGATGATGAACTTGATTTAAATACACCGGCAATCTATGACATAGTAGATTTAAATCCGGATACTGGTCTCATAGATTTTGATACATCAGAAGGAGCTCCAACTACAATAAATGATAGTATATCCAATATAATGATTACCGGTGCACTCGCTCAGGAACAAAATCAGGTAAAAGCATCCGCTGATGGAGGGACTACAGCAACTTCATCTTCAGGTATGGCAGTAGGGGCGTCTGTTGGTGTATCTGATATACAACGTTCGGTTCAAGCAGTCATTGCGGATGGTGCAGAAATAACACTGGGTGAATCACTTGATGTCCAATCGGAAACATCTACGCAGGGAGTGAATGTATCGCTTGCTGCTGCTTTTGCCGGAGGTGTAAAAGTAAAAAAAGATAAAAACAAAAACGAAACAAAAGCAAATAATTCACCTGCAAATGAATCAATTCTCGATAAAGCATTAACAAAAGCGGACGAAGTAAATACAAAAGTTGAAAACGGTGCTGCATCTACTGATTCAAAAGTTTCAAATGCTACAGGCAAAGATGTTAATGACAGGCTTAGCACTACAGCAAAAGATGATTTGAATAAGTCAAGCGGAAGTAATGACGGACTCGGTAACAAAGTTGCAGCCGATGGAAATAAAACCCAAACCGGTAATGCTTCAACCGCTTCGAAAAATATGTCTGCAGCTCTTGCCGGTACCGTAAATGTACAGATGAATGAAAGTACAGTTGAAGCAAATGTAGGAAGTGCTAATATCACGGTAGGAAAAGACGTTGCGGTTACTGCAAAACAAGACACTGGTGTTATTAACATTGCAACCGGTGTAGCAAAAGCTGCTACGGTAGGAGCAGGGGCGGCAATTAACCTTAATGACAACAACAATACCACCATAGCATCAATCGGTAATGACGGTACAAAAACTAATATTATATTTAATCAAAATAACTCCCACAACCTCAATGTTACAGCGGAAGAATTAAATGATAATATTCACGCAGCAATTGGTGTCGGTGTTTCAAAACAGTCTCAAAATGACAATCCAAATTCTGTTTCAATTGGTGGATCATTTAATGCGGATGTTTTGGAAAATAATGTTTCAGCATTGTTAAACAATGTGGAAATAAGAAAAACAGCCGGCGAAAATGTTGATGTAAATGTAATAGCGGATAATTATTCTTCTGTATATAAAGGAGCAGGTGGGCTCGCTATCGATGCAACCTCAAATTCACAGGGAACATCTGTGGGTGCAGGTGTTGCAGGCAATATAAATATAATAGATAAGACAACAAATGCTGCTATAAAAAATAATTCTAAATTAAACGATACAAAATCCGTTGATGTACTGGCAAATTCGGACAAGACAAAGGCGACTGAAGATTTGTTATCGGTTGGTGCCGGAGGTTCTGTTATTGCAGAAGGACAAAATTCGTTCTCATTTGTAGGTGCAATTGGTGCAGATGTTATTAATAATGTACTTTCAGCATCAATTACTGATTCAACAATTTCTGCATTGGAAAATATTAATGTATCAGCATTCAACGGATTAAATAACGACAATGTTGCTGGAGCTTTGAGCATAAATCTTGCAGCAAAAGGCGGAAGCGTTGGAATTGGTACTGTCGTTAATGTTATTACAACAGCAATAAATTCATCTATCAGCGGAAGTACAATTTCACAGGCAAAAGATGTATCTGTTAATGCAGAAAATAATGAAAATCTTGATTTTCTCGCTGTTAATCTTGGGGCTTCAAAAGGAGCTACAGACGTCATTGTTAATGCAATAGTAAATGTTTTAAACAATACACTGAATTCATCAATAGCTGACTCTTCAATAACAAACAGCGGCAATACAAATGTTAAAGCAATTTATGATTCAGATATAAGAGGAATCACAACAGCTATAGGTGCGGCTCTTCGTGAAGGCAATGCACTTGGCGGCAACGCAGTAGTAAATGTGCTTGACTCTAATGTCTCAGCAGAAATTACAGGCAACGGCAAAAACGGCAAGAAAATTGCATCAGCAGGCGAGGTAAATGTCAAAGCCAATTCAAACCAGAATATAGATATAGTACCTGTCGGTGTTTCTATTTCAACAGGCGGGACTGCTGCTGTTGCAGCAAATGTAGGGGTTAATGTAATAAGCAATACAACTTCTGCAAAAGTTGAAAACGCTAATTTAGACTCCGGTTCGTTGACTGTTGAAGCAAAAGACACAACCACCTCAAAAAGCAGAGGCGGCACATTGGCTGTTTCCGGTAAAACAGCCGGAGTAGGCGGTTCTGTACTTGTCGAGGTTCTTGATAAAGACGTTGATGCAGTTGTTAAAGATTCAACTGTAAAAACCGGTAATTTAAAAGTAAATGCTCTTGCCGAAAATATTTTCGGACCGAAAGATACAGTCTCGATTACCGCTGATGCAATTATCAGTGCTATAGGCAACGGCTCTTTGACTGATGTTGGCGTTGTTGATGAGGATAACAAAGAAAATTCCAATCTCGCCGACTGGCAGATGACTTATGACCTGGCTGGCGGTGCAAAAGCAGGTGTCAGCGGCTCTTTAATAGCCAAAGTGTCTCAAAATCAGGTCAATGCATCCATTACCGGTTCTGATATAACAGCGAATAATGTAACAGTAAAAGCTGAAAACGGTATCTATACAAGAAATATCGTCGGTAACATCACAGCAGGCGGCAATGCTGCTGTCGGCGGTTCTATGTTTGTTAATGTCAACACCGGCAATACTGATGCAAGAATTGAAGATTCTTCGGTTGAAGCTGACGGCGATGTTCTTGTACAGGCAGATTCCATTCAGGATTTCAAAACCATTATGGTTGTCGGCGGCGGAGCAGGAACTGTAGCTGTTAACGGTTCAGTAAACTCTAATACCGCAAAAGACACAACAACTGCTCTGATTGAAAACTCTGACATCAAAAAATCAAACAGTGTAACTGTAAAAGCTGAAGCAAAAGACGATGTAGAGAGCATAAACCTTGCAGCTCAAGGTGCAGGAACGGCGTCAGTCGGCGGTATCGTATACAATAATAACTATTTAAATACTGTTAATGCAGGTATTGAAGGTAAAAAAGCTGAAGGTATCAATTCAACCAGAAAAGTCACAGTTGATGCAAAATCGTTGGAAAGCTTTTCTGCAAATATTGCTATGATTGGTGCTGGAGGAACGGCTGCCGTAAACGGTGTTGCAATAGTTAATGTAATAAGCTCGCAAATAAATTCCTATATTAAAAATTCTGTTGTGAATGCAGGCAGCACAGATGTCCTTGCAAACCACAATTTCAACAAAGAAAAATACGGCGACAAGACTAACGTTTTCACCGAATTTATGGACACAAAAGGCACAAATGCTTCCTCAGATGATGAATCCATAGCAGTGGAAGATAAAAGCGTTGACTCTGACGATTTGGCAGGCGAATTGCTTCCGACTGTTATTGTCCTCGGCGTTTCTGCTGCAGGAACTGCTGCAATAAGTGCCAATACAATAGTTGATACAATAAACGCACAGACAATTGCTTCTGTATCAGGTTCTGAAATAGCAACAGTTGACGGTTTGAATATACAGGCAACTGCTGATGAAGTATTGTATAATGCGCTGGCAGGTGTTGCTGCATCAGGCACTGTTTCAGCCGGTGCTACGGTTAATACAAATGTCCTTTCAAATACAACAAAAGCAGAACTTGCTGATTCAACAGTAAATACAGGTGACGTAAGTGTTAATGCCACTCAAAATACAAACTTGAATACAGTGCTCTTTATGGCATCAGGCGCAGGTACAGGTGCAAGTGTTAACGGTGTTGTAGGCGTGAATACAATATCTAATAATACAACTGCAACAATCAATAACTCAAAAATTCTTGCGGCAGAAAACACTAAAGTTTCAGCAGAAACAAATGTTCAGGCTAACACAATCGGTGTTGCAGGAGGAGGAGTCGGTGTCGGTGCTTCTGTGAACGGTATTAATATTACGAATGTCTCAACGGGCAATACTACAGCTTCAATAGAAAACGGAAGTGTAATCGGACAGGGTAAAACAACTGTTGCATCTTCTGCAAATACGACTATGTATAACCTTATTGCAGGCGGAAGCGTTGCCGGTACCGGAGCTTCCGTCGGGGCTTATGCGCCTGTTAACGTTTTAAATAACAATGTAAATGCACATATTTCAGATTCTGAATTAAACAACGATGCGGCAGACAGCAGTGTGAGTGCAACTTCTAATGCAACACTGAAAACGTTAGTTGCTGTTGCTGGTATCAGCGGTGTCGGTGCCAGCGTGGGTGCTTCGGCTCTTGTTAATGTTATAGACAATGATGTTCTTGCTTATGTACTTAACAGCACTATATCAGGCGGAGATTTTGCAATAAATGCTGAACAGAATTCTTCTCTTGAAGGTCTTGTTGCGGCTGTTCAGGCAGGCGGGCTGGCTGCTTCTGCCAGTGTAAACGCAGTCACAAATACTTTGAATGACAGAGTAAAAGCTTATGCAGACGGTCTTACTTCCACTGCAAACCTTGATATAGACGCTGTATCAACAGAAAGAATTGCCTATGATATGGCTGCATTAAGCGGTTCAGGTGTCGGTGTAACAGGTGCTGCTATAGTTAATGTTATAAGCAATCAGCTTGAAGCTTATATAACAAACAGTGAACTTAACGGCGGCTCTGCTGATATTGATACAAACCAGACTATTACACTTGATAATGCAATAATCGGCGGTTCAGTAGGTGCGGTTGCAGTAGGCGGCGGAACTATTGTAAACGCAGTTTCCAATGGAAACTCAGCATATGTAAAAGATACATATGCTGAGATATCTTCTGTAAGTGTAAATGCACAAACTACAGAAAATATTACAAGCGACAATATCATGGCATCTGGTTCTGCATTTGTGAGCGGTGCAGTGAGCGCTCTGGTCAACGTTCTTGAAGGAACAACACAGGCATATATAAATTCCGGCTCTAATACTATCACCTCGAACGGTGCAATCAATGTAGGAGCTAATGACACATTGAGCCTGAAAAACCTTGCAGGCTCTGTGTCTGCATCAGCAGGAAGTGCTGCAAGTGCATCTGTGAATGTTAATGTAATCAATAATGCTGTAAAATCAGAACTTTTGGGCAACGGATTAATAACAGCTGACACAGTGGATGTTTTTGCAGAATCTGATATAAACTACGCAGTTGCATCTGCAGCAGCAGCTGCGGGTGCAAATGGTATAGCAGGTACCGTTTCAGTTACATCTATCGGAGATAAATTTGAAAACTCAGCAGATTTGAGCGAAACAGATGCATCAGAATACGTTCAAAAAGCACAGACGGCTGCAGGAAACGGCAGCAGCATATATCTTGTCGAAAACAGTGACGGAACGATTACCGTTTCAAACACAAAAGTAGACGGAGCAAAAGCCTATGAGTCGCCTTCTGTTTCTCTTACGAAAGGAACAGGAACTGCAAAAGAAGGAACGATTGCTAATATAAATGCAAACGTTACTGCTAAAAAAGGTATTACAGTAAGAGCGAATAATTCAACCGAAAATACAGTTGATAATCTTAATGCATCAGCAGGTGCTACCGCTGTAGGAGCTAGTGTTTCTGTTACAAAAACAAATTACAAAACAGTTGCACAAATTGCAGGCGGAAATTTAACTGTAAATAACGGTGATGTTGCAGTTAAATCAAACAGCAATATTAAAGTGGAAAAAGATAGCTTAACCGCTTCTGCTGGACTGGCTGCAATACAGGCAGGTGTGGATTACTTTAAAAATGATGCTATTACCCAGGCTGTGACTCTTGACGGGCAGATAAATGCACAAAACGGTGACGTACTCTTATCTGCTATTTCTGATGATGTCATAGAAATGGACGCAAAATCTGTTACAGCAGGACTTGCTAATATTGGGGCTTCAATTGCGCTTGCTGAAACGAACAATCACACTACAGCCTCTCTTGGCTCCGGTGTTAATGCGAAAAATCTTACAATAGAAGCAGTAAACTCAAGTAGCCTTACTACAAGCATGGAAGCAGGAAGTATTTCTTATGTAAATGCTAATGCAGTAGTTAATAAAGCAGAATCCAACGCAATTACAGAAGCGCTTATTAACGCAGCCGGAAAAGAGATAAAGCTTGACGGTGATTTGAACATGAAAACTGCGACTGCAAGAATTGATGTTACAAATAACGTTACAGTGGGTACAGCTTCATTCTACTCAGGAAGTGTAAGCAATTATGGAGCAAATTTAAACTCTGAATTTAATACAATTGTTACAGGCGGAAATATAGAAGCCAAGAATGTAAATATAAAATCAGGTTTGAAAGCAAACAAAAACGGAGAAAATTATACAATAACAGATGATACAGCAACAGTAACAGCCTCTGTTGCAGGTAAAAAAGCCAGTCTTGGATTCGCACAGGGAGCATTGACAAAGATGTCAGCAAATGCAGCCGGAAAAACCAAAGCAGGAGCAACCGGCGGAAGCATAAAAGCTCAAAATAATTTGAATATATTCTCTAAACTCAACAGAGTGGCAAAATCCGAATCAGAACAGCTCAGTATTTCAGGTGTTGAAATAGGTGCAATAAAATTGGAAACAAAAACAGGCGGAAATACTGAAATTAACACTTCAGGTGCTGCTCTGAGTGCAAATAAAGTAACCTTGCAAACGGACGGAAACAGTACGGCTGAAACTACTATGGTAAGCGGTTCGGTTTCTCTTGCCAGCGGTTCCGGTTACGATTTGAGCGCAGCTTCACAATCTTCTGCCCAAATAAAATTAGGTGATATAACAGCTGATGAAAAAATTTCAGCTAATATCCAAAATAACAAAACAGCGACAACTAACAGCAAATCAGGCTCTGTATCACTTGCCAATGTCGGTGCTACAATAATAGATACAACAGTTTCCGGTGATTCAACAATAGATACATCTGCCGGTACTTTGACATCTGAAAATGTTGGTATCAATTTAACAGACAACGCTGCTGCCACTACAGAATCAATGACAGGATCCATATCCTTGATTAAGGGCAATGGAATGAAAGCCTCGTCTACTGTTAATTCAAATTCAAATATAAAAACAGGATCAATGAATGCAGACAAGATCACTGTTGCGCTGAACAATACAAAAACATCTAAAGTAACGGATAGTTCTGTAGGGGGCGGTGTTGTTTCAATCGGAGCAAGCGATATAGATTCAACAGCAGGAGGAAAATCAGGAATTCAAACATCAGGTACAGTAAAAGGTTTTGATGGAAAAGGTTCTGCTTCATCGTTCAATATTACTGTAAAAGATGATTCATCTGCTGAAAATACAGCCTCTAACGCAAATTACGGTTTGATTGGTGCAAGTGTTATAAATATCGACAGTACGGTCTCTTCGACAATAGAAAACCTCATCGCCGGTGATATCCACGCAAACAATATTAAGATACAAAGCGACCTGAACAGAACATCTACTGCTAACGGAACAGCAGCTAGCGCAGGTCTTTCGGGTATATCTAAAATAAATATGAACAGTACAATAGGCGCAAATAAAACGACAGCGAATGGTGCTGTTACAACTATAACTGCTACGATTGCTGATGCATTAGGTTCAATTGATATTGATTCTAATGCTACAAATACAGCTAAAACATATGTTGCTGACTCTACGGCAGGTCTGATTGCGATAGCAAAAGGCGAGGCTAATAATAATCTAAATTCTGTTAATACAGTAAATATGCAGGGTGCAAATATAGACATTGACGGAACCTTTGATGTGTCTGCTCAGAATACAAATGATATAGCAATGACAAAACGTTCTTCAGGCGGAGGTTTTATTGCAATCAAAGGCGGAGAAATGCAAAACAATATCAACGCCACTGCAAACATAAATATTAAAGATTCTAATATCAATGCCGGAAATATGAAAATAGCTTCAAAATCAAAATTCGGCTCCATCGGAACGATTCAATATGATGACAGCGCAGATGGTTTTATAACTTCATCCGGTGCCATAATTAAAAATACAATAAAACAGCATAATAATGTTACTATAGACAATTCAACACTTACAGCCGATGGTGATCTAAGCGTTTCGCAACAGTCAGACTCTGATTTTCATCAGGAAGTCAAATCTGTACATAGTGCTGGTCTTTCTTATAACAGAGCAGAGTCCCGTCTCGATGTTACAAACGAAAATATAATGAATATTATAAACGGCACATCGATTGCGGCTAACGATGTAACCATTAACATGGACTCGAATAACAACCTGTCCTCTAAAACCCATACAGAAGCAAGACACTTTGCAGGTAATCCGAAATCCTGGGCATATTTGAATTTGACGAACAAAAATCACATGACAAATGACGGAACAATAACTTCAAAAGGAAGCACAAAAGTCAATTTCTTATCAAATTCAAAAAATACACTTACTCAGGATGCATATCTGTATGCAGAGGCTTCTATAGCTACAGGTGATAAAGAGGGAAGTCTGACATATAAAACCGATAACAAACTCGATGTTCGAAACAATGGAGTTATTGCATCGGATAAAGATGTTATAGTGAATTTCGGAAAAGGAAGCAACAATTTTTCAGCTAAAAATCATTCTGTAAAAGTCTCAAGACTCCTTTTCGGTATTCCTATAACATCAAGAGATACTGAATACAACAAAACAGAACAATATAATAATGCACTTAACCTTGATGGAGAAATTTCTGCAGGCATAGGCTCACAGAAATATATGCAAATCGACAAAGACGGGGAGATTGTCCAAGACTCTTTGAAAGGTTTCAGCGACAATGATTACAAACTTGGCGATGCCCAAACACAAACTTCTCAAGAAGTTACAAAACAGGCAATTCAATCAATCGAAGCACAAAAAGACTATATTGAGTCCCAGATTGCAGAATTAAAAGAAAATAAGGATGCGAATCAGGAAAAAATCGACTATTACAACGAACAAATTTCTGAATTGAAGCAGATTATAGATAATTATAAAAATGCAAATAAAATTTCAGAAAGTGATGTAAGCAACGCAATTGAAAACAATATAAAAAATAATATTGTTTCATCTGCGGGCATTGGTACTGACGGTTCAACATTGCCTTCTGATGCATATGAAACCATAAAAAATAGCCAGAACAGTAAGGTTACAGCAGCGCAGCAGGCTTATGAGGCTATTTTAAATGACCCTGAGAAAACACAGGCTGAAAAAGATGCTGCTTATAAAAACTATCAAGACAGTGTTGATAGTGCATTGGAAAAGGCTCTGGATGAATATGAGTATAAATATACTTATCAATGGACAGAAACTGATAGCGAAGGTGGAACTGTTTCAAAATCAGAAGAAAGAGAAACTAAATTAAGCACATCTCAGAAAAATAATATTATTGCTCTGGTTAAGAAAGAACAGGCTAAATATACACACGACGAAAACGGATTCAGTGTATACGATGGAAAAATAGTGGACAATGATTCGTTTAACTCTGCCATATCGAACCTTGAAAACCAGAAAGGTGAACTTAATACAAATAAACAAAATTTTGTAAATTCAAATTCTTCAATTGAAAATAAAACAACCGAACTGAATAAGAAGATTAAAGCATACGATAATCAAATTGAAAACCTGAGAGAAAATCCTCTGGATGCAATAGAAATGACGAACTCCTATATACAATTTGATGATATTATTACCCAGCAACCGAAAATAGAAATCACAGGTATTACAAAAGCTAATGTAACAGGAGACGGCAAATTTAAAGTTTATCAGCCAGGTTTAACAGTTGACAATTATTCAAATCGTGATTTGATATTCAACGTAGTAAACCTTGCAGCAAGAGAGAATGCCGGATTGACTATAGGCGGTGAGCGGTTTGATTCTTATCTGGATACGGGAAGACCTATCGCTGATAACGTGCTGTATATAACAGAAAGAAACCACGGTGAAATAAAAGACGACACCATTTCAATAAACAATTATTTTGATCACAATAATCCTCTGCTTTACGGAAAACTTCCGTCGGATATTATATTTAACAATATAGTAAATGCCGCTGGAAAGATAGATATATTAAACGAAAGCGGAGATATTACCTTCAAAAATGCTGTAACATCAAATCAAAAAGATATTATAGCCTCACAGGGCAATATTCTTTATGACAACGCAAATACTGATTTCAGCCTTAATGACAAGAATGACAGATTGATTGCAGGTCAGAATATTACAATTAATGCAATAAATATCCAAAATAACGGTACAATTCAGGCAGGTCGTGATGTCAGAAATATCACCATCACAGATGATATGCTCAATAACCTTGTCTATGACCCGACAACAGGCAAGACAAATCTTATTAGCTTAGGCGGCAGTGACAAGTCTGCTTATCTCAATGACAACGGCAATAACATAAAAGCTATCTACGAAGACGGTAAAATTAAATTGTTTGTTACCTCTCAAGACGGCGGCAATGTTGACTTAAACGGTACTGTTAGAGGCAGTGGTACTGTGTCTTATACAAACGGATACAGCGATATACAAATCACTAACAATACGGACAAAACTCTTGTCATTAACAATTTTGAAAATAACAAGATGAACGGCACTGTTGACAATGCAGGTACTTTGAAGGTTAACAAACTCGGTAAAGATGCCGCATTGACATCAATAATCTCTAAAGGAAAAATCGAAACAGCCGGTGTTATCCAGAATGGCAAAGATGACGCCAATAATCCTTCAGAAAACAGTCTTCTGGCTTTAGAATCTGAAAATGGTATAGTTATTAATAATTTAAAAGACGAACTTGGAAAACAAATAAATACAATTGATTCAATCGGTAAATTAAATATTAATAACAAAACAAATTCTTCCGTTTTGATTGATGGTGCAATCCAAAACGACGGAAATATTGAAATCAAAAATAGCGGTACAGACGGACTGTTAGTAAGTGAAACTGCTGTTATTAACAACAAAAACGGAAATATTGTATTGAACAATACAGCTGCTAAACTATCTGTAGAAGGTGTAATTAATAATACTGCAAGCGGAGACGTAATACTTACGGCTTCAGGTAGCGACGGTCTGGAAATCGCAAAATCTGCACAGATAAACAATAATATCGGAAACGTTTCTGTTGAAAACGGCGATGGTGACTTATTGATTGCCGGTAAAGTAAATAATAAAAAGGGTGATTCTTCGTTTACCAACAATGGTAAAAATACAACTATCAGCGGCACTATTGAAAACGAAACGGGCAACACGTCAGTTACGAATGCAGGCGGAGAGCTTCTTGTTTCCGGTAGTGTAAGCAACAAAGGCGGAGACGCTACATTTACCAACAACGGAGCTGACACAACAATCAGCGGAACGATTAAAAACGAAACGGGCAACACGTCAGTTACGAATGCAGGCGGAGAGCTTCTTGTCTCCGGCAATGTAAGTAACAAAGGCGGAGACGCTACATTTACCAACAACGGAGCTGACACAACAATCAGCGGCACTATTGAAAACGAAACGGGTAACACGTCAGTTACAAATGCAATCGGAAAGCTTCTTGTTTCCGGAGAAATGACCAATATTGGAAAAGATACGATACTGACCAACAATGGTACAAATACAACTATCAGCGGCACTATTGAAAACGAAACGGGTAACACGTCAGTTACAAATGCAATCGGAAAGCTTCTTGTTTCCGGTAGTGTAAGCAACAAAGGCGGCGATTCAACATTCACCAACAACGGAACAAATACAACTATCAGCGGCACTATTGAAAACGAAACAGGCAATACCTCTATAACAAACAAAGGCGGTCAACTTCTTGTTTCAGGCACAACAACTAATACGGGCGGAAACACCTCTGTTACAAACAATGGCGATGGCGGTATCGTGTTCGACACGACTGCCGTTGTGTCAAATTCCGGTGACGCAGGTAAGTTGACAGTTACAAACACCGCAGGCGGTGTAAAAATTGCAGAAAATGCAAAAATCACAAATGACTCTGAAACTTCAGAAGACAATCTGTTACTCGAAAACAGCGGAAGCGGACTTGTTGAGATTTTCGGTCATTTGTTTAACAAAAATATAGGAAACACTGTTGTTACCAACACAAATGCCCAAAGCGGAATCGTTGTCGGCGTGAAAACAAATACTGATAATTCCGCAATAACTAACCGCGGTACTGTTGAAAACACAGACGGCGATCTGAAAATCACAAACAACGGTTCGCAGGGAATACAAATAACAGGCGATGTTGTTAACAAAAAAGGAAATACATCCATTAACAACACAGCAGGCGGAGTGAATGTTGACACAGTTCTAACAACCGCAAACGGAAAAACTACCGTAAACAAAGGTACTGTGACAAATAATAACGGCGCAATGACTGTTTCAAACAGAGGCGACAACGGTGTCAGAGTTGCCGGCGACGTTACAAATAATAACGGAAAGCTCACCGTTGACAATAAAAAAGGTGCTGTTATCATAGACAGAACAAACGGCGTTAAAGGCAGACTGGAAAATACGTTCAACGGCTCAGGTGAAACCATGCTTGTTCAAAACACAGGCAACGGCGGTATTAATATCAACGGCGATGTACTCAATAACGGTACAGGCACATTAAATGTGTTAAATAACAACGAAGCCGACTCCTCAATCCTTGTCACAGCAGGTTCTCTTGTTCAAAATGAACAGGGCGGACTGAATGTGGTAAACAAAGGCGGCAGCGGAATTGGTATAGCCGGTGAAGTTTATAATAAAAACGGCGCTTTGACTGTGAACAATCAGAATACCTCAGCCGGTATAAACATTGAAAGCACCGGTCGTGTTCATAATGACTTGGGTGGAAATATCCTTGTTAACAATATCGGCAGCGGAAATACCATTGTTCAGGGTATTGTTACCGCTCTGCAGAATGAAATTGATATTATAAATTCAAATTCTGATGTAATTATAGGCGACAATACCGATAATGATAACTATATTAACGCCGTTAACAACAACGTTAATATAACCGTTAATAACGGAAATCTCTTAAATTCCGGGGTTGACAAAACCCTTATAAAAACAGGAAAAGACCTGAACATTTCCGTAAAAGACGGAGATATTGGTATGACTGAAAAAGCTCTTGAAGGTAAAAAACCCGGATTCAGCATAAATGCCTCAACAAGAGACAAAACCGAGTCTGTAAATATTAATGCCGGCGGCGTTATAACTGCAAGCGCAGAAAATGAAACCAAAACCGGCGACAGACTTATTAACCTTACAGCAAAAGATTCTGATATGAAAATTAATCAGGTAAAAGCGGACGGAAATGTCATGCTGACTGCGGCAGAATGGGATACGGAGGACAGAAATCCGACCCCCGGAGAGTACGATGAAGAAGATTACTTCACCGGTTATTCGATAATTAACGCTGCAAAAGATAAAACCCAGCCTAATGTTACTGGTAAAAATATATCTCTTATTTCCAGCAATAACATAGGTTCTGCGGATAATTACTTTACTTATCAGCAGACCGGAACAGCAGAGGATTATTTCAGTGCAGAAGCTGAAAATGACCTCTATGTCCAGGGTATGGGCGACAAGACTAACATCTGGCAGCTTATCACAAAACGCGGCAACATGGGGCTTGTCTTTGACGGAAATACAACAATCAGAGAACTAACTGCCGGCAAAGATATTCAGATAGTTAACAAAGGAGAAAATCTGACAATCTACGATCTTGGAAGATTACCTCATATGCTTAACCCTGAAGATGATTTGTTATATCCTCATGACAGAATTGAACTTTCTTCGGTAGTTCCTGAGACAATTAATATAGCTGTTCTTGATGCAAAAGGCGGAGATGATGCGTATTCAACATTAAACATCTATAATGCGTTCGTCAGAGGCACAGATGACGATAAGGCCGATGTGGTTCTTGCCGCAGACAGAATTATTGCTCACGCTTCTGAGGCTCCGGATTCTGTAGTATCTAATGCTGCACGTCCGGATGGCTTTGACGCAAGCGAAGGTCGTGAATATTATGATGACCCGTCTGATACAAATTCTGAAATATTGCAGGCAACCGGTTTCAATACATCGGGTGCAGGCTCTCAGTTGACGTTTGATATAACCGGTGTTTCTCCGGAAATAGTTGCTGCAGTGAATGAAGAAGTCTCAGGCAGAGATTACAATTCACAGGATGTTGTACAGACCATACACATCTTTAATAACGACTACGGCTTTACTGAAACCGTATACAAAGCTAATGACGTAACGCTTTCGCTGAACTCGGCGTCATCATCTCCGACAGATAACCGGGGTGCATTATTCAATACCTTCTATACAGATAATGCATACGTTGATACAAAAGATTTAAATCTTGATATGAAAGATGCTTTTGTAACAAATTACGGTGAGTTCAGAAACGGCAGCAGAGGAGGAGATGCAGGAGCACATGAAATCGGCGGCGGTTATAGATGGCTGACGATTGTGGACAATGACTATCAGAGAAATATCTCATCTCTGTATGGTATAAATCTTACGACCCAGCTTTACACAAAACTGACAGGCTCTTATGCGCTTCACATGGGTAATACTATTGACCAGCGTACAAAGGCACCTGTTGTATACTATAACCCTTATGAAGTTGTAAACCTTCCGAGAACGGAAAACAGCTTCTACAGATTGACGTTTAAGGATGACAAAATCCAAAAAACTACGACTACGCCGGAGTTCGAGGATATTGATAAAGATACCTACAAACCAACGAAACGTCAGAATATAAGATTCTCACTTGCGAAAGATGATGAAGAAGTAAAAGTTGCAAACAAGAGAATCATAAGTATTCTAGACATATCAAAGGGCGGTCTTGCTGTAGAACACGACGGAACACTGCAAAAAGGCGAAGAATTTATGATAAATCTCTCTTATCACAATATTACCGCCACGCCGGAGGTTCAGGTCGTTCGTGTAAGCGGCAATAAGGCAGGTCTTAAATTTATCAATATGGATAATGCCACGGCAAACAAGATTCTCTATATAAATCTGTTTGCGGCGCAGGATAATACAGACCAGACCTCGTCCAGCAAAGCAACTATGGTGATTGAAAAACTCTAGTATTAAAAACAAAAGACCCGGGAAATCGGGTCTTTTGCCGGTTAAAAGAGGATAATTTTGCAGTATTACCTTTTTATAAAAGAAAAAGAAATAATTGAATTTTAAAACTTATCCTGTCCAAATGAAAAAACGCTTCAAATGATTATTTGTAACAGTAAAAACGGTATAAAAAATAATACAAACATAAATAATTATTGTTATATAGAAAAGCCTTCCTGTAAATAAATTGCCGTTTTATTTTAGACATAATGAAAATATGAAAATTCTGTTTTACAAATTTGACATTAAAGAAATACTGTTTTTGATGCAAAAAACAGTATTTCTTTACACTTTTTATTTTTTATTCCATATAAAACAAACTGTTAATCATTTTACAATGTACAGGCAGCTTTGAAAAACCGCATATGCTTTGTGTATTACAATGCTGCGCCGACACTTGCAGGAATTACGCCCATGGCGGCTGCCCCGTCCAAAAACGATGGAAATACTATCGCATCAAGTGCATAAGCACCGGCAGCAACAGATACAACCACTATACCCGCTTTTACTGCAGCAGGTAAATTCTCTATGGCTTCTCTTACTTCATCAAAAGAAGTTTTTGCTCTTACCCCTAATGAAGTTTCGCCTACAACCATTTGTCCCATCTTTGGAAGCAATATTACACT
>CALUTO010000026.1 GCA_944323735.1 Candidatus Gastranaerophilales bacterium
TTTGACGGGACTTGAACCCGTGACCTCTCCCTTACCAAGGGAGTGCGCTACCACTGCGCCACAAAGGCACCAATCAGCGTTTTTGCAATTTCAACCTTCTTTATTCTTATAAACCATATAGTTTACAAGCCTTTTCAGATTTCTTTTTAAACAGGTGTTAGCTTTGCCCGTCAATTCTATTTAATTGTCAAAAAAAATGCCGAAGATAGGAATCGAACCTACAACCTACGGTTTACAAAACCGTTGCTCTACCATTGAGCCACTTCGGCGTAATGAAGTAATACAATAATATTAAGGATATACGATGCTGTCAAGTGCCGTTTTAAAAATTTTTTGAAAGCCTGTCTATAACCCCGCTCCAGTCTCCTTCAACAGACTGTTTAAAAAGCCTTACGCTATTATACCAGGGAGTACCAAAATCATCATCGAACCATCTCCATTCAGCTATAGCAGGCAGCAGCAGAAACGTTTTCACACCCAGAGCTCCGGCAAGATGCACACACGCACTGTCTGTCGTAATCATCAAATCCAGATTTTTCATTGCGCATGCCGTGTCATAAAAATCTGTTATATGAGATGCAAGACTTATAATATTTTCATGTGTTTTTTTCTGTTCTTCGTCAATCTGAAAAGAATAATACTGAACATTTTTAGAAAATAATGTCTCAAGCCTTTCAAAATCTATAGAACGGTTTTTATGCACCCGCTGATTTCCGTGCCAGAAAAGTCCTGCTTTCAGTTTGTCAGTATTGAATAACCCGTTTTTTTCACAGGCAGCCGCATCCATATATCCGTGTGCAGCAGGAATATTTTTAAAGTCAAGTCCGAGAAAATAAGGTAAATCCATTACGCTAACAGAGAAATCATAGTCAATACCGTCTTTTCCTGCCCGCACATCAGCAAATTTGAAATTTTCTTTAAACAGTCGTTCAAGTTCAGGCGACACCAGCAGAGTGATTTTTGCAAAAATTTCTCTTAAATTTAAGACATATCTTGAAAACATTATAAAATCCCCGTATCCGCCGTCACAGAATACAAGTATGTGTGCATTGCCGTGAATGGAGCCGTCCCAGTGATTTTTATACTGTTTTTTTATGTCCGGATTTTTTAATATGTAATGTTTGTATCCGTCTGAAAATTTTTTTTGTGCAAGATATGTCATGCCCAGACTCGTATGTGTTTTTTCATCATCAGGTTTCAGGCTAAGTGCTTTTTTCAGATATTCTTCTGACTTTTGATAATTTTTTTCTTTCCTGAACAAAATCCCGAGATTTTTATTTGCTTCAAAATTATTTTTTATTTTTAAAGACAAGAGATAGCATTTCTTCGCCTCAGAAGGGTTCGATAACTTTTCATAAATCAATCCGAGGTTGTTTTCGCCTACACAATCCGCAGGTTCAAGTTTCAGACTTTTTTTGTAAAATACCGCAGCAGTCTGTAAATCTCCGCATGAGCCTGCAAGCTGCGCTATTTCTCTGATTAAACCAATGTTCTCATTGTCATGTTCATACAAAATTTTTAAATATTTCAGAGCAAGAAAAAACTGCCCTGTTCTTTTCAAACTGTCAATCAATTTCAGAGCACTGTCTTTGAAAAATTCTTTTTCTAATGCAATTTCAAAATATTTAGCAGCATCTTTATACTGTTTTTTTAGATAACAGACAAGTCCGAGATTGTCCGCAAAAACAGGAGAAGCCGATATTTCAAAAGCATGAAGAAGGAGTGATTGAGCTTCGTCATATCTGCCCTGCTGCATTTTTAATACACCGTACAGATTTAATACATCAGCATTATCAGGATTTTGATTCAACAGCTTCGAATAAATCAGCCGTGCCTCCTCAAGCTGTCCGCTGCGATGATAGTTCAGTGCTTTTTCAATATCTGTCATTGTTTCCCTACTTCAATTTCTGGGGAAGTTCTTCATGATATATACCACCGCCGCAAATCGTTTCAATAACTTTCAGCATAAATTCACGGGGAGCGTCCATCTGATTTATATAAAACTCTTTATTGCCAAGATGATTTATCTTTATAATTCCTGTACGGCTTTTTTCAGCAGGCACAAATAAAGATGCAACTTCCTGCTCAAGCACAGCCTGCAGTTCATTTTTTGGATTACGCTTAATTATATCGTAAAAATCCCCCTTCATTGCAATTATTCTGCCGGAAATCAACGGCGGTTCCACTCCTCTGAAAAGAGCCTGCGGCTGATTGTTCCATCTTGTGGTGAAGCTTATTGTATGCCACAAAATATTAAGAACAAGAACAGTCTGCGCATCGTCAACTTTATAATAAATATTATCAGTAGACACGCCTCTGGAGCCAAAAGACTGTTTCAGATAATCTACTGTGGCCTGCATATTATCAATTATCTTTAAAAAAGTCTCCTGACAGTTTATTGCAGAGTGCTGATATTCAAGAAACTGTTTATACATATGTGTTGAAACCAGATTAATCCTCTCCTGAATAACAGAGGATTTTCTGATGGATGTTTCCATATTATCAAAACTGTTAAAACTGTTTTCCACTTTTTTCTTCTCTCTATGTTTATATTGTATACAAAATTTTACATTTATTGTATATATTTATTATTTTTTTTTACAATACAAAACACTTTGTTAAAATTTTTATCCATGAATGTTCTTGATTTTTAGCTCTGTGTCAGATAATATTTTACTAAAGAGTATGGAAAGAAATATATATGCCTAATGTAGTAAATTGTAAAAAATGCGGAGCTTTATTCATTCAAAATAATAAAAAAGAACTTTGCGACAAATGTCTGGAAGAACAAAACAAAATCATATCAGATATGAATTCATATGTAATTAATTCACCGGAAGAAACTATCCCTGTTGAAAAACTTCTTGAAAAATTTCAGATGAACAGAAAAGAATTTGACAATTTGTACTTTGCAGGAAAATTTGTCCGTGTTGCAAAAAAATTAACTATAAAATGTGCAAAATGCGGTCAGGAAGTTTTGCTTGACGGCAGCTCAAATTTTTTATGCAATTCATGCGCTAAAAAATTACAAAATCAAATCTAAATATAATGAAAATTGTTGTAGTAGGATACGGAAAAATGTTTTCTAATCTGATTTTAGGTACTCTTGAATCAGGACATAGAGTCTGTGCTGTTTTCCGTTCCGAAAGACTCAAATATCCGCCGTTTATATTGTTTTTAAAAGATATTTTTGCCCCGTCTGCTGATTATTCTTTTATAAAAAGTCTTAAACTCAAAGAAATTAAAGCAGACAGCGTGAATTCAAAAGCATTTAAAAAAGAGATATTGAGACTAAATCCGGATATTATACTTGTAGGCTCATGGGGTGAAAAATTCTCAAAAGAGACTATTAATCTTCCGAAAATTGCCTGTATAAATACCCATCCGTCATTACTGCCAAAATACAGAGGCCCGAATCCCTATACAAGAACGATTTTAAACGGTGAAGCCGTATCCGGTGTGACTTTTCATATTATGGATGAAAAATTTGACAGAGGTCCTGTATTACTCCAGAAAAAAGTGGAAATAATACAGGGGCTAGACGGTGACACCGGAGGAACATTGAAAGACAAAACCTGTTGTATTGCAAAATCCGCTGTGGGCGAGCTGTTAACGGCAATGGACAGAGAAATCGTCATACCTATTCAGCAAAAAGAATCCGAAGCTGTATATTATCCACAGGTAAATGAAAAAGACATACTAATTAATTTTGAAAATACTGCTGAAGAGATTAACCGGCTTATCAGGGCACTCGCACCGTGGCAGTCCGCTTACTTTGCATACAAAAATGAATTTTTCAAAGTTAATGCACATAAAATACTTGAAAATAATACAGCTTATAAAAAACCTTGCACCATAACAGAAAAAACAAAAAATTCTATCTGTGTGTTAACAGGTGACAATAAAATCATAAAATTTGAAAAACCCGGACTTTATGGTGTCTTGAAAAAATATCTGACTGCATTATACATAAAATTTTTTGTGAAAACAGGAACTTTAGCCGGATAGCAATTTTTTTTGTTCACTTGTTTTATGAAGATACTATGAAAGAAAAAGTATCTTTTAAATCAAGAATAACATTTGTGGATAGAAAGACTTTTAACAAGTTTAAAAAAGGTACTCCTATCTTTTTTAAACACGACATGCCAAATATAATAAAAGACAAAATATTCTACTCTGAGGACATAAGAACCTGTACCGGCGGAGGAGTTGTAACCCCTGCGAAAGAAGCAGAAGGTTTTCATCTGCTGGATGATGTAACCAATTATAAAAATATACATGATTTTATAGTTTACATATTCAGGTATGTAAAAGATGCACAAAGAGGGCTGCTTTTAGGTTCAAAAGAACTGGACACAAGACCTTATTCCGTGAAAATTTTCGAAAAAATCAAAGATGCGTTTTACAAAAGGCTCTCTAATGTATCAATTTTTGAACGGCACACATATTCAAATTCCCAGACCCATTTTATGTATTCTCTTAAAGATGATACCTGGACACTATGCACAGAGTACCGTATGCCTGA
Source organism: Candidatus Gastranaerophilales bacterium (assembly GCA_944323735.1). Taxonomy (GTDB): domain Bacteria; phylum Cyanobacteriota; class Vampirovibrionia; order Gastranaerophilales; family Gastranaerophilaceae; genus CALUPY01. The sequence goes on from CALUTO010000026.1 coordinate 4,526, forward strand.
CACAGAAACCCTGATTTCTGTATCCACACCGATGGATTTAAAAAGAGTTTTCGGCAAAATTTCTATAGCTGAAGGCGACTCATTATTTATTAAAGGAAAAGAGATAACCCCTGAGATGATGCCGGAATTTTTTAAAACCAGAAAAACAGTAAAAAAGAAATAATTGTGCTAAACTAATTATACTATGGTATCACATGTAACAACAGCTACCGTGCTGGGTCTTGAAGCTTATAAAATATCCGTTGAAGTTGACTTAATCCAGTCTATTCCTGGAGTAACTATTGTCGGACTGCCGGACACTGCTGTGTCAGAAGCGAAAGAACGTGTTCGCTCGGCGATAAAAAATTCGGGATACCAGTTTCCAAATAAAAAAGTTGTGGTAAACCTTGCTCCTGCAGATATCAGAAAAGAAGGCACAAACTACGATCTCCCGATTGCTGTCGGTATACTGGCACAGGATGATATTCTTGATAATGAAGCAATTAAAGACACCGCATTTCTAGGAGAACTGTCACTTGACGGTTCATTACGTTCAGTAAACGGAATACTGCCTATTGTGTCAGGACTAAAAGACATGGGTATAAAACAGGTAGTTGTACCGGCAAAGAACGCAAAAGAGGCTGCGCTTATTCCTGATATAAAGGTTTTTCAGGCAGAATGTCTCTGTGATGTTATTGATCATTTTTCAAACAACCCCGAAGCAGTAAAAAGACTTGAAGTATGCGAAGTAGATATAGAAGATTATCTGAATAAGTACACGACAACAAACTATCACTATGACTTTAAAGATATAAAAGGCCAGTACAAAGCAAAAAAAGCACTTGAAATAGCAGCAGCGGGCGGGCATAATATTCTTATGTCCGGTCCACCGGGGTCAGGAAAAACGCTGCTCTCTAAGACATTTGCCTCTATACTTCCCCCGCTGGAACTGGAGGAAGCAATCGAGCTCACTAAAATTTACAGTGTCAGCGGACTGTTAGACAGCGAAAATCCTCTTGTTAACAAACGTCCGTTTAGAATTGTACACCATTCTGCCTCGGCAATAGGCATTATCGGAGGAGGCTCAAATCCGAAACCGGGTGAAATAACTCTTGCGCACAGAGGAGTACTGTTTCTGGACGAATTCGTTGAGTTTCCCAGAAATGTTCTCGAAGTCCTGAGACAACCGCTTGAAGACGGAGAAATAAGAATTTCAAGAGCCCAGACAAGTGTAAAATATCCGGCGGATTTTATACTTCTTGCTGCAATGAATCCCTGTCCGTGCGGATATTTAGGAGATTCCCAAAAGCAGTGCACCTGTTCTGAATTTCAAATCCAACGCTACCGTTCCAGACTCTCCGGTCCTATGCTTGACAGAATTGATATTCAGATAGAAGTGCCCAGACTCTCACCGGATGAATTGTTAAATAAAAATTTCAAATCAGAATCCTCAGAAGAAATCAGGAGCAGAGTCGTTAATGCAAGAAAACGTCAGTCCGTGAGATATAAAGAGCATTCCATAATGACAAACTCACAGCTGACTCCGGAGCTAATAAAAATATTCTGTAAACTTGATGAAAACAGCGAAAAACTTCTGAAAAATGCAGCGATTAAATTCAACCTTTCAGGACGTTCGTATGACAGAATACTAAAACTGGCAAGGACAATTGCCGACATTGAAAATTCTGAAAATATTGAAAGCTCTCACATAGCACAGTCACTTCAATACAGAAATTTTATCAATCAGGAAAATATTTGAAAAATCTTTATAAAAGTTTAATTTCTATCTCTTTAAAATTTAAAATTTTTAAAGTAGAATACACATTATAAAAATCCGTTTTCAGACAATTGAGGAAGAGAATTTATGTGCGGAATAGTAGGATATGTCGGATCAAAACCCGTTGTGAAAATATTATTGGACGGCTTGAGTAAACTTGAATACAGAGGATACGATTCAGCAGGTCTTGCCGTAAACACCGGAGGTAAAATCAAGATTTTCAAATCAGAAGGGAAACTTCAAAACCTCAAAGATTTGATGAAAAACAATCCGGTCACTGACACAACCATGGGTATCGGACATATCAGATGGGCTACACACGGTGCTCCGACTACAGTCAATGCACATCCTCATTCTTGCAACTGCGGAAAACTTGTTGTTGTGCACAACGGAATAATCGAAAATTTTAAAGAACTCAGAGAAGAACTTGAAGGATACGGCTGCGTTTTTAAAACAGAGACTGATACAGAAACGGTTGCACACCTGATTGCACATGAATACGGAAAACTAAACTCTCTTCCCAAAGCAGTAAGAGCAGCTGTAAAGCAGTTAAAAGGTGCTTATGCGCTGTGTGTTATGCATCAGGATGAACCGAATGTACTGGTCGGAACCAGAAAAAATGCACCGCTTATCGTTGCACTCGGGGAAGGAGAAAACTTCCTTGCCAGCGACTGTCCGGCAATTATTGAATACACAAAACGTGTAATATATCTGGATGATGATGAATTTGCCGTATTATCGCCCGATACAGTGTTAATTACGGATATTGAAGGAAAACAAATTGTAAAAAAAGAAGAAATTTTGCCGTGGGAACCTGTTGCAATAAGCAAAATGGGCTACAAGCATTTTATGCTCAAAGAAATTCACGAACAGCCTGATGTTATCAGAAATGCTCTTGCAGGAAAGCTTCATGACATAAATTCTCCTATAAAACTCGATGAAGTAAAACTCACAAAAGAACAAATTAAAAACCTTAAACGTATTGAGATTATTGCCTGCGGAACATCTTTACACGCTGCGATGATAGCAAAATATATCATAGAAGCATTCTGCAATATTCCTGTGGACGTAGAAGCATCGAGTGAATATATTTACAGAAAAACCGTGACAGACAAAGATACTCTGGTCATAGGTATATCGCAGTCAGGCGAAACGTCTGACACTATCACTGCTATCAGACAGGCAAAAGCTGTCGGGTCGCATGTTTTGATTATCACAAACAGACCCGATTCTATAATGGCACGTGAAGCTGACAGCTTAATTCCGGTCAATGCAGGCATTGAAGTAAGCGTTGCTGCCACAAAATCTTTTAACGCCCAGCTCATAGCTTTATATCTGTTTGCTATTTATATTGCAGAGATTAAAGAGTCTTTTGACAGAATACATATCAAAAATCTTAAACAGGAAATGCTTGAGCTTCCGGCAAAAATAGAAGTCATTCTTTCCCACAAGGAAAATATAATGAAATGTGCAAAAGCGTTTGCTGCTTTCCGGAATTTTATCTATATAGCAAGAGGAATAAACTATGCTGCTGCTCTTGAAGGGGCTTTAAAGCTCAAAGAAATCAGCTACATAAATGCTACAGGTTATCCGGCCGGAGAGCTGAAACACGGCCCTATTGCCATGCTTGATGAGACCATGCCGGTGCTTGCAATATTAATGCCGGGTGTTGTTTACGACAAAGTTTTGAGCAATGCACAGGAGTCAAAAGCCAGAAATGCAAGACTGATTGCGCTTACCTCATCAGATGACAAAGAACTGGAGAACCTTTTTGAATATATTCTAAAAGTGCCGACTGTAGATGAATATCTGTCGCCTGTACTGACATCTGTTCCTTTGCAGCTGCTTGCTTATTATATTGCGGAATTTCTCGGAAAAGATGTTGACCAGCCCAGAAATCTCGCAAAATCTGTTACGGTGGAATAATGAAAATAACAAATATTCAGATTTCCATTCCGTCAGTAAAAGCTTTGAGTCCGGACTATATCGAAACAGAGCTGAAAAAGCAGAATATAGATGCACTGCGCTGGGCAATAGTAGGAGTAAAAGACGGATTGTACACTCTAAATATATCCTGCATTGAAAAATAAGGTTAATACAGCCATCCGGTATCAAAAACCGATACGGCAATCTTTTATATTTTTTTGCATTTTCATGCCGTTTTATGGTATTATTTTCGTGTGGTCAAAATGGAGTATATGTGTATGCGTCCTATTAGTTTAGCAGGAGTATATTCTCCTGTACAATTTAAACAATCAGAACAACCTAAAAAGACTGTTCAGTCTAAAATTAAAGATTTTAGCAAGGAAAATACCGGCTTGATAACAGGTTTATGCTGTGCCGCTGCAGCCGGAGCGGCCTTTATTTTAATTAGAAACAGGCATATTGCCAACAAACTCAGATATTCTTATGAAAATTTTGTTAAGCTTGCAAAAAAATCAGGGCTAAAAGAGCCGAAAGATTTTTTAAAAAGCTGTACAGAAAATAATATTATCGGGACAGGTGAAAATTCAACAGTTTACAAATTTTCGCAGGAGCCATTAAAAAATTGGGTTATTAAAGTTGACAAAAAACTTGAAAATCCGGAAAAATATTTTGAACAACCGCTTAAAAAACTGGAAACTGATTTTGACGAAATGAACATGGGAGAAGCAATTGCAGGCATAGGAGACCATGTTAAAATTCTGAAAAAAGCAGAAGGCACACCGCATTCTTTTAAAGACTGGGCTGTCAGACGTGCAGAAAAAAGGAAAATAGAACCGGAAGAAGCCGAGACATTTCTTTCCGACATAAAACAAATAGCAGAATTTCCGCAGGAATCCTATAATGAACTAGCTAAGCAAATTCACAGACTTGAAGATGCCGGATACAAAGCAAACAGCTTAAATCCAAACAACTGCCTTATAGACTATAAAAATAAAAAAATAAACATTATAAATACATATAAATATGAACCATTCGGAGATATAAACACGGTTTATGACATGTGGTGCCCGCTTGTAGATTTCACAAACTACGGAAAATTTTATTTTGCATTAAACGATGCAAATAAAGCAGAGCTTGTCAGCACCACAAAAGCAATAAGACACAAATGTACTGTTGCAGCAGGAAGAGCGAGAGTCAATGGGTCAGAAGACACATTCAAAGATTTTCTCGTATTGACAGACAAACTTGAAAATAACGGCGGAAAATATGCCTATCAATATAAAGTTATGGATTTAATCTTAAAAGGTCAGGTAAGACATGATTAAATAAACCAATGATATGCTGCTTCTGCAAGGCAGAGGCAGTTTTTTTTCGTATCATTCTTTCCCGATAAAAATTCTGTCATCGTTTAAGAGTCTTTGCATATCAAGAATATTATAAACTTTGTTATCAATATATATCTCAGACTTGATGAACATTTTGTTCAGGTTCAGATTGTTTTGCGAATGAAGTTTATCCGGTGAAATATTAAGCAGATGTCCTATTTCATCAACCAGCAGCACCGCCTTCATGTCGTTAAGTGCCAGCACAATCATTTTCTCCTCATCCGTTATTATATCAGATTTAATCCCTATAAACTGTTTGAGGCTGAATACCGTATAGAAATCACCCTTGAGATTAATAACTCCCTTAATAAATGAAGGAACATACGGAATAGTCGTAATTGAATAGTTTTTTGTACTGATTACTTCTTTGACCATTTCAGCATTTAGACAGTATACATGTTCACCCAGCTTAAATGTCAGATATTTATCTTTTGCATAAAACTGAGCTGAAATATTCAATGAAGATTTCAGGGCTAAATCATTACTCCGCTTTTCTAATATATATTTTGATTTATCATCGTCAGGGAAATAATCTCTGTAATTTGTTTCTGTTTCCTCTTTATCAATATTCTTTATGAATTTTTCTAAGGATTGAACATCAACAATATTTATTACTTTATCACCTTCACGACAGAATGAATTCACAAAATTGTTAAAAGTAGTATTGGTAATAGTTTGAACTTTTTCATTCAAAACTGTATAAAAATCAGTAACCTTATCCACAATTACGGCAATAAGAGTTTCCTCACCTTTTATAATAATAATCTGATTGTTGATTTCAAATTTTTTTGCAGGAAAGTTCAAAATTTTTCTCATATCGAATACATTCAGTAGTATATTGTTATAATTCAGAATTCCTGCCACAAATTTCGGAAGCTTTTGAGGGTAATTAAGCAAAGGAAGCATTAAAATTTCCATTACCTTTTCCGTGGTAAGAGCATAAGTTTTGTCATCGATTTGAAAACACAGATACAGATTATTTTCTTCTGTATTTTTTAAAAGAATTTGTTCTGGCATCAGGTATCCTTTATTTTCTCAAGACCATACAGCCCTAAACCTCTGTATTTTTCTTGAACTTTATTTTGAATTTTTTATATACACATTATAACGTATTTTATTAAATTTTGTTTGGCTAAATGTATGAATTGTAATAAAATAAAATTATATAATTTTATACTTATCAATAATTGAAAAAATTACGGACTGAAAGAAGCAAGGAGATTTTAATGAATAATGATTTCAATTTTAAGAAAAAATCGGACTTAAAATTTATTCTGGATATGTTTCTGCTTCTTGCATTCCTGTTGTATGTAGTTATTATCGTCTCAAAAGACGGAGTAAATACCGTTCATATTATAGGTATCTGCATATTTTTCTTTGTTTATCTTACGCAGTATATAATAACACGCAAATTGCTTATGAAAGAACTGCACAGAACAGTAAAAAAGAAAGCGGGAATAACAGGTGAAGCAGCGGACAAAATTTTCAGTCTCTCTGTAGAACAAAAAAACATCACTGAAAATTACAAATATATGGCTGAAAATACAAATGAAATGATTGCAAAAATTAAATCCGTCAGCGAAGCACTGAATAAAACTGCCCAGATGACAGCCTCCGAGACAAAAAAGACTTTTGCAAACAGTGAAAAAGCAGGGACTGTTAAAGCTAATATAGAAAAAATGATAGTACTTAAACAGAGAATTCAAATTATTGCGGAATTAATACTTGAATTAAGCGAATATATTCAACAGATAGGTTCTATAATCGGCCTGGTTGAGGATATAGCGGAGCAGACGAACATGCTTGCACTGAATGCAGCTGTTGAAGCAGCAAGGGCCGGTGAACACGGAAAAGGTTTTGCTGTTGTTGCCGGTGAAATCAGAAAGCTTGCTGATGAATCAAAACAGGCTACGACAAAAATTGCCTCCCTTATCAATGATATTCAACACACAACAAATTCAACCGTTATGGCAACAGAAGAAGGAACCAAAGAAATAGAATCAGGGGTTAAACTGGCAGGAACGATTGAAGAAACATATATAGAAATTGGAAATGTGGTCAGAAAAATAGAAAGTTTCATCAATGAAACTATTCTGGAAACAGCAGAACAATCAAAAATATCATCGGAAGCACTGGCTGAAATCCAAAAACTCACCACGAACATACACCGCTCAATTACTTCCATTGATTCAAGCATTGAAAAAATTAAAAGTTTAAAAGATTTTTCCCAAAAAACGGCGAATTCTGAAGAATAGGTGAAATATGGATTTTTCTCCGGAAGAATTTGATGAAATATTAAATATATTCAGAGCAGAGACAGAAGAAATTATAGAAAAACTGAACAATAATCTCCTCAGCCTTGAAAACACTCCGAAGGATAAAGATATCCTTATGCATATGTTCAGAGACGCACACTCTCTGAAAGGGGCGGCAAGAATGATTGGATTTAACAATATACAGCGTCTTGCTCACAAAATAGAAGATGTTCTCGGGCTTGCAAAAGAAAACAAAATTGTAATCAACAGTACGATTTCAGATGTTTTGTACAAATCCCTCGATTTTCTCTCTGAAATTATACAAAAATCAATCTCAATAAAAAAAGAATATTACACTGATGATATTCAAAAATACATTGACAATATCGACAAAACATTAGAAATACATGATTCTGATTTATATACAAATGACCGTGATATTGCAATAAAAAGTGAAGCAGAAAATTTTGATATAAAAAATTTTAGAAAAAATGTATCAACACTGGATGCACAAATAATAGAATCATTTTTGATAATGTCAAAGATGGAAATGGACGATGATATAAAATATCTTGACACTTTTTACGATATAGTCCAAAAATTGATAGAAATCCTCAAACCGTTCAATTTATATGAAATAAATTCCATTCTTCAGGACATAGAAATGAAACTTGCGTTTGTAATGCAAAATTCTCATATAATTACAAAAGAAGAACAAATAGAGCTGCACAAAAAGTTTGATGAAATAGTAGAATATATATCTGAAATTTATAAAAAATACAATATACCGATGTCAGATTATAAATCACTGGTAAAAAACAAACTTGCATATCCTGACGGAAAAAAAACGGTATCAAAATTTGCTCCGGAAGAAAATAAAGAAAAAGAAACAGCTGTTGCATCAAACTTAGAGAATATAAAAACGGAACTAAACGAAATAGAGCAAAATCTGTCCCGTATACCTGATATCAATGAAGCACTGGAGCATATAATCTCTTTGAACATAAATCCGGACGCAAATCAAGTTATTCAAAAAATCATAGAAGTCCTTGGACTCATAAAAAAAAGCAATGAATTACCTGAAAAAGAAATCATTACCATTTTAAAACAGAGTATCTGCTCTTCTGAAAAAATGCTGACAAAGCATAACAAAGACGAAAAAGAAGATGTAGTTTTGATTATACAGAGGCTTGATATAATCAAACAAATGCTTGATTTGACAGCGAGTGTAAATCCGCTTACTACACTGAGTGAAAATATAAAGGAATCAAATCCCCCGCTTCAAAAACCCAATGACTTTTTCAATTCATATGAAGCAACCTCAATAAAAACCCTCCGTGTTGATACAAAAAAACTTGACAAACTTGTTAACCAGACAGGAGAATTGATAATAAGCCGAATTAAACACAAAAAACACCTCTCTGAACTGGATAACATCCTGGAAGAAATCAGTGAATGGAAAAGTTTTAATCATAAATCACAGAGTTTTATAAAATACTATGATAAAAAATTGCTTAATGCTATCACAATGGGCGATTTGAACAGTCTTTCCGTTTTTAGCAAACAAATCTATTCTCTTTTTCAGGAAAACTCCGCACGAATAATAAAGCTGAACAATCATATACTTGGATTACAAAAATCAATTGACGAAGATGATACAAAGCTGAACTTAATTGTAAACCAGCTGGAAAACATGGTGAAAAATATTCGTGTGCTGCCGCTTGCAACAATATTCCACATGTTCCCGAGAATGATAAGAGACATATCAAAAGACACGGGAAAAGAAATTGAATTACTAATTTCAGGAAGTGAAACAAGTGCTGACAAAAAAATCATTGAAGAAATAAAATCTCCGTTGATTCATATAATCAGAAACTCAATAGACCATGGCATAGAATCTCCGGAAGAAAGAGTTGAACACGGAAAATCACCTGTAGGCAAAATACATCTGCATGCCAAAAATCTTGAAAACAAAATTCTCATAGAAATTACAGACGACGGCAGAGGGATAGACCTTGAAAAAATAAAACAGCGGGCAATAGATAAAAAACTTATAACCCCCAAAGAATGTGCGTATCTCACAGACGAACAGGTCATGAATATGATATTCTGGTCAGGATTCTCAACAGGCGACACTGTGACTGAAATATCCGGCAGAGGCGTCGGTCTCGATATTGTACAAACAAAAATAGCCCAGCTGAACGGGAAAGTAAAAGTATTTTCACTTGTGGGAAGAGGCACAAAAATCAGTATTGAACTTCCTGTTTCTATGTCTACTCTGAAATCATTTATTGTGGAAGCGTCAAATCAGCTTTTTGCGCTTCCTATGTCATCAATAAAAACTGTAATGTGGGTTAATAATGAAGATATCTACTTCAGAAATGACATCAAATCAGTTCTTATTGACGGCAGCTCTACTCCTGTATATTATCTGTCAGAGCTTTTAGAACTTCCAGTGCCTGAAAAATTTGCCGATGGAAAACATACGCTTGTGGTAATAGAGATAGAAAACAGCTACATGGGACTTATTGTGGATTCTATTGTAGGAGATCAGGAGATACTGCATAAAAAACTCTCTGCTCCAATAATAAAACTGAAAAATATTTCCGGCATAACGACACTTGTTACAGGAAAAGTCTGTCTGATTCTCAACCTGCCAGAACTTTATAAAAATACTTATATAGGAAAAGATAAAGCTCTAGAAAATATCAAAAACAGACTTATCAAAAAAGAAAATAAAGATTACCGCATACTTGTCGTCGACGATTCAATTACAACAAGAGCATTAATGAAAAACATTTTTAACTCCAGAGGCTACAGCTATGAAATGGTTAAAAATCCGAAAGAAGCATTTGAAATGCTGGCGGAGAAAAAATTTGACATAATCATTTCTGACCTTGAAATGCCGGAGATGAGCGGTATAGAATTTTTAAATATTCTGAAAACAAATGAAAAATATTCAAAAATCCCTGTGATTATACTCTCCTCATATGATGGTGAAAGAACAGATGCAACAGAATACCATGCAGATGCTTTTATAACAAAATCAGAGTTTAATCAGGATTACCTGCTGCAGATAATTAGAAATTTACTTGAATGATAGAAAAAATTCTTGAAAAATTTGATATAAATACAGACCATGCACTTCAGGTGAGAAACTATGCAGTTATGATATTTGAGGCAATAAATTCAGTAACGTCCGAATTCACAGGAAGAGATCTGGAATATCTGAAAGCGGCTGCACTATTGCATGATATCGGCTATAGTATAGATAAAAAATCTCATCACAAACACTCACTGTCATTGATAAAGAATCTGCCCATTCCTGAATACAGTGATTATGAAAAACTGATGATTGCAAATATCGCAAGATATCACCGCAATGCCTTCCCAAACCCTGAAAAACATGCTGATTATGCAGCTCTGTCAGAAAAAGACAGAGAAAAAGTCTCGAAACTTGCCGGCATGCTGAAACTCGCAGACGGACTGGATAAACCTCATAAAAACCTGATAACAGGAATATCCGTAAAATTTAATGATAATGAAATAGATTTTTGCCTAAAGACTCTCGGATTTGCCCCGAAGCTAGAGATGGCGTACGAAAAAGCAAATCTCATCGAATTTGTTTACAATAAAGCTGTAAAATTTATTTGTGATTAAAATTTACGTGTTAGAATATAATTTAAGTATGAGTACCTGAAAATTTTCAGTGCACAAAAATAAAAACCTTGTGTTTCAACGAGTTAGTAAAATACAATAAGAAAGAGGGAAAAAATGGCAACAGAACCGAAATTAATCGCAACTATTCCAAGAAGTGCAACAGAACAACTTCAGATTTCAATAAATGAATACAAAGGCAAATGCTACCTTGATTTAAGAATTTTTTACACAACTGATGACGGCTTGAACTGGCTTCCGACAAAAAAAGGTGTAACAGTCTCTCCTGACAATCTTGAACTCTTAAGAGATGCTGTTGATGAAGCTATGAAAGAATTAATGACAGTTGAAGAAGAATAGTATAACAGACAAAAATGATAATATTCAGAATTTGGGCATGTTTAATAAATATGCCCAAATTCTTACCTGTATAAACGGGCTTGGCGTCAAAACTTTCAGCTATCTTATACCCGACGGGCTGAAAGCTGAAATAAAAACAGGTCAGCCGGTTCTTGTGCCGTTCGGAAAAATGGGGCTTGTAAATGCTTTTGTAACAGGATTTTCAAACTATCTGCCGGAAAATATAAAAGCAAAATCCATCACCGCAATTCTTGATGACAAACCGCTTTTTGATATAGATTATCTGAAATTTCTTGAATGGGTTTCATCTTATTACTATTGTGATATTCAAACCGTGCTTGAATGCGCAATCCCGATGAAATTTTTAAAACAGTCAAAAAGACTTGCCCTGAAAAATGAAAATGTCCGTGCAGAAAACGAAACAGAACAAAAAATTCTGGATAATCTTGATGCAAAAAAAACAATTCCGGTTTCTACACTTCTGAAACGTACAAAACTCTCCTCTGCAAAATTTTACGCTGCACTGCATAAACTAAAAAAGCGCAGTGCAGTTCAGGTTTTGAATGTTCTGGATGAAGCAGCGCAAAAACATAGAACGGAAAAGTATATTAAATTCATCAAAAAAGAAAACGCCGCATCAAGACAGCTTGAAATACTTGAACTTCTGGAAAACCGGGGGGCGCAGCTTCTTATTGATTTTGAAAAAGCCGCAAAAACAACAAGAGCTACCGTAAAAAAACTCGTGGAAAAAGGGCTTGTTGAAATTATAGAGCGTGATGTATACAGAAATCCGCTTGATATTTTCCGGTGCAAAACACTAGAACAATTCCCTTCTCTTTCTGAAGAACAGCAGATTGCTTATGAAAAAATTATTAAAAATTTAAAAACAACAGAAACCATACTCCTGCACGGTGTTACATCGTCAGGAAAAACTGAAGTCTATTTTAGAGTTATTCAAAAAGTTCTGGAGCAGGGAAAAAATGTACTGTTTCTTGCACCGGAAATCGCTATTGCCTCAATGTTAACAAACAGAATTGCACGCCGCTTCGGGGTAGATAGTGTTGCACTATGGCACTCCGGTATATCAGAAGGTGAAAAGTATGATGTGTGGAATAAAATACAGAATAATGAAATCAGAATACTTGCAGGCGCACGTTCTGCAGTGTTTGCTCCGTTAAAAAATATAGGCGCAATAATAATAGATGAAGAGCATGAAAGCTCTTTCAAGCAAACAACGCCATCTCCACGATACAACGCAAAAGATGTAGCAAAAAAACTTGCGGAACTGAACGGCTGCCCGCTTATACTCGGCAGCGCAACACCTGATGTCAGTTCGTACTACCGTGCATTGAACTCAGGCAATTTGATAGAAATGAAAAAACGATACAACGACTACAAACTTGCAGATGTTTATGTCATAGATATGCGGGAAGAAATTTTCAGAAAAAACCACGGCCTTTTCTCCCGCCAGCTTGTTTCGGCAATACAAAAAAATTTGGAAGAAAAGAAACAGACCCTGCTTCTTATGAACAGACGGGGATTTTCTTTGTATACAAGGTGTCTGGCATGCGGAGAAGTAATAAAGTGCAGTAAATGCGATATTCCAATGGTCTATCATTCAGAGACAGGAACCTTAAAATGTCACTACTGCAATGAAGAAACACCACTGCCTCAAACGTGTCCTGAGTGCGGAAGCGATGCACTGCGAAACTGCGGCACCGGCGTACAAAAAGTTGAAGCAGCAGCCCGTAAACTCTTTTCCGGGGCTGTGATAGAACGGCTCGACAGCGATACTCTCACCAGAAAAAACAGGCACATTGAAATTCTTAATGACTTTTCTAACGGAAAAATCGATATATTAATTGGCACACAAATGATAGCCAAAGGGCTGGATAACCCTAATGTTACCTTAGTAGGAGTAATTAATGCAGACGGAAGCTTCAGCCTGCCGGATTTTCGCTCCTGCGAAAGGGGGTTTCAACTTCTTACACAGGTGGCAGGACGTGCAGGCCGCTCAGAGCATAAAGGAAGCGTCTATTTCCAGACTCTTAACCCTGAATTTTTTGCACTTGAAACTGCTCAAAAACAGGACTACATGAGTTTTTACAAAACAGAAATAGAAGCAAGAGAGCTGTTTGACTATCCCCCTTTTAGCAAAATAATAAGAATAGTACTTTCTTCAGTGAATCGATACAGGGCGGAAAAAAGTGCACAGGAAATTGCTATGCGACTAAGAGCTTTAATAACCAAACACAATCTCACAGAGCCGGTGGCCGTGCTCGGAGCGGCACAATGCATTATAGAAAGACTGCAAAACAATTACAGATTTCAGATAATTGTAAAAAACAAACTTGAAGAACGGGGACACCGGTTTGTTACAGGTTTTTTGTCATCAATAAAACTCCCTCCCGATATAAAAATGACAGTTGATGTCGACCCGCTGGATATACTATAGATCTTTTGATGTTAAAATAACTACATGCTAAATTATATCAACAATCAGAATTATTCAAATATAGAAAAAACAAATGCCTTCTTAAGAAAAAATCATTCCTTTACTATTACAGGTTTGACTGCATTTTTAAGACTGTTTTTGCTTGCGGAAATATCTTTAACAAAAAAAGTACTGTTTGTAACTAATACTGAACAGAATGCGCTGAAATATAAACATGACCTTGAAAAACTGTTCGATATCCCGTCTAAAATTTTTCCGTATCAGGATGTGTCGCCTTATGACGGAGTGTCCGGCAATTTGTATAAGTATTCACAGCAAATTTCAATACTAAAAAATCTTTTGAACGAGAAATTGCTGCTTGTGCCGGTAAAAGCCCTTACAGACAAATTTCCTGCAGTTGATTTTTATGAAAAAAATTCTTTTGAAATAAAAGTTGATGATGAAATTGACCTGTCAAAGCTTCCGGAAAAACTTGTATCAATCGGGTATAAGCGTGTGACTATGGTCAGTGATATAGGAGAATTTAGTGTAAGGGGTGATATTGTTGATATTTACACACACACTGATAACGGAAAACCCGTCCGTATTGAGTTATGGGGGGATACGGTTGTTGATATAAGATATTTCAATAATGAAACCCAGCGCAGTATAAAAAAAATTAAAGAAATTACAATATTTCCTGTATATAAATTTGTTCTTAATGAACAGAATATAAAAGATTTTAAGCAGACTGTTTCAGAACTTGTAAAAGAAAGAGACTACGGCGAAAATATCGATATTGCAAATGAGCTTTTAAATGAAACCATTGAAAAAATTGAAAATGAAGGATATTTTGACGGCATAGAGTATTTGCAGACATATTTCAATCCGAAGTTGAAAAGTCTTATAGACCTGGCTGACAGAGAATTTCTGATTATTTTTGATGAGTCAACAGAAGTCTTTTCAAGATACAGACAGCTCGATGAAATATATGAAAAACAAATAGCTGAAAACAATGCTAAAGCACTCAATCTTCCTCTTGTTCTAAAAAACCACACTGATTATGAAGAATTTCATAAATCTACTACTAATCTTGAGAAAATATTTTTTGACAATTTTATGGACTTTTATTCGGATTTTGTTGTAGATTTTGACAGTTCTTTGATTTCCGGTTTTTCTTCACATGTTGATGATATAGCAGTGTTTGTTGAAGAAAAAATAAAAGACGGGTACAAAGTTGTAATAGCCACTGATTACCGCAAACGTGCGGAGGAAATTCTGAATGATTTTGGCATTCCATATTCAGACAATTTTTCAGACTCCGAATGTGTTTATCTGACAGAAAACCTTGCTATGGGAGGGGCTGTAGTTGAAGATTTAAAACTTGTTGTTTTGACGGATAAAGAACTGTTTAATAAAAAATCGAAAGACATAACCGGACAAAAACAGTCATATTACAAGGAAAAAGCCGAGTATATTGAATCAATAAACGATATAAAAGAGGGAGAATACGTTGTACATTCAGTACACGGCGTTGGACTATACAAAGGACTTTCAAAACAGGAAATTGACGGACAGGAAAAGGATTACCTGACCATAGAATACGCTGCGGGCGATAAATTACACATGCCGGCAGAACAGATAAACCTTCTTGCCCGCTACAGAGGCTCCGGCAGTGTGCACCCGAAACTTTCAAGAATGGGCGGCAATGACTGGCAAAACACAAAAACCAGAGCAAAAAAAGCTATTGAAGATATTGCAAAAGATTTGCTGAGACTCTATGCAAAACGTGAGATATCAGAGGGTATTGCATTTGAACCTGATAGCGTATGGCAGTACGAAATGGAAGATGCATTCGAATTTACGGAAACTCCGGATCAGATGAAAGCCATTCAGGAAACAAAAGCGGACATGGAAAGCTCAAAGCCCATGGACAGACTTATCTGCGCTGACGTGGGGTTTGGAAAAACAGAGGTGGCTATTCGTGCTATTTTCAAGGCTGTTATGTCCGGCAAACAGGCTGCTATTATTGTTCCTACGACTATTCTTGCCCTGCAGCACTATCAGACAATTTCTGAAAGATTTAAACCATTTCCCGTGAAAGTTGAGTTGTTGTCCCGTTTTAGAACTGCAAAAGAACAAAAACAGACAATAAAAAATATAACAACGGGAGAATGCGATGTTGTTGTCGGAACGCACAGACTTTTGCAGAACGATGTCATATTTAAAAACCTCGGGCTGCTTGTAATCGATGAGGAGCACAGGTTTGGAGTCAAACACAAAGAAAAACTCAAAATGATGAGAAAAAACATAGATATTTTGAGCATGTCAGCGACTCCCATACCGAGAACTCTTTATATGTCGCTGTCCGGTATAAAAGATATGAGCGTTATAAACACCGCACCAATGAACAGACTGCCTGTAAAAACTTATGTGGGAGTATACAACGATACATATGTAAAAAATGCAATAAACCACGAACTCGAACGTGACGGACAGGTATTTTTTCTTTATAACAGGGTGGAGACTATATACGAATTTGCAAACCAGCTGCAGGAGATTGTTCCGAATGCACGAATTGCGGTTGCACACGGTCAGCTTGATGAAAAAGTGCTTGAGCAAATCATGGTAGAGTATGCAGAACACAAATACGATATTTTGCTTTGTACTACGATTATTGAGTCAGGACTTGATATCCCGAACGCAAATACAATGATAATATACGATTCAGACAGGTTCGGACTTGCGCAGCTTTATCAGCTCAGAGGACGGGTCGGTCGTTCAGACAGACAGGCATACTGCTATTGTTTTTATCGTCCGAAAAAAGAACTTACGCCGGAGGCAATACAAAGGCTCGCTGCAATAAAAGAATTTTCAACGCTTGGCGGCGGATACCAGATTGCCCTGAGGGATATAGAAATCAGAGGGGTGGGGAATATTCTCGGAACAAAACAGCACGGGCATATGACAAGCGTCGGTTTTGATACATACTGCCAGCTTCTTGAAGAAACGATAAACGAGCTAACGGACAGAGAGGTTGAAAAGCAGCAGCCGGCTATTGTTGATATAAACATTACCGCATTTATTCCGGATGACTGGGTCGGCTCAAAAGAACAAAAAATGATAGAATATAAAAGGCTTGCTGATGTTGCAACTGTTGAAGAATTGAATTTGATTAGAGATGAATGGATAGACCGGTTTTCAAAGATACCGCAGGAGGTTGAAAACCTTATAAAACTCATTCACCTGAGGCTGCTTGCCACACAGGCAAAAATTACCCTAATCAGAGAAACACCGGAGAATATCAGAATTTACATGCCTTATACAAAAGCAGAATGGGGAATAATTGCAACAAGACTGGACAGAAATATTACAAAATATATAAAATATACAATTGCCCCGAAGTCTTGCCGGGAAGGCAATTCCATACTATTATTTAATAATGCTATTCTTAATTTTGAAGAAGTATTTAACATATTGGCGGATTTATTTTATTATATAAATAAGATTAGCTATGAATATACAAATAATAA
>CALUTO010000027.1 GCA_944323735.1 Candidatus Gastranaerophilales bacterium
AAGCGTAATCTTTAGCGGTTGTGGCAAGATGAAATCTTGTCCGTCCGTTGGTGGAAAAATAGAAAAAATCGGGATGATAGGCTGACGTAGGCGAGTAAGGAGCCGTACGGCAGCGAATCAGAACCGCAAAAAGATAGCGCAAGCGTAATCTTTAGCGGTTGTGGCAAGATGAAATCTTGTCCGTCCGTTGGTGGAAAAATAGAAAAAATCGGGATGACAAGATTCGAACTTGCGACCCCCGCGACCCGAACACGGTGCGCTACCAAGCTGCGCTACATCCCGATTAGATTTTATTTTCGATATAGAGAACTCCGCACAGCTACGCTGCTTCCTATCAAAAAATATGACTAAATGTCATATTTTTTTCGGCAGAGTATCCCGATTAGATATTTAATTTTCAAAGTTGAATGCAGCTTGGTTTTAAATTATTATACGGCACGCAGAAACTTCGTTTCTGACTTAGCCTGTCTCCATCCAAAACCTGACATTTAGTCAGCTTTTGTACGGAGTCCTTGCTACATCCTGATTAAGCAATTTAGTTTTCAAAACAGAATCTCTGCGCAGCTACGCTGCTTCCTATCAAAAAATATGACTAAATGTCATATTTTTTTCGGCAGAGTATCCCGATTAGATATTTAATTTTCAATTTACATTATTAATTTTATCATAAAATATTTAAAAACAAGTCTGTGTTAAAAAGGTTAAACTTTTTTTGCGCAACGCTGTTTATGCGAGCTTTAAACCTGCTGTACCCAAAATGATTAGCACAATTGATACAATTTTCAAAATACTTATTGACTCATGGAAAAAGAAAATTCCAATCAAACTGATTAACAAAATGCCGCATGCGCACCAAATAGCATATGCAACACTCATATCTATTGATTTCAATGCATAGGACAAAAATAAAAAACAAAGTATGTAGCCGGTGAATGTTCCGATAGAGGGCAGCAGTACAGAAAAGCCGTTAGACATTTTTAGTAAAGTGGTTGCAAGTGTTTCAAAAATTATAGCCAGTAACAAATATATCCAGCTCATAAAATTCTCCTTTCTCTATAAAAATAACAAACAGCTAAAAATACAAAAACATACAGATTATTGTTGCAGAATATATATTTTTACGGGCAAATAATAATATGTGTAGTGCTTATAAATTCTGAGTTGATAAAATCTTTTGATTTTGCAGCTCAATTGCATTGCAATATTTGAGCCGCTCTGTATAGTTAAAAGATTTCAGAAAACTATCAAGTTTTTCTATAGTTGTACAGGCTTCTATTTTTGATATTACAGCCTGCCTTTTATCAAGCAGCGTGTTTAAAATCTTTAGAACTTCATTGTCATATTTTTGTTCTGAAAAAAATTGTCTGAATAGAGCAATTTTTTTTGAAGAGACTGCTTTGTAGTTAATTGCCCCGAAAATATCGCCGTATCTCAAATCACATATTTTAAAACTTGCCTGACCTTTATCACCAAGACCTATACAGGTGCGGTTATTCAATATTTCAAAGACTTTGCCCTTGTGTCCGACTATCTCGGGAAGTTTCGAACTGTAATGAAATACATTTATCTGTGCATTTTTGTTATTACATTTTAAGGCTGCAAACATCTCGGGTAATGTTTCACTATGACTCGCAGACCAGTTTGCATCACCTGGTACAATACAGGCTTTTGAAAAACCTTCCGGCATAAATGTTTTAATCAGGAAATCAAAAAAATTCTTGTCAGTATTAAAATATGCGTGGTACAAAAAATGAGTGTTCGTTTTTTCATTGAAAAGGTACAAAACAGAACAGTCATAAACCGAGGAGGTGGACAAAGGTTTGTCAGCACGGGATTTTAAAAAGCAGTCTGCCCAGCCTTCCGTATTTGTTGAAAACCCTTTTTTATAAATCTTTTTTAACTCTTTAAACCCGAATTGTTCTTCAAAATTTTCCAGAGGCAATGAGCCGGTACATTCGGTACCGTATTCTCCCGGATGAATATTTTTTATCCGGGAAAGACTTTTTTTCGCACCGCTTGTTTGTCTTAAGAAAACATCTTTCAAAATATTGTTTTTTAGATTTATACCAAAAGACGGAAATGGATAAACCTGTGCTTTATATTTTTTATACCGGCTGTGTAAATATATATTGTAATCTGTTATTTTCATTATGCAGAATAAAAACCTCTGAAAAATATTTTTTGTTATAAACAAATTGTTCGCATTTTTTCGGATAACATTGTTATATTAGTACATTTTTACAGCTTTTCTGACTTCTTTTAATACTTTCTCAGCTTCTATTCGTGCTTTTTGCGACCCTTCTTCAAGTATTTTGTGAACAAGGTCTATATTGTTTTCATAATATTTTCTTTTTTCTCTGATAGGTCGGAGTTTTTCATTAATAAGGCAGCCAAGCTGTCTTTTGCAGTCAGCGCAGCCTCGTTTTCCGGCTTTGCATTCTTCTTCAACAGTTTTTAAGGTTTCTTTATCAGCAAAAGCCTGCCAGTATGTGAAAGCCACCTCACATTTGTCCGGATGACCGGGGTCATCTTTTCTTGCTCTGCTTCTGTCCGTTATGGCGGTCATTACTTTTTTGGCAGTTGTTTCTTCATCGTCTGAAATTTTTATATCATTTTTGAACGATTTGCCCATTTTGTTTCCGTCAAGTCCTTTTAACAGAGGAATTTCAGTAAGTTTTGGAACAGCCTCTTTAAACAAATCAACTTTGTAAATATTATTAAACCTTCTGGCTATGTCTCTTTCGATTTCAATGTGTGCAACCTGATCAATGCCGACCGGAATAGCATCTACGTTAAACATCATAATATCTGCTGCCATAAGCACCGGATAACCGAGCAGACCGTAGCTGATAGCGGATTTGTTGTCATCCTGTCCCGTTCTGACCATTTTAGCTAAGTCTTTAAGGGTGGGATCTCTTTCGACCCAGTTCTGGGGCGTAATCATGCTTAAATATATATGAAGCTCTGCTATCTGCGGAACATGTGACTGCACATAGATAACAGATTTTTCAGGGTCAACACCGGCAGCAAGCCAGTCAAGAACAACGTTCAATACATTTTCTTTAAGTGTATCCGTATCCTGTGATTTTGTCGTAAGAGCATGCCAGTCAGCAACAAAGAAAAAACAATCATATTCATTTTGCAGTTTAACAAAATTTGTTAAAACACCGAGGTAATGCCCGAGGTGCAATTTACCTGTAGGACGCATACCTGAAACTATTCTTTGTTTTTGGCTCATATTTAAAAACCCGTCTAATCTGTACAAAATTATTATATTACAAACCAGTCCTGTGTAAAATTTTGTACATACTTAATATGGTTGAGTTTTTCATATTTTTTACTCTTTTTGATGTAGGATTTAAATCAGAAAAATTCATCGTTAGGTTGATTTATGAGGGTTAATATTCTGCAAAAATGGAGATGTAATTTATTGAGCGGGTGTTTTCATGAATTTGAACGAAGAATGTCTTTTGAAATATTTGCAAAATCCTGATGAATTGTTCAACTTAACGGATATTCTGTTGGATTTTAACAGTATTGTGCTTGAAAACACTTTGAATATAACTAAATGTGAAGTGTTGTAGATGATGATTAATTACTGGTATAAATTTCAGGAATTTATAAAAACAGATTCTTTTAAAAGATATTTCTGGTACTCATTGTATATTCTTGTCACATTTGCTTTACTGATAGGAGTTTTCGGAGAAAAGCATGTCCGTGGTTTTTTCACGACAATGGAAAACAAAACATTTGATGTAAGACAAAATATTGCAGCAAACAAAAGGTTTACCAATAAAGACATTGCAATAATTTCGGTTGATGATGCAAGTTATGAATATCTTCTGGGTAAATACGGAGAATGGCCTATTTCAAGGGGCATTTATGCAGATATGGTTGAATATTTGCAGGCTCAAAAACCTGCGGTAATTGCCTTTGACCTGATGTTTGTAAAATCTATTAAAAGCAGCAATAATGATGATGAAAAACTCGCAAAAAGCATTTCAAAATATGACAATGTATTTACAGCAATAAACTTTGACGATTTGGAAGAAACGTTGAGAAAACCAGCTGACCTGCCGGATTATTTAAAAGCAAAAATAATTAACAATTCAGATATTGCTCTTGCAACTTTTGCTTATCCGAATTGCCGGATAATAATCGATGAAATTATGAAATCGACTCCAAATATAGGGCAGATAAATATAATACGTGCAGAAGACGGCATCACAAGAGATGTGCCTGTTTTTGCAGTATACAAAAATGACTATTATCCCTATCTTGCTGTGAAAGTTGCTCAGAAATATCTGGAACGACAGGGGCAGAACATATCAGAAAAGTTTGTTGTGGACGAAAACAGAAACCTGCTTGTCGGAGACAAAAAAATTCCTCTGACTATTGACGGCAAAGTCATTCTGAACTGGTACGGCAAAGCAAACAGAACAGAGCCGTCAGCATTCACAACTATTCCTATGTGGAAAATAGAACGCCAGATGTATGAAGGAGAAAATCTGCTGCTGGATGACTTTTTCAAAAACAAAATAGTTTACATAGGCACCAGTGCAACCTCTCTTTTTGATATAAAAAGTGTACCCACAGACGACAAACTGCCCGGGGTCGAAATACATACAACCCTGCTGAACAACTTTTTAGACCAGAATTTCATAAAACGCTCCGATGTAAAAACAGATGTTTTGATTAGTTTGTTTTTGAGCCTTTTTGTAGGAATACTTGTTATCAGAGTCCGTTCAACTTTTATATCTTCAGTAACTGCTATATTCACAACAATAATTTATATAGTTATAAACTATTTGATAATGAAATATTTTAACCTTTGGATAGGGCTTGTATTGCCTCTTGTGTCAGTAATTTTTGTATTTATAGCGGTTTACATAGCCAAATATATTATAAAATCCAGAGATTTTGATTACACCTATGCACTGGCAACAACTGACGGGCTTACCGAATTATACAATCACAGATATTTTCAGGAGCAAATGGCACAGAACGTTGCAACCTGCAAGAGATACAATACAGAGTTTTCTTTAATACTTATAGATATTGACTTTTTCAAGAAATTCAATGATACATACGGACATCAGGCAGGAGATGCTGTTCTGAGACAGGTTGCACAGGTATTGAAAAAGAATGTCCGCTCTACCGACGTCGTTTGCCGGTACGGAGGGGAAGAAATGTCTATAATCCTCACTAACACAAATAAACAGGATGCAATTGTCACGGCACAAAAAATTTGTGATGCAGTAGCGGCAAAACCTTTTAAACTCGGAAACAGCATTGAAAAACATGTAACAATAAGTCTCGGCGTAGCAACTTTCCCCGAGGACGGAGAAACACCGGCTGATTTGATAAAACACTCTGATGACGGGCTTTATAAAGCAAAAGAAAACGGTCGTAATCAGGTCGGTTTATAGCCCCGTGATAATGCAATAGTAGAGAACATCTATTTATTCAGCATCACCATCAAAACGGAAATATCCGCAGGTTTTACACCTCCTATGCGAGAAGCCTGTCCCAGAGTCGCAGGCCGGATTTTAGCCAGCTTTTCTCTTGTTTCTGTAGAGATATGAGTCATTTTGGAATAATCAATATTTTCGGGTATTTTTATTTTTTCCAGTTTATCGAGCATTTCTATCTGCTGGTTCTGGCGTTTTATATACCCGTCATATTTTATTTCTATTTCGGCTGATTCGTATATCTCCTTCGGTAGATTGAGCTGTGCAGTTTCCTGATGAACTTTTTTCAAAATATTATAGTCAACTGACGGTCGCTTCAATAATTCCGCTGCTTTCATTCCACGTTCCATTTTTTCGTTATATTGAGACAGGATTTTGTTTGTCTCTTCTGATAACGGAACTTTTGTTTCTTTAAGCCTTTCTACTTCGTCTTTTATTCTTTTCTGTTTTTCACGGAAAAGTTTGTATCTTTCCTCAGAAACCATTCCAATCTTATATCCGATAGGCGTCAATCTTTCATCAGCATTGTCCTGACGGAGTACAAGACGGTATTCAGAACGGGAGGTAAGCATTCTGTAAGGTTCTTCAATATCTTTTGTTACTAAATCATCAATTAAAGTTCCTATATATGAATTACTTCTTGTGAGAGTAAGCATTTCAGAATTATTAAGATAATTAAAGGCATTTATGCCGGCGACAAGCCCCTGTGCTGCCGCCTCTTCATAACCGCTTGTACCGTTTATCTGACCTGCGCAAAACAGTCCCTGAATTTTACTGGTCATAAGAGTGTGAGATAGCTGAACAGCCGGTACATAGTCATATTCTACTGCATAAGCGGGTTTTATGACATGCACCTTTTCGAGGCCCGGCAAAGAATGGAGCATCTGTATCTGTACATCCGCAGGGAGACTTGTTGAAAATCCCTGAACATATATTTCATAGGTGTCTTTGCCTTCGGGTTCTATAAATATATGATGCGAAGGATTGTGGGCAAAACGTATGACTTTATCCTCAATAGACGGGCAGTATCTCGGACCGACACCGTGAATCAGTCCTGAATACATGGGCGATTTATCAAGATTATTCTTAATAATCTCGTGGGTTTTTGCAGTTGTTCTGGTTAAATAGCATGGATACTGCTTTCTAACAGGTCTGTCCGGAGCAAATGAAAAAAAGTTCAGCTCTTCGTCACCTGGCTGTATTTCCAGAACATTGTAATTTATAGTACGGGAATCTACTCTTGCGGGGGTGCCGGTTTTAAGTTTTTTAACAATAAGCCCGTGCTTTTGTAAAGATTTAGAAAGGCCTGTTGCGCTTCTTTCGCCCATCCTGCCTGCCGGAACGGATTGTAATCCCACAAAAATACGTCCTTCAAGTGAAGTTCCGGTAGTCAATATAACAACGGGTGCATTGTAAACAAGCCCGAATTCATCTGCTATACCTTTTACTTTATTATTTTCAACAAGCAGCTCTACAGCCATGGTCTGTTTTAGAGAGATATTTTCCTGCGACTCAATTAAGTGTCTCATATACGCCATGTATTCTTTTTTGTCAGACTGGGCTCTGAGCGAGCGAACAGCTGGTCCTCTGGAGGAATTTAGCATTTTCATCTGCATATATGTAGCATCAGCAGCAAGCCCCATAGCTCCGCCCAATGCATCAATTTCCCGCACCAGACAGGATTTTGCAGGCCCGCCTATGGCAGGATTGCATGGCATAAGCGCAATGTTGTCAATATTAAGTGTTATTAATAATATTTTTAAACCTAATTTCGAAGCGGAAAGCACAGCTTCACATCCGGCGTGACCGCCCCCGATGACTATTAAATCGTAGTTAAACATATAATTATTATAGGTGTTCAAACTCAAATGTCTAACAAAAAATAGAACATTTAATGTATATATTTTTTCAATCATGACTTGCATTTTTTTATATAATAGTCTATTATGATAAAGTAAGTTTAGATAGTGTAAATTAAATACTTTTTGATAGAAGAAAGAGGATACTATGAACAAAAAATCAGGTTTTACTTTGGCAGAAGTTCTTGTTACATTAATGATTATCGGTGTAATTGCTGCTATGACAATACCTTCATTGATGCAAAATACAGCCCAGCAGGAATACAAAGCAGGTTTCAAAAAAGCAGTTTCTATGCTTAACCAGGCTGTAACACTGAACTATGCATTAGACGGCGAAGATGCTACAAGCTTTACAGGTGCAGATATGTTCCACCTTTTGACAAAAAGACTTAACGTTATGTCTACATACAATAACAACATCATCTACACTGCAGACGGTATGAAACTGACTGTTACCGGTGCACAAAATAGTTGTCAGACAGATGGTAATAAGCTTGACGGCTACTGCGCAGTTGTTGAAGTTGACGTAAACGGACCTAAAGGACCGAACAAAGTTACTGCAGGTACACAGGCTGTATATGATATTTTCACAATCAGAATTTATCCGCAGAGAGCTGTACCGGAAAACCAAGCACAGAGCGATGTTCTTTACAACAAGTAATAATAATTTAAAGCTATCTAAATCAACAAAGACCTTTGATATTCAAAGGTCTTTGTTTTTTGTAAAAAAATAAATTTTACAATTAATTGAGTTTTATTTTTACTACAGCCTTTTTAACATATTCCGGTTGTTCAATGCATATGCATGGCATATGCGCATCCTGCGGGAAAAATACGAGAAAATCATCTGTCTGTGCTTTCGCAAATTGTCCGCTGCCATTTAAAAATATAATATCATCTTTTTCATTATACGAAGTTTCCGGTCTGAGAGCGTCAACATCAGTGTATCCAAGCTGTTCTGTACCTTTTATTAAAAACTGGATGTCTGCATATTTTCTATGCGCTTCCCATCGGCCTTCTTCCGGTTGTTTTGTTTCATAATCCTGAACTGAAACAAAAATGTTTTCACCGTCAATTTCATATCGGCCGTTTTTAAGCATGCTTAAATCATTATTTTTTAAATATTCAAAAGCTTTTTTAAAATTTTCTCCAAGAGCATAATAATTCTGTGCATTTTTAAGTTTGTCTATAATCATCAAGAGTCTCCTTTATCCGTTTTACGCATGTATTCAAAAATCTGTCTCTGTGTTCAAGGTATAAATCCTCGGCATGCTTTCCGTTTTCAAATATTTCTATTTTTTTATCGCAAACCGCCTTATTATACAGTTTTTTTGTGTGCCACGGGTATACAATAGGGTCTTTTTCTCCCAGTATAAACAATGTCGGTGCACTAATATTTTCTACGACATCAACCGGTGCTGTTTTTTTATGAAATAATGAACCGGGTCTGACAGAACACCAGCGTACGGGCTCAAATTTTTTAAATAGTGTAGGTATCCAAGCTTCCGGCTTCCAGACATGGTTTTCTATTTTTGAAAAGTCAGCAGGGGGACTGACGGCAATAACGGAAGAAACGCTATTGCAGGAAGCATAATTCAAAACCTGCGCTGCACCCATTGAAAACCCGAGAAGATGAATATGCTTGTATCCGCAGTTTCGTGCATAGTCGGCTACAGCAGAAAGATCTTTTTCTTCTTTTGCGCTGAAAGTGTAACATCCGCTGCTTTTTCCGTGTCCTCTAAAGTCAAATACTATTACATCAAAATACCGGGCAATATCTTCTGACAGCATGGTAAAAGCCTTTGAATCTTTTGTCATAAACCAGCCATGACAAATAATCACCACACTATCACTGCCTGTTTTATAATGGTTCAACGAAATATTAATATTATCTGTTGTTTTTAGGGTTTTTGAAATTTTAGAATCTTTGTGTAACTTCGTTTGTTGCAGCTGCATCATTTTCTCTTGTATTTATCACTTTTTGGATAGTCTTTTCCTGCTTTATGGCATTTTCGGATTTTTCCATATCTACATTTCCTGTAATAGAACCCCAGTTAGTGTATGCAAACCATCCGATTGCTGCAATGATTATAATAGCTATTAATTTAACCATAATTAAAACTCCGTTTTTTACTACATAAATATTATAATACTTTTTTTCATGTATGTAAAAATTTCAGGGCAATCAGGAGTGAATATTTGCGGCATTGTTTTTGTTGTATACAAAAGCAAGAATTTCAGCAACCGCAACATACAAATCAGGAGGAATTACACTATCGACCGGAACAAGCTTATAAAGCGCACGGGCAAGAGGTTTGTTTTCCACAATCGGTACATTATTTGCTTTTGCAATTTCTCTGATTTTAAACGCCATATAGTCTACACCTTTAGCGACAACTACCGGTGCAGATGCTTTTGTTCGGTCATATTTCAGTGCTACTGAAAAGTGAGTAGGGTTTGCAACAACAACATCCGCCTGAGGAACCGCACTCATCATTTTCTGTCTCATAAACTGCATCTGGGCAGAACGGATTTTTGATTTGATAATCGGATCCCCCTCCATGTTTTTATATTCATCTTTTATTTCCTGTTTTGTCATTTTTATTGATTTTTCATATTCGTGCTCCTGATACTTTTTGTCAAGAAATCCGAGAATAATCATCGCTACACACATGTTTATAACCATGTTTATAATAATACTGCCCAGAACCATAAAAGCTGTATTTATATCAGCACCCAGCAGTCCGAACAGCTCGTCTTTTCTGTTGTTCACAACGGAATAGCCGCAGTATCCGATGACACCCATTTTAAAAAATGATTTTGCCATTTCGACCAGATTTTTGGGGTCAAATGGATTAAACATTCTTTTCAATCCGTTTACTATATTGCTCATAGTAAATTTGTCCAGCTTCGGTTTTATTTTCTCTACAGCAAATAGCGGCCCAACCTGCATTCGTATGATTATCGCAGTAACAACCATTATCGCAAGCAAAAACGGAAGAAGTATCTCTCCGCTCAATTTAGCAAACGGTGCAAGCAAACCTATTATATCATTCGTTTCAATGTCATCCGGTTTTATATGTGTAAATGTATAATGGAGCAGTATTTTCAATTTTTCAAGTATATATGAGGAAAGACCGATTAAAATTCCTACACCGGCACTTATGGTCAGGGCAGATATCATATCCTGACTTTTGGCTATATTTCCTTTCTTTCGTTCATCCTGCCGCCGCTTGGGGGTGGCGTCTTCTGTTCTTTCTCCGGCCATTCAACCTCACACAAAAATTTCTATCAAATTCTTCAGATAAGATTCTATTATGTTCACAAGATAGGTTACTGTCGGTGATAAAAACATTAAAATCAGCACAAATCCTACATAAACTTTTAACGGAATTGCAACCATAAATATGTTCATCTGCGGTATCATTTTCGACATAAACCCCATTAATACTTCTGATACAAACATAACACAGAATATCGGTAAAATCACGCTTATTGATATTGCAAACATTTCAGCTGACATATGAAGTATCTGGGATACCATAGACGGGGTAAATAAATAATCAATACCCGGAGGAAACGATTTATAACTTTGATATAGTGCATAAAACAACCACTGATGCGCATTAAGACCGATAAAAACCATTGTCGTAACCAGCATATAGAACTGGGAAACAATCTGGAGATTATTTCCGGTCACAGGATCCAGCACCTGACTCATTGACAATCCTATCTGCATACTGATAAACTCACCGCCCATCTGGACTGCAGCAAAAATAAAATTAGCAACAAAACCTATAACAAAACCTATTGAAAATTCCCTTATCAAAAATACAATAAGTTCAGGTACTGACAGGGGAACGTTAAATCCTGTAGTCGCTGACACTATAGGAAACAGTATAAAACTAATAAGAGCAATAAGCCAGATTTTTACCTGCTGCGGAATAGGATATGTTGAAAATAAAGGTGCAGACATTATCAAACCGCTTATTCTTGTGAGAATAATTACAAAAATAACTATATTTTTGGGTGATAATAAAGTTAATAAATCCGGCTGCATTTTATATCCTGACTATTAGTGAATTATGTCTGTCATATATCCGAACATCTCCTGCGTCCTCGAAATCAGTATATTCAACATCCAAGGAAGCAAAAGAATCATTGTAATTACCCCTACAATTATCTTCGGAACAAATGTAAGCGTAGATTCCTGTATCTGGGTTACTGCCTGAAATATACTGATTAAAAGACCTACTACCATACTGATTACCAGCACGGGAGATGATAACAGCAATATCAATATCAGCATATTCTGGGTTATTGTTAAAAATTGAATATCTTCCATTTATTTTTCCCTTATGTAATAAATCCCTCAAGCAGAGTCTTTGTCACCAGATACCATCCGTCTATCATAACAAACAATATCAATTTGAAAGGTGTTGCAACAGTAGCCGGCGGTAAAAATAACATACCCATTGACACGAGAATACTTGAGACTACTATATCAATGACCAGAAAAGGCATAAATATCACAAAGCCTATTTTAAATGATGTTTTTAACTCGCTTATAACAAAAGCAGGAATCAGTGTATAAGTGGGTACATCTTTCCAGTTCTTCGGTTTATCTATTTTTGCCATTGTTAAAAACAATCCGAGCTCTTTTTCTTCTGTGTGCTGTATCATAAATTCTCTCAAGGGTTGAACACCTTTCTCAAGAGCCACCTGCTGTGTAATCTGATTGTTCATATACGGTTTTACGGCTGTTTCGTTAATTTTATTAAAAGTAGGTGCCATCACAAAAAACGTCAATATCAACGCAAGTCCTGCAAGCACCTGATTAGGAGGAAGCGTTGCAAGTCCTATTGCCTGACGGGTTAATGCAAGAACTACTATAATTCTTATAAAAGCCGTTGTCATAATAATAATACTAGGGGCGAGGGTTAAGATAGTCAGTAATATAAGAATCTGGACACCCTGGGTGAATTCCTCGGGAGAGTTGGCATTTGTCATTCCGACTGTTATATTAGGAAAAGCTATCGCAGCATGTGCCGCAGTCGATGTCACAAATGTTGTTATAAATGCAAATAGCACTTTGAGTGCATTTTTTACTATTACCGGCAAACTCATTTCCTCTCCCTGTTTCTTAATTTATAGACAATATCCCAATATATACTATATTTTATATTATTTTTTTTTTCAGGACTATTTCGTTACTAAACTTAAATATTCTTAAGTTTTTTATTTTATAAAAACAAAAAATCTTAATTATTTTTTACTTAAGAATTATTACAAACGTGGCAAAAAATACCTTTTCAAGGCGTTGTATATCTGGTAAAATATTCCGATTTATGCTATAATGCAAAAAATGTGTGTTCGGTTTCATCATCTAAAAAAATTTAAAAAGGAGGTCCAATGGCTATTCTGACATCTCAGACTACACAAAAAAAGGAATTCAAATCAAAATTCAATGATGAATTTGAAAAGTACCTGAAACGCCAGTGCCTGAAAACTACATTCAACGGGCTGGAACTTGAAACATTCAGCTGGTACAAAAAAATGCTCGGGCTTGTTTAATCATCAGGCTAGTATTTTCATAACTTCTGACAGCAGCTTTTTCGGCGGTGACTTAGAGTTATTGTTTTCCGGCAAACCTACTGTCAACAGGGAGACAATTTTTGATTTTTCGTCAATATGTAAAATTTCTTTAAATTTTTTGTATGCAACAATGGGAGCACAGAGCCAGCATGTACCGTAGCCCAGTGCATGTGCGGCAAGAGACATATTCTCTACTGCTGCCCCTATACTCAACAGAGATGAATTCGGACGCATTAACGCAATTTCTTCTTCAGGGTAATTATTTTCTCTTAAAATAGCCGAAATAAAGGATTTTCTTTCTTTTTCAACTATTGCTATCACAACGGGAGCTTTAACAAAAAAACCTGAATAATATTTATACATATTCAGCTTGTTTTTATTTTCTTCAGTAGTTTCAAGTTCGCAAATTCTGTCATAGGCATCTGTGACAGCTTCAAACATCTCTTTTTTTATATCAGGATTGTATATTGCAATAAATTCCCAGTTCTGGGAATTAGTAGCACTGGGTGCAAGCCTGCCTGCATCTATAATCTTCTGGATATCACTTACTGGCGGTAGACCGGGTTTGTATTTTCTGATAGTTTTTCTTGTAGTGAGCACTTCAAAAAAGTCCATAGTAAAAACTCCTTGGTAATCAGATGAAACGATTCTTTATACTTTTAACATTAATATTTTTTTGTACAAATGTGAATACATCATTTGGTGAAAATTTCAAAAACACCTCTTCCTCTCAAAATGAAATGGTGTTGTTCATTGTTGATTTTTCAAACAGCATGTCAGAAAAAATAAAAGACATAAAAAAAATAGACATGGTGCTGGACACAGTAACAGAACTTCTGCCTTCAATACCGCAGGACAAGCGAATAGGGTTAAGGGTTTACGGACATAAAAACGGGATTTTCGCAATGCAGGCATGTAAAGCAAGTGACTTACTCGTTCCTGTTTCAAAAAACTCTGCAGCTTCTATTAGAAATGCGCTATTTTCGCTTAGTCCTTCCGGATGGACACCTATTACTTATTCGCTCAAACAGGCAGTGGCGAATGACTTTGGGGATTTTGCCGGCAAAAAGAGAATTATATTGCTTTCTGACGGAGGAGAAAATTGTGACGAAAGCCCCTGTGACTATGCAATGGAGTTGATAAAAACAAGAGATGACATATCCATTGATGTAATTGCTTTTAATATAACAGACCCTGAAGCGAACAACCAGCTGAAATGTGCTGCGCTCGCCACATACGGAAAATTTTATACTGCAAATACTGCAGCACAGCTTATGAACAGCCTGTCAAAATCGCTCAATGTACAAACAGAAGTTGAGGGCAAGATTATTCAAAACTGAAACAATTTTCTGATAAAATCAGCTTTTTTACAGAAAAAATGTCAACTAAAAAAGACCGGTTTTCCGGTCTTTTTTGGCTGTTATAATTATTTTTTATTCGCTTTTGCTTTTCTTAAAATTGCGGTTTGTTTTGTGTACATCATTTCTTCTTTTATTTTCATGTTGCCGTTTGCATCAGTTCCGATGACAAAATGAGCAGGAAGTTTGTAATCGCTGGTTGACGGTTGTCTCTGGCAGGTGATTTTGTAATCATTTCCAACTTTCGTGACTTTTCTGTCTGTATAGAAGTTTTTATATTTGTTTAATTTTGCAAGATTTGCTCCAATTTTGAGCTGTCTTGTGTATTCTCTCATATCTGTTGTAACCGATTCTGTTTTTCCGTCAGGAAGTACAACAACCCTGATTATCCTGGCGTTTGGTTCATAATAATCTATAATTTTCGGGCTCTGGGAATTTGCAGCATTTACATATTTTGCAAAAAATGACAGAGCATCATCCGCTGTCATTGCGAATGCACCGGTTCCGATTAAGAGAGCTGTTATTAATGCTATTATTTTTTTCATCGAATTTTCTCCTTTGACTATTCTAAAATTATTATTCCTCTTCTAAAAAGTTAAACTGTTTTTCGGGGTAAAAGTTCAGATTAATTTTTATACTATTTTAATTTTATTTAAAACTAATTATTATATAATATGATTTTCTTCTAAATCTTTTCTGATTTTAATAAGACCGGACTGAATTATTCTCGATATGCGGGAGGGTGAAATATTAAAATCCTCGGATAATTCTCTTAATTTTTTTTCCTGAAAGAACTTTGCTTCAATTAAATCTTTTTCCCGTTGCGGAAGTTTTTTTATAGCTTCTTTAATTCCCTGGCTTAACTCCTGAAACAGTATATTTTCTTCCGGGGTTTTGCAAGAATCTTTTATTTGTGTCGGATTTTCAGCATCCGACATTTCATCAATAGACAAAATTGTTTTGTAAACAGCCTCTCTTATGTCATCATGATCGGCAACAGTCGGTTTTTCCAGCTTTTTTGTCTTTAAAGAATACCACTTATACCGTCTGCGGACTTCATTTCTGATAGCCCATTTAATTGCAGTAGAAATATATGATTTGTTATAATTTTCTATATTTGAACTTGAGCACAATTTGTGGACAACCTGTGTGCCTATATTTACAAACTCCGAATAATCTATAAGGTATGATGAAGAAAGCTTTTTGAACTCAATTTTTGCTATAGTTTCAATCAAGTCATTAAACTCTCGCAAACTTGCCTGTATAGATTTTTTAGTATTACTGTTCAAATCAACCTACAATAAAAGATAATTCTTCACTATATACTATTATTTTAGATTAAAAAAATATTTCTGCACACAATTCGGAAAAAATATTAATATATTGTAATTTATTATTCCTGTTCTGCTTCGTCGGGGATTGTCTCAGGATGAATAGGAAGTCTGAAACCGAACGTTGAACCTTCATTCGGCTTACTTTTAACAAAAACCTGTCCTTTGTGGTGTTTTTCAATTGTTATTTTTACAAGATGTAGACCGAGTCCGGTACCTTTAACAGTGTGCGTATCATTTTCAACCCTGTAAAATCTTTCGAATATTTTCTTCTGATGTTCTTCCGGAATACCTATACCCTGATCTTCTACGGAAACTTCAATGAAATCAGGATCTCTTGCAAGTTCTGCTCTTACTTTTATTCTTCCGTTTTCAGGAGAATATTTTATTGCATTAGAAATTAAATTGTTCAAAACACGTTCTATACCGCTCACATTCATTGGTACTTCAGGTAAATCCGGTTCTTTTATCAAAGAAAATGTAACATTCTTTTCTTCTGCCAGAACCTGCATGCTCTGGAGAGTTTGTTCAATAACGGGAACAATATTGCAGTTTTCTTTTTCTACATTGACATTACCTGACTCAAGTCTCGAGAAATCAAGAATATCATTAACCATTTTTTGTAATCTTGCTGCTTCTTTGTTTATCACTCCGAAAAATTCTTTGTTCGTTGCCTCATCAAAGTCGTCAGAGTGGTTATAAAGAGTGTCAATGTAAGTTCGAAGAACAGTAACAGGGGTACGCAGCTCATGACTTACATTTGAGATAAAATTACTCTTCATTTTGTCAATTTCGACTTCTTTTGTTACATCTATCAGTACAATAATATATCCGACATAATCCTGACTTTTGGAAAACATTGGAGATATTACTGATTTTATAACACGTTTATCAATTGTAATGTTGAACTCAAGCGGCTTATTTTCCATTATATCAAGAGGGGTATCTTTAAACTGTTCAATTTTTTCTTTGAAACAAAGCTCTCCGTCTGTGTCACAATACATTTGAATTTTTGTATTTAAAATTTGTTCTTCATTTGTTTGAAGAAGCTTTTGTGCAGCATTGTTTACAAGAACTACATTGTCATAATTGTCGCAAACCACAACTCCATTAACAATACTCATCAAAACAGCTTCCATTTTGTTACGCTCGAGTGTAAGCTGGTCAATGTTTTGCTCTTCATACTGGTGCAGTCTGCCGGACATATCATTAAATGCATCTATGAGTTCTCTTATTTCTCCGTTTGTATTTTTCGGGTCTAATTTAAAGCCGAAAGCTCCTGTTGATATTTTCTTGACACCGTGGTGAAGAATGTTTAACTCTCTTGTTATCAGTATTGTATTTATCAGGACAACAAGTGTAAAAATAATCCAGGCAACAGTAAACACTACAAGCATTGAATTTCTTGTTGCATGTGATATGTGTATCTTTGATGTTCCTGACAAACCTACTGTTACGGAACCGATGACTGTTTTTACACCGTCAATTTCTGCCATCATAGGTGCAGAGGTTATTATTTTTGCTTCAGAAGCTCTGGTTGGATATTCTTTTTTGCTTGAATATATGATATTGCTGTCTGAATCTTTAAACTCGATAAAAGAAATTTCTCTGTTGCTGTTTATGATAGATTTTGTATGAGTCTGAAGAGTGGAGAATTTATTGAACTCCTGTACATCTTTTGTTATTTCCACACTTTCTATTGCAAGCGTTTTTGTCAGTATTTGTCCGAAATCGTCATAAACTTCCGAAATTTTCTGCTGGATATTTGTTATTGCAAACACAGCAAGCGACACAATTAAAATTGTGCTTACAACAAGCCCCAGTAAAATAAGTTTGTTCTGTGTACTAATACTAATTTGCTTTTTCATATCCATTTGTAAAAAATTATATCATCAAATTTTATTTTCGTGTATGCATTTACATAATAAAGATGAGTTTTTTTTTCATGCCGGAGGATATAATGTATTAACGTATAAGTATGGATAAATATATTTTGAAGTGATATGAACTGTCCAAAATGTAAGACGGAAATAAGCGAAAGAGATCTGGTATGTCCGAACTGTAAAAAGGTTCTAAAATTGAAATGCCAGAAATGCGGTCATATTACGAAAAAACCTGTTTGTGACAGATGCGGAAATACCATAATCAACAAATGCTACAAATGCGGAAGGCTAAATTCTACATCTCTGGAGGTTTGTCCGTCCTGCGGAATGAATATTAATGCCAGTATTCTCCTGAGAGAAGCGACAATCGAAGAGTTTGCCGCAATGACAATTGAGCTTGAAAATTATGAGGCAATTCAGGAAGCTTTTAACAGTGAAAAACTGGCAAGGCATTTCCGTGCAAATTTCTACTCTCTTATAAAAAAAATCGGTGCCGAAAAAAAACTGAGAGTTCAGCTCATTGATAATGTTTTCATTATAAGATTCTGTAAAGACTACAGCTTTTTAGAGTCATGCATATCTGCAGTGGATTTTTCAATATTTGTTGCACAGTCTGTTACAGAAATAAATAAAAAGCTCTATGAAGCTAAAGGTATAACAGTTAAAGCCAAAATAGCCATACAAAAAAGAGATGTTTACAGCAAAACTTCTGATTACAAAGCAGGAGTAAACATAAATCTTGTCTACAGTTCTAAAAAAATTGACCATTTATTTAATAATGTACAGGTGCTTGTTGATTCTTATATTTATCAAATGACAAAAAACAAATATCCCTATCAGTCTTTAAGTGCCGTATATATCAAAAACCAGATGGTTATGTTTTTTGAGCTGTTGCTTCCGTCGCTTATAAAAATTGAAGAAGAGGAAGATCTTCCGGAAGGAAATTTTGTTGATATCCCCAAAAAGCTTGAGTTTGAGCCGGATGAAATTGAAGATGAAAAACTTTTAAACTTTTCAAGTCTGCACTGCTCATTTTTAAAAGCAAAATATGATACACTGCTGGACGAATTATCAAGAATAATAAATAATGAGACTTTAAAAAATCCGATAATAGCCGTCAAAAGTTCACTAAGAGCAGGAAATCTAAGCGGTTTGTATCAAAAAGACTTTGAAAAAGCTTTCAATGATTACAAAGTCTGCCGTTTTTCTTGTCCCGCTAACTCAAAATATACACCTCTTGGATTTTTAAAAGACCTTTTATATTCATACACAAATGTTTCAGAACTGGATGTATTGCTTAATCCGGAGTGCATTGATGCAATTACCGGTGATACATATCTTCAAAATCTTTTGCTGTTAAAGTATCCTGAAAACAGACATCCTGAAGATGTCAGATATGAATATTTTGAATCATTCGCCGGATTTTTCAGTCATATTGTACAGAAAACGGTATTTATTGTTGACAACTTTGAAAATATCGATGAAGGCTCTCTTGAAATATTAAAATACTTAATTGAAAATAACATTCTCGGAAATGCCGCATTTATATTCTCATACAATCAGGATTTTTCACTGCACAGAAAAATATATAAACTTATAACTTCCTCAAATTTCTTTGAAATAGAACTGAGACTGTCTTCTAACAGAACAATAATAAATAATCATGCAAGCAGTCTGAGAAATATAGAAAAAACTTTTTTCTTTGAAAAAGTAATGGAAAACACAAAAGGCTCAAATTTCTTTTTCAATCAGGCATTTAATTATCTTCTCGATAACGGAATATTTTCGTATAAAGATGGTCAGTATTTTGTTGAAAAAAACAAGATGCTTGTTATACCGGGAACAATAGAAGAACTCGCAAGACGCAGAATTCAAACACTTGGAAAAACAAAAAATCTTTTAGATTTTTATGTACAAATTTTAATGCTCGGTGAAAAAATTCCTACACAGGTGCTTTCTATGCTCGAATTTGACGATATTTCAAAACTTGTGAAGCGTCTTGGAGAAATAAAACTTATACAAATTTTAAATGACAGAACAATATACATAACAAACTATAATTTATACAAACAAGAGCTCAATGCAGCACTGGATGAAACAATGCTGCAAAAATCAGCACAAAATGTTATTCAAAAAGTACTTTCATACATTCCGGCCGAGACAAAATTAAAAGCAGAAATTTATGAATACGCAGGCGATAAAAAAGAATCTTTTACATGCTGGAACAAACTTGCTGAAATCTCAAATAATTTCGGAGATTTTAATGCATATTTAAACTGCACAAATAAATATCTGTCATTTGCAGACAATATTATAGACGAAGAATCAAGCAAAACAGTTGAACAGATAAAAATGGAAGTTTATGAAGAGATGAGTATTATGCTCTACAAATACTATCCGGAAAAAATCCTCAATTTTCTTGAATTGCTGCTTGAAAATCTTGAACTCGGCGGAGATGATTTAAAGATTAAAACCGTTGCAAACAAACTGGTGCAAAGCTGTCTTTTAAGCGGAAATTATGCAAACGCACTGGAATATGCCGGAAAAATTATGGCAAGAACTCAGGCAAGCTCTTTTAATCCGCATGACAGGAATTTTAATCTAAATTACTTTTTAATAAACATGGTGACGCTTGAACTTTATTACAATCTTGGCAGGCTGAATGAATGCGTCGAACTTGGTGATGAACTATTTAAATATATTCATTTAAATAATATAAGCGATAACATACTTCCACAGGGTTTTTCAAGAAAACAATTTCAGGATGCGATTGTAGATGCGTTGTTCTTTGTTTCTCTTTCTCGAATAATACAGCTTAAATCTGATGCTTTTGAAAAAATATCATCAATAGCATCAGCTGTTTCAAGCGGATATTCGTGTTTTAGCCTGCTGCTTTTGCTGCAGAAATTTTTATCGGGACAGAACATTACACAGGATTTAAATGCACTTGAGAACAGAGATTTTTCTAATGATAAATATTCACAAATTTTGTACCCGATTTTGCGTGGAATGACAGCCCTTAAGCTGCAGGACTGGGAAGTAATGGGCGATTATATTTATCAGGCGAAGCTGGTTTCTAATTCATACTGTTTACATCAGATAGAGCATTTCTGTGATTTGATGATAGGATTTGCCTACCAGAATATGGGAAATACAAAAAAAGCAAAACAGATATACTACAGCGTTCTTGATTTGTCCTCTGCAAAAGCAATCAAAAATATAACATATCTGTGCTGGTATCTCATTGCACAGACCGAAAGGCTTGAAAACAATAATTCAACAGCAACCGGCATACTGAACAATGCACTGCTTAATATGGAAAAAGATGAAAATATTTCTCCATATTTTATAATGATGTTCAAAACAATGTATGCAGAGCTGCTTCTTATGAACAATGAAGTAGAAAAGGCTCTTTTTTGTGCAAACCAGTCTTTTGAAATCATATCGAAGCATCATCTGGGACTAAATCTTTCTCATATTTCCAATATGCTGACAGAAATTTATAAATGGTTGATGGGTAATGAAAAAGACCCGCACTCTGTAGAGTTTTACAGAAAAAAATTAATGCAGGTTGCTGCAACTAATTTTTAGATTAAGTCTTGAAAAGATTTATAGTTTGGCTTAATATAAATTTGTTGTACATTAAAAATAAATAGGGTATAGGGACTTCTGTCTGAGAATACCGGTTGTTTTAAAATTAAGCGGCACAATTCTGAGACGGTGTTCTACGCAGTTGACTGTTTTACGAAAAGAAACAGAGTAAACTTTGAAATATCGGGCAGCGCAACTCTAAAAATGACTAAATGTCATTTCGAGCGAGAGGAAGCAGCATAGCTGCGCAAGTCCCGATACATACCAAGTGAATCGGGA
>CALUTO010000028.1 GCA_944323735.1 Candidatus Gastranaerophilales bacterium
ATAGTACATTTATACAGCTAACCTATAATACGTTGGTCTATTTTATCTTTTCCACAATCCCGTTAAAATACCTGTAAATCGAAATTTATGCTTCATAGAGAAGCATGGGAAGGATTAAGGAGTCTGATTATGCTTAGCGAAAAATACACCGACTTAAATCAGCGTAAACAGCTGGAATTTAACAACCTGAGCAAAGAAATCGTTCCATGGCTCGAAGATCTCGCTTTAGAAACAAACTGCAAAATTGAGAGAAAAGAGTGGAAAAGTAAATATAACAGCTATGTTATTTATGATTATGAACCGTTTTGCTCGGACGGATTTGAGATAAATCTTGTTGTCTCATCTAACAGCAGAGAACATCTTGAATTTTTAAAATACCTTTATGATAACAAAATAAATACTATTGAATACCTGAACAACTGTGTTATCAGCTAAATACGCTAAAAAAGCCCTAAAAATGAGGGCTTTTTTGTTTTATGCAATTTCTTCATGAGTTTCCGTAATTTTTACAGGCTCGTTATTTTTTTGCGGCAATTGTATCAGGTCAGCAACTTTATCCCGCTTTTGAACCATCTCCGCCGTAACAACAAACTCTTTTATATCTTCCTGAGAAGGCACTTCATACATTATGTTCAGCATAAGTTCTTCAACAATAGAACGTAATGCACGTGCACCTGTTTTTCTCTTTATTGCTTCTTTTGCAATCAGTTCAATAGCTCCGGGCTCAAATTTCAAATCAACATTATCCATTTTTAGCAGACACTGATACTGTTTCAATATTGCATTTTTTGGTTCTGTTAATATCATCTTTAATGTTTCTTCATCTAGCTGGTCAAGAACTGCATAGATAGGAACACGACCGATAAATTCAGGGATAAGTCCAAATTTCAGCAAATCTTCAGGCTGAAGTTTTTTAAGCATTTTTTGTGCGGCAGCCTCTTTTTCTGCAGTAGTAGCAGGAGCCTTTGCACCAAATCCCAGAGACGTACCTTCATCAGCCCGTCTTTCAACAATTTTATCCAGTCCGACAAAAGCTCCGCCTACAATAAACAGAATATTTTTTGTGTCTATCTGTATAAATTCCTGATGAGGATGTTTACGACCGCCCTGAGGAGGAACATTCGCAACCGTGCCTTCTATCATTTTCAATAACGCCTGCTGAACACCCTCTCCGCTGACATCCCTTGTTATACTGGGATTTTCTGATTTTCTCGCAATTTTGTCTATTTCATCTATGTAAATAATACCTCTTTCCGCTTTTTGTGCGTCATAGTCAGCACTCTGATAAAGACGGAGCAGAATATTTTCTACATCATCACCTACATACCCCGCTTCTGTCAGAGTAGTAGCATCAGCAACAGCAAAAGGCACATCCAGCATTTTTGCAAGTGTTTGCGCAAGCAGAGTTTTTCCGCTTCCGGTCGGTCCGACGAGCAAAATATTGCTTTTTTGAATTTCTATACCGTTTTCAGCCGCTTCTGATGAGTTATGTGCAATTCTTTTATAGTGATTGTAAACAGCAACAGACAAAACCTTCTTTGCATCATCCTGACCGACAATATTTTCATCAAGATAAGCTTTAATTTCATGAGGTTTTGGAACCCTGGATAAATCAGCCTCCTGCTTTTCCTGTTTTTCTGTCTTTTCTTTGTTTTCAAAAAATTCTTCATCAAGAATTTCGTTACAAAGCTCAACACATTCATCACAGATGTACACCTCCGGACCGGCAATAAGTTTTTTTACCTGATCCTGAGTTTTTCCGCAAAATGAACATTTTAAACGGCTGTCATCGTGTTTCATTATTTATCTCCTGAGCTTATTCAGCATTATCTTTATTGTGTTTATCTATAGTAACAACCTTGTCTATCATACCGTATTCAAGGGCTTCTTCCGGAGTCATAATATAGTCTCTGTCTGTATCTTTTTCAATTTTCTTAATAGACTGACCGGTATTTGCAGCAAGAATTTCATTAAGTGCTTTTTTAATTCTGAGAATTTCAGCTGCCTGAATTTCAATATCCGTAGCCTGCCCCTGGGCACCGCCTAACGGCTGGTGGATAAGAACTCTTGAGTGCGGAAGAGCAAGTCTTTTTCCCTTTGTGCCGGAGGACAGAAGAAATGCCCCCATACTAGCTGCCTGACCGAGACATATCGTAGAGACATCTGAACGAATGTGCTGCATTGTATCATAAATGGCGAATCCCGCAGTAACACTTCCACCGGGGCTATTTATGTAGAGCATAATGTCTTTTTCGGGATTTTCACTGTCAAGAAGCAGCATCTGCGCAACAACAAGGTTCGCAACCATATCATCAATCGGCGTTCCCAAAAATATAATTCGTTCTCTCAGTAATCTCGAAAAAATATCGAATGCACGTTCTCCACGGCTTGACTGTTCTACAACTGTTGGTACAAAGCTCATAATTTATTTGCCTTTCCTTTTTATTTTTTTATTCTTTTAAGAAATGTTATGGTAATTATTATAGATTATTTTTCAGATTTTACAAAATTAAATTTATTATTGTCCAGTAAGAATTTTGTAACTTTCTGGCTAAGTGCCTGCTGTGATAAGGATTGGATAAGGTTTGTATTTTTCTGAATTTCTTTCAAAATCATATTTCTATCCATGCCATAAACTGCAGAAAGTTCATTGAGCTTCTGTTCAATATCAGCCGATGTAACCTGAATGTTTTCAAGTTTTGCAATTTCAGATATCAATAAAGAATTTTTAATTCTGTTCAAAGCTTCTTTTCTAAGCTCATCCCAGATTTTTTCATGACCTTCCTGCTCTACAACTTTATCCCATTCAACACCGGAGGATTTCACTTTCTGTTTAAATTCATCAAGCAGCACCTGAGCCTCTCTGTTAATCATAGAATCCTGCACATCAACCGTGAGTTTTTCAAGAACTGTTTCAAAAATTTTACCTGATTTTCTTTTTTCGTTTTCACTATTTGCAGTATTGTCGAGATATTTTTGGATATCAGCTTTTAAATCTTCGATGGTTTTGAACGGCCCGACTTTTTTGGCAAGCTCATCATTTATTTCCGGAACATTTTTCTCTTTTATTTCATTAATTTTTATTTTAAATTGTGCCGGCTGTCCTTTCAGTTTTTCATCGTGGTATTCATCAGGAAACTTCACATCAATCGTAAATTCTTCACCGATTTTTTTACCTACAAGCTGTTCGGCAAATCCGGGAATAAAATTACTGTTTCCTAAGTCCAGCATGTAATTTTTTGAAGCTCCGCCTTTTATCGGCTCACCGTTTGCACTGCCTTCAAAATCAATCAGAACAATATCTTTACCTGTTGTTTCTCTGTTTATTACAGGCTCTAAAGTTGCATATCTTTCTGCAAGTGCTTTAAGCTCTTTATCCAAAGCTTCATCTGCAGTTTTATATTCTTCTACATCAA
The DNA here is from genome assembly GCA_944323735.1 of Candidatus Gastranaerophilales bacterium. Lineage (GTDB taxonomy): Bacteria > Cyanobacteriota > Vampirovibrionia > Gastranaerophilales > Gastranaerophilaceae > CALUPY01. The sequence goes on from CALUTO010000028.1 coordinate 3,417, forward strand.
CTTCCAAACCTTTGTACTGTTCAATTTTAACCTCGGGTTTTAATTCCATCTTTGCAACGACCTCGACCGGTTTTCCGGGTTCAAATTTGTATGACTCAAGATATGGTTCAGTGATTACATTCAAATTATTATCTCTGATAGCCTGAGCAAAAATCGCAGGCAGCATATAATCAAGCGCATCTCTTTGTATTGCTTCTATCCCGACAAATTTTTCTATAACATTTCTCGGTGCTTTACCTTTTCTAAAACCCGGAATATTTACACGCTGCGCAAGTCTTTTACAAGATTTGCTGTATTCTTTCATGGCTGTATCGGTATCAATTTCGATATCAAGCTTAACCATATTCTTATCTTGTTTTTCAATTTTTACGGTCATTTTTTCAAATCCTTTAGACAACTTTACTAATAAACATAAAATTATTATATTATAAACGATTTATTTGTAAAATACGGACAGATTGAAATCAAAAAATAAAATTAAAGACTGTTCAGAATAAAATCAGCAAGAGATTTTTTCGGATAAGATTTTATATAAGTAAGTTTGTGAATTGAAGATACTGCACAGCATTTTTTCCATAAATTTTTCGAAAATCTACTTTTTAAATGAGACTGCATAAAATGAGGAAGTACATCGCTTACAATTTCACAATTGACGTCTCCAAATCCGTAATCCTTCACCAAACAATCAAACATAATTTGAAAAATGTAATAATGAATAACAGTCTTTTCATTTTTCCAGTAATTTACAAGTAAGTCTTTAAGTGTAGTTATAAGTAAATTATTTTTCCGGGCAATTATAAAACTGTTCAAAAAATTTATCTTGAAACCCTCATGCCATGAAAAATACTTAAAGTTAAAGTTTTCCCAGTATTTGTAATCTATAGGTTTTTGAGCTCTTTGAAAAGCAAAAAAGTTTTTTTTAAGCAGATTTTCTTCTATTCTGCCGGTTAACAGAATAGTAGCATCAATCCACACACCTCCGTAAGCCGACAATAGATACAAACGGATAATATCCGAGAACAAGGCATAAGAAAAATTATTATTCTTATCTTTTAATTTTTCATAAATAAAGTCAGGTATATCTACATACTCCCTGATATTTTCATCGGTAATTATCACGATTTCATACTCATCGCCCATATATTGCTTAACAGAGCTAAAACACTTTAAAACAACGGGCGGTACATTTTCATTAATACCCTGCCCCCAGTACTGCCAGATAATTTTATCAGTGCCGATGATTTTCTTTGCAACAGCTTGAAAACGGGGCATCTGATTTTTCAGATAAGGTTCTACATATTTTTCTCTTAAAAACTCATAAGCTCTAAGCTGTTTTTCAAAACATTCAGAAAACTCAAGTTTTCTTCTGAGTCTTTTTCTTATATTTTTAACAGGTATTAACGAAACAAATACTTTTAATAAATTTTTCATAAAAATCACTCATTGAAAGACATAAATATATGTTATCATAAAAAACGACACAAACAGGTATTACAGACAAAATGATTAGAAACGTATGTATATTCGCATCTTCCTGCAATTTTCTGGAAGATATATATTACAAAGAAGCAGAAGAACTTGGAAGACTGCTTGCACAAAATAAATACAATATCGTATACGGAGGAAGCTGCCTGGGACTAATGTGGGCCTGTGCTGGAGAAGCAAAAAGAAACGGCAGCCGGCTCACCGGAATTATGCCGGAAAAATTAAGAAAATTTGATGTACATTCCGGTTATTGCGATGAATTTATAGAAACTCCGTGTATGCGGACAAGAAAAGCTAAAATGGACGAAATGTCAGATGCACTGATTGCACTTCCCGGCGGCTTCGGAACTCTGGAAGAACTCGGAGAAATGATTGTACAAAAGCAGCTCGGCTATAACACAAAAGCCATAGTTATTCTAAATACAAACGGATTTTATAACAACCTTATCCGATTTTTTAATGACATAATTAAACAAAAATTTGCAAATAAAAAAGCAGAAAAAATTTATTACATTGCAGCAACGCCGGCAGAGGCTGTAGATTATCTTAACAATTACATGCCTGAAGATGTAGCCGTAAAAAAAGAAGATATTTATTCAAGATAAACTATTAAAATTTTCTTTTCAAAAATATATCCATAATAAAAACATTCCGGCTAAGCACTTTTCCGGTAATAAATATTATCATTCTAAAAAAGGATGACAATATGGACGAAAAAGAAAAAATGCAAAACGGTTTGCGCTACGACTCCGGCTCTGACAGAAAACTCTATGCAGAAAGAATAAAATGCAAAAATCTCTGTCATAAATATAACAGAATATATCCTGAAATGGCGGGCCATAAAAGAGACATGGCAGTTAGAATTTTAGGCAGAACTAAAAATCTGTTTTATATAGAATCACCGTTTTACTGTGATTACGGCTACAATATAGAAATAGGAGAGAATTTTTACTCAAACCACAATCTTGTTATACTTGACGCAGCAAAAGTCATATTCGGAGACAATGTTTTTGTCGGTCCGAACTGCGGGTTTTACACGACACACCACCCGATAGAAACAGAAGCACGTATTTGCGGATACGCATATGCCTCACCGATAATCATAGGAAATAATGTCTGGATAGGCGGAAACGTTGTAGTACTGCCCGGAGTGACTATAGGTGCAAATACCGTAATCGGAGCAGGCAGCGTGGTAAACCGAAATATACCGGAAAATGTTATTGCTGCAGGAAATCCATGTAAAGTATTAAAAAGAATATAACTGTATTAATTTTTTCATAATATATTAAAAAGCCCGTGAATATCACGGGTTTTTTAATATAATTTTAATTTGCCTGAAGAGCTTTGTGTTTTTCCGCAATAAGTGCTGCAAGGTCTGCTGCCTTTTTCAAATCATCTTCGGTAGGTTTGCCTTTTACTACTATATAATCAAGTTTTTCAGGCTTAATTATAGTCAGCATGCTCTCAAGAGTTTCCGTAAGTTTTCCGCCCCAGCCGTATGAACCGACTATTGCATAATATTTAACTTTCGGTCTTATTGCATTTACAAGATATGCAGCGGTAACAGCAGCAGGATGGGGCCCTGCAAGAACCATAGAAGCACCGAACACAACAGTCGCAGCATCAACAAGCTCCATTGTCAGTTCGCCTTCATCGCAGTTTACAAGGTCAAAAAGTTTCACGTCGATATTTTTCGCTCTTAAATGCGTTGCCAGTTCATCCACAAGCATTTTTGTACTTTCATACATCGAAACATACGGAATAACAACTTTGTTTTCTACCTTGTCTGATGTCCATAAATCATAGAGATTAAGAATAAATTCAGGTTTATCATACACAGGCCCGTGGCTCGGCATAATAATTTCAACATCCATTCCTTTAACCATTTGTGTATATTTTTTTGCAAAATTTCTAAACGGCATAATAATTTCCGCATAATATCTTTTTGCAGCTTCAACAAGCTCATCCGTGTAATCCGCAAAAAGGTCGTTTTTCGTATAATGTGCACCTAAAAAGTCGCAGGTGAAAAGCATTTTATCTTCTTTTAAATAGCTGAACATTGTATCAGGCCAGTGCACCCATGGGGCAAGAATGAATTTAACAGTTTTGTCTCCCAGAGAAAGTTCATCACCGTCCCCTACAACATGAAATTTTTCTTCATCAAGATGTAAAAGATTCTGAACGATATCTTTGCATTTTGCGTTTGTAACTATTTTTGCGTCAGGGTATTTTGCAACAAGTGTCGGCAGTGCGCCTGAGTGATCCTGTTCACCGTGATTTGCAATAATGTAATCTACCTTTTTGATTCCCTCTGCATCCAGTTTGTCGATAAGCTCATGTATTTTTTTAGGATACATTGTATCAACCAGAGCTGTTTTTTCACTGCCGACAACGAGATAAGAGTTGTAGGTAGTACCCTGCGGCAGCGGTATAAGCTGGTCAAAAAGCTTTCTGTTAATATCTTTTGAACCCAGATAATATACATTATTTTTTATCGGAAGCATTTTCATATCTTTTTCTCCTTCTCTTATTTAATTCTATTCTGTTTTTGTAAATTGGTCTTTTGACGCACCGCACAAAGGACATGTCCAGTCCTCAGGCAAATCTTCAAATGCTACATTATTGTTTTCAGCGGGGTCATAGACGTACATACATACTAAACATTCATATTTTTGCATGGCAATTCTCCTTAAAAATTACCTGCATATCATAAACGATTATCTGACAAAAATGAATTAAATACATGTACTAACCCTTTATTTTAGAAAAAATTAACAAATACTGTATAAAATATGCTAAAATTTATACCATGCAGAAAAGATTATATATAAACGGGGCAGCAGGAAGCGGAAAAACAGAATATATAAAAAACACAGCCGCTCAGTATGAGGGCAAAAAACTTGCTCTTACATTTTCATTAAACGAACAAACAGAAATTTTCAAACCTGTTTCTATTGAAAATCTTATTCAAAGGATTTTTACGGAAAACGGTTATGAAAAGAAAATACTGTCTGATTTTCTGGGCATTGATATTATTTTAAATATTTCAAAAGATGTGTTTAAGAAAAATCCCACACTTTTTGCCCTGACAAAATCTTCACGATTTTCCTCGGAATTGTATAATTTGTTCGGTGCTTTGAAAAACAATCTTCTATCTCCTGATGATTTACAAAATGCCGTTCAAAATGCAGATATTTCAGACATTGACAAAAACAGATTACTGCTTGTGTGTGAAGTCTATGAAAAATATAATGCGTTTTTAAAAGAGCACAATCTCTTAGACTACAGAGAATCTGCGGGTATTGCGATGAATCTGGAAAAGCTGCCGGAGTATGATTTTATAGCTGTTGACGGAGTGCAGGATATGTCGTTTGCTCAGACGGAACTAATAAAAAAACTCGGCAAAGAGCTCCTCTTCTGTGCAGATGAACACGCAAAAATAAGGCTCACTTCCGGTGTAAATGCAAATTTTGACGATTTTGAAAAACAGAATGCTGATAAAATTTACAGAAGCGAAGATATTGTTTCTCAGGCACTGTTTCTTACGGACAAAAACTTCGTGCCTTCTAAGAATACCGTATCCTGTTTGATATTTCAGGACTTACACGACGAACTTAGCTATATTTCAGGGGAAATAAAAGAAAAAGTAAATGCAGGCGAAGGTAAATACAGCGACTACGCTGTTCTTATCCGTGAAAACAGTTTTAAGCAAAAGATACTGGACTTTTTCAAGGTTAATGAAATACCGGCAGGTATTGAAATTTATGACGAAAACCTGAATAATTTCAAACTGAAACTCACACGCTATATCAATATCTGTATGATTTTTGAAAAGCTTAATATGGATGCATTTTCAAAAAATGACTTTAACTCAATCGGAGTTATGCCACGTTCAGACCGAGAGATTATTTTTGAAGAACTGGATTTGTACTTAGAAAATATACTCTATGACACGATAGAAAACAGTTACGCAGCGGACAGACTCCTCAGTATAAAACAGGAGCATAACAAACCGTCTCTGCTTAATGTCATTTATGAAAACATAAAAACATTGTCTGACACCGACAGCAAAGCACTGGCTATTGAATTCGGCGCAATTGCAAAAATATATGAACTATACAGAGAAAACCGTTTTACTGATATTATCTTTTTCTGTGCGTCAAAAGAAAAAGAAACCATTGATGCTAATCGTCCGGAGATAAAAATGCTTGCCGGAAAAATCAAAGACATTGAGTTTTTGTACGGAAGCCTGTTGAACAAAAAGCCGTCTCTTTCACTCATTCTTGATGTCATAAATCAGCCTGTTGAAAGAGAGTTAAAAAACACGGATTATGTCCGTGTACTACCGTTTTTCAGAACAAAAGGAATGACATTTAAACATGTGTATATCCCGTCTCTGACAGAAAAATCACTGCCTGCGCAGGACAGATTTACACAGTTTATATCAGTATATGCAAACACAGAAGTCTCAAATAACCTGCAAAAAATAAATCCCTGCTTCGGAAAAGTCATTCCGGATGAAAAAACAGTAATGGCAGAAGAAAGTGCTCTTATGTACCTCGGAATGACAAGATCATCAGCGACACTAACTGTCTCAACCCATGTATATGAGGACAAAAAACAAATTCAACCCTCTGCTTTCTTTAACAGAATATCTGCCGTTAATCCTGACAGGACAAAAGAAATAACTATCCAAAAAGAAGAAATCGAGCAGGAAACTACCGTGAAAGACCGGATGGAATTTATTCCTTCATCAAAAGTTATTCCAGCAGATGATATCCTGAAACTTAATGCCTCCGCAATAAGACATTTTCAGACCTGCCCGAGAAAATACTATCTTGCGAACCTGCTTAACCTCAAAGACAGAGGAACGTTTTTTGCATCATACGGTAGTGCTGTGCATACCATTATGCAGGTATTTTTAGAAAAATATCTGAAATCATTCACAAAAGAAACCCTTATGAATATTACAAACGCATATTTTAACTGCGAGACAGAACCGGATAATGCGATTGAATCAGGTTTCAGCGAAAATGATATAGAAACGCTTTTGACATCTGATATGCTTAGCAGGGAAGAAATGAGAGAGAACTTTATATCTGCAATCGAAGAGCTGGAAAAACACGGATTTTTTAATGACGTGCCGGACAGCGCAATTGCAGAAACAGAATTCCGGTTTAAAACAGATGAAATCCCGAATACAGAATTCGACGGAAGAATAGACATAATAACAGAAAAAGACGGTCAATATTCACTGTTTGATTACAAAACAGGTATGCAAAACAGAGAAATGCTTTCTCATTATGTGAGCGAAAACGGCGTTTCTTTTAAGACAAAAACCGGCAAAGGCAATCCTGAAAACCTGAAAAAAGAATATCCTTATCAGATTCCACTGTATTACATAGCTTCTCTGTATGCAAAAAACCTTGAGAATATAAAATGTAAGCTGTGTACGCTCGGACTAAAATACATAAGACCAGCAATTGACGGAGGCTGTGTTGACGATGTTGTATCAGCTGATACGCTCCGGCAATACTCAGACAGGATATTAAAAAACCTGAAAACAGAAGTTGCTGACAAAATAAGAGAAACCTCGAATTTTAAACCTGAAAAAGACAACTTCAAATGTAAAAACTGCCCGTATGAATTTTTGTGCGACGGAGGAAATGATGATTAATTTTTCTATTGAACAGTTCACGGAAGGTCTTAACGCAGAGCAGAAAAAAGCTGTTGAAAATCCGATAAACTCCTGCACAAAAATTGTTGCCGGTGCAGGCACAGGAAAAACAAAAATCATCTCGAAACGTTTTGTTAAGCTGGTCTTTGACCTGATGAAAACAGGAGTAGAAGATGCGCCACAAAGGCTTCTGGTCATCACATTTACGGACAAAGCTGCAGGCGAGATGAAAAGCAGAATAGTAAAAGAACTCGAAGAAAACGGCATAGACGCAAATGACCTGTGGGTTTCCACTTTTCACAGTTTTTGCAGCAGGATTTTAAAAAAGCATTCCATTGAAGCAGGTCTTTCACCCGCTTTTAAAATGGGGGAAGAGCAGGAACTGGAAAAAATATATTCAAATATAATAAAACGCATAAAATACAATGAGTACAAAACTATAGATAACATAACAACTATTGCAGCAAAACTCGGTGTGGAGCCCGATATTTTGAGTGCGCACAACCTGAAAATCCTAAACAAAATCGATAATCTGGACACAATTTTTGATGAAATATATTTTGTTATAAAAAAAATAAAATCACTCGGTCTTGAACCGGAAGAATTTCTTGATAAAGCCCTCCGTTCAACTTCCGACTTTTCAAAAACTCTTGAAACTCTGTCTTTCGGATTTACTGACAAAGATAGTTATATAAACAGCTGGGAAGAACACCTAAAGCCATATTCTGACAGTTTTTGCAAATTTGAGGATATAAAAACAGATGCAAAAGGCAAAAACTCTGACAAAGGTGCATTTTCAGCTATTGCCTCCGCAAAGCTTATACTCGACAAAAACGGAAAAGCCAAAGCTGAAAACTGGGGATATGCCTCTGGTTTTCCGGAATGTCTTGAAAAAATTGCACCGTATGAAAGGTATCTTGCACAGGTTATTGCACTCATTTATGCGGTATACTGCAAAGAGCTTGAAAACGCAGATTTGATAGACTTTGATGACCTTATTAACAAAACCATATATATTTTTAAGCACAATGAACTTTTGAGAACATACTATTCAAAATATTTTAAGCATCTTATTATAGACGAATTTCAGGACACAAACGGATCTCAGCTGGAGCTTATAAAACTTCTTCTCTCTCCTGATGATGCTGATATAACTTTTGTAGGAGACAGAAAGCAATCCATTTACGGATTCCGATTTGCGCAGATGGAAAACCTCGAAGTTCTTCACAAATATATTGAACAGAAATACGGTAAAAAATATGAAGAAATCCGTCTGAAAACAAACTACCGCTCCACAAACTACGTACTCGACACAGTAAACTACGTGACAGAAAAACATTTACAGCTCGATGAGGCACTTGAAGCCTTTAAAAAAGCAGACGGAGAAAACAAATACGTAAAATACACCGAATTCTGCAATACAGCGGACAGAAACGAGCACAAAATAGCTGAAGCACAATACATTGCACAGGAAATTTTAAAACTAAAAGAACAGGACAAAGCAAATTTTAAAGATTTTGCAGTTCTGGTAAAATCCCATGCACAGGCAGAGCTTGTGGAAAAATATCTGGCAAAATCAGGTATTCCTTCCGTAAAAAAAGTAAACACTGGATTTTTTAACGAGCCTGTTATAAAAAATGCCATTGCACTTTTAAGGTATTTTTCAGATGCAACCGATGAAATAGCTCTCATAAGAATTTTTAAAATAAAGCTTTCAGATGCGCAGGTCTATCGTTTAAAACTATCACTCGACAAAAAAATTCTTGAAACAAAAGAATTTGATGAACTCAAAAGAATGAACTTCTGTGACAAATTGAGATTTGTTCTCTTAAATAGCGAAACTGACCTGACTGACCTGGAAGAACAAACAAAAAACTATGTAAAACAGATTTTTGAGACAATGAACGCTGTTAAACTCAAACGCAAAAGTTTTTCTTTGCTTCAATGTTATTACAAACTTATAAATTCAATCCAGCCGTATGTTCCATCAACACAAACAGAAAACCGGCTTTCGGAAAGGAATTTAAGAGTTTTTGAAAAAATTCTCTCAGATTATATAGAATCAGACAACTATGTCAGCGCAAAAAACTTTCTTGACTATATTGAGAAAATTAAAGAGGACAGAAATTTTGAGTTTCCGTCGATTGCGTCCTCCACTCCTGATGCTGTTCAGCTGCTTACCATCCATGCCAGCAAAGGGCTGGAATTTCCGTATGTATTTGTTCTTTCATTGCTTTCTAACCCGTCAAAACAGGATACAAACATAAACTTCGATTTTCAATACGGAAACAAACCCGGACACGGAATTCTGATAAGAAAATTCGAAGGAAATCCGACAGCAAAAGCACTTGTCTATAATGAAATCTGGAGAAAGCCGAGAGAGAAAAACGAAGCATTAAGGCTGTTTTATGTAGCTGTATCAAGAGCAGAAAAATACCTGAATGTTCTTACCGGTGACGCCTCTACAATTGCGGATTACACCAAATTTTTCCCGTCACCTGTGTTTAAAGAAAAAATGGATATCGTGACAGAAGCAACATATTAAGCATTAACGGCGAACGACTGAAAGCAGGGAGTTTTGAGGATAGAATGCATCAACTAATCCTGACTGGCTCTGGATTACAAAAAATTCAACTGCACTGTCACGGGTTACACCTATATCATCAAATGGTATGCGGACTTCAACAAAATCCTTAAAAACAAATTTTATATTGTTTTGCAGCTGGTAAATCCATAAGCAATCCGTATTTGCATGCGATAATATTGCATTAAAATAAAAATTCCGGAAAAACGAAAGTCTGACTTCAGAAGAATAAAGCTCTTTGAGCAGAGGCAACACAGCATCTGTTCTATTAATTGCTCTTATGTGCGCAGCACCTGTTTTTACCGGTTTATTTCTAAAATAGATGTATACGTTATACAACTCTTTAAAACCTGTGGACTTATCAAAATTGAATTTGTTTATATCGAATCTGAGATACAAATTGTCAGCATCACTTCCGAAATAAATTTTGTTAAAAAGCCTGTTCTCCTGCATTGTCGGAGTAGACGGAATATCAATACAGCCTGCATTTTTCCAGTTTTCCTGCGTACAGCCGTCCAGCTCAAATCCGCCCACATCACCTCTCGGATATCTTGAACCTTTTGTAAAATAAGAAATCAACGGCTGGTTTAAATAGTCAGGAACCGGCTTATTCAGTATTTTATACACATTCTGCAGCCGCTCACGAAATATTAAATCAAAAATTTCATCCTGACCCGAGTCATTCGGCTCTCCGTACCACCAGTACCAGTCGCTACCCTCACACACATAAACTTCGTTCCATGCCTGTCTCAACAGTTCTTTATCAGGTTTTTCCTTTTCGAAAGAAATCAAATCAGCTCTTGTTTTGTCTAAATACTCCCATGCAAGATTTTTTGTCGGTTCGCCTGCCCATAAACTAAAATCACGATTTATCCACGACCCCGGGTGAATACGGCTCAACCGGACAGAATGTTCTGATTTTTCCAGATAATCACTTACCCGGACGGTTTCGAGCCCTTCATCATCCGTTAGAAGTTTATAAAGCGCAGAAAGGAATAAATGCCCGTCCTCAGCATAATTTTCCCAGCAGTTCTCACCATCCATTGCTATAGTCAATAAATGGTTTTGTTCGGGAGAATTACGGAGTTTTGCCTGTATTGTTTTTATCCTGTCAAAAAGGTCATATGCAGCTTTTTCCGGATTGTGGTTCGGATACTCAAAAGCAATGAGATTAGGCAAAACAGAATCTCTGAATAAAATATCTATTTTTTTTCCAATTGTGTTAAAAGAATATACATTGCATAAGTCATAAGGATCTTCAAGATATCCCCGAAAATCACGAACGAACTCTGTTTTTAGAGATTGTTCAAGAACACCTTCGTCGGATATTGTCCACTTTACGCCCAAATCCATAAACAATTCCAGCGTCTTTTTGCTTATACAATGTTCAGATGGCCAGACACCCTCCGGTCTTTTGCCAAAAAGTTCTTCGAATTTGTCCAGTGCACTTTTTACCTGCCATATCGCATCGTCTTTCATGCCTGTATGTAGCTTTGGAGCTTTTAAACTTGGATTTGATTTTTCGGTTTCATTTATATCAAGAAGCAAAGGTAAAATAGGATGATAATATGGACTTACGGAAATTTCTATACGTCCTGCCTGCTGATATTTTTTGTATTGCGGAACAATTTCCCTGCATATTTTTCGCTGTAGCTCAATAATAGTCTGCCGGTCCTCGAGCGTAAACTCTTCATTCTTTTTTCCGGCAATACGCACCAGCTCATCCGATTTTCGCCAGTACGGGTCAAACCAGGCCAGATTAAACCACGCCATAACGGCAAAATATTCCTGTTCCGTAAAGTCGTTTATTGAAATATCTTCTCTTGAATACCTTTTTTCATAGAGTTTTTTGTATTCTTCATGGTGCAGCACCATATTTTTGTAATTTGCATCAAAAAAATGGTTTAGAACAAACTCTTTTTCTTCATCAGAAAGTTTTTCGGCAATAGTTAATTTCGAATAGATATCATGAGCTCCGTTATATCCATAGTCATATATAGAATCAACAAGCACGGGCACAAGATTAAAATTCAGCTTCAAAGAAGGATAATTATCCATTATCAACAGCATATCCAGATAGTCTTTTATAGCATGCATACGAACCCATGGCATAAGGTATATGGAGTCTCTGCCTGTCTGGTAAGCAGGCTGGTGCATGTGCCAGATTAATGCTATTGACAATTTTTTTGACATTTTTTATATTTTCAGCTTTTGACAGCTATACTTTCTACCTAAGCCAAAACTCCTGTGTATAAATTTTATCACACTCAAAAGTTATATACAAATTGACACAATGTCGGATAAATATAGCAATAAAACTCCTTATATTAAATAAAAAGGAGAAAAGAATGATAGAAATCAATAAAAAAGCTCAAGATTTCAAACTCACCGGCGTTGATACAGACGGAGATGAAAAGGAATTCAGACTTTCTGATTATAACGGCAGATATATAGTTTTATATTTTTATCCTCAGGATGATACAGCAGCGTGTACAGTCGAAGCTGTTGATTTCTCAGACTATTTCGGGCATCTTGCCGACACTGTGATTGTTCTCGGAGTAAGCAGAGACAGCATAGAAAAACACAAAAAATTTCAGGAAAAATATGACATAGACATACCTCTCCTCTCCGACCCGGATGAATCTGTTCATAATCTTTACGGAGTTTTACAGGCGGAAAATCTGGAGGATAAAAAGGTTATACGTTCTACTTTCTTAATTGACAGAGAAGGCATAGTCCGATATATCTGGAAAGATGTAAAAGTTACGGGACATACGGAAGATGTTTTAAAAGCACTTATGTGTCTGCAAAAAGATGAAAAATAAACTTCATAATCTGTTTTGTATTAAAATAAATATTATAAACATACAAAAAGAGTACAATGATTTATGATTTCATTTGAAAAAACAGATACACAGGAAAAAACAAAACAGGTTGCAGAACTTGCAGATGAAATATGGAATGAACACTATATAAAAATTCTCACAAAACAACAAATAGACTACATGCTAAACAATTTTCAATCAGAACAAGCTTTAGAGGAGCAAATAAAAAGCGGTTATGAGTACTATTTGATTTTTGACAACGGCATACCGGCCGGATATCTCGGTTTCTGCCTGAAAGATGACTTTTTATTCCTCTCAAAACTGTATCTTAAACAAGAAATGAGAGGCAAAGGGCTTGGACGCAGTTCAATAGAGTTTGCGGAAAATTATGCAAAACAAAACAATATTTCTAAAATACGTCTAACCGTAAACAAATACAACATGACCTCTGTTTATGTATATAACAATCTCGGATTTCAAAAAATTGATGCAGTTGAAACAGACATAGGCGGCGGTTTTATTATGGACGACTATATTATGGAAAAAACGTTTAATTAACGGGCACAAAAATATTAATATACAAACAAAATACTCCCTGTAACAGAAAATAACAGAAAGATTGATAATAAAAGTGCTTTTGTATTGCGGTAATTTTTAATTTACTAATACTACCTGCTTACAAAACAAATTCTTTTAGCTTTAGCTTGAAAAACTCGTACCGGTATTCCGCTTCTTTTGTCAATTATATGCTTAAATTGAGAAAAAGTAAGTTTATCAGTCGCTGAAATTAAGTAGTTTTTCGATTCGGATATTAAGATAATTAGCAAGTTCCAGCACTTTTGCAAGTGACATATTTGCTTTCCCGCACTCAATATTTGCAATATAATTCTGGGATACATCCATAATTTCTGCAAGTTTTTCCTGTGTTAAGTCTTGTTTAATACGTTCTATTTTTACATTTTTACCAAATTTTTTCAGCAGTGTTTTCTTGTCCATAATTTATAAGTGTATAAACATTGATTTATAAATATAACCATGTTATAAGTTGTAAAATATAATTTATAAATTATTTAAGACATATAATGACTAATAAAAAAATTGCTTTTGTTACAAATTTTTATATGGATAACAATTTTTCATCCGGCGGTGTGAAGCTTAACTATATATTATTAAATGGTCTAAAACACAGCGGATACACGATAGATTTGTTTGCAGACAGAAAATCAATTGAACATCCTGAAATTTTTGATAAAGTATTTTGTTTTAATGAAATTGAAAATTTCCGTGCTGATTATGATTTTGTACTTTCTGACAAAGCCTGTGTTCCGTCAGATATCACATACATCCATGACCACAGTTATACGTACAGGGTAAAAATGATGTCAACCCCGCTCAGATATTTCTTTTATAAAATATTTTGTTACAAGCATCACAGGAGACGTCTGTCAGAATTTTATAAAACAAAAGAAAATATTTGCAAATGCCGGAAAGTTATTGCTTCTTCAGAAATTTTAAAACGTGATATTCTCAATAATTACGGTGTACAGAAAGACCGGTTGGAAATAATCCCGCCGCCGGTTGAACGTTATCAAATAAAAAAATATAAAAACGGAATATTCACATTTGGTATTTCAGCACTCGGATTTGCAAGAAAAGGCGGATATCTCCTCTTTCGTGCTATAAAAGAGTTAAAAAAGAAAAATATAAAGTTCAGGGTAATTTTTATTTATCCTTCTAATAACATTGCTGTTCGGTCTCTTGTTAAATTATACAGGATTGAAGAGTTTTGTGAGTTTACCGGCAGGCAAAATGATATGGGCAGGTTTTATAATTTAGCAGATTGTATTCTTATGCCCTCCCTCATTGAACCTTTTGGAATGGTAGCCGCCGAGGCACTTAGTGTCGGATGTCCTGTTATAACAGCCGGTCATTGCGGTGCTGCTGATTACATAAAAAACGGGGTAAACGGTTATCTTTATGAAGGTAATTCTTCTGAAAATTTAGCAGAAGCAATGGTAACAGATTTAGGAAATCTTGAATCTATCAGCGGTGCTGCTGATTTCAGTAATTCACATGTAGCTGATTTAGGAAATCTTAAAGCAATCGGCAGGGATGCTTTGTTCGAGTATTCAAAGGTAACAGATTTGAAAAATATGAAATATATTGGAGGGAATGCCGGTTTTTCAAATTCACTGGTAACGAATTTAGGCAAGCTTAAAACAATCGGCGGAAACGCTGATTTCCGTCATTCACAGGTAACAGATTTAGGAAATCTTAAAGCAATCGGCGGGAATGCATATTTCGAAGATTCTCACATAACAGATTTAAGAAATCTTGAATCTATCAGCGGAAGTATAGTATAAGAGATTCTAAATTAAAACAAAAAGATTTTGCTTATATCAAGTCAGCACAAAATAACAAAAGATAATGGACAATATTTGTAGGTTGAGTTTTGACATACTTACCCGAGCGACTTTTTATTGTATCTGCAACAAACCGGACATTAAAAGATAGTCATATTTTATGAGAGGGAAGAACCACTATGCGACAGCATCGGATTCGTTTCCTATTTCTTCAATCGTTGCAATATGAAATATGGTGGAGACGAGGACTCTTGTAAAGTAACAATCGGTTTAATGATAAATTACAAAAGTTTTAACTATTTATGAAAAACTGTATTTTGTTGTAATTTCCCCGTTCGGCAGTTCAAAAATGATTTTACCGTTTATGCAATATACATTTGGGATACCTTTCTTACGGTTATTTTCCTGAGCTTTTTTTATCGCCCTGTTACCGAGTTTTAACAGTTTTTCAGATAACTTTGTCATTATTTAAAATCCTTTGTAAATTCATTATACAAATTTTCGTTGTATATTTCAATCTTACTATCGCTGGATTGAGCAACTAAAATATACTCTGATGTGCCGTTATAGAATAAATCCCATTCATCAACCAGGTCTTTATATGTATTCCAGAAGTTTTCTTTACTTCTGTAAAATCTTCTTATTATGTCATTTTGGGGAATATTGTGTCCGCCGGTTAATACTCTAATTTTAATTCTGTTTTCACATAAAATCGGACTATCCAGATAAGAATAAATTAAAACTGTATAATAACCTAAATTCTTGGCTTTTTTTATAGTTTTTATATGATTTTTACCGGCTAAAGTCGTTTCTATTGCGAAAGATTTTTGATTGTTTAGCAATTTTTCAAGTCTTTCCAAAACAATTTTGCCTGCTTTTATTTTTACACTTTCAATATTTTCAGGACAGATTTCTTTTGCAACTTCATCTGCATTTAAAAAATCAAGATTCTCTGAAGGTAAAAGTTCACTAGCTAAGGTACTTTTCCCGCTGCCGTTTGCTCCAGCGATTATGTATAAAATATTTTCCTGCATATAAACAGGTTAGCATAAATGTAACTAAAAATTAATATTTAACCCCAAAAATATTCTTTATGCTTTAGTAAGTATAAATAACAAACTAAGGCGGTTAATATGGCTAAAATTTATGGAATTTCCAGATTCGTAAATAATAAACACAGTGCAATTCAAAGAACAGTAAAAATTTTACCTAAAACCGGTACTAATATCATAAAATTTACGAATAATGGAGAATTAATGTCTAAAGTTGTTATACCCGGTCCCGGAAACAGCATCTCAAGACATATAGAAAATACAGCAACAAATTATAAAAACCAACGACCACACCGTATTAGTGTAAAATGTAAAGGCGATTATAACTTCATGTATCATAGGATTTTTATGGATCTGAAAAATAGCTGGAGAATATTTGAAAATCTAAATGTTTGGACTGGCAGAATCACTCAGTTACTGTGATGAATTTTGTATACATTTCAGGTATGCCCAACCGACAGACTCAAAGTAATCGCACAGAAAAAGAACCTGATTTTATACATTATTCATTATTAAGATTGATTAAGATTTGTTATAGATCTGGCAAAAAATAGAATTATAGTTTTTAAAGCAACTATAAAAATGGAGGTTTTATAATGAATGGTATTAATTTTAAGGGACAAGTATTTCTTGCAGGCAGCACAAAAAATTTATCCCCTAAAAAAGAAATAAAAGAAATCAAAAAATTTGCTGAAAAAAATGATTGCGATGTTATGGTTTATAATAGAGATCATTATATGAGTGGAGCCGGTATTTATGAAGCATTTTTAGTAAAAGAAGATAAGCATACAGGTCAAAACCTTGTTGTAAAAAAAACTTTCAATTTTAAATTTCCCGTTTTATAGTGGAGACGAGGACTCTGCCGAATAAAATATGACTAAATGTCATATTTTAAGAGAGGGAAGAACCACTATGCGACAGCATCGGGTTCGATTCCTTTTTCTTCAATCTTTGCAATATGAATAAATGGTGGAGACGAGGGGAATCGAACCCCTGTCCGAAATGGAATGCAGCAAACATCTACGAGCGTAGG
>CALUTO010000029.1 GCA_944323735.1 Candidatus Gastranaerophilales bacterium
TTTGAAGAAGTATTTAACATATTGGCGGATTTATTTTATTATATAAATAAGATTAGCTATGAATATACAAATAATAAATAATTAATCAGATAGGCTTAAGGAGTTTCAAATGAAGAGAACAAAATTATTAGTGACAATTGCTTTATCCACAATGCTTTTAAGCGGTTGTGTACTCGGAGACAGAAATGCAATTATCAAAGTTAATAATGAATCTATTACAAAACAACAGTACGAACAGGCTTTTGATGCTGTTGCAAACAACTCAATGTTTGCGCAGATGGGTATTGATATGAAAAAAGACCCGAACAGCTTTATGCATCTGATGTTAAAGGATAGAGTAGTTAACGAACTGATTGTGAAAAAACTGCTTGATCAGGAAATCAAAAAGAAACATATAAAAGTTTCTAACGAAGATATTGATAGCAAACTGAAAACCATTATAGACAAAGTCGGCTCTAAAGAAAAATTCAATCAGATTTTGAAGGAAAACGGCATATCCTCCGCACAGTTCAAAAAAGACCTGACAGACGAAGTAAAGGTTGAAAAACTGGTGGATACACTTTCTGTTGTTGCAGTAAGCGATGCTGATGCTAAAAAATTCTATGAAAAGAATATTAACCAGTTTAAATATCCTGACAAAGTCAGAGCTTCACACATTCTAATCGGTGCAAACGCTGAAGAACTGAAAGAAAAAATTGCTACATCAGAGGCAGGAAAAGGTTTGAGCGCAGAACAGATAGATGCGCAGGTTAAACAGGAAATGTCCAAAAAACTTGAAAAAGCACAGAAACTTCTTGCAGAACTGAAAAAAGACCCGTCACAGTTTGCTAAAGTGGCAAAAGAAAATTCTGATGACACTATAAGTGCAAAACAGGGCGGAGATTTAGGATTTTTTGCAAAAGAAGAAATGGTTGAGCCTTTTGCAAAAGCCGCATTCGCTATGAAACCCAATACATTAAGCGAAATAGTTGTTACTCCTTACGGATATCACATAATATATGTAACCGACAGAAAGAAAGCCGGTGCAGAATCTTTTGACAAAGTAAAACCTGAAATCAAATCCTTCCTTGAAAATCAGGAAAAGGTAAAAGTTTTGCAGGAATATGTTAACACTTTGAAAAATAATGCTAAAATTGAGTATAAAGATGCAAGCTTTAACCCTGAAGTTATTCAAAAACAACTCAAAGAACAGGCAAAAAAAAATCCGGCATTAATGGACTCTCAAAAATCAGCAAAGGAATAATACGTGGATAAAAATTTAAAGGACAATCTGTTTTCTTTAATTGAAAATTTCAAAAATGCAAAAATCCTTGTTTTAGGAGATATAATACTTGACGAGTATCTCTGGGGAAAGGCAAACAGACTTTCTCCGGAGGCACCCGTTCCGGTTCTCGAGGTGAAGAACAAAACTTATCTCCCCGGAGGTGCAGCAAATGTAGCAAATAATATAGCCTCTCTTGGAGGGACTGTATATCTCACGGGTGTTATCGGTGATGATTTATACAAAACTCTGTTTGAAACACTGATAAAAAAGAATAACATAAACAGTGATTTAATTGTAATTGACAAAAATCGTCCGACAACTGTAAAAACAAGACTCATTGCCCACAACAATAAACATCTGGCAAGAGTTGACCATGAAGTCAACACCCCCGTCTCTGACGAAATTTCAAAACAGCTTTTTGAGAATGTTGAAAAAGTTATTACTGATGTTGATTTAATTATCCTATCAGATTACATAAAAGGCGTTTTGACCGAAGGACTTATAAAAAAAGTAATTAAACTTGCACATACACACAAAAAAACGATTTTAATGGATCCGAAAGGGCAGGATTTTTCAAAATATTCAGGGGTTGATATTCTTGTTCCGAATATCAATGAAGCACTTATCGCTACAAAATCCCCGACTGACAGACCCATAAAAGAAATTGCACAGGAGCTCAGAAAAATCTGTAAAACCGATAAAGTCGCAATTACTCTTTCCGATGAAGGGGCATATTTCTTTGACGGAAAAGAAGAAATTTCTCTGAAATCATATTCAACAGAAGTGTATGATGCAACAGGGGCAGGGGATACATTTGTTGCCGGATTTGGATTAGGACTTGTTTGTTCCGGTTTTAAATACAATGAAGCACTGGCTCTGGCAAACTATGCAGCAGCTGTTGCTGTCAGAAAAGTCGGAACTTATGCAATAAAACCCGTGCAATTAAAAGAAATTATAAAAGTAGCTTATAACAACATAAAACTCGGAACGGAGATATAAGTTGGGAATACAGGTAAAAAGAGAGGAATTGCCCGCACTTTTAACTGAGCTGCGCTCTCAAGGAAAGACTATAGTAACAACAAACGGATGCTTTGATATACTTCATGTCGGACATGTGAGGTATCTGCAAAAAACGAAGACATTTGCTGATGTTCTTATTGTTGCACTAAATTCCGATGTCTCAGTAAAAAAAATAAAAGGACCGGACAGACCAATAAACAATGAAAATGACCGTGCAGAAATTTTGTGTGCACTGTCCTGTGTGGATTATGTCGTACTGTTTGACGAGTCATCGCCTGAAAAACTGCTTGTTGAAATAAAACCTGATGTGCATACAAAGGGGGCTGATTATACAGTAGAGACACTGCCGGAAGCAAAAGCCATTATGACAAACGGCGGAAGAATTGAGTTTATAAGCTTTGTAGAGGGGAAATCTACGACTGCCGTTATAGAAAAAATGAGAAATTCATAAAATTGTCTTTTTATTGTATGATTTATTCATAAATTATTAAGTAATAGAGGGATGAAGTTATGAATAATTCTGTAAAAGCGGTAATTCTTGCTGCAGGCAAAGGCACCAGAATGAAATCTGAGACGCCTAAAGTTTTGCATAAAATTATGAACAAAACTATTCTGGGCTATGTACTCGATGCTGTGAACGCAACAGGGGAAATTACGGAAAATTATGTTATAGTAGGACATCAGGCAGAGCTTGTGGAAAACTTTGTAAAAGAAAATTATTCGAATGCAAAATGTTGTCTCCAGTCTCCGCAGCTTGGCACAGGACACGCTGTGTATCAAGCTTATGACCCCTTGAAGGGCTTTGATGGGGAAGTTGTTATCTTAAACGGTGATATTCCTCTTATTACTCCGGAAACATTGAAAGAGTTTATTGCTGTTCACAGAGAACATAAAGCTTCGCTTACAGTTATGTCTGCCATTTTTAACGACCCCTCTAACTACGGTAGAATTATAAGGGATGAAAATGGTTCGGTAAAAGCAATTATCGAGGAAAAAGATGCAACACCCGCGCAGAAAAAAATTCAGGAAATAAACACAGGCGTCTATCTTTTAAACTGGAAAGATATGTCAGATGCGTTTTTGCACCTTGATTCAAACAATGCACAGGGAGAATATTACCTGACTGATATTGTAAAATGGGCAATAGCAAACGGTCTTAAGACAGAAGCTTATGTGCTTAAAAACAATGAAGAATCTTTCGGAATTAATTCAAAAATCCAGCTTGCCCAGGCAGGAAAAATATTGAATAAACGTACACTTTACAAACTTATGGAACACGGCGTTACAATTGTAGACCCTGAGACGACTTATATTTCATCAGACACGGAAATCGGCGCAGACACGATTGTATACCCTTGCACTTACATTGAGGGAAAAAATAAAATCGGTAAAGACTGCAAAATCGGGCCGTTTGCAAGGCTGCGCGGGGATGTTGAAATCGGCGACAGTGTAAAAATCGGAAATTTTGTTGAAGTTAAAAAATCCGTTATAAAAAGCAATACAAATGTCTCGCATTTAAGCTATATAGGTGACAGCGAGCTTGGCTCCGGTGTAAATATCGGTGCCGGAACTATCACAGCAAATTATGACCCGATATCTAAAGTCAAAAGCAGAACGGTTCTTGAAGATGGCGCAAATACCGGTTCAAACACGGTTCTTGTAGCTCCGGTTACGCTGAAAGAAAACGCAATGACAGCCGCAGGTTCAGTCGTTTCAAAAAATATTGAAAAAGATGCCCTGGCTATCACGAGAGCACCGTTGAAAGTTATTTCCGGCTGGGTTTCAAGATTGAAAAAATGATTAGCACTTTGATTGCACTGACAGTTAGAATAGTCACAAATCCGCTTACAAACGTTTTTCAAAAGAAATTGACAAACAATGGAGTCTCTTCTCTATATGTAAATTTGTTGACATATTGTTTATTGAGCATATTGTGTATTATTCCGGCATTAAATATACACTGGAGCGGATACGGTGCCTCGTTATGGGGCTGGGCTGCTGTCAGCGGATGTTTTGGTGCTGCCGGCAACGGGTGTTTGATAAAAGCACTTCAGAGCGGAGAACTTTCCATTCTCGGACCTGTTAATTCTTACAAGTCTATTGTTGCAATGATTACCGGATTTTTCTTTTTAAAAGAAATTCCAGACTTTTGCGGTATTCTCGGGGTGGTTCTTATAATATGGGGCAGTTATTTTGTATTTGAAACCCAGAAGGAAGGCTTTTCTTTTGATTTACTTAAAAGAAAAGATATACAGTTCAGAATACTGGCGACCATTTTTACTGCAATAGAGGCTGTTTTTATAAAAAAAGTTATTTTGCTTTCCTCGACAGCCGCTGCTTTTGTACTATGGTGCTGGTTCGGATTTTTATTTGCACTCATTTTGACTGTTATTTTAAAACCAGAGTCAATGACATCATACTCTTTAAAAACCGTACAGTATTTGATATACACTGCGCTATGCGCCGGCTTAATGCAGCTTTCGACAAACTATGTTTTTGACCGTATGAATGTCGGCTATGCACTGGCATTGTTTCAGCTCTCGCTTATTTTGAGCGTAGTTTTTGGTTTTGTATTTTTTAAAGAAAAAAATATTATAAAAAAACTTGCCGGCACTTTTGTAATGCTTGCCGGTTCTGTTTTAATAATAACAGGATAAAACCTCATCAACCGGCGATAGACAGCAATAAATTTATCATATTAAATTTAAAAAATTTTCAAAAAAATAGTACCCGATTCGGTAATTGTTTTAGCTAAACACCTTTGGATATGATTTTTGTGATAAAAGGTATTCAAATGTCGTTAAAACAAGATTTAAACACTACAAAATGCACTGCAAGCACGGAAATGCCGGAGGAAAAAATCTTTGTTACAAAATCATTTCTTCCACCGTTGTCTGTATATTGCAAACTTATCGAGCAGATATACCAAAACGGACAACTGACAAATCAGGGGCCTCTGCTCAAACAGCTGGAAACAAACCTTTCTAATTTTTTAGAAGTAAAGAATTTTCACTATGTCACAAACGGTACAATTGCTTTGCAGCTTGCATTAAAAGCACTCAATATAGAAGAGGGTGAAATTATCACAACCCCGTTTTCCTATGTTGCGACAACAGGTTCAATTCTGTGGGAAAGGTGTAAACCTGTTTTTGTTGATATAGAGACTGAGAATTTTACAATAGATGCTAATAAAATAGAAGAAAAAATTACCCCGAAAACACGGGCAATCCTCCCCGTGCATGTTTTCGGATATGCCTGTGATGTTGAAAGAATACAAGAAATTGCTGATAAATATCACCTTAAAGTGATATATGATGCAGCTCATGCTTTCGGTGCTTTATATAAAGGAAAATCCCTGCTCTCCTTCGGCGATATTTCAACCTGCAGTTTCCATGCAACAAAACTGTTCCACACAATAGAGGGTGGAGCATGTATAGTAAAATCAGATGAAGTTTCAAAGCGGCTTGATTTGATAAAAAGGTTCGGTCACAACGGTAATGAGCACTATTGCACAGGTATAAATGCAAAGCAATCGGAATTTAATGCAGCAATGGGGCTCGCTAATTTTTCATATATAAATACAATTATAAAAGAAAGACAGGCTGTATCAGAATTGTATGACTCTCTGTTATCAGGTATTCTACAGCGGCCGAAAAAGCAGAAAGAACTTAGTTGTAATTATGCATATTATCCGGTAGTTTTTGAAAGCGAAAAACAGCTGCTTAATGTGTTTGATGAGCTTAACAAAAATAATATTTTCCCGAGAAGATATTTTTATCCGAGTTTGAATAACCTTCCTTATTTGAAAGAACATATATCTTGCCCTGTTTCGGAAGATATTTCATTAAGAATTGCGTGTCTGCCACTGTTTGTCGGTCTGGAGGAAAGAATAGTACAAAAAATCTGTACAATAATAAAAGAGAGTTTATAATTGTGAAAAATTTTATTTCAAAAATACTTTCCTTTAAAAAAGATGAAAACCATTTATTTTTTTGTATTGCAGGCATAAAACTTGTGCTCCGGAATACGGCATTTTCAAACAGCGAAAAAAAAATACAGAATACATATGATTTAACAGATATAAAAAATGCGAAAAAAATTATTGTGTTTTTAATACCCGATAAGAAAATAATAAACGGCGGGATTATGTCTATTTTTTCAATATGCAGCTGCACAAGAAAAATATGCCCTGATGCAGTATGCGTCATTTCTACTGTGCCCGGGAAATATACATATTCTCACAATCCGTATTTTAAAAATAAAGAAAAAATATACAGATGGGAGCAGATTATTAACAACACAAACAATTCTGAGTCAATGATTTTACATGTTCCCGAATATTTTGCTGCGAAACTTTACAAATCATTGCAAAATAAAGAATTAATCACATTAAAAAACATAAAAAATCTGCAGATAAATATAATGAACCAGAATATAGACTTTATGCCGGAGCCGCATCAACTTAAAAGTCTGTATAAAATAACAGACAATATTACGCAGACAATTGCCCATGACAGATACGCAACAGAAGAAACCGGCAAAAAATGGGGACTACCCTCCCATTTACTTTCAGTTCGTTTTCCGGAAGAATCGTACAAAACTTATGCATTCAATGACAAAAAGAAAATCATTGTGCTTTCTCCGGATAAAAACCCTTATAAAAAGAAAATTGTCAGTAAATTAAAAAAAGAACACCCTGACTTTGCTATCGTAACTGTTGAAAATTTGAAATACAGTGAATATCTTGATTTGATATCATCTTCATTTTTTACAATCACTTTCGGAGAAGGCTTTGATGCTTATTTTAACCAGCCGATTGATCTCGGAAGTGTAAGTTTTTCCGTTTACAACAATGAATTTTTTCCTGACAAAAGCTGGCAGGACATGGAAAATGTTTATTCGTCTTATGAGGAGATGTTAGAAAAAATTTCAGCCGATATGAAAAAATTACTTGCTTCGCCGCAAGAGTATTACAGAATCATTTCCGAATGCAAAAATAAGAAAATAAAACTCTACTCTACGGACAGATTTATGAAAAATCTGGAAAATTTTTACAGCAAAAAATATTTTATAAATACATAAAACCGCTAATATTTTTGTAACTTTACATTTGCAGGTATTGTCACATATTTGTTTTGAGGATAAAATCAAAAAATAATAATTACTTATACTATAAAAATATACAGATTATTTTTAGTTTATAATATAAAAAGATGATTAAATATATGAACCAGCTAATCAAAAAAATAAAAACTTCTCAGTTTTATGTAAACTATTCACGTATGTGGCCGTATGTAAAACCATACTGGTTTCGTGCAATTCTTGCCGTAGGGATTTGCATACCTATAGGCGGTCTTGATGCAGTTATTGCACTGTCACTTAAACCATATATGGATCTGGTTATGGTGGAAAAAAGCGTGCAGTCACCATGGTATATCCCTTTCGGGATTGTCGCTTTTACCAGTTTGCAGGGAACTTTAAACTATCTTGCCACGTACTTAAATACCTGGGTCGGCGGAAAAATCACAAATGACTTAAAATTTGAACTTTACAAAAAAATGCTTACATTTGAAACAGCATATTTTGACAGAAGAAACTCCGGCGACATAGTTTTCAGGTTCAACAACGATGCCGACACAGCCTGCACAGGACTTCTTGACAATTTAAAAGTCTTTGTATCCAGATTGTGCTCTTCTATTGCTCTTGTCGGTGTCCTGTTCTATAACTCATGGCAGCTTGCCATCATTGCCTGTATTGTGCTCGGCGGTGCATTCTTCCCGCTTACCAAAGTCCGAAAACACATAAAAGACGTTATGGATAAATCCGTTGCCGCAATATCTCAGGTCATTACGGCATATAATGAAAGCTTTGCAGGAAATAAAACAATAACAGCATACAATCTTGATGAATATCAGAAAAACAAATTCCATAAAATTTTAAGTGATATATTCACATTTAAAATTAAAATTGTACAGAGAACTTCATGGCTTTCTCCGATGATGCATGTTATTGTTTCCGTAGGTATAGGGCTTGCAATCGGCTACGGCAGCCACCTTATCCTCACAAAACAAATCACCGCCGGTAATTTTGTTTCCTTCATTACTGCACTGATTATGTTATATACTCCTATCAAAAACCTCGGCAACAATTTTAATGCAGTTCAATTCTCGTTTATGGCAATAGAAAGAATTTTTGACATTCTGGAGTCAAAACCGAAAATTAAAGACAAAGAAAATGCTGTTGAACTGAAAAATATAACCTCGGATATTATCTTTGAAAATGTTTCATTTGAATACATAAAAGGCAAACCTGTTTTGAAAAACATAAACCTTGATGTTAAAAAGGGTGAAACTATTGCGCTTGTTGGAAATTCAGGAGGAGGAAAGTCGACTATTGTAAGTCTGATTCCTCGATTTTATGACGTTACAAAAGGTTCTATAAAAATTGACGGAAAAGACATAAGAGACTATACACTTCACTCATTAAGAAACAATATGTCCATAGTTTTTCAGGACAATTTCCTTTTCTCCGGCACAATAAGAGAAAATATTTTGCTGGGCAAGCAGAATGCTACGGATAAAGAAATACAAAACGCAATTGAGATGGCGTATCTGGATGAGTTTGTTGCAACCTTAAAAAACGGACTGGATACCCAGATAGGTGAAAGGGGAATGCTCTTATCCGGAGGTCAAAAACAGCGTGTGGCTATTGCAAGAGCATTTCTAAAAAATGCACCCGTTGTCATTCTCGACGAGGCAACATCCGCTCTCGACAACAAGTCGGAAGCAATTGTTCAAAAAGCTATCGACAACCTTATGAAAGACAAAACAGTATTTGTTATTGCACACAGACTATCTACTATTAAAAATGCCGACCGGATTGCTGTGATAAATGAAGGCGAGCTTGCAGAACTCGGAAGCCACGATGAGCTTATGCAAATACCTTACGGCAAATACAAAGCACTATACGAAATGCAGTTCCAGAAACAGGCTGTTCCTGTATAAAAAAAGAATAAAAATTCCGGCAAATACAGTACTGCTAAAAATTGAACACTATGATAGTTTCATATATTTAACTCAGTTATACCTGTTCAACAGTAATAAAATTTTGAGATACTAAAGCTAAAGAAATGCTAATTAAAAACTGCAGGAATGGATGTTGTGCAGCTCACAAATAGTGCTTCTGTTAAATTGCTGGGATTTAAAAATTTTGCTTTACTCATTGATACACCCTGACAAATTTAATCTTTCATAATTATACTCTCATACGACACGTAATAATTTATTATTCCTGCTATAACGTACAAACTGACAATGAGTTGACATACCCTACTTCATATAAATGATTTTTTGATGAAACGCTAATTATTTTGACTTTTTATCCGACATCATTAATGTATAACTGTGCAGCATGTGAGGCAAAACTAATGAGACTAAACGGCGGAATAAATTTTTTTGAAAACGGCATGACGATGAATATTCGTGCAATGCATCTTCAAACAGAAATATTCGGCATTTTGAATGAAAATATGACAGGTTTTGATAAAGTCGGATACCAGAGAAAAGACCCTGTTGTCTCTTCTTTTTCAGAATACATAGGTGTCCACGGACTGTCCACTGCCGTTAATGACCGGGTAGGCAGAATTGCTGTAACAAAGAACCCTCTCGATTTGGCTATAGCAAGCAAAGGCTATTTTCAATACAAAAGTCCTGACGGTATAAAGCTGACAAGAGACGGTCGTTTTAAACTCGACGGACAGGGCAATCTTCTGACGCTAGAAAATGCAAATGTTCTTGCTAACGATGGCACTCCTATCAGACTGCATATTATTCCTGAAAAATTGTCTGATGTAAAAGTTAACACAAACGGTGATATCAGAGTACTCAACAAAAAATCCGGCAAACTTGAATACGTTGCTACACTCTCCACCGTCACAACAGAAGGTATTGCAGTGCTTGAACCGAATATAAAACAGGGATACAACGAGTTTTCAAACGTATCCCAGTCCGAAGAAGTTCTTCAAATGATTCCGATAAGAAGAAACTTTGAAGCAAACAGACAGCTTTTTGTTTTACAAAACAATAATCTCTCAAGAGCAATCCAGCAGCTCGGTAACGGCTAGAAAGGCAGTATATGGGTTATAACTTACAAGGTTTAATAAGAAGGGGCATAGTTAATACAAACGTACAGTTTGAACGTCTCGGGTATATCTCGAACAATATTGGCAACCTCAACACAAATGCCTACAAAGCTGTCCGGTTTGAACAGATTATGGATGAATCAGGCTATCTTGACGGCAGAGTAAGATATGACTACCAGCAGGGCCCGACTCTCCGTACTGAAAGGACACTGGATGTGGCTCTTACCGGCCCCGGCTTTATTCCGGTAACATCAGAAAACGGTGATGTAAAATATACACGGGACGGCTCTTTTAAAGTCAACAGCGAGGGCTATTTGATGACAAACGACGGATATATGGTCGGTGACGGAATAAAACTACCCACTGATTTTACAAATATCCGTATAAAACCGGATGGAACAGTTGTACATTTTGTCGCAGGTAAAACTAATGAACAGGTGCTCGGTACAATTCCGGTTGTCCAGTTTGACAATCCGGAAGGCCTTCAGCAGGCAGAATACAACAAGGTTATCGCAACTGCCGACTCAGGAGAGCCTAAACTGATAAAAGACCACGCATACATAGCACAGGGTTTTCTGGAACGCTCAAATACAAGATTTATAGATAACATAAACGAAGTAATGCGGCTGAATGCCTCGATGATTGCAAGCACCAGACTTATAAAAGTTGTTGACGATATGTACCAGAAATCAATTAACCTTACACAGTAATAAAAAATAATAAAAAACAAAAGGATAAAAAACAAAATGTACACACCCAAAGACCCGATGGTAAAAGTAAATTTGATGATGGATCTTGTCACGCAGAAGCAAAGAGCACTGAGTACAAACCTCGCAAATATAGACACACCAGGATATGTCAGAAAAGACATAAGCTTTGATCAGTATCTGGGAACAATGAACAATCCTCTTGAAACAGAATTGTCCATAAAACTTGGTCCCTCGGGGCTTGTAGAAGAGCAGGGCGTCGGAGTCGACCCCGTACATGAACTCACGGAAATGCAAAAAATGAACATTATGTATGCAATGGCAACAAGAAGAATGACCAGTATGATTACCGAAATGAGAACGGTTATCAATGTAGGTAAATAATAGAAGGGGTTAAAAAATGAGTTTAATAGAAGCATTAAATATCGGCGAAAAAAGTTTAAGCGTACACGGAAAAAGAATTAAAATCCACGCTAAAAACATTGCAAATATAGATACCCCGAATTATGTCAGAAAAATTCCCGTGCTGCATGCAACAGATGATATTTCCTTTCACGGGCTTTTAAACTCTATGAAAGAAGATGTTTTCGGCACAGGCACTCTGCCGTTTCTGCAGGGAGGGGTATGCTTTACAGGAATAGTTGAAGACCCGACACTCGGAGAAAGACTTTACAGACCCGGTCATCCCGATGCAGATGCGAACGGATACATCAGAGCATCAAACGTAAATCCGATTGTTGATATTGCGGATGCAAATATTGCACAGAGAGCCTACGAAGCAAACCTTGCAGTCATTACTATCTCTAAAGCAATGGCGCAAAGAGCTGTTGAAATAGGCAAATAACCAAAATAAATAAGGGCAGGTAATATGTTCTCACCAACGATACAGGCTTATATAAACGAAGGCGGAAAAGAAGCGGCTATACAAAGACTCGCCGTTATAAAAGCACGTGTCAACTCCATAGAACGCCAGCTTAATCCTGACGCTGCACAGGAAACACAAAAAAGCACCTTTGCCGAAGTACTGAAAAACAGCAAGGCTAATATTTTCAGAGTAAGCAAACCCGAACAAACCGAAAAAGCCGAAAAAACAACAGCACCTGCTGCTGCACAAAAAATATCTGCTTCAAAAGATATAAAAATTCCTGCAGGAAAAAGCCATATCCTGAATCTTATATCTCAGGTCTGTAAAAAATATAATATGGACGAAAAACTGATAAAAGCTGTTATAAAACAAGAATCCGGTTTCAACCCGAAAGCTGTATCACATGCCGGCGCAATGGGGCTTATGCAACTTATGCCTGCAACAGCAAAGGGGCTTGGTGTCAAAGATGCATTTAATCCTCTGCAAAACCTTGACGGCGGTGTCAGACACCTGAAAGGACTGCTTGCGAGATACAACGGAAATGTTGTACTTGCGCTCGCCGCTTACAACGCAGGAGGAGGAAATGTTGACAAATACGGAGGAGTCCCGCCTTTCAAAGAAACACAGAACTATGTTAAAAATATATTAGCAAACTACTTAGGATAGAAAAATGATTGAAAAGAAATTTGCACCAAATATAAATTTATTTGAACGTATTCAACCGACAAAACTCAATACCGGCTCCGGTATTGCTCCCATGCGAATGGGGCGTATTGAAAAGCTCGAAACAAATGACTTTTCAACGGTTTTCTCCGGTCTGATTGAAAATTTTAACCACGAACTAAATGCACCTGACCAGCTTCTCAAAGACGCAATGCAGGAAAACAACAACGTAGATATCCACGATGTCATGACTGCAATGGCAAAAGCAGAACTCGGCGTCACTGTAGCAACAACAGTAACAGGTAAAATTATTCAGGCGTACGATAAAATTATGCAAATACAGCTCTAAATAAGCATACTATTACAAATTTAAAGCATACGGCAAGTAATATCCGCTATATTTTCTGCGATTTATAAAATATTACGTATTGCTCAAACTTAACACGCTGCAGCCAAAGAACAGAATTTTTTGAAGGAGAAGAAAGCAAAAACTTTCTTCTCCTTTAATACTATTTAATTTTTTATTTTATTTTTGTGATTTATAAATTAATCTTTAAGACCAGATTTTTTACTTTACATTTCTCAATAAAAAAATTTTTTTTTCATAGTTATTTCGTTTTGTAAACGATTGTAAACCCCAAAAAGCTTTACTGTTATGCATTTTTAAAAAATAGTTCTCCGGTAGGTAGCAAATTTTCACCGGCTAATGTTTTAATAAATATAAGTGTGAAAGAAGGTATAAAATTATGTCAAAAGTTTTATTTTTTGTCTCGCCTACGCTCAATGCATTAGCAGATAAAAGAAAAGGTACTGCAGGAAACAAAATAGACTGCGCATTTCAGCACTACAAAAACTCCACAATCTCAAATATACAAATCGGAGCTTGTATCGGTGCTGCTGCTCTTGCAGGCAGGGGAGCAGCAATGAAGTCAATAAATGCAGCTGTTCAAAACGGAGCAAAACAACCCGGATTTTTAAGAACAGTAATAGAATGCGTAAAAAAAGCACCGACTCCGGTGAAAGTTGTTACAGGTGCACTTGCAGGAATCAGTCTCTTATACAGAACCTATAAAAAAGGAACTATTGAACAAAAATATATTGACCGTGCACAGTTTGTAGACCATACATTTACGCCGGACAATCCGAATGCACTCCCGGACGCATATCAGGAAAAAAAACAGTTTTAACCTGACTATATAAATAAAAAACCCCGAAAATATTCATTTGTAATATCTTCGGGGTTTTTATATCGTAACTGCACGTTAACAACAATTATTAACTTTTTAAATATTCATCAATTGCCTTTGCAGCTCTTTTACCTGCACCCATGGCATTTATTGCATTTGATTCTCCGACAGGAGCAACATCACCGCCGGCGTAAACACCTTTTATTGAAGTTTCGCCTGTTTCTTCATTGACAATTATATAGCCTCTCTGATTTGTTTCAAGCTCAAGCCCTTCCTGCTTTGCAGACTTTTGAATAATCGGATTAGGGCCCGTACCGAGTGCAACAATAACTGTATCAAAATCCATGTCCTCCGTTTTTCCGGTCGGAACAGGTTTTCTTCTGCCGCTTTCGTCAGGTTCTCCTAGCTCCATTATCTCCAGTCTCAGGGTTTTTGCATAACCATTTTCGCCCAGAATTTCAACAGGAGAGTGAAGGAATTTAAAAATTACGCCTTCTTCTTTTGCGTGCCTGATTTCCTCAAGCCTTGCCGGAAGTTCTGCTTCCGTTCTCCTGTATATTATATAAACATCTTCATATCCGACTCTGACCGCTGTTCTGGCTGCATCCATTGCAACATTTCCGCCGCCTATAATCGCCGCTTTTTTCCCTACCCTAAGCGGAGTCGGGGTATCAGGATTGTTTGCGTGCATAAGATTTACTCTTGTAAGAAATTCGTTTGCACTGTATACGCCGTTCAGGTTTTCGCCGGATACACCGAGCATTTTGGGTAGTCCAGCACCCGAGCACAAAAATATTGCATCAAAACCTTCTTCTTTTAACTGGTTTATTGTTATAGATTTTCCGACAATAACATTTTTTTCAAACTTAACTCCAATATTTCTAAGCGAATTTAGCTCCCTGTCCAATACAGTACGGGGAAGTCTGAATGGAGGAATTCCGTATCTTAATACACCGCCCAGTTCGTGCAATGCCTCAAATACGGTAACATCATAGCCGAGTTTTCGCAGGTCTGCCGCAGCAGTAATTCCGGCACAGCCGGAGCCTACTATTGCAACCTTTTTGCCGCATTCAGGTTTTATATTATTTTTGGCATCAGTGTTATCTCCGACATACCTTTCCAGTGCGCCTATTGCAACTGGTTTCCCTTTTATACCGAGAACACAGTTTCCTTCGCACTGTCTTTCCTGCGGGCAGACCCTGCCGCATACAGAAGGAAGAAGACTGGTTTCTCTGATTACATCACCGGCTTTTTCAAGGTCATTTTCTTTTATCGCCTGAATAAAATCAGGTATTTTTATATTAACAGGACACCCCTGTACGCATCTGGGATTTTTGCAGTTTAAACATCTTGAAGCTTCAAGTTTTGCTTGTTCGGGGGTAAAATTGCTTTCTACTGCATCAAAATTTGTTCTTCTTATTTTTGCATCCTGTTCTTTCGGATGCTGTCTTTCTATTTTTTCCATTTTGTATCACTCCATAAGTACCATAAAATTATATAATAAAATTTTGTTCAGGTTAAACTTCCATATAATTTTTAACCTCCCACGGCGTAACCTGTTTTCTGTACAGCTTCCATTCTTTTCGTTTTGTATTCAAAAATTCATTAAAGATATATTCCCCGAGAGCTGCTTTTGAAAGCATACTTTTCTCAAAATTTTCAAGTGCAGTATACATATTTCTCGGCAGACTTTTTATTTTTCGCATTTTTATTTCATTTGATGAAAGCTGAAATAAGTTTTTTTCAATCGGCTTTGGCGGGTCAATTTTGTTTCTTATTCCATCAATACAAGTTTGAAGCAGCACAGCAAATGCAAGATACGGATTTGTGCTGAAATCAGGTGAGCGAAGCTCCAGTCTGGTAGAATCACCTCTTTTTTTCGGTACTCTGATAAGTGCACTTCTGGTGACAACAGACCATGCAAGATAAACAGGTGCTTCATAATCCCGTACAAGCCTTTTGTAACTGTTAACAGTCGGATTTAAAACAGCCGTGATACCGTTTATATTTTTTAAAAGAGAACCGACAGAATAAAGAGCTTCTTCAGATAGCCGGTATGTACCGCTATCATCCCGAAAAGCATTTTTTGAATTTTTTTCAAGAGAAATATTGAGATGCAAACCGGAGCCATTCACGCCGTAAAGAGGTTTGGGCATAAAAGAAGCTGTCATACCTGACATGCCTGCTGTCATTTTAGCAATATATTTAAAAGTCATCAGATTGTCTGCTGTTTTCAAAATATTGTCATACTCTAAATCGACTTCAAACTGTAACGGAGCTGCCTCATGGTGAATTGCATCGAATTCCAGCCCCATCTGCTCCATCGCAATAACCATTTGATTTAATACTTCTTCAAGTTTCTCTTCCACATTAAGATCATAATATCCTACGTGGTCAAAAACATTGTTTTGAATATTGTTGTTTTCATCCGTTTTAAACAGAAAAAATTCTATTTCCGGTCCGATATTCATTTTATATCCATAAATTGAATCCATTTTTAATATAATTTTTTTTAAATTACACCTCGGACACCCGATAAACGGTGTTCCGTCCGAGTTATAAATATCACATATGAAACGGGCCGTTCTTTTTAGTTTAGTAATATTAGAAGGAAAAACAGCAAATGTCTCAATATCCGGATGAAATACAAGATCCATTGTTTGGTTTTCCCTGAACCCTGAAATAGAAGAGCCGTCAAATGCAACCTCGTTGTTTAAAATTTCATCAATCCTTGATACAGGCAGCAGAAGATTTTTTAGCTGCCCTTTTATATCTGTAAACTGGAGTGCAATTGACTCTATTTCTTTTTCTTTAATTATTTTCAAAATATCTGAATGGCTGTACATATTTTAATTATCAGACATTCAGCATTTTTTAGTCAAGTAAATATCTAAACCGTACATTATGACAGAAATTGACCGGCATAATTTTTGATTTTTCAATTGCAGCAAATCTTGACTAAAAAAAGATTTTCATTAAACAATAAATAGATTGTTACAGATATTAACAAATTTTCCAAACTCTGCAATTTTGAAGGAAAAAATGTTTTTATTAATGTAATGATGGAAGATTAGAAAAAGTAAATAGGGGTAAAAATGCAAAACAAAAAGTTGAAATACGGTTTCAATTCATTCATCGCAACATGGAGTTACGATCCGGAACTTTTAACAGCTGTTCCAAAAATCAGACAATCATTTCCAAAAACAAGTTTACAGACTTTTCCTAAAATAAGCCTGAAAACTTTCCCTAGAATAAGCTTGAAAAAACTGCCTGACTTAAATTTATCATTAGAGATGGCAGGCTAATTCATATTAATAAAACTGTAAACCGGTTTTATGCGTACGAAATAGTCCTTTATTCGCTTATTCAGGATATTTTCAAGATTGTTGACAGCTTCGGCTTCGGTTTTTCCGTAGCCAATTAGCTTTTTTATTATACAGTTTGCAACAAAAATGCGATTTTTTCTGCTCCTGTATATCAAAGCAGGATATTCAATATAAGTCGGATTCATAGTCACCTCAACTTTTTATTATTCATCGGTTTTTTATAAAAAAACTTTATTTATAAAGAAAAAAATCATATTTGCGTACTAGCAGAGTATTGTTTCGAATGTTATTATTTAAAATAATACAAATAACATGTACATTGCTTTTATCATTAAGTATGTTTTTTCTTGTTTGATAGATATTTGAGGAAAAAATGACACAAAACGAAAAAATACTGGAGAAAATGGTTCAGGACTACAAAAATTTTGATGAAGTAAAAGCCATTGTCATAAGCGGCTCATCAACAGCAAACACCTGTGACAACAGTTCTGATTATGATATTTATATATATTGCAAAAAGGATCCGGATGTTTCAAAAAGAAGAGAAATTGCCCTGAAATATTCAGCTAATCCGGAAATTGACAATCACTATTTTGAAACAGGAGATGTGTACTATTTTAGAGAAACAGGAAAGCCTGTTGATATTATGTACCGTTCATTAGAAAGCATTGAAGGAAATATTAGATGGGTCTGGGAAGAATATAATGCCTGTCTCGGATACACAACCTGTTTTGTTTATAACGTAAACAAATCAAAAATTTTATTTGACCGTGACGGGTGGTTTAAAGAGCTGCAAGAAAAAACAAAACAACCGTATCCCGAAAAACTTGCAAAAAATATAATAACAAAAAATTTTAACTATCTCAAAGATGTTATGTTTTCATACTATGACCAGCTTAAAACAGCAGTGCAGAGAAATGATTACGTCAGTGTAAACCATAGAAGTGCGGCTTTTTTGGCAAGCTATTTTGATATAATTTTTGCAATGAACAGACTTCTGCACCCAGGTGAAAAAAAGCTCGTTGAGTTTGCCAAACAGAACTGTAAAATTATACCTGCTGATTTTGAATGTAATGTTAACAATCTGGCAGTTGGTGATGTTTCTGAACGCATTCAAAGTGCTGAAAAAATGATAGACAAAATAAGAGTTTTATTATAAAAAACAAAAACCGGTTTCAAAATTTTGAAACCGGTTTGTATACAAATTAGAACTATTTAATATTTGAATAAGTCCAGGCTTCCATATTTGGCTGTGACATTCTGGAGCCGCCTTCATCAAGACCACCCTCTTTTTTGCCGTGGGCAATCGGTTTGTAGATACGGTTGTAGTATTCTATAACCATTCTGTCTGAGTTAAAGTAAGCTTCAGCAGTTCTTACAGCCTGTCTCATCATTCTTGCCCATTCGAGTTTATTTTCATAGTAGGTCGGAATGATTTGATTTTCGATAATATCCATCATGCAGTCATGGTCTTTCCAGTGTCTTTCTTCCCACGGAATATCATCGTCAAGTCCCGGATATTCAATTGTGTAGCCGTTAATGCCCGGGAATGTACCCTCAACTGTCCAGCCGTCAAAGATAGACAGGTGAAGTGCGCCGTTCATGTTAGCGGACATGCCTGAAGTACCTGAAGCTTCGAGGGGTCTTATCGGTGTATTCAACCAAACATCAGTAGCTTTTTTCAGTTTTGCACTGAGTTCAAGTTCGTAACCTGCAAGAACTGCAACGTTTTTGATATTGTATGATTTATGGAGAATGTTATTAAACATTTCTCTGCCCATTGCATCATCCGGATGGAATTTGCCGGCAAAAATCAACTGAATCTTATCTGCATTTAAGAGTTTTAAGATTCTGTCCATATCCATAAATATGAGCCA
>CALUTO010000030.1 GCA_944323735.1 Candidatus Gastranaerophilales bacterium
ATGTTAACGTGCGGTTTTGTACGTTCATACTTTTCGCGTGCCATGAGATTAATCTCCTTTTCGTAATGTAATATCTTCGTTCTTTATCTATTTGTTTTCAAAATAGTGACACTAAAGCGGGCATATTTAGCCCCTTTATTATACTTATATTATATGCTCATTTTAATTTGTCAAGATTTTCTTTACCAGAAAGCCTTAGCATGGCTTTATTTTTTCCTTAAATATGACGGCTCGTTGTAT
This sequence comes from Candidatus Gastranaerophilales bacterium, assembly GCA_944323735.1. Lineage (GTDB taxonomy): Bacteria > Cyanobacteriota > Vampirovibrionia > Gastranaerophilales > Gastranaerophilaceae > CALUPY01. The sequence continues at coordinate 241 of CALUTO010000030.1, forward strand.
CCGTTTAAAACACTTTTTATTGTAATTGCACCGGTATCAAATAACAGCTGGATTTGCGCTCTGTTGTATTCAATTACTGATGTTATATATCCTCTTCTTGCCTGAACTTTTGTGGACTGAGAATCAAGAACATCGATAAATGTATTCGTTCCGACCTCAAATCCGACAAGCGAAAATTTCAGTCCCTCATCTGCCGCTTCGACTTCTTTTTTTGCTGCGTCTATTTTTTCAAGTGCACTTTTTGAATTGTAAAAGGAACTTAATATTGCTTTTTTAACATTGCTTTTCAAAACTTTTAGTTCAAGTGTTGCTGCTTTTACCTTTTCAAGGTCTGCATTTTTTTGTGTAAGTGTTTTTACCCCCATTTTTTCGCCGAGCGGCCAAACTGCATTGAGACTAAGAGTATAGTTAGCGGAAAGACTCCCGCCCTGCAGAGTTCCCGCCCGTCCCATTTCATAGGACAGGGTGACATACGGCGCAAACATTGTATAGTTTCTGTTTTTTAACAGAGTCAGGGAGCGGATATTGAGTTCTTTTGACTTTATATCTTCCCGTAATTTCAGAGCAATATTATAGAGACAGTCTATATTGTATTTTGTATCTATTAGTTTATGTGCCCGGGCGTTCATTTCAACGGGATACAAAGGAATTGTTATATCTATGCCCATTATATCTGCGAGATCTGCCTGACGAAGTCTCAGTGCATTCAGTTGGGTTACGAGCTCTTTTTTGGCTATTGCTAATTCTGCATCTGCACGCAGGACATCGTATTTTGTGCCAACTCCGATTTCATATCTTGCCTTCATTAATTTTTGCTGCTCTGTCCGGTCTCTGAGATTTGCGAGCAAAACTTCGAGTCCGAGTTTTGATTCAAGCAGTGAATAATAGCAAAGAGACGTATTTAAAAGCAGTTCTTCTTTTGAGTAGTTATAGTCATGGCCGGCAGCCCTGTAAAGTTTTTTCTGGCTTGCAATTGTAAAAAGCGGGCTGCCGTTGCCTATTATTGGATAAGAAATATTAAAACCGCTGTATACGGGATTTGTTTCAATACGTCTGGGCAAAATACCACCTACAAGAAATTCACCCCTTAAATCCTGCACCTGATATCTGTAATAAAAATCAGGCAGCAATTCTGAAAGAGCGTTTGCATACATCCATTTTGCTTCTTTTTCCTCGTGTTTTTTTATTTTCAGTCTTGTGCTGTTTTCAAGGGCTATTTCTATACAGTCTCTTAAGTTTACCGGAATCAGGTCTATGTCCAGTCCCTGCTTTATTGCGTTATCAAGTTCTTTTTGAATTTTTGCATTATCTTTATCACTATTATTTTTCATTCGTTCGATAAATGTATCATTTGTATAATCCCATATCAAAAAATCATCACAGTACACAGGGATGATTGTGAAACATAATATAATTATAGTGATTATAATTCTTATTGCATTCATATTTGAAAGCATATTTGAATTTTATGTTTAATCTTATTACCTTATGCGGTTAATCATGCGGGCATACTTTTTATACAAAATTTAAGAAATTAGACCTAAAGATTTTTTTTATTTTTTAATATAAAATTAGTACAGGCAAAAACGTAACTTTCAGGAAAAATATGACTAAAGTAGCACTTATAAATCATGGTTGTTCAAAAAACCTCGTAGATTCTGAGCTTATGCTCGGCATGCTGGCAGAAGAAGGCATAGAAATTACATTGGATGAGACGCAGGCTGATATTGTAATAATTAACACATGTTCGTTTATTCATGATGCGGAAAAAGAGTCGGTTCAGTCAATTCTTCAAATGGTTAATGCCGGTAAAAAAGTAATAATCACCGGCTGTCTGCCCCAGAAACACAAGGAAGAATTAAAGGAGGCTATACCGGAAGCCATTGCAATGCTGGGAACAACTGATATAAAAAAAATAGTTGAGGTTGTAAAAAAAATAGATAATAAAGAAAATGATTTTATCTACGAAATAGCAGAGAAACCGCAGTACATTTATCCGGAAAATGTAGAACGCCAGCAGATAACAATAGGTTCCAGCTCATATATAAAAATAGCGGACGGGTGCAATTACAGGTGCGGATACTGCATAATTCCCCAGCTCCGTGGTGAATATAATTCAAGAGATATTGAACATATTGTGCAGGAAGCAAAGCATCTTGGCGAAAAGGGTGTATCTGAAATTGTACTAATTGCTCAGGATACAACAAGCTACGGTATAGACATATACGGCAAACCGTCTCTTGCAAGACTGTTAAGAGAATTGAACAAGGTTGAAGAAATTGACTGGATAAGGGTTATGTATACTTATCCGTCTATGATTGATGATGATTTGATAGATGCATTTGCGCAGTGCAATAAGGTTGTGAAATACATTGATATGCCGCTTCAGCATTCACATCCTGAAATTTTAAGGGCAATGAGAAGACCTGTCATGGACTACGAATCACTGATTTCAAAAATCAGAGCAAAAATACCGGACGTTGCACTCAGAACTACTTTTATCGTCGGCTATCCGGGAGAGACAGACGAATGTTTTGAAGATTTGTATGAGTTTGTTGAAAAAATGCGTTTTGACAGGATGGGAGTTTTTGAGTTTTCAAAAGAAAGAAACACTGTAGCATACAGTCTGCCTCATCAGGTTTATGCAAAAGTCAAAAAACAGCGTAAAAACAAATTGATGCAGTTACAGCAAAGAATCTCAAAAGAAATAAACGAAACATTTATCGGAAAAGAGCTTCCCTGCCTGATTGAAGCTGTCACACAAGAACAGACTGTTATTGCCAGAAGCTACAGGGATGCTCCCGAAATCGACGGACTTGTATATATAGAATCAGATAGAGAGCTAATTCCGGGCGATATTGAAAATATAAAAATTACCTGTGCTGATGAATATGATCTTTATGGCACTGTGTGATTGTAGAATTTTCCCTGCCATGAGTTTCTTTGTATAAATTCTCTGTCGATTTTATTCAGAATTTCAAATTTCTTATTAAGCCACAATGGTGCAACTTTTAAAGATTGTAGTCCATTGCCGGCAAGTCTGTGAATAGTTGTTTTCTCCGGCAGAAGCTCCAGAAAATCACAAACCAGCGAAACATATTCTTCTTCTTCAAGAAGTTTGAGGTTTCCCTGATTGTATATTTGTTCAAGTTTTGTATTTTTCATAACACAAAGGTCGTGGATTTTTATTCCGTTAACCCCCATTCTTGCAAGGGTTTCAGCTGTTTTTAGCATATCGGCTCTTGTTTCATCAGGCAACCCCAGAATGACATGTACACACACATTTATGCCTCTTTTCATTGTCTCTTCACAGGCATGTTCAAATGTTTTGAAGTCATGCCCTCTGTTTATTAACTTCAGGGTTTTTTCGTGTATGGACTGCAAGCCGTATTCAATCCAGGTTTCATAATCTTTTGTATAGGAAGCTATCAAATCCAGTTTTTCATTGTCTATACAATCCGGACGTGTGCCTATAGATATTCCGATGACATCAGGGTGTTTTAGTGCGCAGGCGTATATATTTTCCAGTTCTTTAACAGGCTTGTATGTATTTGTATAGGCCTGAAAATAAGACATAAATTTTTTAGCTTTAAATTTTTCAGACAGATTTTTTATACCTGTTTCAACCTGAACGTCAACAGGCAGTATACTGGAATGTGCACGTGAAAAACTGCCGCCGTCATCACAGAAAATACATCCTCCGTTTGAAATTGTTCCGTCTCTGTTCGGGCAGCTAAAACCTGCATCAAGAGTAATTTTGTATACTTTTTGACCAAATTTTTGTTTTAAATATGCACTAAATTGATTATAACGTTTTTCTGTATCATAAAATTTATGCATTTTTACTGTGCATAGTTTTCGTCATCATCATTAATAACCGGATATAAATAATGTTCACCGCATTTAGGACAAATGACTTCCTGTTGTTTTCCGTTTTCCAGAATTGCAACTTCAAAAAGCTCTCTGCAGCTGGATTGTACACATCTGATTGCCCATGTAGGTCTTACTATTCTTGCCATTGATTTATAACTCCATTCAATTATTTTTATTAAATTTTATCATGTTTTAAAAAGTTCGTCTATTAAAAATAAAGCCTTCGGCTTTTCAGGTTTTGAAGGCTTTATATTGTAGATTTTATCTTAATTTTATTAAATCTGCTTTTCTCATTCTGACGCTTTTGGGGGTAACTTCAACAAGCTCGTCATCTGAAATATATTCAAGACATTCCTCCAGCGACATTATTCTCGGAGCCTGTAATGTTACCATAACATCGGCGGTTGCTGTTCTCATGTTTGTGAGTTTTTTAGTTTTGCAAACATTAACAGCAATATCCTGCGGTCTGTTGCATTCTCCGACTATCATGCCTCTGTAGATTTTTGTTTTCGGAGTAATAAAAAATACTCCTCTGTCCTCAAACTGAGCCAGTGCGTATGGAACGGCAACACCCTCCTCAAATGCAATCAAAGAGCCGGTTCTTTGTCTGTTTATATCTCCTGCATAATATTGATAATCATAGAAAGTGTGGTTCATGATACCTTCACCACGGGTCATTCTGATGAATTCGCCTCTAAATCCTATGAGACCTCTTGCCGGAATAATAAATCTCATGTGAGAACGTGTTCCTATTGCCTGCATTTCCTGCATCTCTCCTTTTCTGGAAGCCAGCTTTTCAATACAGCTTCCGGCAAATTCTTCAGGCACATCTATCATTAAATCTTCAAAAGGTTCAAATAATTCATCACCAATAGTTTTGTAGATAACTTCCGGTTTTGAAACCTGGAACTCATATCCTTCACGTCTCATTGTTTCAATCAGAATACTCAAATGCAGCTCGCCTCTGCCTGAAACTTTAAAGACATCTGTATTTTCTGTATCTTCAACACGCAGGCTGACATTTTTTTCAAGCTCCTGATAAAGTCTTTTTCTCAACTGTCTTGATGTAACAAATTTCCCTTCCTGACCGGCAAACGGGCTGTCATTTACGGAAAAATTCATCTGCAGTGTGGGTTCATCAATTTTTATCAAAGGCAGGGCTTTTGGATTTTCAAGAGATGCTATGGTCTCTCCTATCTGAATATCGGCAAATCCTGCAATGCCAACTATATCCCCGGCTTGAGCCTCTTTTATTTCAACACGCCCTAAATCTTCAAAGCCGTAGAGTTTTACGATTTTGCCCTTTTCGATTGTGCCGTCGGCTTTCATGAGATTAACCTGCTCCTGAGAGTGGATAGAGCCGTTGACTATTCTTCCTATTGCAATTCTTCCGACATATTCATTGTAGTCGAGAGTCGTTACGTGGAATTGCAAGTCTTTTGTGGTGTCGCCAAGAGGAGGTTTTATGTTTTCTATTATAGAGTCTAAAAGCGGTATGATATCTTTTGACTCATCTTCAAGTTCCTTTTTAGCATATCCGTTGAGGCTGCTTGAGTATATTACAGGAAAATCAAGCAGATATTCGTCATCAGTCAATTCTGTAAACAGGTCAAAAACTTTGTTCAAAGCATTGTCAGGGTCTGCTGCGGGTTTGTCGATTTTGTTTATAACAACAATAACTCTTATCCCGAGCTCTAATGCTTTTGAAAGTACGAATCTTGTCTGGGGCATAGGACCTTCTGCCGCATCTACGATGAGTAAAGCACCGTCAACCATACCCAGTACACGTTCTACTTCTCCGCCAAAATCAGCGTGTCCGGGTGTGTCTACTATATTAATTTTGTAATCCTTGTAGTGCACGGAAACATTTTTTGCAAGGATTGTAATTCCTCTTTCTCTTTCGAGGTCGTTACTGTCAAGAACCCGTTCCTGCACCTGTTCGTTTTCTCTGAAAACACCGCACTGTTTTAGCATACAGTCGACCAGCGTTGTTTTTCCGTGATCTACGTGTGCAATTATTGCGATATTTCTTAATTTTGTATTTTCCATTGTTATTCCTGTTCAGCTATTTGATTAATATTATGTACCCTATGTACAAATAATATAACAAAAATAAAAACGGAAAAATTTTTTATTTGCTATTTTGAAAAAACAGTTTGTTCTTTTATGAATTATAGATAAAAAATATTTCACGCAGGAATTCGTAACCTTTTAAATAAGAAGCATAATCAACTTTTTCATCAGAGGAGTGCATATTGTAAATATCAGCAAGTCCTATCAGATAAGGTTTGAATACTTTTCCGTATTTATTTGTTTTATGCGCATAAATGTGCGTCTCCGCTCCGGCATGGAAAGAGGAAACTTCTACATCAATTCCTGTTTTTTTACCGGCTTCGAGTCCGATTTTTTGTATGGTTTCGTCACCGGATTTTTCAAATGCTTTCATTTTGGATTTTGCAATAAATTCTGCCTGCGCCAGACCTTCATATTTTTTGTTGAATTTCTCAACAATTGCTTTTATTTCCTCAATCAACTGTTGTTCATTTGCTTCTTCAGAACTTCTGATAGAATATTTTGCAACTGCTTTTGTATTTATAATATTTGTCATTGAGTTTTCTGCAACATAATCTATATAACCGTCGGTTTTTATACCATCCTGTGCTATTCTTTGAATCACTGCTTCAACTCCGCCGCCTATTAAAGAGCCGATATTTATTGACGTAACAGTTCCAAAATCGTCCCGTTTATATTCACCCTGCGGAATTTCGTTTATCAATTCACAGATTAGTTTTACGGCATTTAGTCTTGTTTTGTCACCTATGTCTATACCGGAGTGACCGCCTTTAAGCGCATTAACGACAAGAGTTCCGTTTGTATAGCTTGCGCCTGAAATCTGCACCTGCCCCATTTTGTCCGCATCAAGAACCAGTACATATTCTGAATTTAGTTTGTTAAACTCAACATGATTGATACCGGTCATTGTCTGTTCTTCGTCTTTAGTAAACACAAGTTCCAGACCGCCGTGTTTTACATCGCTTTTTGTGATTTCTAAAGCAAGTTTTATGGCTGCTGCGTCACCGGTTTTGTCATCGGAGCCGAGAGTTCTTGTTTTGTCTGTTTCAATAAATTTTCCGTCATCTGAAATCCTAATGTTGACAGGGGAAGCATCACCCACAACATCCATATGTGAGGATAAAAGCAGCGGTTTTTTCGAACTGTCGGTTGGTTCTATGCTTGCTATAACATTGCCGAAAGAATCTTTGTATACATTTATTCCGTTCGATGATAAAATTTCAACAATTTTATCCGCAACTTTATCTTCTTTCCCTGACGGAGAAGGAATTTCAGCAAGCGTGCAAAAAATATCAATCAAATTGTGCTCTTTGCGCAATGTGTTTATATCTGTCATATCAGAACTCCTTTTTATTTCATAAATATGATAGATATTTTATCTGGTTTTGTAAATAGTATATTTAAATTTCAACCGGCGTAAAAAAATCTGGCATGACAACCCCCCGGACCTATTTTTAGTCTTAATGATTTCATGCATTTCGGGCATCTGCCAACATATGCTGTACCGTCTTTGTTTTTATATAAACGCCCGTAAACATTACAGCAGGTAAAAATAATACCCACAAAATTTTTTACAGATTTATTTTCATACATAAATTACATTTCCCAATGTAAATTATATTACTTTTTTATTAATCTGACAAAACCTGCGGCATGTCAACATCCGGCTTGCCTAAAACTCTTACTAATTCTAACACAGAAGCTTTCATCTGGCATTTTTGGGATGTACCGCTAAAAAAGTCCGCATAAAAACAGCCTTCACACATACATCCACGTTTATAACACTCAAGAGCAGTATTAGTCCATCTTCTAACTGCTATAGCTCTTCCCATGTCTCTGCTTCTCAACACTAAGTCCTCCCCGACGATTTGTCTCAAATTTGGATTCCCCATCCCATTTTCTAATTTTCTATTTTACAGAATTTATATTCTGTTTTTGTCTTTTGGCTTCCAGAGCCGTTTTCGACATCCTTTTATTTTATTATATAATTAAAGAAGCTTTTTACAAGCCAATCATGCCTAAATGTTACGAGATGTTGCAATGTCTGTACCGGCCATTGTATCAAGGATTAACAGGTGTTTGGGAATTTGAAACATGCTTTAGTACATGGTTTTGTTATGCTTTTTTGCGTTAAAGCATGTAGCGGGGCATGTTTTCATGCCATTTTTATTGTATTAAGAAATGTAAAACTTGTTTTTTGGGGATAAAAATTTTTGCTGATTAACGTAAATTAACATATTTGAAATAGAATAAAAAATAGTCTATTTTAATATTAGGTAAAAGCGCATTTTGCTGTCAAAAGAGAGGGGAGACTTTGGAAACTAATTATTTTAAGCTGTTTTTAGATGACTTGATAAAACTATGGAATGGCTTAGAGCTCGGACAAAAATTCGGTATAGTTGTACTAAGTGCGATAACACTGGTGGTCACGGGATTTTTTATCACAAAATCTCTGGAGCCAAACTGGTCTGTATTGTATTCTGATTTATCGGAACAGGATTCAATCGCAATTACGGAAAGTTTGAAAAAAAGCGGATATGCGTATAAAGTCAGCAGCGATAAAAAATCGGTGCTTGTTCCTTCTGATAAAATTGACGAATTAAGAATATATGTAGCGGAAAATGATTTGATACAGGATTCAGCACCAGGATTTGAATTACTGGATGACATGCAGCTCGGGTCTACAGATTTTAAAAACCAGCTGACAAAACAGAGAATTTATCAGGGCGAACTTACCCGTTCAATTGAAAAAATGAACGGCATAAGAAAAGTGAGAGTGCAGATAGCAGATCCTGAGCGTTCGGTATTTATGGATAAAGATGAGTCTCCTTCTGCTTCCGTTATGCTTATACTGGAGCCCGGATATAAATTAAAAACCTCTCAGGTTAAAGCAATAAAAAATCTGGTTGCTTATTCAATACCAAGATTAAAACCGGAAAAGGTATTTTTGACGGATCAGTCCGGAAATAATCTTTCTGATGAAACCGAAAAAACTTCAAGTGATATAGAAAGTTATAAATCAAATTTTGAAGCACAGACTGCTAAGAAAATTCAGGATGTTCTGGACAAAATTGTAGGCAGGGATAACGCTTCTGTACAGGTTAGTGCTGATATTGATTTTAACAGCACACGTTCTACAATAGAAAGCTATATTCCTGTTGAAGGATCACAGCAGGGTGTTTTGACATCGTCTCAGACAGAGATGGAAAATTACGAAAACCCTAATCCGAATGTTGCTACTCCTGCAACCGGAACAAACAATCCTCCTGCACCGACTACACAGGCAGGGCAAAATAAAAATTTAAATTATCAAAAAGAAAAAACAGCAGCAAATTACAGTGTATCCAAAGAGGTAAAACAAATTATTTATGCCCCCGGAACCGTAAAACGAATGACCATTGCCGTTGCGGTTAATAAAATTCTTACAACGCAGGAGAAAGAAGAGCTTGAAAAGTTAATCATATCTGCAAGCGGTGCTGATTTGAACCGGGGGGATATGATTAATGTTACGAGTTTACAGTTTGCGGCTGTTGATGCAAACAGGGCACAGGAAGCTGCATTCTCAAAAGCTATTGCGCAGGAAAAACAGCAGGAACTTGTGGTTAACAAAATTGTTCCAATGCTTATTATTCTTATACTCGGTCTGGCTGCGCTTTTTGTGTTCAGATCTCTGTTCGGCAAAACTACCGCACAGGAAGAGTTTGAGGATTATGAAGAGGCACCGCAGACTATTACTGACAACCTTATTGACAAATTTGAGGTGGAATCTCTGCCGCAAATTGAAGCAAGGTTAAATCCCGAACTGGATAAGCTGAAAACGGATTTAACCGATACAATTATGGCAGATCCGTCAGAAGCAGCTAAAATACTAATTTCTTATATTAAGGACTAAAATAAATGACAGGAGAAGTTGCATTTACATATGAAACAATGACGACAAGGCAAAAAGTAGCGGCATTATTGATTGCTCTCGGGCCTACAACGTCATCTGAGATACTTAAAAATATAAAAGAGGAAGAAATACTGGAACAGCTGACTTTTGATATTGCCAGTCTGAATAAAGTGCCCACTGATATATTGAATCAGATACTCGAAGAGTTTCATTCTCTTTTTCTTGCGAGTGATTATCTGGCATCCGGCGGTACAAATTATGCCAGAACACTTCTGGAAAAAGCATACGGAGCCGAGCAGGCTCAAAATATGCTCTCCAGATTGGTGACAATGCTCACAACAAACCCGTTTCAATTCTTTAATGAAGCCGATCCGTCCCAGCTTGCTACATCATTTCAGAATGAAAATCCTCAGTTGATTGCGCTTATTCTTGCGTATCTGAAACCTGAAAATTCAGCGAAAGTATTGAACAGCCTTCCTCCGGAGGTTCAGGCTCAGGTTGCGTTTAAAATTGCGGATATGAATTCAACTAATCCGGAAATTATTTCTGAAATTGAAAAAATTGTAGAAAGCAAATTTTCATCAGTTGTTGCGCAGGACTTTTCAAAAGCCGGCGGTGTCGGTTCTCTTGCGAATATTCTTAACCGTTCAGACCGTGCAACTGAAAAAAATGTTCTTGAGTATTTGGAACTAAAAAACCTTGCGCTTGCAGAGGGTGTCAGAGAGCTTATGTTTGTATTTGAAGATATTATACAGCTTAAAGACAATGCTATTCAGCGTATTATCAGAGAGGTTGATATGAGAGACCTTGCAATTTCGCTTAAAGGTGTAAGAGAAGAGATTAAAGAAAAAATATATTCCAATATGTCAGAACGTGCACAGGCAATGTTGAAAGAAGAGTTGGAATACATGGGACCTGTACGTGCTAAAGAAGTTCAGGAAAAACAAACAAAAATTGTCGGTATAATCAGGGCTCTTGAAGCAGCAGGAGAAATTATTATAACCAGAGATTCTCAAGAGGACGAATACATTGAGTAGAATTGAAAGCAATAAAATAAATTTTGGAAATTCCTTTACCATAAATACTGAAGGGAATCAGGTTCTTAACAAAGAAATAGTTGAAGCAAAAAAGATTGCTGAAAGTGTTGTTGCAGGCGCAAAACAGGAGGCTCAAGGTATAATAGCAAAAGCCCATGCACAGGCGGAGGAAATTATAAAACAGGCGCAGGCAGAAGCACAGGCTCAGACAGAAATAATTACCGAAAGTGCAAAAGAGGACGGTTTTAACTGCGGATATTCCGAAGGTATGGAAAAAATTACCACAGAATTAGAGGACAGAATACAAAATGTAGATGAGTTCGCAAAATGTACATTTGAAATAAAAAACAAAATTATAAAATCCGCACATCTTGATATTCTGGATTTAGTCACTGACATTGCCAAAAAAGTCTGCAAACAGGAGCTTGTCCAAAATCCTGAACTTCTAAAAAATCTGGTTGAAGATGCAATAAACCAGCTTAATGAAAAAGAAGAAATAACTATTATTGCAAACCCTGAAATGATTAATAAACTTTATGCTATTGCAGATGAGATGAAAACAAAAATCCACGGGCTTAAAACAATAAAAATTCAAGAGGATGCTTCAATATCATCAGACGGTACAATAATAGAAAGTCTGGATTCAAGAATTGATACCAGATTGAGTGCACAAATTGAACAGATTTACCGGAAGCTTATAAATGAAATGAACTCTGTACCGGAGGCCGAGCTGGCACAGGAAGTTAACGATATGTATTCAAACAATGATAAACTTAACCAGATATAAAAAAATAATAAATGAAACAAAGCCGGCTGTAGAAGTTGGTAAAGTTACCCAGATAATCGGCCTGATTATTGAATCTGACGGGCCAAAAGCCAGTATAGGCGATTTGTGCTATATATATAATGATTTAGATGAAAAACCAATGTGGGCTGAGGTCGTAGGTTTTAAAACAAAAAAGCTGCTTCTTATGCCTCTGGGTTCAATGGATGGTTTACGTCCCGGTGCTATCGTTACTAATACCGGTGCTCCAATGCAGATTAAAGTCGGGCCGCAGCTTATAGGACGTGTTCTTGACGGACTCGGACAGCCAATAGACAGTCTTGGTGATGTGAATACTGAAACTACATATTCTACTCATGCAGAGATAATAAATCCCTTGAACAGACAGCTGATAAGAACGCCGCTTTCTTTAGGTATCAGAGCTATAGACGGATTTATAACAGCAGGAAAAGGTCAGAGACTCGGCGTTTTTGCTGGTTCAGGTGTAGGAAAAAGTACTACGCTTGCGATGATGGCAAAAAACACAAACGCTGACCTGAATGTTATTGCACTGATAGGAGAACGTGGCAGAGAGGTCAGGGAATTTATTGAAAGCACGTTAGGCCCCGAGGGCATGAAACGTTCTATTGTTGTTGTTGCTACATCCGAACAGCCGTCTCTTGTAAAAATAAAAGCAGGTTTTGTTGCAACGGCAATTGCAGAATATTTCAGAGATCAGGGGAAAGACGTTTTGTTTATGCTGGATAGCGTTACCCGTATTGCAATGGCGCAAAGAGAAGTCGGGCTTGCTGTCGGAGAGCCGCCGGCTACCCGGGGATATACTCCGTCCGTGTTTGCTCTTATGCCTAAACTTTTAGAAAGAGCCGGAAGCAATGAATACGGTACAATAACAGGACTTTACACAGTTCTTGTAGAAGGCGATGATTTTAATGAGCCCATTTCTGATACGGCACGAAGCATTTTAGACGGACACATCATGCTCTCCAGAGATTTGGCTCATAAAAACCATTACCCCGCTGTTGATGTGCTGGAAAGCATAAGCCGTGTTATGAAAGAGGTTACGACAAAAGAACATATCAAAGCTGCAGGTAAAATAAGGAACCTTCTTGCTGCATATAAGAAAAATGAAGATTTAATCAATATCGGTGCTTATGTAAACGGTAGCGATCCGGTTACTGACAAAGCCATAAAATATATGAATGACATAAATGCTTTTTTACAGCAGTCTATTGATGAAAAAACAGCTTATGATGAAACAGTGGACAGACTTCTTGCCCTCGCAGAAAAGGTGTAATTATCTTGTATAAACTCTGGCAAGCCGTACTTTCAGTGCACAGGTGAGTTCATAATTTATTGTTCCCAGAATATCAGCCCATTCATCTACAGAAATAAATTCAGCTCCGTCCTGTCCGAGGAGTGTAATTATATCTCCTTCGTGTACGTCACAGCCGGATATATCGAACATCATTTGATCCATTGTGATATTGCCTATTTGTTTAACTTTTTTGCCGTTAATTATACCGTATATTTTATTTGAAAGTTTTCTGGGCACCCCGTCTGCATAACCAACAGGAATTGTTGCAATTTTAGTAGGGCGGGAGGCGATAAATGTGTGGGAATAACTTACGCCTTCATCTTTATCAGCCTTGTGTATATTTGTAATACGTCCCCTTAAAGAGACAGCCTGATGCAAAACCGGTGGAATGACACCTTGTGGCAAATCCGGCCGGAGTCCGTATATACCTATACCAACACGTGCCATGTTGTAGTCCATATAGTTATAAGAAATAACAGCAGCCGTGTTGCAGCAATGAATTAAAAGTCCTTTTGTGTCAACGTTGTCAACTACGCTTTTGAATTTTTTATACTGTTCTTCTGTTCTTGCTTCTTCTTCTGCACTGGCAAAATGTGTGAATATTCCCTCGAGCTCAATAAAATCACACTTTTGAATTTTTTGAATATATTCTACTGCCCTGTCCGGTCTGACACCGATACGATTCATTCCAGTATCTATTTTTACATGCACTTTGGGTTTAACTTTTGTTTTTTCGTAAGAAAGTTTACAAGCTTCTATGTGTTCCTCAGAAAATACTGAAATAGAAATGTTATTCGTCGCAGCCCAATCAACAGCCCATACAGGCACAGCACCCAGTACAAGAATTGGAGCATTAATTTTTGCCTCTCTAAGCTGCATACCTTCATCAATAGATGCAACACCCAGAAAGTCAACTCCTGAAGCCAGAAGCACCGGTGCAATCATCACAGCACCGTGTCCGTATGCATCTGCTTTGACCACGGCAAAAAGTTTTGCTCCGGGTTTTAGATATTTTTTGAACTCCTTTATATTTTTTTCTATACTATCCAGATTTATTTCTACCCACGCATCACGGCGTGTATTCAAATATGAAGCACGATTAAACTGCATTTTGTTTCCCCTTTTTTGTTTTATGCTATTACATTTTATATCAAAAGTAATTTTGATTTTTCAAAAAAATGTAGTAATATACTTATATGGATAAAATTAGTAGAGAAAATGACATAAAAAACGAATTAATAAAGAAAATCGAGGCCAATCCTGAAAATCAGGAAAGTTATATTGAGCTTGGTAAATTTTATATTTTGCATAAATTGTACAAAGAGGCACTTGAAGTATATGAACGCCTGTTAAAAATAAATCCTAACGAAGTTCAGGCTCTTATAAACGCCGGCAGTCTTTATTTTTATTTTCAGGATATAAATACGTCTATAAATTATTATACACGTGCTTCCGAGATTGAGACCGAAAACTTTTCTATATATTTAAATCTGGGCAATGCTTATGCAGAGCTGGGCAACTTTACTCTTGCAATGCAAAATTATGTTAAAGCACTGGAAATAAATTCTGACAATGCACAGTTATACAATGCGATAGGACTTTTGTATCAGGATAATAAGGATTATATTTCCGCAAATATCTATTATGACAAGGCAATAGCCTTAAATCCGAACGATCCTGAAAATTATATCAGTAAAGCAAGTGTATTAATGAGTATGCACCTGTATACCGATGCTATAGCTGCATTGAAAAAAGCAATGAATGTTGACCCTCAAAATTCAAAAGCATGTCTTTGTATAGCAAATTGTTTTGCTTCAATAAAAGATTTTGCAAATGCTGAAAAATACTTTGAAAAATGCTATAAGCTGCAGCCCGATTTTTATCAGGTATATGTTTGCCACGGTATTTGTTATTCTGATGCGAAAAATCCCGATATGGCGATAAAAAAATATGAAGAAGCCATTTCAGTAAATCCGGATATGCCGAATGCATATATTTTGATGGCAAATATTTATGTAGAAAAATCCCAGCTGGAAAAAGCTGCCGGGTTATATGAAAAAGCTGCAGAACTCAAACCCGATGATCCAAAAACATATACATTTATCGGAAATACTTATTTTATGATGGACAATCTTGAAAAAGCTATTTTAACATATAGAAAAGCTATCAATATTGACAGCAAAAATCAGGAAAACAAACTTGTATATCTCGATATGATTCAGGAATACATAACAAGAAAAGAAACAAAAGAAAATAGCAAAACTAAAACTAAAAAATAACACGCCGGAGCAATAAAATTGCCAAAATACACTGATAATACATACTATTACAACCCTGCACCGCTTGAAAAAATCATTGCAATGCTTACGTATTTAAATTGCTGGATTGGTTTTATCTGGTTGATTTTTGCTGCAATTTTAAAAAAAGAAATTAAACCTTTTATGCGCTATCATATATTTCAATCAATATTCATTGCATTTGCACTGTTTATTGTTCAGATGGGGCTCGGACTTTTAATAAATATTGTTAATTATATTCCGTTTATAAACAGAGTAACCGGGATTCTGGTAAGTTTTTTTACAACTGGTTTGCAGATATTTTTCGGGTATTCCGTGATACAGGCTTTTATTTTTATTATACTGCTCTACCTTGCTGTTGGTGCAGTTCTCGGCAAATATTCTTATCTTCCTGTGGTTTCTGATATAATAAAACAGAATATAAGATAGTGAGGTAATGTGAAAAATGAAGTTTGATACAATATTGGTTCAGGGTGCGCATAAACCTAAAAATAACAGGCATTGTATCCCGGTACCAATTTATCAGACTACGGCTTTTGATTTTGACAGTGTGCAGTATGCTGCGGATTTGTTCGACTTAAAAATAGATGGTGATATATATACAAGGATTTCTAATCCGACAACACAGGTGCTTGAAGAAAGAATAGCAATGCTTGAAGGCGGTATCGGTGCTCTTGCAGTATCATCGGGACAGTCTGCTGCATTGATATCCGTGATGAATTTAGTCGAAGCCGGAGATGAGATTGTTGCCTCCTCAACGTTATACGGCGGTACTTTTAATCTTCTGGGAAGCACGTTAAAAAAACTCGGAATAAAAACAATTTTTGTCGACTCTGAAGATGCTGAAGATTATCGAAAAGCAATTACCGAAAAAACGAAATGTATATTTACTGAAACTATTGGTAATCCTAAACTTAATATTTCTGATGTTGAAACACTGGCAAACGTTGCGCATGAAAACAATATACCTTTGATTGTAGACAATACGGTTGCTTCTCCATACCTGTTTCGACCTATAGAGTTCGGTGCTGATATTGTTATTCATTCAACAACAAAATATATTTGCGGTCATGGTAATGCTATGGGCGGTATAATAGTGGACTCGGGAAAATTCGACTGGGAAAAGTCAGGAAAATTTAAAGGACTTACTGAACCTGATGAAACCTACCATGGTACAATTTACACAAAAGCATTTGGCAATGCGGCTTATATAGTAAAGGCCCGAGCACAGCTTCTAAGAGATCTTGGTACCTGTATGAGTCCGTTTAACGCATATTTGACACTAATTGGTCTTGAAACCTTGCATTTAAGGATGAAAAGACACAGCGAATCTGCACTGAAAATTGCAAAATTTCTTGAATCTCATCCTGCAGTTTCGTGGGTAAATTATCCGGGTCTGGAAACAAACACGTATTATCCGCTCGTGAAAAAATATATGCATGAAGGTGCCTCTTCTATTATCTGTTTTGGGCTTAAAAAAGGTAAAGAAGCCGGAATCAGATTTATAGAAAAAGCAAAACTTATGATTCATGCAACAAATATAGGTGATTCAAGAACTATTATTACTTATCCTGCGCTTACAACACACAGACAACTTAATGAAGAACAGTTGAAAGCCTGCGGTATTTCTGATAATTTTATGCGTCTTTCTGTAGGATTGGAAGATGCTGATGACATAATAGAAGATTTAAAACAATCGTTAGAATAGAGAGGAATGAAAATGACAAACTACGTTGCCGAAAAAATCAGAGATATTTCAAATTTTCCAAAAGATGGTATCGTTTTTCGTGATATTACTACAGCAATAAAAGACGCAAAAGCATTGAAGCTGATAATAGATTATTTAACAACACAGTTTGAAAATAAAAATATAGACTATGTTGTGGGTATTGAATCAAGAGGATTTATTTTCGGCTCCGCTCTTGCTTATAATCTGGGAGCAGGACTTGTTTTGATTAGAAAACCGGGAAAGCTTCCTGCCAAAACTATTTCACAAGAATATACACTTGAATACGGTACAGACAGAATAGAAATGCATGCTGATGCGGTAGAGGAAGGAAAAAATGTTTTGATTATAGACGACCTGCTGGCGACAGGCGGTACTGTTGATGCAAGTATCAAACTTTTAAGACAAACAGGTGCGAATATAATCGGTGCTGCATTTGTTATTGAATTGACAGAGCTTAAGGGCAGAGAAAAACTTCCTCAAGACATTGAAGTTGTATCAATGATTAAGTATTAGCGAAATGCGTCGGGCACGAAGCCGAGACCGGATGGCGAGCGGGTGCCCCCGTGAGCAAGGTAGTTGGAGTGCGATTTGCGGAGCAAATCAAAACGGAATACAAAACCTTGTGAACGACGGAATTTCAAGACAGCGAAATGCGTCGGGCACGAAGTCGGGTATGAAGGATTTGCCGGTGTTCTTGTATGTAAACTGCCGGTTTTCGATATTTCGAATAATCTGCAGCCGGTAGTTTTTAATTTTCCGTTTGATGCTTCAGTATAATAGTGCTCTTATGCTGTTTGTTATGCAATGCGTGCTTCTCCCGTGCATTTACCATTGAGGGTAAGACAGAAAAAACGTAAAAAAGAAATGTGCTTGATGGGACGCTTAGAGCCCAAGGCTCGAAGCAAATTTCAGATTATAATGACCGTAGGTCATGGGTTCGAAAAAAAAACGTAAAAAAGAAATGTGCTTGATGGGACGCTTAGAGCCAAAGGCTCGAAGCAAATTTCAGATTATAATGACCGTAGGTCATGGGTTCGAAAAAAAACGTAAAAAAGAAATGTGCTTGATGGGACGCTTAGAGCCCAAGGCTCGAAGCAAATTTCAGATTATAATGAC
>CALUTO010000031.1 GCA_944323735.1 Candidatus Gastranaerophilales bacterium
GCATAAAACCCTTTATATAAAAGAAAAAGTTGCCATTAAGATTAGTGGCAACATTAAATAAACACGAGGATATTAAGAGAGAGAGTATATGGATAAAATTTATAAAATTTGTTTTTTAATTAATGTTTGTATTTTATGCAGGTTAATTTCTTCCTTTAATTTTTAAATTCCCTTACATTTATATAAACAATTTTTGTTTTGAAAAATTGCCCGTATTTTTTTATTTATTACAATTTGTAAAACTCTATTGTTATTTATACATCCCGTTTATCCTGTAACAGTGTATTTTTAAGCGTTTTTGTAATTTTGTAAACAAAATTACAAAATAAATATTTTGTTTAATCAAAATAACTGCTTAATGTATAATAATATTTATGGATAAAAACGAAGAGCTTAAAATTATAGAAGAGACCCAGCAGATAGTAGCCCGGATGAAAATGGACGACCTTGAGGAAGATGCGTCGCTTGCAGAACAGATGTTTGATTGTGACTGCTGCGGAAAAGAAGCTTCTCTTGCAGGCTCCATTGCCTATTCGGATTACCGGCTATGCAATGATTGTGTGCTGCTTGCAGAAACAGGATTTGCTCTGGGAAAACTAAAATCAGTTGATGATTTGATAAATGCAATGGAAGATAAGAGGTTGGAAGAACTTTGTGATTTCATAAAAAAAGATAAAATCAGCCACAATAATTAAAAAAAATATGAAATTTTTAGATAAACTGACAATTCTTGATAAATATATATTGAAACAGGTCCTTGAAATTTTTATAATGGGGATTGTTGTTTTTACGTCTATTATATTTGCATCTGATACTTTTATTACCCTGATAAAACAGATTACTCTGTACGGTATTCCGTTTAATGTTGCTCTGATGATAGTTCTTTTGAATTTACCTGCAGTAATAGTTATGGCTATACCTATGAGTGTTTTGTTTTCGACGGTTATGACGCTAAACAGGCTCAGTCTGTCATCTGAAATTACAGTTATGCGTGCCTGCGGCATTGGTCTGAACCGTATTGCCAAACCTATTTTTATCTTTTCAATAGCAATGGCAGTGCTTACTTTTATTGTGAACGAAACTATTGTTCCTATCACGACATCACAGTCAAAGACTCTTGCTGTGTGGGCACTGGGACAGAAAAATATTCCGAACGGAAAACAAAATTTCACATACAAAGAACTTCAGGACGGCACGAACATAAAAAGGCTTTTTTATGTTGAACGCTGTGAGGACAATACTTTAAAAAATGTTTCGGTGCTTGATTTTTCAAATAAAGATACCATACAGATTATCCAGTCGCAAAGCGGGAAAACCAGACCTGAAGGCTGGCAGTTCAATAGAGGTGCTGTGTATACTATTTCAACAAAAGGTAAAGTGCTTAATACAACATGGTTTGGTGAATCCATAGTGGATTTCGGGCTGGATGTGAAAGACAAACTCACCGAGGATGAAGCAACGCAGTATAATATTATTGCATTGTGGAAATATGTTGAGAACAATAAAAAACATCATTCAAAAGAAGAGCACTCTTTGTTTAAAATCGAACTCTATAATAAATTTGCATTTCCCGTAACAACGGTTATTCTCGTACTTCTCGGCGTTCCTCTGGCTATAACGCCTCCCAGAGTCAGGTATAACAGGGGATTTCTGTTCAGTATACTGATTATATTTTTGTATTATCTTTTGAGAGCACTTTCTCTGTCGTTTGGTGAAACTATGGCGATATCACCGTGGATGGCTGCGTGGATACCTAATGTTATACTGTTTATTTTGGGTTCGCTGCTTTATTACAGAAAAGTTTATACAATAACTTAGGAGTTTTTATGTTTTGGTTTTGTCTGTTATACAATATATTTTTAATAATTCTTGCTGTTATCCTGTTTCCATTGATTGCTGCTGCATTTATCCTGCAGCCGAAATTCCGTGCGGGATTTTTTCAAAAACTGGGCTTTTATAAATTTAAAAATCTTAAAAAAGGAGAAAAAACAATTCTGTTTCACGCTGTATCCGTTGGAGAGACCAATGCACTTGAAGCCCTGATAAAAAGAACTAGAACAGAATTTCCTGAGGCAAATATAATTTTGACTACGACTACAAAAACCGGACAGGAAATTGCAAATAAAAAACTCAAAGACTATGTTACTGAAATAATCTATTTTCCGTATGATTTCGCTTTTTCTGTGTTTTCTTTTTTGGAAAAGACCAGGCCTGATATTATTTTTATAGCAGAGACGGAAATATGGCCGGATTTTGTTTACATTGCAAGCAGCCGGAATATTCCTGTTTATATTATAAACGGACGCATTTCGCCGCATTCGTACAAAGGGTATAAGAGATTTTCAGTTTTGTTTAAACCTGTTTTGAACAGATACAAAGGTATATTGATGCAGACAGAAAGTGATGCAGAAAGAATAAAAAATATCGGGGCAAAGCCGGATATTGTAAAATGTATGGGAAATTTAAAGTTTGATATTTCCCCTAATATTGATAATGAAGCGGTGGAAAAGTTACAACAGGAGCTCAAACCTTCGAGACTGATTATAGCCGCAAGTACGCACAAAGGCGAGGATGAAATTATTCTTGAGGCATTTTGTAAAGTAAAAAAAGAGATACCTGATACAAAATTAATGATTGCCCCCAGACATCCGGAACGTTATTCACAGGTGGAAGATTTGATTAAAAATACAGGTCTTTCGTATGGAAAACGCAGCCATAATGATGATTTTACGGAAAAAGATATTATAATGCTTGATACTATGGGTGAATTGATGAAAATGTTTTCCTTGTGTGAATTTGCATTTATTGGCGGCAGTTTTTCTTCAACAGGCGGGCATAATCCACTTGAGGCAAACATATGGGGCAAGCCTGTACTTTCCGGAAGCTGTGTTTTTAACTTTAAAGATATATATGCAATTTTAACAAAAACAAAAGCTGCAAAACTTGTCTCAACAGAAGAAGAACTGGTATCAGCAATGAAACATCTTTTATCGGACTATGAATATTATACAGCAGCCTGCAAAGATGCATTGAAAATTTTTGATGACAACCGTGGTGCGGTGGATTTTGTGATAAACACACTTAAAAATGGGATATAACAAATAATTCGTTTCTTTTTAGTATTGTTAATGCAAATTTTGTAAAATTTTGTAAAATTTGCTTAAAATCTCCTGATTTTTTTTAAAGAAAAACGGATATATGCCGACAATGATTGTATATTTATATACTTTTGTATGTGAGGAAAATTTTATATCCAAGAAAGGAGTTTAAATGAAAGAAGTAAACCTCAATCCGTTAGCAAAGCTCAATTTGTCTGCTAAAACCGTTAACGAAAATATAGACACTGATGAGAATACAGGTGCCGATTTTTTGTTTGATGATGAAACTGCAGAAACTGAAGGAACGGACGGATTTGTTCGAACTCAATCTACTGCTGCACCGAAGCGGCCGGCAACAACAAGACGTATTGCTTTACAGAAAGAACAGGCGGGACAATTGCCAATAACAGTTTCTCCACAGCCATTTGTGTATGTGTCCCAGAAAAACATATTCTTGAGTGGATTATCAGGTGATTCTGATGATGCAAGCGTAGAAGAGTTAGAAGCTCAGAAACAGGCTGAAATGGAGGCGCTTCAGGCTGAAATTGATGCTGCAACTGAAGCTTATAAACAGACAGCTGAAAAATTAAACAACTATCTTGAAGGTGTTAATGAAAATATAAATGAATATGATAAACAACTCACGGATATTGATTCACAAATTATTGATATAGATTCTGAAATAAATGAGTATCACAATCAAATATCCGATATTGATGAGAAAGTCGGGGATACTGACAGTGCAATTGCTGAAAAAGATGCTGATATTGCTAAAAAAGATACTGAAATAGGTCAGGTTTCAAGCCGGATTAACAGTATTGAAAATGAAATATCATCAATAAGCAGCAATATCGCTACATTACAGAGTCAGTTGAACGCAATACCCGAATCCACAGGCGATGAAGCTACTGACTCGGCTAATGCTGCACAGAGAAATGCTTTGCAAAATCAAATTTCACAGCTTGAGTCCCAAAAAGCTGAAAAAGAACGCAAAAAACTTGATTATGAAGGCAAACTTGCTGATATAGAAGGTGCAAAAGCTGTTATAGAAGGTGAAAAAGCAGACCTCGAAGGACAGAAGGCAGACCTTGAAGGCCAAAAAGCTGAAATGGAAGGCAAAATAATTGAACTCGAAATGCAAAAAAATGAGCTAGAAACCCAAAAACAGCCAATAGAACAGGAAAAGGCTGTACTGGAAGAACAAAAAGCATCAATAGAGGCAAAAATTGAGGAAAATGAAAATTCAGAAAATAAAAAGCTAATGGATGAAGGTCCTGCAAAGCTCAAAGAAATTGAGGAAAAGTATGACAAACTGATAGAAGAAGCTAAAAATAAAGAAAATAAACCGGACATTGACGACGGAGTTACGCTTCCAGACGGCGATACTGATGACGACGTGACCCCGCCGGATAATGATAATGACACTCCTGATGTTCCCGGGGATGGTCTTATCGACCCGGATGTTCCAATTGAACCTGTAAATCCGGTAAATCCGGTATTGCCTGAAGACGGAGAAGATGACGAGGTAACGCCTCCTGATGATGGTGCGGATGATGGTGTTACACCTCCGGCCGGTGAAGCTGAAGATGAAAATACCTTTACTCCTGAAATCGCAGACAAGGTTGACTATTCTATCGAACAGGTCAGGGCTCGTGACCTTGATGATATTGTTGAAAAAGCAGGTGACAAAATGCATACAGAGTTCGGAATGGACAGCAGCGGCAATATTGTATTTCAGGAGAAAGAGACCGAAGCTGTATATGACGAAATCTTAAAACGCCTTAAACTTGAACTCAATAACTATAATGCATACGGCAATACAGATGTCTTAGGTGCTATTGGCGGTGAAGAAATGCTGAATGATATTGTTCAGGCATCATGGATTAGTGCGTACAATAAGTTTGACTCCTCGAAGAAAAATGATACCGAAGCATTTGTAAATGAGGTCTTGAACAATGCAAGTGCAATAACCAACAGGATTGCGGAAAATCCCGAATTGAAAGAAGTATATACGCAGCACTCTTCTTATGCAGATAAAACACTGACTGACGGATTGAAACACTATAATAAAAATACAACGTACGGAAATGATGAAGTAATAAACTACGGCGGTCAGGTCAGTGTATATGAAGACGGAACCGTCCATATTGATAATACAAAAGATGACAGAGACTATCAGTCGACGATGAATGAGCTTCTTGAACGATTGATTGCAAAATATCCAAATGTTGATCCTGAGTATATTACCGATATTTTCAGACAATCACAGAAAAATGCGCTCCAAACACTGCAAAGCAATAAATACGACTGTCCGTATGGCACAGGAAACAATAATGGACGTGTAGAAGACAGAGGCAAAAACTGGGGTGGTCGGGACAACAGAAAAGGTGATGATAGCAATATCCACATGGATGAACTTGTCCAGATTACACTGTATAACTTTGATAAAAACCTTTATGCAGGTGTAGCCAAGGACGGTGATGCTGCAGTGAATAACGCAAATGGAGAGCAGACACAGATACCGAAAGTCGAAGCAGACGCTCCTGTTGTTGATGAAACAATAAAAGAAGCTGCGCAAAAAACAGAGTATTCAATTGATAATGTAATCACACGTGACTTTGATGATATTGTCGAAAAAGCCGGTGATACAATGCATACAGAGTTCGGAATGGATAGCAGCGGCAATATCGTTTTTCAGGAGAAAGAAACTACAGCTGTATTTGATGAAATAGTAAAACGTCTGAAACTCGAATTGAATAATTATAATGCATACGGAAATACGGATGTCTTGGGTGCACTGGGCGGTGATGCAGTGCTCGAGAGACTTGTGCAGTCTGCGTGGATTAGCGCATATAATACATTTAATTCCTCAACTTCAAATAACACGGAAAAATTTGTTGATACTGTGTTTAAAAATTTAAAAACAATGATGGATAGAATTCAGTCGAATACAGATCTCATTGATGTATTTACTGAACATACTGCGTATGCAGATAAAACATTGACTGACGGATTGAAACACTATAATAAAAATACAACATACGGAAATGATGAAGTAATAAACTACGGCGGTCAGGTCAGTGTATATGAAGACGGAACCGTCCATATTGATAATACAAAAGATGACAGAGACTATCAGTCGACGATGAATGAGCTTCTTGAACGATTGATTGCAAAATATCCAAATGTTGATCCTGAGTATATTACCGATATTTTCAGACAATCACAGAAAAATGCGCTCCAAACACTGCAAAGCAATAAATACGACTGTCCGTATGGCACAGGAAACAATAATGGACGTGTAGAAGACAGAGGCAAAAACTGGGGTGGTCGGGACAACAGAAAAGGTGATGATAACAATATCCACATGGATGAACTTGTCCAGATTACACTGTATAACTTTGATAAATTGTTGTATAATATGCTGCTAGGCAGCAGTTCCTCATCTTCTGTAAGTAGTCAACAATCCAGCGGTGGCGGAGGCGGTGGAGGCGGTTCCGGATATATAACGGATGCACAGCCCGGTGAAACTATAGACGGAGCTTCCAAAAAGCCGCAGAACTTTCATAATACCTATGCACAATTTATAAGAATCATACAGTAATTCTTTTTTGATGTATAAAGGAAACCGGCAGAATTTTCTGCCGGTTTCTCACTTTTGATAGTTTTTGTTTATTGCGCAGTTGGCAGTGTTACACGGGGGTCCGTAATATAGCCGGTGATAGCACTGACTGCCGCTGTTGCCGGTGATGCAAGATAAATAAACCCTTTTGTGTTACCCATTCGACCCTGAAAATTCCTGTTTTGAGTCGCAAGGCATACCTCTCCATCGCCGAGTATTCCGGCATGAACACCCACGCAAGGACCGCAGCCTGGAGCCAGAACAGATGCACCGGCTTCTACAAAAATCTTTAGCAAACCTTCTTCCAGTGCTTTTAGATAAATATCTTTAGAGGCAGGAACAACAATCAGTCTTACATCCTGATTTACTTTTTTCCCTTTTAATATAGATGCCGCAATTCTTAAATCTTCAATACGTCCGTTCGTGCAGGTGCCTATAAAGACCTGATTGAGCTTTATATTCCCGAGTTCTTTTGCCGGTTTAGTATTGTCAACAGTATGCGGACAGGAAACGACCGGTTCGATTTTTGAAGCATCAATTTTAATTACTCTTTCATAAACAGCATCGTCATCCGGATAGATTTCCTTGAATTTGTCCTCTCTGCCGTGCTCTTTTAAATAAGCTTTTGTTTTCTCATCTGTTTTGAAAAGTCCTGCTTTTGCTCCGGCTTCAACTGCCATATTTGCCACGGTAAAGCGGTCTGCCATTGACATATTCTCAATAGTCGAACCTGAAAATTCGAGAGCTCTGTATGTAGCTCCATCTGCACCTATAAGTCCTATCAAATGCAATATCAAATCTTTTGCATAAACACCTTTTTGAAACTCTCCGTTTACTTCAATTTTGAATGTAGCAGGAACCTTCATCCATGTTTTTCCCAGAGCCATTGCCACTGCTATATCAGTTGAGCCCATTCCGGTTGCGAATGCACCCAGAGCACCTGATGTGCAGGTGTGTGAATCAGCACCGACCAGAATTTCACCGGGGTTTACAAATGTTTCTACTAGCCGCTGATGACAGACTCCGGCTCCTGTGTCGGACATAACGGCACCTGTTTCTTTTGCAAACTCTCTTAAAATCATATGAGTGTTAGAAAGCTCTTTTCTCGGGCTTGGCGCAGCGTGGTCAATGAAGAGTATTGTACGGTCAGGATGCGCAAGCTCTTTTTTCCCTATTTTCCTGAATTCCTGCACCGTAAGCGGGCCTGTGCCGTCCTGAACTGCAGCCACATCAACTTTAGCTATGCATAGTTCGCCGGCTTTGACATCATGCCCTGCGTGTTTTGATATTATTTTTTCAGCAATTGTTTGTCCCATATTCGAGCCTCTTTTCTTGTTTAATATATAAAATATAGCATTTTATACTGATTATGCAAAAAATTTAAAGAATATAAACATTAATGCACCGGCAATCCAGCAGTAATATGCAAATACTTTCATCGAGTGTTTTGCAAGAAATTTCAGAAAATATTTTACACATAAAAAGCCTGAAATAAATGAGATAAAAAAGCCTGTAATTATGGCAATCCAGTTATATCCGGCAATGTCTCTGAAGTCAAGCTCCAGTACAGGATAAAACATAGAGGCTCCTATGATTATCGGTATACTTAACAAAAATGAATACCTTGCGCAGGATACTCTGTCCAGACCGAGAAAAACCCCTGTGCTGATAGTAGAACCCGAGCGTGAAATACCTGGTATTGAAGCTATTCCCTGTGCAAGTCCTATCAGGATTGCTTTCTTCATATCCATTTTGTCTGTTTTTACTTTTATTTTTTCTGCAACAAATTCTCCGGTATACAAAATACAACCGGTTAGGAATATAAATATGCCGACTATGCAGGGCAGGTTTATCAGTTTTTCTGATATTATTTTCAGCGGATATGCGACAATTATTGTGAAAAATGTACCAATAATTATAAAAAGACCGAGTTTTGCTTCTGTGTCTGAAAAGTCACGCTTAATACAAGCATTTATAAATGCTTTTGTGATTTTTACAATATCCTCTTTAAAAAATATAAGAACTGCAAGCAGTGTGCCGAGATGAAGTATTATGTCAAAAAATACTTCTTCACCGCCACCCTGCATAAATTCAGTATTAGTAAAATATTTATATAAACTTGATGTTAAAACAAGATGTCCGGAGCTTGAGACAGGCAAAAATTCTGTCAAACCCTGTATCAATCCCATTATTACAGCCTGTAACAAATGCATAAATAAAATCCTCTATTCCCATTCTTCATAATAAAGTGCAGTAGAATTTTCAGTTTCGCTAACAGCAACCGAGCAGAGCTGCGGCAAAGTGTTTTTGAGTTCAGTATATATATATTTTGCAATAGTCTCACTGCTCGGGCTCAAATCCTTAAACTGCGGGAGTTCATTCAAATCTTTGTGGTCAAGTTTGTCCAGCACTGTTCTCAGTTCTTTTTTCAAAACCTTAAAATCCATAAGTATACCGGATTTGTCAAGATTTTCACCCCTTAGTGTCACTTCGACTATCCAGTTATGTCCGTGCTGGTTTTCGCACTCTCCGTTGTAGTTAAGCAGGTGGTGTGCGGCAGCAAATGAGTTTTTTACTTTTACTTCAAACATTTTATTCTCCTTTGATTTTTTCGTACAGCTCTTTTGCTTCCGGCTGTTCGGGAAAAATCTCCATTATTTTTTCAAGATGTTTTTTTGCTTCTTCTGTATTCAAAAGTTCAATAGCGGTTTTGGCAGCAAGCAGCAGTGCATTAATATTGTCAGGCAGCATTTTCAAAATATGTTTTGCCAGGTTCATTGACTGTTCATATTCACCCAGATTGAAGAAGCAAAGTGCCAGAAGGTTAGCTGTGTCTACTCCCTGATAGCGGGAGTATGAATCCATAAGGAACTGTTTTGCTGTTTCGAAATTACCCTTCTGGAAATAAATTTTGCCTGTATGATAAAGCAAAACGTCATCATCAGGGGTTATTTCACGGGCTCTTTGCAAAAGTTCAAGTGCACTGTCAGGCTGTCCGAGTTCTATGTAATTCATTCCCGCAAAAAGAAGGATGTCAGGAATGTATGGCTTGAGTTCAAGTGCTTTTGTGTAAAACGATTCTGCTTTTTTATGCTCTTTTGTTGCGTAATAAAAATTTGCGAGTTCAAAAAGCACAAGAGCATTCTCAGGCGCAAGTTCGTATGCTTTTTCAAACTCTTCTTTTGCATAATCAAACTGGCGTCTTGTGAGATAAATTACTCCCAAATCTTTGTGCGCAGGTGCATTTTGCGGGTCTAATTGTATAACTTTTTTGAATATATTTTCAGCTTTGTCAGTTTCACCTGTTTGTACACAAAGAAGTGCATATTTGTAATAAACATCCGGCGGAAGTTTGCCGAGTTTCATCAGTTTTGCCAGTGTGTCTCTGGCATCATTAAGGTTTCCTGCACGGTGATAGCAGTCAGAAAGCTTTTGCGCCATAGTGATTGATTTTGGGTTCATTGTGCAGAGTTTCCGCAGTATAAGTATTGACTCGTTGTACTGTTTGTTTTCAAGATATGCACACGCAAGTTTGTATTCATAGTTCTGTTTTTCAGGATGAGCAGCAATTAGTTTTTTGTAAAATTCTATTGCTTTATCCCATTTTTTTGCACTGTATGCACCTTGAGCGGCGGCTGTAAGATAAAAATCAGATGACTCAAGCTCATAAGCATGCAGATAGTTTGTGTATGCTTTGTCATTCATTCCTTTTAGCTGCTGGGCTGTAGCCAGATTATAGTATGTCATCGGATTGTCTTTGTTCAGGTTTATTGAGTTATCAAAAGCCTCCAGTGCTTTGTCAATTTTGTTCAGCCCGAGATAACATGAGCCAATATTGTTGTACAAAAGAGCATTTTCCGGATTTAGCTCTATTGCCTGTGATAATGCATTGACTGCATTTTGATAATCCTTGAGTGATGTGTAGGCAGTTCCCAGAATGTAAAAATTCTGATAATCATCAGGGGCAATTTCTATTGCTCTTTTTGCTGTCTCTATTGCTTTTTCATAGTCTTTCTGGCGTAAATATATAACAGAGAGGTTTTTGTGTGCGTCTTTGTAATTTTCTCTGAGTTCAATAACTTTCAGGTAAGCGTTTTTTGCTGTTTCTATATCGTCAAAATGTTCGCTTGTAAGTCCTATGTAAAACCAGGCAACAGCGTCATCGGGTTTTACTTTAATTACATTTTCGAAATTTTTTCGTGCTTCTGCCATATTATTCAGATTTACATTGCAAAGTCCGAGATTTTTCTGGACTTCAACATTTGTTTCATCGCCGCCTGCAATCGTGTTTAAAAGCTCTTTTGCCGCTGCAAAATCGTTTTCGGAAATAAGTTCAGTTGCTTTATCTAAATTGTTCAAATTCAACACCTCTCAAACATTTTTTATTTTACAATAAAGATATTTATAATAAAAGTCTCAAATTAGGCTCTGCTCTCTTAATGCGGAATTTTTTCAGATATGCCGGTGCGGACAAATCTACCATCCCGGGTGATAGTATATTTCAAAGATTTCCCGTGATTTTAGTTTTGCGTGTCCTCCTTTAATAAAATTTGTGAGTGTGCCTGTAGGCGGAAGCGGGGTGAGTGCCCATTTCAGCGGATAAACCCACAGACTCCTGTCCTGACCGAATTTTTCATAGGTACCGGTAAATTTTGCACTCTCAAGTCCGTTGAATTTAAAATCACCGAACACGATGCTGGCAGGAATTCCGTTCATTCCGCTTTTTATAATGGTGTTGACTTTTGCATAAACAAAATCACCTTTTTTTATAATTCTGTGTCCTTTGTGGTAAACGTCATTTTTTACAACAAATACAACATCCTGTCCTTCATGAATATCCTGTTCCGAATTTATGTCCGATATAACTGAAAGTCTTACAGGGATGCTTGTTATGTTCTCATAATTATATTTGTATGGTTTGTAAGGATTTTCAAAAA
Organism: Candidatus Gastranaerophilales bacterium; assembly: GCA_944323735.1. Classification (GTDB taxonomy): domain Bacteria; phylum Cyanobacteriota; class Vampirovibrionia; order Gastranaerophilales; family Gastranaerophilaceae; genus CALUPY01. The sequence goes on from CALUTO010000031.1 coordinate 11,658, forward strand.
CTTTTCCTTTTAACGTCGCTTCCACAAGTTCATCTTTTATAAGCTCCTGAGAAAAACAAACCTGTGCTGACGTTAGTATCGTACAAATTACCGCAATAAAAAAACGGTAAAAATATTTTTTGCGGATAATTGAATTTATATTGCCGGTGTAGAAAAGCCTGTTTTTATTCATAGTCCAGTTCTTCCTTTGAGCCGGTTTTTATTTTTTCTTGGAGAAGTTTTCTGTTATATGTTGAGGTCAGAAGAAAATTTTGATAGTGTTCGTTGTTGATATATGTGTTATTTGCAAGAAAGTACGGGTATTTTGTATAGATGTATTCATAAATAATCGCAAGGCGTTTCGATGTAAGGTTTTTATTGGAAAATCTGTCGAATCTTTTTTGCGGACAGCTTTTATGGATTACAGTTATCAGTCCGAGCGGGTTGAAACCTGCTTTTACCATATAATCAACAGCTATCTTGTCTGCAACAACTTCAAATTTTTTCGGTGCAGCTTTAATTTTTACAGCACCGGAATAACCGTTTATTGCGCCCATGTATGAACGCTGTGCGGTCACAATGCCTCTTGCTAGCAATCCTGCTATTTCGTCATCGTTTTGTGTAAATTTATAAAAATCATCGTATAAAACCACCTGACGTCTTGTTACGGTTGAATCTATTTCGAGAAGTGATTTTTCAGCCCGTGTGTCATAGAGAAAGACTATTCTGTCCTGTATTTTGTTTGCGTTTAAGATTTTTGCGCCTATATCATTTATTTTTGACTGAATGCTTCGTTCTTGTTCAACTTGTTCATCTGTTGTGATTTCCGCAGACGCAGTGTTTTGAGTGGATTCCTGTGTTAAATCAGCCGCAAATGTACATACAGCGGTAAAAAATAGCGTTATAACGACTAATGTTTTCTTTAGCATATACTTTCCTCTATTCTTCCAGACTATCATACTGCTGCAGGAGTGTTCATAGCAGTAGTTTATTTTAGAAAGCAGCATAAAAAGCTTTTTCAATATAACTATTCTAACATTAACTTTTTAATTTTTACAAATTGAGAATTTTAGCCGGCTGTCTGTTATCTGTTTCCATCCATATAGAATTTGTCGCTCACTGTATCAATGTAGTTTTGCAAATCTTCCAGAAAATCGCCGAATTTAAGGTACTCAAGAATTTCGTCTCTTGTTCCTTTTGCTTTGCTGCCAGACTCGTGTTCGTAGGTTTCTGACTCATTTTTCGCAAAAAAACGTACAACTCTCGGGGCTTTGTCGTCCGTTGATTCCGGTTTTATTTTCACCCCGTATGAGCTGAGATATTTAAACGGATTCATATTTTTTTGTTCGACCCCGACACTGAATGGACCGACATCGGTCATTCTTCGTTCTGCTTCATCGATAACCTTTTTTTTCAGCTCTTTAATATCGTCCATTTTTTTGTCCTTTTTTTCTCCGGCTTTGAAATTAGTATTTATTCTTGAGTTGTAATCATTACCGTCAAATTTTATCATAAATCAGTCCTTTTGTTTTTATTATTAATTAAAACAGAATATATTATTTTTTGCTACTGTTATTTAGTGCGCAAGTCCTTTTTGAACAAGATTGAGCAAATAATCCATATCGAGGACTCTGTCCAATCCATCCGGAAGCTCCGGCGGTTTTGTATCCTGTCCCATTTCTAATTTTCGAGAATAGTCATAATATTCACTGACATATTGCTCGTATTTTTTATTCAGTTCGGGATTCGACATAACTTTTTTGTAAGCTTTTTCAACAGTTGCAGGGCCGCCTTCGCCTTCTCTGATTTTGTAGAGAATGTGCTCAGCTTCCGCAAGGTCGTTTATGATTTTGCCTCTTATCTGTAGTTCAATATATGTTCCGTTTTTCAGTTTCAAGACCATCTGAGAGGTTGTGTAATTAGATTTTTTTGCTTTCGGGAGCGGATTTATGCGGTCGTTTTCCCCGCCTGAAGCATCTGAAATACGCTCGATTTGTTCCTGTGTAAAGTAGGTTGTTTCATTGCTTTTTCCGTAATTTTCAAAGTCAATGACTTCTATATCGCCTTTTTCAATGCCCTTTATTATATTCTGTGTCAGTTCTTCGACTTTTTCCGGCGTCGGATTATCCATAACAATTCTTGCACCCTGAGCATCGCCGAATCTCGCCATAGCCGCCTGCATGTTGCCGATAAGACGTTCCTTTTCTGCTGTAAGTCTTTGAATTTCAGCATTCTGTTCTTCCGGCGTAAGTGGCTTTTTGCCTTCTGCAATCTGTGCTGGAGTGAGTTCATTTTTCTTGACTTTTTCAATCATTGAATCGTATTGCAAAACTTTTCTGTAATACTTTTTGTTCAGTCCGGCTTCGCCCTTTTCTCTGTACATGAGCAGAGTACCGTCAATTTTTTCTCCTTTTTTGAGTCCGAAAAGATTCTGGATTGTTTCCAGAGATTCAACTGATTTTTCATGAATTGTTCTGGCAATATCGTATGAGTTCTGGTTTATGTTCCAGACATCACGCTGAGACAATGTTTCAACACCTTTCATCTTCGGGCGGACACTGCTTATCGGGGCAAGATTTTTGACCTCGTTCATTCGTCTTTCCTTTGCAGGAATATTTATATTGCCTCTGCCTCCGATACAGTCTATATAGGTGCTTTCAGGAGCACGTCCTATGATTTCTATTGTATGTCCGTCTGTCTCTGTAAATCTGCTCTTGTCAATTTTATTATAATTCGGGCCGAGCATAACAGCCGCATCCGGACGTCCCATCTCAGCGCAGATGAGTTTTCCTGTACTAATCATTGCATCAGTTACTTCTTTGCTTGCACCGAGTTTTCCGTTTGCTTCAAAACTGTCTATAACAAATGTCAGCTTACCATCTACTTTAGCAAAATAGCACATCGAGTTTCCGTAAGAATTACCATTTTTGTCTACGATTTCAATGCCCCTGACATAAGTGTTCATAAGATGCTGAGGCTGCGCAAATCCGTTAGAATTCTGGACAGAGGTACAGCAATGGACGTGATTGCCAAAAAACAGATTTCTGCCAACATCGTCATCGTCAGAGAGTCTGACATAAAGTTCTTCTGACATGTCTTTTATCTGGGCGGCGTCAGTAAGGTCTTTTATTCTCGATTCAAGGTGGTTTAAAAATTCATTTGCATATATTGCAGTTTTCGTCGTTCCGTCAGCATTCTTTTCTATTCCGAACTCTTTGTTTTCTTTAATTTTGTCTATAACCTCCTGAATCAGTGTTATATGCTGCTGACGGGTAAGAGTTGTGCCGTCGGGTTTCAGAAAACCTTTGTCAGATGTGTATCCATCCGGCAGTTCTGTGTTGAATTTGTTTTTATAAACATCTTCAATTACTGACTTGATAAAATTTAAGTCTTTTTGTGGTAAATCAGAAAGCAGAACCGCTGCAAACTCGCCTGCCGCATTTTTCTTGACCGCATCCAGTGCTTCACGTGCATTTACTTCAAGAGTGAACGGTTTTTCAAATGTTTCATCGAATTTTGTCCATTTTTCATAATCAAGACCGTTTTCTTCAAAGAGTTTTCTTGTTTCCTGGTTTTCAGGAATTGTTTCACGGAGTTCTGAGAGCGGTTTTTTCGGGTCTTTGTCCATCAGTTCTACGAGTTTTTTATATTCAGGTGTGAACTCATTGCTTGCACTGAGGAGTTTTGTTTCATATTTGGAGTCATATTCTAATTTATCCTGCAATTCCACAGACGGTTTGATGCCGTGTTTTGAATATATCTGGTCAGTGATTGCACGGTTAAACGCAATGTCGTTATTGACCTGATTTATGTGGTGTTCAACCATTCTTGTTAAATCAGAGAGTGCCTGAGGGCTCATAGTGACTGTTCTGCTGTCCTGAGTATTTTTTAATGCTTCTTTTTGTGCGTTCAGTTGATCAAGACGTGCGTCTTTTTTGTCCTGCGGCATTTTGTCATTAGCGATTGTTGCTGCAATATTCTTTTCAATTTTTGCAAGCTGCGCTTTTGTGTCTACGGTCTTTATGGAGATACGTTCGTTGAATTTTCCTTTTTGTAAAAATTCACGCACCCTGTTTTCCGAGGATTTTGGAACATTCATCTCTTTTATAAAATCCTCAATCTGTTCTGCATACGGCTTTCCTGAGGCAAAAATGCGCTGCATCGTCTGTTTCTGTGCATCTGTGACAGCAGGGCTTTTTATAAGTTCTACAAGCTCCATTGCGTCATCACCCTTTGCTCTGGTGACTTCCATAATTGCTAAGAATTTGTCAAGACGCTGCTGGGGCAGGGGAAGCTGTGCAAGTTTTTCCTTAAGCACAGGAATTTCGTCAACACCGTAATACGCAAGTTCGCCTGATAAATCCAGCATGTGTTGAACACCGTCATATTTTCCGGATAATGATGCTTTTAGTGCTTCATCATCCAGTACAGAAAACAGTTTTATCATTTCTCTCTGATTCCCGAATATAGTACCGGTGTTATTAAACATTCCATAGATACTCGGGACTGTGAGCGGAGCCCTGTCGTTGTGCTGGAGTTGTTTTTTACTGTTAAGCAAAGTTTTTAGAAAATCATTTATTCTTTCAGGCTCAAGATGCTGTATATTAATATTTTTTCCAAGAACATCTATATTAATATTTGGATTTAAGCGTTTCAGTTTATCAACAAACTCTGTTTTGTTGAAATTGATATTCTTTACTTGTTTTATTATCTTGTTAAGATTTGATTTTTCAAATCCGCTTTTTGCAAGTTCAAGTGCAGCGTCAAAAAGCTCTTCGTTTTTTTGTATTGCCTGCAGAGCTGCATGAAATTCCAGCTCTTTGTATTCATCTATTTTATCAACATATTCCGACTTAAATTTTGCATACTTTTCATCGGGAAGCATTGCTGCCCAGGCTATCTGAACAGCAGGTTTGTTCACCGCCATATAGAGCTCCTTAACTCTCTTGTACTGATTCTCTGGCAGTGATAAAAATTCTTTTACTTCATGTGGAGCCAGTCCCGGTGTCTTTATTCCCGGTATATAGGGGAGCATACATATCTCTTTTACTCTGTCTATTATTACAGCCGGCTGCGGCGCACTTGACAAATTCGTTTGTGATGCAAAATCCAACAACTGATTGGTTGAAAACTGACCGGAATCTTTATTAAAAAGCTGCTTTGAATCAACAGCCATAAGACCTTTGAATACCTCATATTCTTCCGGTTTAAGATGAACGATTTTAGCAAGTTCATCAAATGAGAACTGTTTTCCTCTTGCTTTCAGAACATTCTCGGGTAAAATATACATTTCTTTTACCCTTTGAGGGTCAGCGGAAGCGATTATTTTCAGGTCGTTTATCATATGAAAATCTATAACTGATTCTTCATGTTTGAGTATATTTTCCGGAGCACATAGATATTTCATAACCTCCTGCTGTCTTTTGGGCATACGGGATACTTCCGCATCTATTTCAGGTTTGAGCTTTTTCAAAGAGATATAATCTCTAAGATTTCTAAACGATGGTTTTTCTATGTGTCCCTTGAGTTCTGTTATTGTACTTTTGATTTCATCAGGATTCCTGAAATTCGTATAATTATCAAGCTTTTCCAGCTGAAGAGGGCTGGTTATTTGAAATTCAGGAAGCTCTTTGTCCAGCACTTTTACTATATCCAGCAGATTTTTTCCTGTTTTATCATACTTAAATATGGTTCTGTAATATGAAACGAGTCTTCCTATATCATGTTGAGTTCTTTTACTGCGGGCTGCTTCAGGTGTTCTTTTTGCCAGTATTATCAGTGCTTCCAACATCTCCGGAGTTGTATTGGATTTTAGTACGTGGTTTCCGTGAGTTCCGAACTGCTGAACTACACTCACCGCCTCTTCTGCAGTGTAGCCGGCATCATGCATTTTTTTAATAATATCACTTTTTCCGTTTTCAACAACGAATTTCAGACCGTCGCCGGCGTATGCAAAGGCTTTGAAATCTTCTGGTTTTCCTCCGAAAAGTTTTCCGTATTCCAGAGCTTTATCAAAAATTTCTGGCTGTATTGCTGCGCTTTCAATAAATGCACTGAGACTTCTGTCATTCTGCGGCGTGCCGCCTGTTGCTTTATTTATTTTAGTCAAAAGTGCAAGCATTTCTTCAGGAGATTTGTCTTTAAGTTTCCCCATTGCGCTAAGTGTAACAGTCATTCCGATGCTTGCATCGAATTTTATTCCGCTCTGTTTCAGT
>CALUTO010000032.1 GCA_944323735.1 Candidatus Gastranaerophilales bacterium
AAAGTATATGTACAATAACACTATACTCCTTAGAAGACGACGATACGCATATCCCTAATCTAACAAGCTATGAACCCCTAGTTTATAGCTTTTTTTTTATACAAAAAAGCCTGATAGATAAACAATCAGGCTTTAATCTTACGGTTTTTCAACGACTATTTATTTGCATCGAGCATCTGTTTTATTCCATCAACAGAACTCAAAATTCCTGTCGCTTCATACGGCATGTAAACAACTTTATTGTCTTTGCCTTCAACCATTTGTTTCAAAGTATCGAGATATCTTACGGCGATAAGATATTTATCCGGTTGTCCGTGATTTTGTATAGCCTCAATGGTTTTTTGAATTGCTGTTGCTTCCGCTTCTGCCTGTTTAATTCTTGCGGCAGCAAGACCTTCTGCAACAAGAATAGCGGCTTGTTTTTCACCTTCTGCTTTATTTATCTGCGCTTCTTTTTCACCTTCTGCTTTCAGGATAGCTGATTTTTTAAGACCTTCAGCTTCAAGTATTGCAGCACGTCTGTCACGCTCAGCTTTCATCTGTTTTTCCATAGAGTTCTGAATATCTGTCGGCGGAATAATATCCTGCAGCTCTACTCTATTAACTTTTACACCCCATTTATTAGAAGCTTCATCAAGAATTGTTCTCAGTTTTGCATTTATTGTGTCTCTTGAAACAAGCGTTTCATCAAGGTCAAGTTCACCGATAATATTTCTTAAAGTGGTCTGGGTAAGTTTTTCAATCGCTTCGGGCAGATTTTGAATCTGGTATACAGCACTTTTTGCATCCATAATCTGGAAATAAATCAAAGCATTGATAGCAATTGAAACATTATCTTTTGTAATTACATTCTGACGGGGAAAATCATAAACACATTCTCTCATATCAATTCTTGTTTTCTGTGTATAATAAGAATAAGAATGTCCATCAGGACCTTTTGTCGTTTCTTTCCATGAAATTGTTCTGGGCACCTCCAAAAACGGAAAAATATAATGAAAACCCGAATCAAGAATTCTGTCAAATTTTCCCAGACGCTCTATAAGCATAACTTCCTGTTGTTGCACAATCTGTATACCTTTAATAAAAAAGATAATTACAAGTACTGCTAAAGCAATTAAAATAATCATTTTTTTCTCCTATACTTTTTCTACATACATTACAATACTATCTATTTTAACTATTTTTACCTGTGAACCTTCTTCAATTTCTTCGCCATTTTCTGTTTTTGCTTGCCACGTTTCGCCGTAAATAGCTATTCTGCCGGACTCCTGCGTAATTTTTTCCGTTACAACAGCATTCTTACCTTTGTATTTTTCATCAAACTCACCTTCTTTTTCACCGCTTTTCTTCTTATAAACAAAAAACGGGCGCAAAAAGATAAGAAACAGAGCACCAAAAACAGCAAACAAAATAACCTGCAGCGCAAAATTTCCGCCCAGATAAGCAACCAGTGCCGAAATCAAACATGCCAGCCCAAGATTAAGAAAAAAATTAACAGGTGTAAACATTTCCACAATAAAGAATATAATGCTAACCAAACACCAAAGCTGCCAGTATTCCATAAAAACTCCATATTCTAGTTTTAAATTGTAATCATATCGATTATAACTTTTTATTTATTCTATTGCAATTATTTACCTATACAAAAATTATCGAATATATTATTCAAAATATCATCCGTTATAACCTCTCCGGTCACTTCACCCAGAGCAAGGAGTGCAGATTTTATGTCAATTGAAATCAAATCCTGAATTTCTCCGTCCTCTGCTGCCAGCAAAGCTTTTTTAAGTGCATTTTTTGCATTTAACAAACACTCTTCCTGGCGTTTGTTTGTTGTATAATCCGACTCAACGGAATTTTTATCCAGAACAACTTCTCTTATTCTTTTTTTCAACTCATTTATATTTTCACCATTTTTCGATGAAATATAAAGAGCGTCTTCTTTTTTCTGTGAAGCTATGTCTGCTTTTGAAGCAATTTTAATATAAGGTTTTCCTTTTATTATTTCAAATATTTTTCTGTCATTTTCAGTCATACCCGCTGAAGAATCAAAAAGAAAAAGAATCAAATCAGCTTCATTGACGCATTTTTTTGTATAATCAATGCCTATGGCTTCCACTTTATCGACTTTCACATCATCTCTAATCCCTGCCGTATCTATCAAAGTAACAGGAATGCCGTCAATATCCAGAGTCTCCTGTATAATATCACGGGTTGTACCGGGGATTTCAGTAACAATAGCTCTTTCAAGATTTAACAGCGTATTAAAAAGTGATGACTTTCCGGCATTCGGACAGCCTGCTATAGCCACCTTTATGCCCTGACGCATTATGTTGGAATTTCTTGCACCTTCCAGTATTTTTTCAATTTTGCATATATTATCAGAAATCTGCTCTTTTAAGTATCCGTATGAAGGCTCTTCTACATCGTCCGGAAAATCAACTGCTGCAATGATTTTTGACATTAAATCAAAAATATTTTGTTTTATTCTGTTTGTTTCAACTGTTAAAGCACCGGATAAATTGTTTGCGCTTTTTTGAGCAAAATTATCTGTTTTTGCATGGATTAAATCCAAAACAGCCTCTGCCTGAGACAAATCCATCTTGTGATTCAAAAAAGCCCGCTTTGTAAATTCGCCCTTCTGCGCCATTCTTGCACCGTTTTTCAAAACGAGTTCGAGAATTTTATTAACAACTTTCAAGCCGCCATGTCCTTGAATCTCGACAACATCTTCACCGGTATAGCTGTGCGGGTTTTTAAACGGCAGAACAACAACTTCATCAACCTTTTTGTCATTCTCTGCAATCCAGCCGTGACAAATCTTTCCGGCTTCAAACGTTTTGCCCTGAAAAATTTTTTGCACAATCTCAAAAGCCTTTTCACCTGAAACACGTACTATACCCACTCCGCCCGTACCTGGCGGAGTCGCAATTGCAGCTATTGTTTCAAATTCATAGTTTATATTCATTACGGTTTTAATCTGTCCATAAGTCTCGGGAACGGAATAGTTTCACGAACATGATGCAATCCGCAAATCCATGCAACAGTTCTTTCTATACCAAGTCCAAAACCTGCGTGTTTGCAGCTTCCGTATCTTCTTACATCAAGATACCAGTTGAATACTTCCTCGGGCAGACCCTGTTCTTTAATTTTTGCCTTAAGTTTGTCAATATCTTCTTCTCTTTGACCGCCGCCAATGATTTCACCGTAGCCCTCAGGTGCAATCATATCTACGCATGCAGCCTTGTCACCTTCCTGTTTCATATAGAAAGCTTTTATCGCCATTGGATAATGGTGAATCATAACCGGTTTGTCAAATTCCTCAGAGATGAGAGTTTCTTCATCACCGCCGAAATCTGCACCCCATTCTGTGTCATTGCCTTTTTTCTTTAGTATTTCAATTGCTTCATCGTAAGAAATTCTCGGGAACGGACGTTTTATTTTTTCGAGTTTTGAAATATCTCTTTCAAGAACTTCCAAATCTGCTCTGTTATGTTTAACAACTTCCTGAACTATGTATTCAACAAATTCTTCTGCCAAATCCATATCGTCGTAAATATCAAAGAAGGCAACCTCAGGTTCAACCATCCAGAACTCTGTTAAATGGCGTCTTGTTTTTGATTTTTCAGCACGGAAAGTAGGACCAAAGCAATAAGCCTTACCCACTGCCATTGCCGCAGCTTCCATATAAAGCTGACCACTCTGGGTCAAATATGCATTTTCATCAAAATAATCAACTTTGAAAAGGTTTGTTGTTCCTTCACATGCGTTTGGTGTAAAAATAGGCGCATCAACAAGAGTAAATCCTTTATTGTCAAAGAAATCACGGACTGATTTAATAATTCTGTGACGAACTCTTAAAATCGCTTTTTGTCTCAAAGAACGCAGCCAAAGATGTCTGTGTTCCATAAGAAAATGAGTTCCGTGTTCTTTGGGAGTAATCGGATAATCTACAGATTCGCCTATTACTTTAACATCTGTTGCATCTATTTCATAACCGATTTTTGAACGGTCGTGTTTTTTTACGGTTCCTGTGACTTCGACAGAAGATTCTTGTGTAATTTTGTCGGAAAGTTCAAAAACTTCATCAGAAACATTACCCTTAAATACAACAGCCTGAATTTCTCCGGTTCCGTCTCTTAACTGTAAAAAATGCAGCTTTCCGCTTGAACGTTTGTTATAAAGCCATGCCTGAAGCGTAATAGTCTGACCTTCGTATTTTGCAATGTCTTCGATGTAAATTTTCATACTTCCCTCGCTTATCTATTTGAGTATTTGATTATTATTATATTTAAAAAATGATAATTTATAAAATTTTTATCTCGCCCTGCCTCAAAACTTTTATTTCATTATTAACAGCCAGAGCAACCGTAGACTCAAGACCTTTTGCACTGTGTCCGTAATCCTGAAAAACAAAATCAACATATTTTCCGATATTTTTTTCAGCTTCAATGTAACTTTTGGCCGATGGCTGATTTGAGATATTTGCACTGGTTGTAGCAAGTACATGCCCGTCTACAACCTCGCATAACCTTTTAAAAACAGCATTATCCGGAACTCTGATACCAACAGTCTCTTTTTGTGAAGTAACAAAAAGCGGAGTTTTTTCTGTTCTCTCAAAAATCAAAGTCAAAGCACCCGGAAAAAATTTATTCATAAGTGCTTTTGCCTTTTCCGGTATATTTTTAACATAAGGAAGCAAATGCTCCACTCTGTCTGACATAAGAATAAGCGGTTTTGTCCTGTCTCTGCCCTTTAACTCATAGATATTATCAACACCTTTTTCTGAATCCGGCAAACATCCGACTCCCCAGACCGTATCGGTAACAAAAGAAACAACACCGCCGTTTTTCAACTTTTTATTCAGTTCTTTTACAAAATCTTTGTCATTAAAAATTTCCATTATTTTATTATCTTTCCTTTCACTCTTCCATACAATTCAAAAACATATGGAATTCTGAACAATGCAGCAAGAAGGCTGTAAACAACAGTACAAACAAATGTTATCAAAATAATTTTGAATATCAACGCAACCATAGAAGGCAGGAAGAATTTGTCCCACAGTTTATAAACCTGCAGGCAGACAAAATATGTAAATAGAGATATCACCGTCATTTTCATTATATTTTTAAAATACAAACCGTAATTCATAGACATTTTTTTCTTTATTAAAAGTCCGAGCCAGAAACCGTTAATCAGTGTAACAAGAGAAGTTGACAGAGTAATACCGCCTATCCCGAGTCTGCTGACAAAGAAATAGTTCAAAACAAACTTAATAACAACCGAAGATAAAGCTACGAAAAACGGAGTTCTTGAATCATTAAACGCATAAAAAACACGGGTTATAGAATCTCTAAACACATAGGGAATAATAGCAATCGACAGGTAACATAACGCTTCGGAGACCATCATAGTTGCCGCCGAATCAAAGGCTCCTCTCTGGAATACAAGCTGTACAGCGTTTGAGGCAAGAAGTATAATCAAAACAAGAATCGGAAAAGCTACAAAATTAAGCAGTCCGACCCCTTTATTAAAATAATACCTTATATCATCATATTTTTTTTCACCGACCAGTTTTGAAAAAATAGGAAACAACGGCACAAGAAAAGCAGTGACAAGAATACCAACAGGAAACTGAAACAGTCTGTTTGCATACCCGACAGCAGACCATGCACCCTCCTGCAGCTGCGATGCAAAAAACATGTCTACATAAATATAAATCTGCCCGACCGTAGAACTCAAAATAGCAGGAAATAAAAGTTCAAGAAGGTTTTTAAAGTTTTCATTGTGTTTTATATCAAAATTCGGTTTAAACGAAAAACCGAGCGATTTTAGTTTTGGAAGCTGATAGACAAACTGGCATAATGCTCCGACTGTCGTCGCTCCGGCAAGGACAACACCTGTACTATCATTTTTTACAAGAGAGATTATGGCAATTATTGCAATACTCATAAGCATTGGTGAAATATTCGGTATCAAAAATTCTTTATAAGTAATTAAAATACCGTAATAAATACCAACGACACCGCCGACAACAAGTGCCGGCGACATTATTTTTAAATGAAGTCCGGCAAGATGAATCAGTTCGGGACTGCCTTTTGAAATAATGATACCCATTATCACATCAGAAAAAACAAAACATAAAACAGCAAGCCCCAAAAATACAAGAAAAGTCGAGGTTAAAAATGTATTAAAAAGTTTGTTTACAACCGGCGGTGCTTTTTCGTCAAGGTTGGGAATTATTTTTGAAAAAACAGAAACAACCGCACTGTGAAAAGGTCCGCCTATTCCGCCAAGCAACACAATAGCAAGTGCAGGAATCTGGTATGCATAAAAATAAGCATCCGAAACCATTCCAGCCCCATAATAATTTGCAATCACAACATCTCTTAAAAAACCGATAAGCTTGCTGATAACAGTAACAAAAGCAATAATCCAAGCTGCTTTTAAGAGACTCTGTGTTTTACTCATTCACAGCCTCTTTCAGTTCAACATACATTTTTATTGATTTATTATTTGTGTCTGTATATGGCATTATGTAAGTAATATTATTTATACCGGAAACAAGATAGGGACTTAAGTCAATTTTTGCCCTGTTAAACAAATGCGGAGATATCTCAAGTTTAAGCTCCTGTGAATTAATAACAACTATAAGGTCAGTAAACCGGAATTTATTTTCAACAATTAAAGATGCCTTTTTTTCTTTTGTATAAAAAGATTGTGAAGCCGTATCTTGATTTGGGCTGTTGGTTAATGTCACTGGATAAGTTCCTATTGAGATACCGGAATAGTAGTGCTGCAAAATTTCATCATAAGAATATCCAAGCGTGTTCATCATGCCGGCACCCCACTGGCTCATGCCGACACCATGACCGTATCCTCCGCCATAAGCTGTTATTTTTTCTATATTACCTTCATCATCTTTTTGAAATTCAAAAACTACATTCGCAGACGGAAGAGCTTTTCCGTCTTTACAGAAACTGCGGCGTATTACAAGTTCTTTTTGAACGGTAAAAACACCTTTGTCAGTAATTATGTTCATGGATACAATTTTACCGGACACGCCTCTTTTGGTAACCTGTATATCCTGAACAATCCCGAAATCTTCTTCTTTAGTTAATGCTGGTGTAACAAATCCGGTCGTCGACTGTTTTTTCAGGTTTTGTTTCAAAGAATCAGAAAGTTCTTCCTGTGTCCATTCTTTTGTCCACCTGAAATAAGAAGATTTGTTGTCAAAAGTAGACGGTTCTGATTTATAAAATTTAGCAGCATCCTCTTCTTTTGTTAAAGGAGTAAAACTCTTATTATCAGGAACTCCTTTTAAATACGGCAAAGACACTGCCGGAAAATTTTTTGTGCCGGGGTCAGAGAAGGCATTTTCATAGCTTTCCGTATACCCTCCTGCTGTTGAACTGTACAAAGCAAGAATAAGTTCACCATTATAGAGCGCAACAATATTATTTGTTTCAAGAATTGCCCCGTCAGCCAGTTCATCCTCTGTATTTGCTCCAAAATAAACCTGACAGGCTACAGAATCACAGACATCAAAGTTATAAAAATTCTTGTCTCTCGGTCTTAAAACATAGTTTCTTGCGGTAACTGTCTGTGCTTTCAAGGCTTCCAGACCAAAATACGAAGGCATTTCATTGGGAACAACACCTCTTAAATAAGAGGTAAGGTCAAGAACATTTATTATGCTGAACAAATTATTTTTTGCCTCAACTTTTGTAAGTTCAAACGTTCCACGATACAATGCCTGTTTGCCGGCTCTTTTCAAACCATCAACATAAACAAAACCTTTATCTGATGAAACAACAACCGGCCCTGATATTTTTTCAGCGATGACAGTACCATCTTCGCTTATAACAAAAAAATTATCTTTCATCTCAGCTGTTACTATTTTATCAGCAGGAAAAACGCCTATTTCTACACCCGTTTTTTTATCAACAATTTTAAATTCGTCTGTTGCAGATATTTTTGCGGAAGAAATATAATAGTTAACAAAAGAATTGTCGCTAATACCTACCCTTACAAGTTTTCCGTTATCTGCTTTTATTGCCTGTACCTGCGGCTGAACAAAAATCAATACAAATAATAAACAAATTATAAATTTTTTTAACATACTCAAACTCTTATACCTGTTTCTATATAAAAACAAAATTTAATTAAACACAATAAAATAAAGATACAATACAATTCCTTGTTTGTAAAAATTAACAAAAAAATATACAATATTTCTATGGCAATTGTTTATTTGTGTTTAGGGTCAAATACAGGCGACAGGTTTCAGCTGATAAATCAGGCTGTAAACCTTTTTAACCTGTCAGAAAATACGAAAATAATCAGAAGCTCTGCAATATATGAAACAGAACCATGGGGAGAAAAAAACCAGAACTGGTTTTTGAATATTATTATAGAAATAAAAACCTCACTATCACCCGAGGAACTGCTCATCCGGTGCCAGAAAATTGAAGAACTTCTCGGACTGGACAGAACAAAGAAAAAACACTGGGGTGAAAGACCTATTGACATAGATATTCTGTTTTACGACAAAATTATTTTAAACAAAGATTTTTTAACCATCCCGCATCCGTATTTACATAAAAGAGCATTTGTTCTTGTGCCGCTGCTGGAACTCATTCCTGATTTTAAACACCCGAAACTTGAAAAAACAATAACAGAGCTTTATGATGAACTGGAAGAAGTTGAAGAAGTCTATCTTTTCGGAACAAAAATAAATGAACTCTAAACAAAAAACAAAAACAGGAATAATAGGAGGCGGGCCGGCAGGCGTTTTTGCCGCAATTTTTGCGTCTGAAAATCCTGATAATGAGATTTTAATTATAGATAAACAAGATATCCTAAAAACACTTCTCCCAACCGGAGGCGGCAGATGTAATCTGGCTTTTGGTGAATTTGATTTTAAAGAACTCGTAAAATACTATCCCAGAGGTGAAAAATTTTTACTTTCTGTTTTTTCAAGATTTTCAACTGCTGACACGATAGCATTTTTTGAAAAAATCGGTGTAAAGACCTATATACAGGAGGACTTTCGTATTTTTCCAGTGTCAAATTCTTCTTCTGATGTCAGAAACAAGCTTCTGGAAAAAATAAAAAAAAGGAACATAAAAACAATCAAAGAAGAAGTTACAGATACAGAAATCAAAAACGGTAAATTTTTAATAAAAACCAAAAACAGAACTATTCTTGTTGATAATCTTGTTATTGCAACAGGCGGCAGAGGTATCGGGCAAAAGCTTGCAAAAAAACTCGGACACAATATAATCCCGCAAAAACCGGCTCTTTGTGCGCTAAAAACAGAAGAACAAGACTTTTTTGACCTGTCGGGTTTAACTTTAAAAAACATTTCTGCCGGTGTATTTTTTGCAAACAAAAAAATAACAACACAAACAGGAGACTTGTTGTTTACTCATTCCGGAATATCGGGACCTTTAAGCTACAAAATATCATCTTACTGTACTTATTTAGACTTCAAAAAAGAAAAGCCGCTTAGAATAAAAATAAATATTACAAACCGGGAAAACTTTGAAGAGCTTTTAATAGAATCTATTAAAAAAAATCCGAAAAAGGATATTATAAATATCATAGACACATACATCCCGCACGGACTGGCAGAGAAAATACTTTTAAAAAACCAAATAAATCCGAAAACAAAAAGCGGGCAACTAAAAAAAGAAGAAAGAAAAAACATAGTAAAGAGCCTTACTGAATTTTGTTTAAACATTACCGGTACAAAAAACGGAGAAGAAATAGTAACTGCCGGAGGAGTGGATTTAAAAGAAATAGAACAAAAAACATTAGAATCAAAAATAGTTAAAAATCTTTATTTTTGCGGGGAGGTTCTTGACATAGACGGACTTACCGGAGGTTTTAATCTTCAAAACTGCTGGTCAACAGGCTATATTTGCGGTATGACATTAAAATAAAAAATTTTTACATGAAAAAAAGCCCGGAAAAAGAATTCCCGGGCACTGTCATCAACTATCTATTATTGTAATAAAGTTAAAGCTATTTGAGGCAGCGAATTTGCTTGCACAAGAAGAGTTGATGCTGTTTGTTGAAGAATAGTTGCTCTTGTATAGTTAGCACTTTCTTCTGCAATATCTGCATCCATAATTGTTGATTTTGCTGCGGTTGCATTCTCAATCATTGTTGTCAGCGAATCGTTTGCTGATTCAAGTCTGTTTTGAATAGCACCGATTGTTGCTTTGTGCGTATTCATACTGGTAAGGGCTTTATCAACATCGGCAATAAATAAAGCAGCATTTGAAGCACTTTTAAAGACTTCTTCAGTTGTTTGGAATTGAGCACCGTTTTTGGCAATAAGACCGAGAGATGAAGCTTCTGCATTCGCAAATATTTCAGCGGGAACAACAACACAGTTTGTTTCTTTTTCTGAGTTTGCTCCGACCTGGAGTCTCAAACCATTTTTAAATGCTTCGTTACCGTTCAAAAGATTCAATCCGTTAAAGTTTGAAGCATTTGCTATTCTGTTAATTTCTTCAATACGTGCATCTACTTCATTTTGCATAGCCTGCATAGACTCTTCACTGTAGATTCCGTTTGCTGCCTGTGTTGCAAGGTCTCTTATACGAAGAAGGTTGTCTTCAATTACAGAAATATCACCTTCAACAGTCTGCAGTACGTTTATACCGGTTGCAACGTTATCCTGAGCAACTTTTGAACCCCTGATTTGCGTATCCAAAGTAGAGGCAACGAACATACCGGCTGCATCATCAGCGGAGGAATTTACCCTCAAACCGGTTGACATTCTGTTTAAAGCTTTGTTCAAGTCATTTGTAGCATTGGTTAAATTTCTTTGTGTCTTAATAGCTGACATGTTTGTGTTTACAATAATAGGCATAGTTGTTCTCCTTTCATGAGAAAATTAATGTACTTCCTTGTACTCTCAAATGCAGCACGGGTAAGGGTTTATAAAACCTTGCCACTCGTTTAGCCTTACATTTATTGAGTTTGTGATGACTTTTGTTTCTTACATTCTTATATTACGGATGTTTTTCGCATATCTTAATTCTTATTTAGTTTGAAAATTTCTAAACTAAAGTATGAAATTTTTAAAAAAGTAAAAAAAACTTGCCAAAAAGCATGAAAAATTTACGGGATTTATAGTTTGATATAAAATATAATTATTAAAACAGCGGGTGAAAATGGAAACAGAAAACAATATATTACTGATAACAGACAATAGCCTAGTCTCGGATTTAATAAAAGATAAATTACTTCTTTTAAGAAATATAGACAACTTTTCATCAATAAAACATGAATTTGCTTTTACAGCTTTAAAAAAAGAAAAGCCATGTATTGTTTTTTATTATCTTGATAAAAGTAAAAAGAGAGAAAAAGATTTTTTAAACTTCATAAATAAGGTTCATCAAAATCAGGAATTCAACCGGTGCCAGATTATACCTGTTTTTTCAAAACAAAATGATGATATTCTCTGTTCTGCTTTTGAACATGGTGTTTCTGATTTTTTAAATATAAAAGCAACAGATACCGAGTTTACTGTCAGAGTAATCTGGGCTCTTCAAAAAAAAGAAAAAATAAGACAGACTGAAACCCAAAAAGAAATTCTTGAAAAATTAAAAATTATAGAAAAAGAGAGCGGTTTTTATACAAAAGACTTTATAAAAGACCTGTTAAAAAACAAAACAAAAAAGACAACAGGTTCTTTTGCCGTTCTTGCACCTGATGTAAATACAAGAAACAGCTTATCTCCTGCCCATCTTGCATCAATAATAAAAAAGAACATCCGTTCAACTGATATAGCAGGTTTTTCAAATGATTTCAAAGTTTATCTCTGGTTTGAACAAACAAAAGCAAAAGATACAACAAATATATTCTCTAAAATAAAAAAAGATTTACCGAAAAACTGTTCGATAAGTGCTGGTATAGTAGAAATAGACGGAGGAGATTTTGAAGAAGCAGAAAATCAAGCCAACAAATTTCTATCAAAAGCTTTATTAAAAGGAAATTCTTTTCTTGTCGCAAGAACAACAGTCAAAAAAGCAAATCTTTTTAGCAGAGCAGCAAAAAAACCTGTTATTAAAAATTTTAAACTATTCAAACAGGCTTTTCACAAAAAAATAGAATGTATAGTAGAACCGTTGTTCTATCAAACACAAAAGAGAAACGAAGAAAAACTTTTTAAAACAAACATTCAATACAAAACAGAAGAGAATAACTGTTATTTTATGCTTCAACATGAAGACAAAAAGAGTCTTTTTGAGCTTTCTTATCCTGGATATACAAAAATAAATATAGATATCACTCATGAAAAAGATTATGAAAATACGGACAGCAAAAGGTTTTCTATGGATATATCAGATATTACAACACAAAAGTTAAGTACTCTTCTGGAGGATTTTATTATAGAATTTCAAAAATTAAACTGTTAATTACAACATAGAAAGAAAAATATGCAGAAATTTATATCATCATCTGTTTCGAAAAATTTTGAAGACTCTGTAAAAATAGCAACCGAATTGGGGTGCAATATAGAAATAAGCAGATTTGCACCATCATTGGATGACATTGATTCAACTTTCACAAAAAGAATAGAATCAATGAAAAAAGCTCTTTTTAATTTCAAAGGAGAAATAAGTTTACACGGATTTTTGTTTGATTTATCTGTTGTAAGTTTAGATCCTTTAATTAAAGAAATTTCAATAAAAAGATTTCAGCAGTCTCTGGATGCAGCTAAATATTTAGGAGCAAAAACAGTTGTTTTTCACACCGGTTACAATGCTTTTTTAAACCACAGCATGTACAGGTTAATGTTCAAGGAAAAATTCACAGCATTCTGGAAAACATTCGTAAAGCAATTTGAATATACAGGAATAACTGCTGTTATTGAAAACGTTCAGGAAAAATCTCCGGATTTTATACTTGATGTAATAAAAGAAGTGAACTCTCCAAACTTAAAAATATCACTGGATACAGGACATGTAAATATCCATTCAAAAATACCTGTTGTTGAATGGATACAAACATACAATAAAAACCTCTATCACATGCATATACACAACAACTACGGAAAAGACGATTCTCACAACACACTGCTAAAAGGAACAATAAATATTCAGGAAGTCTTTTCAACAATAAAAAATCTGAAGCTAAATCCAAAAATTGTATTTGAAATTTTTGACAAAGACGAATTAACAGAAAGTGTTCGTTTTTTTGACAGCTTTTTTGACGCAGAAAAAACAAAGGAAATTTTATGACAATAACAGAAAAAAATTCAGTTATCCTTTTTATTGATATTCAGGAAAAACTTGTTCAAATGCTTAAAAAAGATAAAATAACAAAAAAAACATATATTTTATCAGAAATGGCAAATCTTTTAGACATTGAAAAAATATTTACGGAACAGTACCCGAAAGGACTAGGTTCTACAATAGCCTCTATATCTAAAAAAGAAACTGATATTGTTTTTGAAAAAACAGCATTTAACGCACTGGAAACAGAAGGTCTTTATGAAAAAATTAAAGAAAAAGAAAATATTTTTATATGTGGAATAGAAACACATATTTGTGTATACCAGACAACAAAAGCTTTATTAGAAAAAGGTTTTAATGTTTTTGTAATAAAAGATGCATGCGCATCAAGAGAAACAGATGAATTTAAAGCAGGAATAAAGCTTATGGAAAAACTAGGTGCAACGATTATGACAACAGAAATCGTTCTTTTTGAATTTTTAAAAACATCAAAACACCCGCAATTTAAACAGGTACAGGCTTTAATAAAATAATGATAATTAAAGAATTTTCAGATTTTTTAAAAGAAAATAAAGAAAAACCTCCGGTTTCGCTTCTTTTTTTCTGGTTAAAAACAAAAATAGAATCGCCTGCAAAAAATAATGTAGATAAAATAATCCAGAAAGAAATTTACATCGCAAAAAACAAAGCCGGAGATTTTTTGTTAATAGGAAAATCATCATCAGGCAGAAAGCTGATAAAAAGTCTGTATAATTTTGCACTGAGTTTTGAACAACAGGAACTGGCAAGATGGATTCATAATAAAAAACCAGATGATTTTAAAAATTGTTAAACTTTTTATTTACGCATGTTTCCATGACTTTTTTTTGTAATAACATGTCAGATTTTACCTGTATAAAACCTGTAGAAAAATAACAAATTAATTGTTAAAAACTTTTGAAAATTATTCAAAAATAATATAAAAAAAATTAAAACAAATAAAATAAAGAAAAATTGTAAAAAAATAAAAAATTTTTGAACAAACATTTTACAATTTTTTGAACAACTTTGTTTCAATAATATGTTTGCTTTATAATAGTTTTATACAGATTATTTAATCTTTACTAAATATTATTATTAAATATATTATTTTAATTAAATATATAAATAAAAAACTTTCAAAAAATAGAGCAAAAAAATCTGGAGAAAAAATGGAATTCACAATTGAAAAAGAAATTTTGGCAACAAATTTAAAAATTGTAGAAAAAACAACAGTTGTCAGAGGTGTGCAGCCTGTACTTTCTAATATTTTAATCGAAGCTTTTGATAATAATCATATAAAATTCAGTGCAACAGATTTGGATATAAATATTTCATCAACAGCTGTTGCTTCTGTTCAACAGGAGGGAAAAATTACTCTGCCTGCAAAAAAACTTTCGGAAATAGCATCAAAACTAAGTAACAAACCTGTTGTTTTTTCGCTAAATGAATCAACAAATATTGTGAATATAACATGCGGAAATTCAAAATTTGAATTAATAGGTATAAGTGCGGATGAATTTCCTCCTGTTATTTCTGATGAAGAATTAAAAGAAAAAGAATTTGTGAATATTGATTTGACTCCTTTTATTAAATCAATAAAATATACAGCTTTTTCTGCAGCAAATTATGAAAACAGAAATATAATAAGCGGCGTTTTTTGTTCTATTTCAAAAAATAAACTTGAAATGGCAGCAACTGACGGAAACAGATTGACTAGAATTATTGAAAATATAACAAATGAAAAAGAGACTGATATAAATTGTGTTATTCCATCAAAAACTCTTCAGGAATTCTTAAGAATAGCTACATACCTCGGTGAAGAAAAAGTTTCTCTTTTTGTTGAAAAAACAAAAATTACATTCAAAACCTCAAACCTTATTATGTCCTCAAGACTTCTCGAGGGTGAATATCCTCCATACAAACAGCTTATCCCTCAAACCTGCGAGAAGAATGCTGTTGTGTCCAGAGAAAATATGATAAATGCTCTTGAACGTGTTGCTGTTATGGTTAATGAACGTACAAATATTGTCAAATTTATATTTGGAGAAAATAATCTGTTTTTAAAAGCTGATACTCCGGATGCCGGACTCGGTGAAGATTCTCTCGCTGTTGAATACAATGATGAAGAACTTACTATCGCTTTTAATTACAGATATGTTCTTGATTCTTTAAAAATAATGGAATCTGAAAAAATAAAAATAGGTTTGGGTGGAAGTCTTTCTGCTACTTTATTTAGACCAGACAGCGAAGAAGATTATCTGTGCTTGATAATGCCGATACAAATTAGATAAATATTAAGGATTTGAGTATGAAAGTTAGTGTTAAAGTTCCGGCAACAACAGCGAATATTGGACCCGGGTTTGATTGTCTGGGTATGGCTCTTCCTGTATACAATACTATAACTGTTGAAGAAACAATTATGCCGGGAACCGGAATAGAAATAAATATTATAGATGAAACAAATGAACAGGATATTATTTCAATTCCTACAGATGAAAACAATATTGTTTATAAAGCAATTGAACTTTTGTATAACTCTATCGGACAGACTCCGGATGAATTAAAAATAACTATAAATACACATATTCCTATAGCCAGAGGTCTTGGCAGTTCTGCGGCTGTTGTTGTCGGCGGGTTGCTTGCTGCAAACAGATTACTGGGCAATCCTGCGGATGAGGCTGCTCTTCTGTCTATTGCTTCGGAAATAGAAGGTCATCCGGATAATGTTACTCCGGCAATTGTCGGAGGGTTTGTTATTGCTTCACTGGAAGAGGACGGCAGTGTTATATACAGAAAACTTAACTGGCCGAAAGACTGGAAAATAACTGTCTGCATACCGGATTATGAACTTGCTACTGATATTGCCCGTTCTGTTATTCCGTCTGAAATTCCCTTAAAAGACGCTGTTTTTAATCTTAAACGTTCGGCGATGCTTGTTGAAGCAGTTAACACGGAGGACAAAGAACTAATGAAATTTGCCCTGAATGATAAATTACATCAGCCATACAGAGAAAAACTTGTTCCGGGAATGAAAGAAATAAAAGAAGCTCTTAGGCATGAAGAAAATGTACTCGGATGTGTTTTAAGTGGAGCAGGTCCGTCTCTGCTGGTTATTTCTTACGGTAATAATTTGAATAAAATAAAAGACAAGATTTCAAAAACGTGGCTTGATTTGAATGTAAAATCAAAAATCTACACTCTTGATATTGAACAGAACGGTGCTATTGTTCTTGACTGATTTTTTAATATATATATTTGAATTATAAAAAATTTAATATATCTTTACATATACCAGAAAAACAGTATAGCTCTATTTTTTTGACCTTTTTATGTCTGTTTTTATAAAAAAGACAGGCAATTTTTTCTGTATGTTTGTTTTTATAAAAACAAGAGGATTTTACTAAAAACAAAGAAAAGGAGAGCTGAATGGGTAATTTTAACGCAGTAAAAGCAAACGGAAATGCAACAATTGCTATCAATTGGATTAACAAGAACGACAAAAATGATAAACCGGAAATACTTCCATATAGAGAAAACCCAGGGGTATTCGATGAATCTGGCAAAATAAATAAGGAAAATTTGGGTAAACCAGTAGCCTGTATTGAAATGCCTGGAGGAAAGTATGTTACTAATGAAGAAAATATTTTTCCTAATCTTCATTCTTATACAGTGATTGGTAATGAAAAAGATATTTCTGATCTTTGGAATAAACTACAACCAAAATCAATTGATGATCAAATAAAAGAAAAAGAAAAAGAATTGGATGAGTTGAAAAAGAAAAGAGATGCGGAAGATGCAAATGCTCAAAAAATTATTGATAAAATAAAAGATCTTATTGGAAAAGGTGGAGATCCTTCAACTATTCTTGAAAAGATTAAAGAGTTAAATATTACTTTTCCATGGTTACAAATTTCGAAAAAACCGGGTTGGGAATTACCAGAAGGCGCTCCAAAAATTAAATTTCCAACAATGCCTAGTAGCGAGTTACCGGAAGGAACACCAGATGTAAAATTTCCAACAATGCCCAGTAACGAGTTACCAGAAGGAACACCGGATGTGAAATTTCCAACAATGCCTGGTGAAAAGATCGATCCAGGGTTTGAAATAGAACCGCCAAAATCAGAAGAACTTAAACCTTTGGATGCTATTGACGGAAAAATAGCGACGCAAAAAGCACCGGATAAAAGGGCAAAAAATGGACTAAATCTTGCAGATGCTTATAAAATTATGGATTATATTCATAATAAACATAGAGTCAAATCTAAAGATGGTTCTTCTTACATAGATTTAAGAAATCTTTCACCTGCTGAACAAAATCTGTATAATCAAGCAGTTAGCGCAGCAAATGAACTTAATCCAAGAAGTATGGTTTATGATATTTCTGGATTAGATACATCAAAAGCAGATGAGTTAATTAAAAAATTTGAAGAAGAAAATTCGTAATTGTCTTAAATAAAAAATAAAAAAATCCGATATTTATATATCGGATTTTTCCTCTTTTTGTATCATTGAAAATTTTTATATTTGTATAAAAATTATTACAAATGTATAATAATAATTATTATTCAG
>CALUTO010000033.1 GCA_944323735.1 Candidatus Gastranaerophilales bacterium
ACGCTTTTAATTGGACTTCTTTCCATTGCCAATAGATAATCTTCCTTGTCTATTTTGCTCCAATCAACAACTTGTCCTAACTCTTTTTTTAAAATCATATCAAGCCAAATTCTTGCACTTCTACCATTACCTTCTCTAAAAGGATGAGCAACATTCATTTCTACATATTTTTCAACAATTTCATCAAAATTGGATTGCGGCATATTGTCAATGTGTTCTAATGCACATTTGAGATACATAACAGGTGCAAATCTAAAATTACCTTTTGCAATATTTACAGTTCTTATTTCTCCTGCAAAATCATAGATTTCAGCAAACAAATATTTGTGAATAAAAGCTAGAGATTCAAATGTTCCAACTTTCAAATCGTAAATAACCTTGTTCTCAAAAAGCTCTATTGCCTTAAGCTTACTTATTTTTTCTTCTACTCTAAAAAGCTCTGTTGAATCAGTTATTCCTAATTTGTTTTCTAAAGTCATAATTACCCCTATATGACTATTCTATCATAAAAATTGTTAATTAGTTTGCTTATCTTTAAACAAACTATAGATATATAATTTATTTGTAAATTTTGATAACATCTTTTCAACAAAAGTTCGAACCTGTTATTTATATCTGCAAAACTACTTTAAATAATATATTGCGCATGTATCAGTTGTCTGATTTTTCCAGTTTTTTGTAAATACGTTTTATATTTTCAAAGCTTTGAGTGAGTCTTTTATGAATTCTGTTCAGTTCTTCTTCAGCTCTGTTTTTGTCATTTGTGCCATTATTTTTCAGATTAAGATATTTGTCGTATTGTTTCTGTAGTTCTGCACTTTTTTCTATATTGTCACGTCGTTGATTTTCCAGATATGCTCTGTGATAATACGTTTGTGATGGCGGATAGGTGGTGTTGTATGACGAACCGTATTTTTTTCTTTCTTCATCTTCGATTTTGTTGACCTTTTTTAGTTCTTCATTGATTTTGTCCGTGCGTTCATCAAGAAGATATTTTTCTACTTCAATTTCTTTTAATTTTCTGTCAGCATTATCATAATTTTTTTCAATAAAATCTATAGTTTCAGCAAGTTCGTCACGTTTTTTCAAATCTTCTGTGTTTAATTTAACTGCTTCAGAAAGTTCGTTTGTGACTTTGACTGTTTTCAAAGATTCTTCGTCGGGGCTATTCTGGGTTTGTATGTAACGATTATTGTAATCAGCAAGAAGTTCAATATCTCTTTCGAAAGGATACAATACAGCTTTTTTCGATTTGAATTTTTCTTCAAGCTGTTCTAAAGAAGGAAGCGGAGGTTTTTTTTCAACAGCAACAAAACAGTTGTTTTCGTAAATTTTGCGGGTTAATTTTTCTTCGGGATCTGCCAGATATACACTGCTGTCGTTATCGTATTGCCCCCGTTGAAATTCTATATAAGGATTAACCTTTTTGTTATATATTTCCAGATAATAACCGTAAGCTGCAATATCAGGATCTTCAGCCATTTCTGACAGGTTTATTCCTGTTAATGAATAATAATGGCTGCCATCAGATTTTCGTTTCATTAGCTGTTCAGAATGCCCCTCAAAGGAAGGTTTTTGTGAATTACGGTTTCTCAAAGCCGCTGTGCTGTAGCTATTAACAGGTGAAATTCTCATCAGATTTATCCTCCGGTTTTATAAATTAATTTTTGTGGTTAAAAAAACCTGATTAAAAAAATTTGCTGATTTTCCGGTAATTGTAAATGTATTTTTACAATTACTAAAAAATGGTGTTAGGTGGCTGGGATTTATAGTATTTCAATTTTTCATATCATTTAAAATATTGAGACTTTTGATTATAGTTTTCAGTCTTTTGGTTTCACTTTTTGTTTTGCAGGCACAAATAATGGTGTTAAGAAATTTCATCATTGTTTCATTATCCGAAAGACTGATTATTTCTTTAATAATATTGTCCAGATTTCTTTCTTTGACTATTTGTTTTTCTGTATCAACGAGCTTCATACTTCCATTGGGGAAATAAATGACTTCATTTTTTATTTTATTGTTTTCCAGTATTTCTATCACGACAGTGTGCCTGTGTGTTTTTGATAAATCGGAAAAATATTTGTTTTTTATTTCAGGAGAGAAGTCTTTTAGTGAAAAATTTTCTTTCGTAGACTGTGAATAAAATTTTGTTAAACAGCCTTGTATTCTTGCTTTGTAGCAAATAATTTTATCATGGTTGCCTGTTATATACCTGTTTCGGTTTATGTTGAAATTAAAAAAATCTGAGACTTTAATCCCGAGAGCAATGCTTAATTTTTCAAGAGTATCAGGGGAAGCAAAATTTTCACCGGCTTCCATTCTGCTTATTTGTCTTACATTGAGATTAATTCGTTCTGCCAGTTCTGCCTGTGTTATATTTCTGGCTTTTCTGTAGAATTTTAACTTTTGACCGAACAATCTCTTGATTTCTGACATAACTAACCTCCTTAGACGTAATATTACAAAACAGTTACGAGACGTAAAAGGTGTTAGTACGTGTTTTTTTGAAAAGTTTTTTGTGAATTCAGACATTTTGTGTCTGTATTGTCATGCATAAAAATCACGTTTTATATTACTGTATAAATGCATGGAATTTTCATTTTCGCTGCTGCCGTTGCTAATATTTTTAATTTTTGTATTTATAACTGCTTCCTGTTTTTCAAATGCATACAGTAAATCATCTATTTCTGATGTATCATATTTTTCTGTACAGTTTCTGTAATATTTAAAGCTTTCTATTTTGCTTCTTGCAGAAAGTAAATCAGAAAGGGTCGTCAAATCGCCCTGAATAGGAACAGCTATTTTTTTCAGGTAAGCGGTATTTGCTTCACTCAGTTTTGCATCACGCTTTTCATTCTGTTTGCGTCGTTCTCTTATATCCGTCACTATATTACCGGGCATATCCGAATTAGCAAAACGCAGAATAGCAGTCTGTGTTTTGTCAAATTTTTCCGGTTTTTCAGCCTTGCGTTCTTTTTTGTCAGGCTGAACAGCATTCATTGTGAATGCGGAAATATTAAAAAATCCCATCCCTGTATTCCTCTAAATTCCTTTTCCTGTAAATTTATAAAAAAGTTTTCAGAGAAAAAATTTCCAAACTGCTGAAAATATTTACATTACTTAAACATAAATTCAAGATATTTGAAAATCCGTATATGCCATGGAAGATAGAATGGTGCATCTTTCGGCCAGGCAACGGCATACGGATTTTTTTTATATAAAATGCGTTTTTTTTGTGAATAAACTTTTCTTTCAGGCGGGTCTATCGATACAATATACGGATTAGGTTTTTTAATAGAAGCATCCGGCATATCTCCTGATGAAGCCAGTCTGTTCAGGTGTTCTTTTTGCTGTGCATGTTTTTTTACTGATGATATAATATTTGAGAGTCCTGATTTTACTTCGGGTGAAATATTGTTAACTTTCATATGCAACCTCTGTTATTATTCAAAAATATTAAAATACAAAAAAAGTTTTTTTTGTTATTTTAATAAAAATTTTACAAAAATTAGCATATAAAAATGTCATTCAATGCTACACTATGAATAGAGGGAGAGTTTCAGGGTGAAGAATAAAAAAACATTAATACTGATAGATGGACATGCACTTGCTTTCAGGAGCTATTTTGCGCTGGAGCGGACTGGCATGAAAACAACGGACAAAGTTCCGACCTGGGCAGTTTTTGGATTTTTTAAAGCTGTGTTTGATTTGTTGAGAAATCAGAGGATAAAACCTGACGCAATAGCCGTAGCGTTTGATGTGGGCAGACAGACTTTCCGTGTTGAGCATTATGAACAGTATAAAGCAAACAGAGAAACAATGCCTGATACTCTGCGTTCACAGATGGGGTTGATATGTGAAGGACTGGAGGCTTTGAATATTCCTGTTTATACAAAAGAGGGGTATGAGGCTGATGACGTAATCGGTACCATAACAAAAGAAGCTTCACTGCAGGGGCATAAAACTCTTATTCTCACCGGTGATCAGGATGCATTTCAGTTAATAGACAGAGACGGTCTTGTGTCGGTTCTCATCCCGTCTAAAGGCGAGTTGATAGAATATGACTGGCAGAAGGTATATGAAAAACTGGGCGTTTATCCAAACCAGATTGTTGACTACAAAGCACTCAGAGGCGACACATCTGACAATATCCCCGGTATAAGGGGAATAGGTGAAAAAACAGCAGTTAAGCTGCTTTCAAGATTTCATAATCTGGAAAATATACTTAACAGTACAGATGAGATTAAAGAAAAAGCTCTCAGGCAAAAAATAATTGACGGTGTTGAAATCGCAAAAATGAGTCAGTTTCTTGCTACCATAAAAAGAGATGTGGATATAAATTTTGATATAAATAAAACATCGCTTGTACTGCCTGATGTGAATAGAGTTGCTGATTTTTTAAAAAAAGTGCAGCTGTTCAGCTTTTTGAAAAATCTTGATGAAATTCTGAGTCCGTTTGAATATTCGGAAGAGGTCACAAAAGAGATAAAAGAACTTGCTTCTGACCCGATGAAACCTGCTGTGCAAAAACAGGAAAATTCGCAAATGCAGCTCGGTCTGTGTTTTGAGGCGGTGAATTCTTCTAATTTGGAAACAACCGGTGTCAGAGAAAGAAATTTTGAAAACATAAAGCATACTGTCACGACAGAAAATCAGTTAAAGGAATTGATTGACACATTAAAAAAGATGACACTGTTTGCTATTGATACGGAAACAACCTCAGTAAATGCACTTGAGGCTGACATAGTCGGAATTTCTGTTGCATATAACAGTGATATTCAGGCGGAACAAGGCAGAATTAAAATAAATGGATACAGGGAAAAAACAGAATCTTTCTATATTCCTGTTTTTCATAAATACGGAGAACAGCTTGATTTAGATTATGTTATTGAAGAGCTGAAACCTCTGCTTGAGGACAAAAACATCTGTAAAACCCTTCAAAATGCAAAATATGATGTAAATGCGCTGAAAAAATACGGTGTTTATACACAGGGTGTTATTTTTGACACAATGTTAGCCAGCTATGTAAAAGATCCCTCAAGAAAGCACGGGCTGAAAGTTCAGGCACTTGAGCATCTTGATTATATGATGAAAGACATTGAAAATCTCATCGGAAAAGGGAAATCGCAGATTACGATGGACTGTGTTGCAATAGAAGAAGCATCAGACTATGCCTGTGACGATGCTTTTGCGACGCTGGAGCTTACAAGATACTGGAGTGAAAACCTCGATGATGAAGAAAAAAAACTGCTCTATGACATAGAACTCCCGACAGGTGCTGTTCTTGAAAAAATGGAAACAGCAGGAATCACAGTTGATACGGAATATCTTAAACAGCTTTCGATTGAGCTCGGTGCGGATTTAGAAAACACAGAGGATAAGATATACAAACTTGCCGGCACATCGTTTAATATCAACTCTCCCAAACAGGTAGGGGAGATACTTTTTGAGCGGCTCGGTATAAAACCCAAAGGTAAAAAAAGAGGAGCAAAAAACTTTTCTACGGATGTAAAGGTGCTCTCAGAGCTTGCAAAAGATTATGAAATTGCAAAATATATTCTTGATTACAGGCATTTTGCAAAGATGAAAAATACATATGTAGATACACTGCCTGAATTAATCAGCCCGTATGACGGGAAAATACACACAAGCTATAATCAAACAGCAACCGTAACCGGCCGATTGTCTTCATCAAACCCTAACCTTCAGAATATTCCTGTTAGAACAGAGCTTGGAAACAGGATAAGAAAAGCTTTTGTTCCGTCCTTCAGAAACGAACAGGTGTTGCTGTCAGCTGATTACTCCCAGATAGAACTGAGACTTCTTGCTCATTGCTCCGGTGATGAAGCAATGATAAGGGCTTTTAATACAGGTGAAGATATTCATGCGGAAATTGCAGCAAAGGTGTTTAATGTACCGCTCAACGAAGTCACAAAAGAAATGCGAAGCAGAGCAAAAGCGGTAAATTTCGGTATTGTATACGGACAAACCCGCTACGGGCTTGCTTCTGCTCTAAAAATCAGTGCGGATGAAGCACAGGATTTTATTGACAGGTATTTTCTTACATATCCCGGTGTAAAAGAATATATGGAAAAATC
The DNA here is from genome assembly GCA_944323735.1 of Candidatus Gastranaerophilales bacterium. Lineage (GTDB taxonomy): Bacteria > Cyanobacteriota > Vampirovibrionia > Gastranaerophilales > Gastranaerophilaceae > CALUPY01. The sequence goes on from CALUTO010000033.1 coordinate 6,102, forward strand.
AATACAATATGCATATGATAACGGTTATGCAAAAACGATGTTCGGCAGGAAACGATATTTACTCGATGAATTGTTGAGCTCGAACCACCAGATAAAAGAGTTTGCACAAAGAGCTGCGATAAACAGCCCGCTTCAGGGTGCTGCTGCGGATTTGATAAAAATGGCAATGATTGAGCTTGATAACAGGATAGAAAAAGAAAATTTGAAATCCCAAATTTTGCTTCAGGTTCACGATGAATTGATACTTGAAGTTTATAAAAATGAACTTGAAACTGTTAAAAAACTGGTCAGGGAGGCAATGGAGCTCGGGCAGCCTTTAAGTGTGCCGCTGGTTGTTGATTTTGAAATAGGGGCAACATGGATGCAGAACGATGAAGAGGATGGAAGTATAGAAAATGAAGAGATTTAGTGTTTTTATTTTTATGATGTGTTTTATTTTTTCCGGTGCGGCTGCATTCTCTGATACCCTGCCATTGCAGAGTAAACCGGCAGAATCTTCTGTTGCATTGCCGGATGATTGCATAAAACTCTATGAAATCCCTTTTGAAAAGCTCTACTATCTCTGTCTTGCAGGAGTAAATGCCTGCGGGTTTAAGCCTCTTGAAATGCAGTCAAGAAGCGGATATATACTTTTTGAGTCCCGGGGGCAGGAATTTCTGATAAGCGTTATAAAAAAAGATGCAAAACATACATTTGTAAAAATTGCACCGGCAAATAATGTTTATAAATTTTCAAAAACTATACCGGAAAAGTTGTATAATTACATTGAAGAAAACAAAATGAAAGAAGCAGAGGATTTAAAATTCAATTAAGAAAATGTTAAAAGATTGAAACCTTATATTTAATTGAATATAATAAAAAAATGAACAAAACAACTGAAAATAAATATAAAGTAATACTTGGAAAAATACCATCAATCCTTACCACATACGAAGATGTAAATATAAGTTTTAAAAAAGCACTTGAAGAAATGAAAACAGTGCTGGATTATGATAGTGCGTATATCTGCTATTTGAACACAGACACAGCAAATGTACAGTACAAAAATATATCAGAGAAAAAAGAGCCGTTTGATTCGGGTGAAAAGTCATTCACGATAGATTTGTCTGTAAAAAATGATTTTTATGAAACATTTCCGTTGATATTTGATGAAAACAGTCCGTATTTCAAAGGCTGTAATTTTATAAAAGGCGGGAACAATTTTCTTGTCGCAAAACTCCACCTTAGAGACACTGTTTTTGGCTTTATTATGCTGGTTCGAACAGAGCCTTTCTGCGATGAAGATGCGGATATTGCCGATAAAATCTGCGCTGTTGTTTCTTATGCCATAAAAGACAGTGAGTTATCAAATGTTTTCAAACTCCAGCTTAAAGCATTACAGGAAAGCATTCTTGAAAAAAGCAGAGCTTTTGCAACAATAAAAAAACAAAATGAAAAAATACTCGAAGCGGATAAAATAAAAAACGATTTTCTTGCGAATATATCACATGAGTTGAGAACGCCGCTGAATGCAATCATCGGCTTTTCCGAGGCTTTATCAAAAAAATTTTTTGGAGAGCTTAATGAAAAGCAGTCTGAGTATGTTAATGACATACATGTTTCAGGCATACATCTGCTGGGGATGATAAACGAAATCCTTGAGATTTCAAAAATAGAATCAAAAGCGGTAAAACTTGCTTTGTCTACCTTCAGTCTTACTATGGCAATTACCGAGGTGGTAAATATTGTAACACCGCTTGCAAATAAAAAGAACATAGAATTAAAAGTTGACATACCTGAAGATGTTGAAATAAAGGCAGATTACCAGAAGGTGCAGCAGATACTCTACAACCTTTTAAGCAATGCCATAAAATTCACAAAAGAAAACGGAAAAATTGAAACCGGCTACAGAAAAAAAGGCGATTCTGTTGAAATATATGTAAAAGACAACGGTATCGGAATAGATAAAAAATATCACGGCAAAATTTTTGCGAAATTTGTACAGCTTAACAATATCTATTCCAAAAAAGAAAGTTCAACAGGTCTCGGTCTCACTATAACAAAAGAATTGACAGAACTCCATGGAGGGACAATTACATTTGAAAGTACAGTAGATGTCGGTTCGACTTTTTATGTTATGCTGCCTGTTGAGACTGTTGTCAGAGAAGAGTAAATTATGAAAAGAATACTTGTAATTGAGGACAATGAACTTAATCTGAAGCTGATGAAAGATGTGCTGGAATTTTCGGGATATGAAATAGAAACAGCCGCAGACGGGCTTTCCGGTGTTGATAAACTAAAAGAAGGCGATTTTGACCTTGTGCTTCTTGATATTCAGATGCCTGTTTATACCGGATATGATTTTCTGGAAGAAACGAAAAAGATTAAACGTCCTCCGGTAATAGCTGTTTCCGCCTGCGCAATGGATAAAGAGATAGAAAAAGCAAAATCGCTCGGATGTGTTGATTATATTCCCAAACCGATAAAAATAGATGAATTTTTAAGCACAATAAAAAACTACGTATCCTGAACAGCAAGCCTGATTTCATTTTCAAGAAGTCTCGGCTCAAAAGAGAGACTGTCTGAATTGTTCATAGCTTCTTTCAGTTCTTCTAGATAGCCTTCGTTGTTGCCTTCTTCTTTGTAAATACGGGCGAGGGTGTAGTGCATGTCTGCATCATAGGGATTCTGTTTTATTGCTTCGAGGATTATTTTGACTGCAGACTCAAGGTTGTTTTGTTTTGCCATAATTTTGGCGAACACAACAGAAGCTTCATTGTCCTTCGGGTTGAGTTCAAGTGTTTTTTTCAGAAATTCCGTTGCTTTCTCTGTGTAACCCTGCTCAAAATATATTGAAGCAAGATTATAATATGCCCAGCTGTAATCCGGCGACATCTCAAGTACTTTTTCATAAAATTCAATTGCCTGTTCTCGCATATCGAGTTTGTCATAAGCAAAAGCCAGATAAAAACAGTCTATATAATCATTCGGATTTAATTCCAGTGCTTTTTCCAGAAACGGTACGGCAAGCTCGTATTCTCCCTTGTGTGAGTATGAATAACCGAGGTTAAAATAAGAATTTGCATCTTCCGGTTCTTTTTCGATGACAGAATGAAACAGCTCTATAGCTCTTGTGTAATCTCCGTTTTGTGCATAAGCATATCCTAGATTGTACATAAAATCAGGTTCATCAGGCTGGAGTCTCAGAGCATTCTGATAGGAGTATATTGCTTTCTCCGGTTTTTTTAAATTTTCAAGTACGATTCCGAGATTGTAGTGCAGTCTTGGGTCCTCGGGAAAGGTCTGCAGCAGAATATACAGTTCTTTCAGTGCCTCTTTATTGTACCCGTTTTCCATAAACACAGTCGCAAGCTGCCGGCGCAATTGAAAATTAGACGGGTCGTCTTTTACCTGTTTTGCAAGCTTCTCTATATCCGAAAGTTTGTCCATAAATATATTTTAACATATAAAATAATTGATACATACGATACATTAAGGAGTTTATATTGTATAATAAATCAGTTATCACATAAAATTTTATTAATTACGGAAGAGTTATGTTACAAGAAGCCACAAAAATTATTCAATCAGCATTTCATGACAGTTTTATAAAACGCCTGAGCCTGTACCTTCATGATTGTGTAAGAGAAGAAGTCCAGAGTTCGACTTTCCGGAACCTTAAACAGGACAAAGATAATAAATGGATTTTTCTGCAGGGTGACGAGCAGCTTTTCTCAAACTATGACACCCCGCTTGCTCTTGACGGTTCAGACAGCAGCCTTACAGAACTTATGATACAGAGCGAACTGAGCCAGAAGGATAAATACCTCATTTACGGCTATTTGTTTCTGGTCGGCAGTAATTCTAAATCAAGAAAGAGAAACGAGTTTTTGACCCCGCTGCTTTATATGCCCTGCCGGCTTGAACGGGACGGGATAAATATAAAATGCGTTTTGCAAGATGAGCTTCTTTCTTTGAATACCGGTGCCTTGACCGCACTTATGAGAAAAACCGATGATGAAGATGAAATGGAACACATGCTCGACGGGCTTCTTGAAGTGGTTCCGGAGCTGCCATTGACACAGGAAAAACTGAATATATTTTTAACGACATTAAAGTCTCTGCTTCCTGATCTGGAAATCAGCTTGAATCATGAAGAAGATGAAGCAGAAAATTACATTGAGCGTGATGCAGAGGATTTTTATACTTCGCAAAAAGTGAATTTTGAAAATCTGGATGAATTTACGGAGGATATACACGCTTCAAAGCCTTCGTACAAACTGGCAAAAGTCGCTCTTACTTCGCAGAGTGCAATTATTTTAACAAAAAGACCGTCTATTACTGCCGGTGTTTTGCATGAACTGACCCAGATTGCAGAAAAACCGAGCGGAATATTCAGAGAAACTGCTCTTTCTGTTGTTAATGAAGAGTATCTCAGAGGAGTCGGCAAAATGTCCGACAGCCTGCGTAAACCTTCGAAAACAGAAAAAGATTTCTTTCCTGTAACTCCTCTGTCGTTGAGTGATTCACAGGAGGATGTCATAAGAAAAATAGAAGCAAACCCTCTTGTTGCGGTATACGGCCCGCCCGGTACAGGGAAATCCCAGACTATAGTGAATCTTGTTGCTCATTTAATTGCTAACGGAAAAACAGTTCTCGTTGCCTCCAGAATGGACAAGGCTGTTGATGTTGTGGCGGAACGATTAAATGAACTGGGTGCACCTTTTCTCGCTCTGCGTGCCGGAAGGCTTAATTACCAGAAACAGTTGAGTTTTAAGCTTCAGGATTTGTTATCGGGGAAAGTAGATATTGATACCGGATACGAGCAGGCAATTCTTGTTGATACCGATGATATGCGGTCGCTTTTGACTTCAATAAAAGAGCTTGAGGGCAAATGCGAAAAAATTATTGCACTGGAAAATGACTGGAGAAATGTCAGTGAAGAAAAGAAAAATCTTGAACAGCAGCTCGGTAAAAATCTTTTTATTACAAAGAAACTCCAAAAAGATGAAATTGATACAGTAAAAAAACTGCTTGAAAGTATTGAAAAGAATATTGAAAAACATTCTTTATTCAGCGGATTTTCAAATTCAATGAACACAATGAAGCTTAAAAAGCTTTTGAATATACCAAATCTTGCACTCCATGAAGAATCTCTGTACAGACTGTCGCAGGAGCTTAAAGTCTCGGAACTGGATTGCGGAGCAAGGATTATAGAAACAAAAATACACAAAATAGGTAATATTCACCAGCTGCTGCTGCAAATAAAAGAACTTAAGAAAAAACAAAAAGTTCTTGCCGTTGATATACTAAAACGCCGGAGAAGAGAAGCCCTGAAAGGATTGTTAAGAGATCAGGTAAAACGTCAGAGACTCATTGTGCATACAAAATCTCTTGTAGAGCGGAAACGTAATCTTCAAAACAGGATACTGGAATACGAAGATTTTAAGCCGCTTCTCGAGGCTTTTCCCTGCTGGTGTGTCACAACGTATGCAATATCAGGCTCTCTCCCGATGAAACCCGGACTGTTTGATGTGGCGATAATTGATGAAGCTTCGCAGTGTGATATAGCAAGTTGTTTTCCGGTATTGTTCAGAGCAAAAAAGGCTGTTATCGTGGGTGATGACAAGCAGCTTCCGCATCTTTCCTTCCTTGAAAAAGCTAAAGAACAGTCGTTTTTGAGTCAGTATGAAATACCAGATAAATATCAGCTCATGTGGCGTTTCAGGACGAATTCCATGTTTGATTTGGCAAACTATTATTCAATGAATCCCGTGCTTCTTGACGAGCATTTCAGAAGCTATTATCCGATTATTCAGTTCAGTAATGAAGAATTTTACGGAAACAGAATAAGAATTATGACAAAAGATGCAGGTACTGATGACGTTCTTGAACTTCATATATTAAAAGACGGCAGGGTAGACAGCGACTGTACAAGGAATATGCCTGAGGTTGAAGCTGTTTTGAGACGAATACAGGAGCTTATACTGGCGGATGAAGGAAATGACGACCATCCGGTAAGTATCGGAGTTATTTCTCCGTTCAGAGGTCAGGTTGACCTTATCCAAAAAGCGATTTCTCAGGTACTGACAGAAACGACTATCAGAAAACATCAGATTGAAGTGGGCACAGCGCACACATTTCAGGGTGATGAAAGAGATGTCATGATACTGTCCTGGGCGGTTGCCGATAACAGTTTTGTGCAGAGTCTTACTTTCCTGCAAAAACCCAATCTGTTTAACGTAGCAATAACAAGGGCAAGAAAAAAACTCATCTGCTTCCTGTCACGAGACCCTAAGCTATTGCCAGCCGGGCTGCTTAAGGATTACATAGAATACATTGACCGCTATATCCATCAGGCAAAAAGCGATGAATTTCAAAAAAATGTTTACAAAAATGAATTCGAAAGAACTGTTGCGGAAACTTTTATCATGGAAGGATTTGAAGTCCGTGCGGGAGTTGAAGCGGCAGGTGTTGTTACAGACCTTTTAATAAAAGATGAATACGGCAATGAAATTGAGCTCGAGTGTGACGGTGCACAGGACAGTGTAAAAACAGGCATGCCGGATACTAAAAAACAGACTATTCTGGAGCGTGCCGGATATCAGGTGGAACGTGTTTCTGTGCGTGAGTGGTATCACAGCTCTGCTGCCTGCATTGAGAGAATAAAACAAATTTTCAATAACTAACTTTCAGGATAAAATCATGAAAAAAATAGAAAACGTAATGCTTTGCGGTCTTGGTGCCATTGGAACGATATATGCAGTGAAGCTGTTTGAAGTTTGTAATTTCAAGCTGATTCTCGATGAGCAGCGTAAAATAAGCTATGAAAAAAATCCCGTGGTTTTTAACGGACAAACTTATAAATTTAACACAGCAGAAAAAGGAGATACTGCGGACTTAATTATAATTGCTACAAAAAACAACGGATTTTTGGACGCAGTGGATAGTATATCATCATATGTAAATGATAGTACGCTCATACTTTCGCTTTTGAACGGCATAGAAAGCGAGGAGGTGCTGAAAGAAAAATACAGTGCGCAGAATGTGCCCTATGCGTACTTTGTTGGACATACAAGCACGAGGAATAACCGGAATGTTGTCCATGACGGAGCTGGCAAAATAGTTTTCGGCGAAAAAAATAATAAAATGCTGTCTGAGAATATTTTAAAAATAAAAGAGCTGTTTGACCGTGCGCAGGTTGATTATGAAATCCCTGAAGATATGGACTATTCCCGCTGGTACAAATTTATGATAAATGTCGGCACAAATCAGGCATCTGCTGTGCTGGAAGCTCCGTATAAACTTTTTCAAACCTCTGCACCGGCAATGGATTTTGCGAAAAATCTCATGAAAGAAGCTCTGATACTGGCAAATCTTGAAGGGGTAAAGCATACTGAAAATATGCTTCAGGAAGCTGTTGATACAATAATGACAATGCTTCCCGATGCGCAAACATCTATGCTGCAAGATATACTTGCAAAAAGGAAAACCGAGGTCGATATCTTTTCCGGAACTATTTTGAAGCTTGCGAAAAAACACAATATAGAAACACCATACAATAAAATCGTTTATGAAATCATAAAGGCAAAAGAATCAGCTTTTGTGTAAATTATTTTTCTTTGTAAACGCAGGCGGAAATTGCGTCCATAAGCCGTTCAACCGGTATGACGTTTATGTTTTTAAATTCATCTTTGTTTGTTTTATTTGAAGCCGGCACAATTATTTTCTTAAATCCCAGCTTTTCTGCTTCATGTATTCGTTTTTGAAGATTATTAACAGAACGGATTTCTCCTGAAAGACCGATTTCGCCTACTATTACTGTATCAGGACTTACTATTACATCTCTTGCACAGGTAGCGACAGCAAGTGCAACGCCGAGGTCTGCAGCAGGTTCATCTATTTCCAGACCGCCTATGACATTTACATATACATCCTGTTTGCTTAAATTTAAACCAATACGTTTTTCAAGAACAGCAAGGATTTGAAGCACTCTGTTATAGTCGATGCCGTTAGATACTCTTCTGGGGGAGGGATACGGAGTTGTGCCGACAAGTGCCTGAATTTCAATAAGCAGCGGCCTTGTGCCTTCATTTGTCGCTATGACAACACTTCCCGGTGTGATATTCTGTGTTCTTTCATGCAAAAATAATTCACTCGGGTTTGTCACTTCGTGCAAACCGTCGTCCTCCATGTTGAAAACACCGACCTCATTTGTTGTCCCGAAACGATTTTTCATACATCTGAGGAGTCTGCAGGATTTGTAGCGGTCTCCTTCAAAATAAATCACAGTATCCACCATGTGCTCAAGCACCTTCGGGCCTGCTATATTGCCTTCTTTTGTCACGTGCCCTATTACAACAACCGTGATATTCCGGTTTTTTGCAATATCCATGAGTATATTCGTGCATTCACGTATCTGGGAAACACTCCCCGGTGAGCTTGTTATGTTCTGGGAATATATAGCCTGAATACTGTCTATGATGAGCACATCCGGTTTCAGATCTGTTATCTGGTTTTTTATCAGTTCGAAATTCGTCTGGGAATATATGTAGAGCGAGTTAGAGTTTACGCCGAGTCTCTGGGCACGGAGTTTAACCTGTGAGGCTGATTCTTCTGCAGACACATATAAAAGTTTTTTGCCTGCTGTGCAGATTGATTTGCTTGTTTGGAGCAGAATTGTTGATTTTCCTATACCGGGGTCTCCGGCAAGAAGTACAATAGAGCCCTGAACAAGTCCTCCTCCGAGCACTCTGTCAAATTCTTCTATCCCGCTTGAAAATCTTATTGTATTTTCTATTGTTATTTCATTTATAAGACAGGGAGCGGTGTCTTGAAATGCGGATGACAACGCTGATGCTGCCTGCGGTTTTGCAGCATCATATACCTCTTCAACAAATGTATTCCAGCCGGCGCATTCAGGGCATTTTCCGAGAGATTTCGGCGTTTCGTATCCGCAGTTCTGACATATCCATTTTGTTTTTAATTTTGGCATGTATTTATTATACAGGAATTTAAAAAACTAGGCATCTGCAAGGAATTTTACAGCTGCATCTACATACTGTTCTTTTTCTTTTTCATCCAGTGTCTCAAATGCAAGCATAACTCTTTTTACAAAGTTATTCAGTTGTTTTTCCGTATAGGGCTGTTTGTCCGTGAGCGGTTTGTATTCGTCAAAAACATTGTTTTCTACTTCTTTTTGTGCACGGGTGAACATTCTGTCATAGTTTTCAAACATTGTTTCTGTTCTTTGTCTGGTTGCATTTTTTGCAGATGTATAGTTTGAGCCAGAAAATGATTGTACGTTCATAGTCGAATTTTTCCTTTCCTGTTTGCATTATCCAATTTGTTGTAATGCAATGATTTATATTTAATCTGTTATTTCCGGAATAGAGTCTAAGTCTTTTTCCAATTCTTTTTTATGTAAAATGTATTCATCAGCAATGCTGTCAAGTTCTGAAAAATCATCATTTTCTAATAAGAATGTGTCGTTCGGGCGGTTGTTTTCGTTTTCTTTCAGCATGTATTCGGGGATATTTTCAAGAATTGAGGGCTGCGCAGAGTGGCATTCATCAGTGCAGGAAACACCGCCGGAGAGCAGTGCTGCTGCAAGCAATGCATGAAATTTGTTTAAATGAACAACATTTTTTTTATTTTCTGTGTTTGAAAATTCTGTTTTATCTTGTTTTGGCTGATTGTCCTTTATAACACAAAAATTGCGGCGTTTAAATGCAATATTGTGTCTGAGCGGCTGCGCCGGCAGATATGCATCAATTTTCATACCCGTATTCCTTATAGCTATTTATTTTATTTTACTATGTTTTTAATAAAATACGAAAAAAAATTTTTTTTATACTTATAAATTGTTTATTAAGTTTTCTTTACAAAGACCGTGCACAAATAACTCTGTCATTGCCGGAGACATCTTTATAGAGTTCTATATCTCCGAAGCCGTGGTATAAAAACAAGTCTGATACGAGTTGAGACTGATTTGCGCCGAGTTCGAAAATTGTTTCGCCGCCGGGTTTCAGGTAATTTTTTGCCTGAGAAATAATTTTTTCATAGTTTTCTATTCCGTATTCATCCTCTGTAAACAAAGCAAGTTCAGGTTCATAGTCCCTGACTTCAGTTTGAAGGGAGGGCTTTATGTGTTTGGGAATATATGGAGGGTTTGAGACAATAAGGTCAAATTTTTCTCCGTGTATGTAATCAATGCTTGAGAAAATATCAGATTTTCTAAAAATGGCTTTGTTTATTAATTCGAGAGACATTGCATTGTCCAGAGCGACCTGCAGTGCTTCTGTTGATATGTCCAGTCCGAGTACCTGCGCATTCGTATTTCTTGCAATCATACACGCTATGCAGCCGGAGCCTGTACCTATGTCGAGCACTGATTTAAAGTCATTTATTTTAATTTTTTCAACTGCTGTTCTGACAAGAAGTTCTGTTTCCGGACGGGGTATAAGTGTGTGTGCATTTACTTTAAACTTTTCTCCCATAAATATACAAAAACCGAGCAGGCGGGCAAGCGGTTCTCTTGTTTTGAATCTTCGCATAAAAATTTCTTTTATGTATTTTTCCTGTTCATCTGAAATATCTTTTCCAAGCAGAGCGGATTTTTTATCCAGACCTGCGGCTATCTCCAGTGCATAATCAAATTCTACAGAAAATTCTTCCTTTTTGTCATATATATCGGGATAGCTATTCAGCAGGTTTTTCAGGGATGATTTCAGTGTCTTTATGCTCATTTACAATTCTTTCTATCATTTTCATCAGTTCAAGGCGGGATGAGGAGTCTGTGTTTTCTTTTTCAATTTTGTACTTTTTACATAGTTTATCATAATAATATAATTGTTTTTTTGTGGGCGGTTCTTTTGAGAGTTTGAAGTCACGAGCTCTTTTTCTCTGCTCTTTCATTAGTGCCTTCTGCTTTTCAATAAGCGGCTTCTGTGCATCCTTCAGCTCAAGCTGTTTTTTGCATTCAACAATGTATATGACCAGCTGTTTTTGGAATTCGTCTTTTTCAAATTCATCAATTATCCACTCAAAGTGCGGTGCACCCTGATTGTAATAATAAGTTTCATCTTCAATAAAAAGCGCAAGTATTTCCTCTGCCGGTTTTTCCCTGTGTTTTTTTGAAAAAGCTTTCAGAAAGGACAGAAGCGACGATTTTTGATTTTTTGTTAAATTCAAAAACAGTGTGCTTTTTAAGTTAAACATGTAATCCCTCTGTACTCCTTGTGAAAATTAAAAAGTCATGCACCCGTTAAAAGGTACAGGCATACTGTTTTCATGCCTGTACCTGATGTTTTTCGAAAACAGGATTATCTGAACAAATCGTTTACGTCAAATTTTTCGCTGAGTTTAGCATTAATAAACTTAGCCATTTTCTGGTAAACCGGATTTGTTGCATAAGAGGGGCAAGCCGTTCTGTATGCACGTGATTCTGTTTTCTGTTCAAGGTGTTCTGTTAAATCAACGACTTTTTTCATACTTACATATTACCTCTTTTTTTCTATTTCCGCTACACCCATGAAAAC
>CALUTO010000034.1 GCA_944323735.1 Candidatus Gastranaerophilales bacterium
TCATCAATGCCTACAACAACGGCAACGATGACCTCAACTCTACTCTCGAAAAAATTCTCGAAATGCTTGAATCGCTGAGCTAATTATCTGCTAACGATAATTTCAGACAAAAATCATTCAAGCCCTCTATATAGAGGGCTTGAATGTTAATTAAGTCTTTTGTGCTACGACTCTGTATTTGTCAATACTGTCGTATGTCAGTTCAGGATGTACTATATAGTATTTCATTGCTTTTAAGTATGCCCGTGCAGTATCAATCGAAGTAAAACACGGCGTAGAGTACATTTCCGCAATCGTTCTTATCAAAAATCCTCTGTTTTCCGAACCGACCCTCGCTGAATTTGCATTAGAAGTCGGAGTGTTGATAACAAAACAGAGCTTTTTCTTTTTCATAGACTCCTGTATTTTTTCCATATCAAAGTTCTCAATCTCTTTTGACTGAATACCCTGTGATTTTAAATAATTGTGCGTTCCGGTTGTTGCAATTATTCTGTATCCGAGTTCGACCAGAGTTCTTGCGATATCCTCTGACTGTGGTTTATTGTGATTGTTCAGTGACAAAAGTACATCCCCCCTTCTTTCAGGGAACATATATCCGGCGGCAAGAAAACCTTTAATAAGTGCTCTCTCAAATGTCGTATCCACCCCGAGAACCTCTCCTGTTGACTTCATCTCGGGTGCGAGAGCAGGGTCTATGCGATTCAATTTCTGGAACGAGAAAACAGGAACTTTAACACAAACCAGCGAGGTCTTTTCAACAAGTCCGGGTTTGTACCCCTGTTCAATGATCGACTTACCGAGAGCAGCATTTATACCTATTTCTACCATAGGTGTATTTGTAACCTTGCTCATAATAGGCACCGTTCTGGACGCACGGGGATTTACCTCAATGACATAAGCTATATCGTCTTTTAAGACAAATTGTATATTCATCAAGCCCTTTATTTTTAACGCTCTTGCGATTTTATTCGTATAATCAACAAGATTTTCAATAACTTCGGGCTTAACTTTCTGAGTCGGATATATAGCCATACTATCACCGGAATGAACTCCGGCACGCTCGATATGCTCTGTAATACCAGGTATTAGAACATTTTCGCCGTCTGAAATTGCATCGAGTTCAACCTCCTTGCCCTCAATGTACTGGTCAATCAAAACAGGATGTTCATCAGAAAATTTTAAGGCTGAATTGAAGTATGTAAGCATTTCATCTTCGTTGTAAACGACCTGCATGCCACGTCCGCCTATAACATAAGAAGGACGGACAAGAAGCGGAAATCCGAGTTCCTGATGTGCTTTTATGGCGTCTTCGACCTTTCTTACAGCACGGCCTTTGGGCTGCGGTATATTCAAATCCCTCAATAATTTTTCAAACAGTTTTCTGTCTTCTGCAATATTTATTGATTCAAGAGAGGTACCGATTATTTCAACCCCTCTCTCTTTGAGCTTCGGCGCAAGATTTATTGCCGTCTGACCGCCAAACTGAACCATAACCCCTTTCGGCTTTTCCGAATCAATTATATTCATAATATATTCAATGTTCATTGGCTCGAAAAATAGTTTATCCGCAACGTCAAAGTCCGTGGAAAGTGTTTCGGGGTTTGAGTTTACAATCAAAGACTTGTACCCGTTATCCCTGACTGCCCATGCCGCATGTACTGAGCAGTAATCAAATTCAATTCCCTGTCCGATTCTGATGGGACCGGAACCGAGTATCAGTATACCTTCACGGTCTTTGTCGATTGTGTTCTCGTCATACTCTCCGTATGTTGAATAGTAATAAGGCGTATACGCTTGAAATTCCGCAGCACACGTGTCTACGATTTTAAACGACGCCTTAACTCCTGCTTCTTCCTTGATTTTTTCCACATCTGAAAGCTTTTTCTTTGAAAAAACGGCAATTTCAGCATCAAGAAAACCTTTTTCTTTAGCTTCTTTATATAACGCAGGTGTCAAAATCTCGCCTTTGAGCCTTTGTTCAAAATCAACCAGATTTTTAATTTTGTAAATAAACCACTTATCAATTTTTGTTATATGGTTTATCTCATCAACGCTTATACGCCTTGTCAAAGCTTCCGCAACTCTGAAAATTCTTCTGTCATCCTGTACATGGAGCAGTGCTTTAAGTTCATCGTCACTAAGCTGCATATATTTTCTTCTGACAAGTCCGGTATTTTTGTCTTCCATCGCAGTTACAGCTTTTTTAAAGGAACTTTCAAACGTGCGACCTATTGCCATAACTTCGCCGGTTGCTTTCATCTTTGTACCCAGGAGTCTGTCACCCTGTGCAAATTTGTCAAAAGGCCACTTCGGAATTTTTGTGACAACATAATCCAATGCCGGCTCAAACGCCGCCACAGTCTTTTTTGTAATTGCATTAGGTATTTCATGCAAATAATAACCTATTGCAATTTTTGTCGTCACTTTCGCAATCGGAAAACCGGTAGCCTTTGACGCAAGTGCTGATGAACGGCTTACTCTCGGATTTACCTCGATGACATAATACTGATTGCTCTTTGTGTCAAGGGCATATTGAACATTACAGCCGCCTTCGATTTTTAATGCCCTAATGATTTTAAGTGCTGACGTCCTTAACATCTGGTATTCTTTGTTCGTCAATGTCTGTGACGGCGCAACGACAAAACTGTCGCCTGTATGTATGCCAATCGGGTCAATATTTTCCATATTACAGATTGCAATTGCCGTATCGTTTGCGTCACGCATAACCTCGTATTCAATCTCTTTATAACCGGCAATACTTTTTTCAATAAGCACCTGAGAAATAGGACTTCTTAACAATCCCGAATGCACAATATCTTCAAACTCCTGCTGGTTTGAAGCAATACCGCCGCCCGAACCGCCTAAAGTGAAAGCCGGACGAATAATAAGAGGAAACCCGATTTCTTTTGCAAAATCCAATGCTTCCGCCAGAGTTGAAACAGTTCTGCTGGCAGGAATAGGCTCGCCTATTTCAATCATCAACTCTTTAAAAAGCTCTCTGTCCTCTGCGTTTTTTATTGCGTCTATTTTTGTACCGAGAAGTTTAACACCGTACCTGTCCAGAATACCTTTTTCATAAAGGCTGACTGCAAGATTAAGACCGGTTTGCCCGCCAAGACTGGCAATAAGCCCGTCAGGACGTTCTTTATTTATAATATACTCAAATGCCTCTATCGTAAGCGGTTCGATGTAGACCTTATCTGCAATATGCTCATCCGTCATAATGGTTGCAGGGTTTGAGTTTACGAGAACAACATTTATGCCCTCCTCTTTAAGTGCTCTGCATGCCTGCACGCCAGCATAGTCAAACTCCGCCGCCTGACCTATAACAATCGGTCCCGAGCCTATTACTAAAACCTTTTTTATATCATTATTTTTTGGCATTTTCTTTACCTCTGCTAAGTTTTTCCATGATTTCTTTAATACTGAATTTTGAGAAAAATCCTTTGCTTTTTTTGCGCTCTATTATCTGTTCAACCCACTGGTTAATAATGAGATTTGCATCAGACGGACCCGGCGCAGCCTCGGGATGGAACTGAACAGCTTCAATCTCAAGCTCCGGACATCTAAACCCTTCAAGAGTGTCATCATTCAGATTTTTGTAAGTGGCAATACAGTTTGACGGCAAAGTCGTCACGTCTGTCGCATAGCCGTGATTCTGTGAAGTGATGAAAACCTTGTTTGTTTCAAGGTTAATCACAGGGTGATTTGCGCCTCTGTGACCATATTTCAGTTTATAGGTCTTAGCACCGAGCACAATGGATAAAATCTGATACCCGAGACATATACCGTATAAAGGAACCTTGCCGATAAGATTTTTAACCGTATTTATTGTAGTTACGGCATCCTGCGGGTCTCCGGGACCGTTTGAAATAACCACCGCATCAAAATTCTGTTTCAATATTTCATCAGCCGTAACATCACCCGGATAAATAGTCAAATCACAGTCGTGTATCCTGAAATTGTCGATAATGCTTTTCTTTACTCCAACATCTATAAGACCTATCTTAGGACCTTTTCCTGATAAGTGTTCTATATTTTTTCTGGAAACATTGAGCGCAACATCCTTACTCATCGAATATTTTTTAAGCTGCTCTTTAAGTTCCTCGGTAATTTCACCGGTCGTGATAACACAGTTCATTGCACCTGCTTCTCTTATAACCGTCGTCAATTCTCTTGTGTCAACATCTGAAATTGCAACAACACCGTTCTTTTTCAAGTAATCACTTAAGGTAATCGAGCTTTTATAGTGGCTTTCTTTCTCACAGTAATTTTTTATTACAAATCCTGTTGCGTTCACTCTCGGGCATTCAAAATCGTCCTTATTCAAACCGTAGTTGCCGATTTCAGGATAAGTCATTACAATAACCTGTTCAGCATAAGACGGATCTGTCAATATTTCCTGATAGCCCGCCATTGAGGTATTAAAGCAGATTTCTCCAAACGATGTGCTATCTGCACCTATTGACCTTCCTTCAAAAACCCTTCCGTTATCCAGTAATAATTTAGCCATTTACATTACCTTTTCTATTTCATCATATATCTTTTTCATTGCACCTAATCTGTCTTCAGCAGCCGTTACGGCACGCCCGATAACAAGCCAATCCGCACCTTGTTCAATTGCATAAGCGGGTGTTGCCGGTCTTTTCTGGTCGCCTTTCACTGACCACTCGGGACGAATACCCGGACATAAAACCTTGAAATCACTGCCGCATACTTCTTTTATTCTCTTTGCTTCGTTAACGGAAGCCACAACTCCTGTCATGCCGCTGTCTTTAGCAAGTTTAGCCAGCGTTGCGACATAATCAAGTGAATTAAAGGGAATTTTTAGCTGATTATTCAATACATCGTCATTTATACTTGTAAGTACCGTAACAGCTAATATAACCGGCATCTGCGCCCCGATTTCCGCTGCTGCAGCCCGTGCACCTTCAGCAGACTGCCTCATCATTTCAGCACCGCCGAGTGCATGGAGGTTATAGAAGCTTGCACCGCTTCTTACGATGTTTTCTGACGCTTTTTTTACGGTGTTTGGAATATCAAGAAGCTTTACATCAAAGAAAAACTTTGCACCGATATCTTTCATGAACTCAAATACTTCACCGCCATTAGCCGTGTAAAACTGTAATCCCACCTTAAACACGCCTACATAGTCTTTGAGTTCCGTTATGAGTTCTTTTGCCTGTCGTGCTGTATCAACATCGAGCGCAAGAACGATTTTTTCTTTGATTTTAGGGTTAATTGTCATAAATTTTATCCTTTATTACTGTCTTAATCACTTTTCCCTGCAATTTCATACCTGTATACGGAGATATTTTGCATTTTGTTTTAAATTTTTCAGGGTCGACAACCCACTCACAATCAGGGTCAATCACAGCAAAGTAAGCAGGAAATGCCTGCTGAATATGTCCAAAATTATGAAGGTTGAGGATTTTAGCAGGATTCACAGACATCTTTTTCACAAGATGAGCAAGGGTCATATAACCTGTTTTCACAAGCTTTGTATAGGCAAGCGAAAATGCCGTCTCAAACCCTGTAATTCCCATTGGCGCAATATCAAAAGGCATAGTCTTTTCCTCGAAAGTATGCGGCGCATGGTCTGTTGCTATAACGTCTATTACATCCTCAACAAGGCCGTCTTTCACTGCTTTGACATCATCTTTCGAGCGAAGCGGCGGATTCATTTTGAATCTTGCTTCATTATTCACTATATCGTCCTTTGAAAGTGTGAAATAATGAGGGGCTGTCTCGCAGGTAACATTCCAGCCGTCTTCTTTCGCTTCTGCAATTAGCTCAAGCGATTCTCTTGTTGATATATGAGCAAAATGCAGCCGCCCGTCAGTTTCTTTTACTGCTTCAAGTTCTCTTTTTACAGCCTCATACTCGGAACCGTTGTCATAAGGGGATTTTGAACTGTCTTCTGCGTGGGAAATTATAAGAACATCCTTATCTTGAGCCTTTTTCAAAGCTTCTTTTAATACTTCCATATCTTCAACCGGCTTTCCGTCGTTTGAAAAAGCAATTGCCCCGAAAGCCTTAAGTCCGTAAAAATCTGTAAGTTCCTTGGAAGTAAGATTTTTTGTTACTGCGCATACCGGATAAACACCTATTTTTCCGTTTTTATTTTTTATATATTTAAGGATTTCTGCATTATCGTTTACGGGCATAGTGTTTGCCATTGGACAAATTGCGGCATATCCGCCTGCTATTGCCGATTCAACACCGGTGTCGATTGTTTCTTTATCCTCAAAACCCGGCTCTCTTAAATGACAGTGCATTTCAACAAATGCCGGCACAATTATTTTTCCGGTCAAATCTACTGTTTCTTCTTTTGCCCTTATTTCAGGCGCAATATCCATTATCAGACCATCGCTTGTCCTGATATCATAAATACCGTTTAAATCGTTTTCCGGACTAATTACTTTTGCGCCTTTAAAAATCATTCGTCTTTTTCTCCAAACATTTTATTCAACACTGCCATCCTGACAAAAAGCCCGTTTCTTGCCTGTTCAAGAATTGTCACGCCTTTTGTTGAATCCAGCAGCTCCGACGTAATCTCGACCTCTCTGTTCACGGGTCCGGGGTGCATAAGAACAGCATTCGGAGCATATTTATTCAGAATTTCAGAAGATAGTTTGTATTTGTCGGAATAGTTGCCGCACTTTTTAACCGTTTCACTATCCAGTCTTTCGTTTTGAACCCTTAACAGCATTACAACATCAGCACCGGATATTGCTTCTTCCAGATTGTCATGCCAGATAACATTATACTTTTCAGGATTTTCTGGCATAAAGTAATCCGGTGCGCAAAAATGAACTTCAGCTCCGAATTTTTTAAGCAGAGCAAGGTTTGATTTTGCAACACGGGAATGTGCAACATCTCCGGCAATTACAATCTTTTTCCCTTCAACACTTCCGATTTTTTCAATCATCGTCATGTAGTCCAGAAGAGCCTGAGTTGGATGTGCACAGTTTCCGTCTCCTGCGTTTACAAATTTCAGAGGATATGAAATATTTTCAAGTATCCTGTCAATGATTTTATTTTCACTGTGTCTTAAAATTACTGCATCAACACCTATGAAATAAAGATTTTCAAAAGTATCTTTTATACTTTCGCCCTTAGAAAAAGAACTTGCCCCTATGTCAAAATTCAAAACATGCATTTTGAGCTTTTTTGCTGCAAGTTCAAATGAACAATGCGTTCTTGTAGAATTTTCAAAAAACATAAGACAGGCGGTTTTTCCTTTTGCACTTGAGGTAATTGTACCCTTTTTAAAAGCCTGTGCCGTAGAAATTATATCCGAAATTTCCTCTGTTGAAAGCCTTTCGATATCTATTAAATGATTAAACACCTGCTTTAACCTCACGGCTTCCGGGTTTTACAAGAGGCAGACCCTGTTTGCAGAGCGGGCAGTTTTCCGGTTCGTAGGTGACAGGCTCGATTTGCATAAGAGATTTTATATTCAATCCGGTCTTCCCGCAAGTTCTGTCTACGATACAACCAACTGCTGCAACTTCAACTCCGTATTCTTTTGTCGCTTCAATAGTTTCTTTAATAGTTTTTGCGGTAGTAATTACATCCTCAATAATTACTATTTTTTCGCCTTTTGAAAGCTGGTAGCCGCGTCTTAGCTGCATTACACCGTCTTTTCGTTCAACAAACAAATTTCTTTTGCCTGACTGTTTAGCGGTTTCATATCCAATTATCAATGCCCCGATAGCCGGTGCAACAATTGTATCAAACTCCACCTCCTTCAAAGTTTCAGCAAGTTTTTTTGCAATTTTTTCAACTATATCCGGATACTGGTACAATTTTGCACACTGAAAATAAATATCGGAGTGCAAACCTGATGTCAGACAAAAATGCCCGTGCAGCACGCCTTCTGTTTTTTCAAGCAATTCCAAAACTTCATTTGACATATTATTCACCTCTTAACTTTTCTTTCAATTCATCTAAAGACTGAAAACCATTGGTTTCCATAAAACCTTTAAGCTCGTTAACTAGCCGTTCGCTGATATCCGGATGGGTAAAATTCGCAGTTCCTATTTGTACTGCCTCAGCCCCGGCTGCAAAAAATTCAAATACATCTTCCAGACTGTAAATCCCTCCTATTCCTATTACAGGAATATCGAGAATTTTCGATATCCGGTTTACGACCTCAAGGGCAATCGGTTTTACAGCCTTGCCCGACAATCCGCCCTGTACAGTTTCCTTTTGAAACTTACCATTAATGTAACGGACTTTTATACTCAAGCCTTTTACTGTATTTATTGCAGATACTGCATCTGCTCCTGCCTTTTGTGCTGCAAGTGCTATTTTTTCAACTGATGTAACATTGGGAGTAAGCTTGACTATCAAACATCCTGAAAAAACAGCCCTCACCTGTGAAACAAGACTTTTCAAAACTTTTTCATCTGTCCCGAACTCAAGACAGCCTGATTTTACATTTGGGCAGGAAACATTTAATTCCACTGCGTTTATTTTGTTTTCTTCACAGATTTGTGCAAGTTTTACATACTCGTCAATGCTTGCACCGGCTAGATTTACAATAAAATTCACATTACCTTTTATCAAAAAAGGAAGTTTTTCTTCAATAAATTTTTTAACTCCGACATTTTCAAGTCCGATAGAATTAATCATACCGCCATATGTCTCGCAAATTCTCTGCCAGTCATTGCCCGGTCTTGGTTCTAAGGATATAGCTTTTGTGACGATACCACCCAAAGACGCAACATCTACGAACCTTGCGTATTCAAAATTATAGCCGAAAGTACCGGAGGCGGTTAATATAGGATTTTTCAGTTTCAATTTACCTTTATTTATACTCAAATCTACTGCCATAAAACTTCGTCTCCTCTAAATACCGGCCCGTCCTGACAAACAGAAGCGTTAACAGTCGTTCCGTTTTTCTGTAGCTTTATTACACATCCCCGACAAACACCGATAGAGCATGCCATAACTTTTTCAAGCGCAACAAAAGACGATATGCTATGCCTTTGTGCGATTTCCGTTATTGTTTTTAAAACTATATGAGGACCGCAGGAATAAATAACATCAGGTTTGTAAAAGAAAATTTCCTGCTCGACATAGTCCAGAATACTGCCTTTTAGCCCTAAAGACCCGTCGTTTGTTGCAATTTCATCGAATGACATATTTGACGGAACTTCATCTTTTGTCATAAAACCAACGATTAATCTGTTGTCTCCTCCTGCTTTCTCTATCTCTTTTTTCAGGTAATAGACAGGTGCAACGCCTACACCGGCTCCGATTAACAAAGATTTTTTGTCTTTATCAAATTTAAATCCGTTACCTAAAGCACCAAGAAAATCAATTGTATCACCAATTTTCAAACCCGCCATATATTCCGTGCCGCTTCCTTTTTTCTTGAACAAAACCCCTATTTCATTATTTTCAAGACTTGCTATACTAAACGGACGGCGCAAAGTATGATTTGGACACAATATAGAAACAAATTGACCGGGCTTCGACTCGAACAGAGATTCCGGTTTAAATTTTATATAATACAGAGTTTTGGATACCTGTGATATCTCTGTAATTTTTGCTTTATGTAACTTTTTCTGTTTTGGTACGACCATTATTTTCTCCGTTAATGCTGTAAAACAAGTACAAAAAAGGAAAAAGCAAACACTTTTTCCTTATTCATTGTATAAAATTTTTATTTTTTTTAATTTATTCAAAATCATTTTAACACCACATTATTTTTAAACATTATACATTAAATTGGTATGATATGTGTTAAAAAATTTTATAATGTTACATTTGCGTTGTTGTGAAAAAGCTGTATGCAAGGAGAGCGGCGGAGAATTAAGAATATAAAAAGCACCGATATTTATATCGGTGCTTTTCTTTATGCTCCTGATGAAATTTTTATTCAGTTTTTTGTGCTTCTTGTTTTTTGAGAGCATTTTCAAGGGCTCTGTCGTAGAGTTCTTTTCTTGTTGCCTGTTTTTCTTCGCACCAGACATCGCCTTTGTCTGCTTTCTTAACGAATATGTTTTCATAAAGATTTTGTGACTGTTTCGATGTAAGGTTGCCCTGTGCGTTTTCAATTTTTGCATCGCAGGGTAACTGGATAACAGCACCGACAAGGAAGCCGAGGTGAATTTTTCCGTTACAATCTTTGAATTTCTTAACCTGTGATTTGTTGAGTTCAAGGATTTCTTCAACCGATACTCCGTATTTCTTAGCGAGCATTGCCGGTGATTCATTGTTCTGTACAACAACTTCGTAACAGGGTTCATCTTCTTCCTGTTCGACTACCGGAGTCGGTGTCGGAGCAGGTGTCGGTTCATCGGGCGTATCTACTACCGGTGCAGGTGTAGGAGTCGGTTCAGGTTCATCGTGCTGCTCCTGTTCTACTACTACTACTTCTTCATGTTCCGGTCTGCCGTGTGCCTTCAGATCTTCTAACATCTTCAGTGCTTCAACTTCATTTAAGACGCTGTTTTTGCCTGAAGCTACCATCATGTCTTTTGCCAGTGATTTCGTGTCAAGATTACCGGCTTCATCAGCATAGAATGTGGCAATTTCTTTCAATATCTCTTTACCTTTCTTGGTACCTATTGCATCGGCACAAAGATTAAAATGTTTTAATGTTTTGCATTCTAATAACATTTCCGGTCGAGTTCTTCCGGTTACAGATTTTTCATCCCTTTTTGCCTGTGTAATCAAATCACCAGCGAGTGATAGTGCAAATCCTACACCTGCTGCCGGAATTATTGATATTCTGTTGCTAAAGCTGTGAGGTTCTCTATCGATATGTGTATTTTCGTGGATATCGCCAAGTCCACCGGTGTTTACATTGAATGAGTTATCAATGCTTCCTTCAACAAATGTTCCTTTTGTCTGGAAGAGTCCACCAACGACACCTCCGCCTACTGCGCCGGCAAGACTAACTCCAGCTGCTCTCCACCAGTTGAATTTCTTTTCATAATTTGCACCAAGAGCTTTTACGATTTTGAGAACCTCTTTTTTAGAAAATTCAACTTCATTATCATTCTGATTGAATGCTGCAATGAGGTTGTTTCTTTCTGTCTGATAGTTTGTGTTGTTATCAGAACCTATATATTTAGATACCATTTTTTGCAGTCTCGGGATATCAATATATCCTTCCGGAGTTGTATAACCTGCTTTGATAAGTTTGTTTTTAATTTTATCTTTCAGGTCAAGTTCTCCTGTGAGTGCTACCTGCTGCATACGATTTTCTGCTGCCTGAACTTTAAGCAGCGGTTTCATTGATTTGTCATATACGCCTGCTTTTTTCAATTCTCTTTTCAGCTTTCTTCTACTGGTTGCTGTAGTGTTTTCAAGTGCTGCGTACATTGTTGACGAAATACCTGTTGTCATAATTCCATCCCTTTCTAATTCCTCTAGTCTTTCGACTATCTAACATTCCTATACTTTTTTAAACAATTTTTGTTTTTAAAAATTGACTGTATTGGGGAAAAAAACAGCTTATTTAATTCAAAAAATTTAAAAAGCCCTGTTATTATTGTATTTTATAGTTTTACAAAACTTAATATTTGTATAAAAAAAGAGAAGCAAATTTTTGCTTCTCTTTTTTATTTATTTATTTAAATTAATCGCCTATTGCCCATCTTGCACCCAGTGTGAATGCGATACCGTTACGTCCGCCGTTTCTAATCATAGCCTGACCGAAACCGGTGAATCTGTCGCCGTAACGTTTCTGGATACCGGGGCCGTATTCAATATATGGTTTAACTGAAAGCTGCGGGAGAGCTATGTCCTGTGCAAAGAAATGTGTATCGTCTATGATATTCCATACCATATTTACACCGAAGTATGGCTGCCATCCGTTTTTGAGGTTTGCAATAAGTTTGATACCCGGAATGATTTCGATTGCATGCAGCGGGTCACTGGTGATTTTCAAACCGGCACCGTTAGTGTAATCACTGCTGTTAACAAATGTATATGACATCATATAGCTTGGCTGGATAATGAATTTGTCATCAGCAAAACCGAAGTTGTAACCTGATTTCCATGCAACACCGGTCATAAACATACCGAAGTTTTCTCTGCCGAACATTGATGTTGCTTCAACACCGCTTCCGCCTGCGTTGTAGGTTAAGCCGGTAAAGAAGTTGCCTTTATACAATATACCGCTTGCACCGAGAACACCGCCGTTCTGCCAGATGTCGTTACCCTGAAATGCCTGATGGGAACCTGTGTATGCGCCGTAAACGCTGAATGTGGCATCCCAGCCTTTTCCAAGGTAAATAATATCGCTATCAGCACCTATCAATGTGCCGTAGAAGATGTTTGAAACTTTGGGACCGTTTTTCAGTGAAACACTTTCAAAGTTTGAGAAAGGTCTGAACCAGAAGCCGTCTCTTTCTTCAGGTATCACTGCCGGAGCCCATACCGCTCTTTTATCTGCTGACGCATATTTATTTCTCGATTTGAGTGCCTGACGTTCAGCACGGGTCATAGTCATGAGCATATCCATATTGGAAAATGCCTGTCTGTAGATGTTGTCCATCATCAGATAACCGCCCAGCTGTGCTGCTACACCGGGGATATTTGTAGAAGGGTCAAAGCCGGTTGCGTTAAATGAGAAATATTCACCTTCAACACCGTTAACTGTTTTGAACTGCTGGTTAACAATATAGTCATATAAAGGACCTTTGACATGCATATCAGGTTCTGATCTGACTACACCGTTTCCGGCAATTTCTTCTACATCTGTAAATAATATATCAACATTTTTTTGAGTTGTATCAGTAATCGCATTTAATCCAATGATATCAAGATGTCCGCCTGTATAGGTAACATCCGAATTTGAACTCAAAATGCTGTCCATTGTCTGGTTTTTCAAATCAACATCAAGGAGTAGTTTTGTATCGTCCATGACGTTAATTTTTCCGGCACCAATCGGATTTACATATCCGTTAAGCATATTTAAGGTACCGCCGTTGAGATTAAGTGTATTTGATTGGGTCAGATATTCGTCTCTAAGGAATTGCAGCATACCTCTGTTAAGTGTCAGATTTGTTTTTGTAATATCTGCATTTACTATAACATTACCTGTATATTTTTCATCAGGGTTAATATTTACATTAGCCAGAGAGGTGACACCAGTTTGACCTGTAACTGTTGAATTTAAATAAATATTTTTATCAGACATTGCATTCAAATTCAATGTTGCTGCAGGATAGCTTCTTGTTCCGGATTCCAGATAAATTGTGTCCAGTTCCGGATGTTCCGAGCTACCAATATACACATCTGTGTTTTCAGCAAAGAGGTTCGAAATGGATTCCGTTTCTCCGTAAAGTGCACCGCCCTTGCCGGCTTTGTTTCCGGAAAAGCTTGTGTCGGTAATATTTATGATTCCTTCGTTATAAATAGCACCGCCTTTTTCTGTGGCTTTATCGCCATTTACACCGTTGTTTAGAAATGCAGATTCTTTAATCGACATTGTTCCGTTGTTGTAGATTGCACCGCCGTCAGAGTCAGCAAAGTTGTTTTCAAAACGGTT
Source organism: Candidatus Gastranaerophilales bacterium (assembly GCA_944323735.1). Lineage (GTDB taxonomy): Bacteria > Cyanobacteriota > Vampirovibrionia > Gastranaerophilales > Gastranaerophilaceae > CALUPY01. The sequence continues at coordinate 13,517 of CALUTO010000034.1, forward strand.
GCCGTTTATTGTCAATACTGTTGAGGTGCTGTCTGTTGTACCCTGAGTGTAAATAGCTCCGCCCTGATCAGCAGTATTGTTTTTAAATGTATTGTAATTAATTGCAACAAAGTTAGCGTCAGTGCCGCCGTTATTGTAGATAGCACCGCCCATTTCTGCTGCGTTTGAGTCAAATGTATTTCTTTCTATTGTAGTTCTGTTAGCACCTTCTGTAGATTTACCTACATAAATCGCACCGCCGCTTTGTGCTCTCTGTACATTACCGTCACTATCCGTATATTTACCGTTTCCGATAAAGGTGTTGTCGGTAATAGTTGCATTGCCGGCGTTGTAGATAGCACCGCCTTCCTGTGCATAGTTTCCTGTAAAGGTAGATTGATTTTGAACGGTAAGGACACTGTTGGTCGTACCGCCGTTATAGATAGCACCGCCTTTCTGTGAACTTGCGAGTACTGTTCCGTCATCTTCTTTTATCAATATACCGTTGTTTTCAAATGTAGCTGTGTTAACTGTAATCTGGGCAAGATTCTTATCATCCTGCGAAATATTGTAGATAGCACCGCCATTGCTGGCAACGTTATTTTTAAATGATACACCCGGCGCAATTGTTGCAACACTGTTACTTGCGTCAGAAGTTCCGTTGTAAATCGCCCCGCCGTTTTCTGTTACACTTGCATTATTTGTATTGTAACCATTGTTTGAAAAATTACCTGCATTAATATTTAATGTATCGTAGTTTGCTACAGCACCGCCGTTTTCAGCATAGTTTCCGGTAAACTCGGTGCTTGTACCGGCAATAGTAACTGTGTTTGGAGTGGCGTATTCACCTGTTGCTCTAAGTCCGTTGTAAACAGCACCGCCGTCGCCGGTTGCATTGTTGTTCGTGAATTTACCGTTTGTGATAACAGCACTGCCGTTTCCTCTGTTGTAAACAGCACCGCCGTCGCCGGTTGCAGTATTGGCGTCAAATGTAGAATTTTCTACAGTTAAATTTGCGTGTGATGGATAATGTGCATTGTCATTAGTTGCATTGTAAATAGCACCGCCGCTTCCGGACTGGTTTTGCGAAAATGTCGAATTTGTTATTGAAGCAGTTGCCGTTGACCCTTCTGCTTCACTGCCAAGACCGGTTTGGTTGGAAATAGCACCTCCGGCATTTCCGGAAGTATTACCTGTAAAGGTAGAGCTGTCTATTTTAGTAAGTGTACCTTCATTGTGGATAGCACCTCCACGGTCTATTGCCGAGTTATCAGCAAACTCGCTGTTAGTAATAGACATTTCTGCATCTGTATAGTTGAATATTGCACCGCCTCTGCCGCTGCCCTCTTCAGTTTCTTCTATTGCTTTATTTTCTGTGAATTTTGCATTTGCTATTGTTGCATTGCCTGCGTTGTAGATAGCACCGCCCTGTGTGGCAACATTTGATGTAAATGTCATATTCTCTTTATTTGAATTTAAACCGATATTCAATATTCCGTCAGCAGCATTATATATTGCACCTCCGGAGTTTGTAGTTACTGTTGTTTCTGTGCCGTTATTGTAAGTGAATTGACCGTTCTGGTTAAAGGCGGTATTATCAATGTCCAGTGTTGCATTTGCAGCGTTGTATATAGCACCGCCGTTGCCTTCATTTGTTCCTGTAGTATCTTTTACTGCAGCATTGCTGTTTGAAAATTCAGAGTTTCTGATAGTAGTAGTGCCAATATTATTTATGGCACCGCCGTTAGGCCCGTATCCGCCAGTATATCTGCCGCCTTCGACTGTTAAATTTCCGCCCTGATTAACCTGTATAATAGGACCATCCGCAGTAGCACCTGTTGTGCTGTCGCTGTATCCTGTTACAGTTTGTCTCTGGTCGCCTGTGCCGCCGTTTACGGTGACATTCCCTGTTACTGTCGGTATAGGCGGAGAGCTGGGCGCACTAAATGAACCATTCAGTTCAACATTGTTTCCGCCGGTTATATTGGACTCAAAATCTGTCCAATTGTTCACCTCGACTGCAAATAAATTGTTTGCATTAGGTACAGCAAAAAGAAATGCAGCAACTAGCGCAACAATTAATTTTTTCATACCTTTAACTTTTACACTTCTCATATTCCACAATCCTTTTAGGTAAAATCTTTGTAAATCTATACAGACCTATAATTAATTTTCTCATAAAAAGCCAGTCTTGAAAACCTCTTAACAAAAATTTACTTCAAATACTTGACTTTTTAGTAAAAAACAAATAATAAATAATTTTTGACAAAAATGCGCTATATATTAATTAATGTTACAAAAAACTTTCAGTTAAAATCATATATTTAGTGGATTTTGTTAATAAAAACCTTTTAAGACGCACAATTTAGTTTAAATTGCAAGAATTTTATCCTCATCATTCAGGTAAATGTTAAATATTTAAGTGGGCTGATGTGGGCTAAATTGAGATTTTTGTTCTTATAGTTTTGAAGTTACATTATTTTCTTCATTTTTTTTTGTATAAAAAAACCACCCTGAAAAGGGTGGTTTTTAGTTATGGTTTTGTTGCAAGAACAATTATCCGAGGATTTTGTCTACAACACCTGCACCAACAGTACGTCCGCCTTCTCTAATAGCGAATCTCATACCTTCTTCGATAGCTACAGGAGCGATAAGTTCAACTTCCATAACAACGTTGTCACCAGGCATTACCATTTCACCGTCGAATTTGATAGAACCTGTAACGTCAGTTGTTCTGATGTAGAACTGAGGTCTGTAACCGGGGAAGAAAGGAGTGTGACGTCCGCCTTCATCTTTTGTCAGAACGTAAACGTTAGCTGTAAATTTAGTGTGCGGAGTGATAGAACCGGGAGCTGCCAGTACCTGACCTCTCTGGATTTCAGTTTTATCAACACCACGGAGCAAAGCACCGATGTTGTCGCCTGCAAGACCTTCGTCAAGCATTTTTCTGAACATTTCAACACCGGTAACAGTTGTTTTCTTAGTTTCGCCGAAACCAACGATTTCAACTTCCTGACCAACTTTAACTCTTCCTCTTTCAACACGGCCTGTAGCAACAGTACCACGGCCAGTAATAGAGAATACGTCTTCAACCGGCATAAGGAACGGTTTGTCGAGGTCACGTTCAGGAGTCGGAACATAAGAGTCAACAGCGTCCATGAGTTCCCAAATTTTGTCAACCCATTTGTCTTCGCCTCTTTGAATGTTCGGGTTAGCCTGAACAGCTTCTAATGCTTTTAATGCTGAACCTTTGATAATCGGAATATTGTCACCGTCGAATTCGTATTTAGACAACAATTCTCTTGTTTCCATTTCAACGAGTTCGAGAAGTTCTTCATCGTCAACCATGTCGCATTTGTTAAGGAATACAACAAGTCTCGGTACACCAACCTGACGAGCAAGAAGAATGTGTTCACGAGTTTGGGGCATCGGACCATCTGTTGCTGCGATAACAAGAATACCGCCGTCCATCTGAGCTGCACCTGTAATCATGTTTTTTACATAGTCAGCGTGGCCGGGGCAGTCAACGTGAGCATAGTGTCTGTCTTTTGTTTCATACTCTACGTGAGCTGTAGAAATAGTAATACCTCTAGCTTTTTCTTCCGGAGCAGCATCGATTTCATCGAATTTTTTAGCCTGAGCCTGTCCTGCTGCTGCCAGAACAGCTGTGATAGCAGCTGTCAATGTTGTTTTACCGTGGTCAACGTGGCCTACTGTACCAATGTTAACGTGCGGTTTTGTACGTTCATACTTTTCGCGTGCCATGAGATTAATCTCCTTTTCGTAATGTAATATCTT
>CALUTO010000035.1 GCA_944323735.1 Candidatus Gastranaerophilales bacterium
AAGGAAGGAGTCTCTCACACGCATCTGTAGGCAAACAAGTTTGCCACATCTGCGGTTCACTGTTCAATTTGCTGTTGTAAATTGCCAGTACCCGTCATTCTACGAAATCAAAGATTTCTTGAATGTCGTGCGAGCCTTTTTTGATATTCTTTTGTGTTGTATATGGCGGCATGGCCAAGTGGTAAGGCAGGAGCCTGCAAAGCTTTCATCCCCAGTTCGAATCTGGGTGCCGCCTTTTATGAGTTTCAGGGAGTTTTTTGTATGGGGAAAATATTTGGAATTTGTGATTTGCCTGTGTCTACTATTCACAGTGCGCTGAATCCTGTTGTTATGAAAAGGCCTAAACAGGTGGTTACAAATTTACAAAATAATAATGCTGACACTTTTGTTGTAAAAGAAAAAATCGAAAAATCAAATTTCTTTGTAAAAATGAGAAACGGAATAGGCAGATTGATGCCCCATTTCAGCAAAACAAAAAAATCAGGAAATTAAATTATTCATAATAAACAAATTCAATATGACCGACTTTTACTGTATTCCCGTCTTTTATGCCGGCAGCTTTAAGAGCATCGAATACATTCATTGATGTCATAATATTTTGAAAACGATAAATCTGGTCGATGTTTCTTGAGTCCGTAACATTTGCCAGTCTGAAAAGCTTTCCGCCTTCAATAATAAAAGTGTTTTTGTCTGCTTTATAAATTGAATAAGCACTGTCATCGTTATCAAATGCGGCTAAGTCTTCTTCTATGTCGACATGGATGTGCGGTTTTGGAATTTCATCAACTTTTTGTGATACAAAATTCAATAATTCCGAGATTCCTTCGCCGGTTGCAGCTGAAATAAGAAAAACATCTTTTGAATATTTTTTAAATTCTGTCATCCACTTTGTTTTTGTCTCTTCATCAATAGAATCAATCTTGTTGAGCGCAATAATCTGATAGAGCTCAGAAAGCTGTTTCGAGTGTTTTTCAAGTTCGTTGTTTATTTTTTTGTAATTATCTTCAGGGTTTTCCTGTGTTAAATCGACTACGTGAATCAAAAATCTGCAGCGTTCTACGTGGCGCAGAAATTCATGCCCGAGACCAACACCTTCGCTTGCTCCTTCTATAAGTCCCGGGATATCCGCAACAACATAACCGTCTCCATTGTGTTTTTTTACGACACCGAGATGAGGAACTAGTGTAGTGAACGGATAGTCAGCGATTTTAGGTTTTGCCGAACTAATGACACTGATGAGAGTAGATTTGCCTGCGTTAGGCATGCCAAGCAAACCAACATCAGCAATCAGCTTGAGCTCAAGCTCCAGTTCTCTTTCAATACCCGCTTCACCGGGTTCGCAAAACTGCGGTGCCCGCTTTTGGGGGGTTGCAAAACGACAGTTGCCTCTTCCGCCTCTGCCGCCTTTTGCTACAAGGATTTTTTGTCCATCATGTGTCAGGTCTGCAATTATCCGGTCGTTTTCAATGTCTCTGACAATTGTTCCTAACGGAACTTTTATGTACAGGTCTTTTCCGCCTTTTCCATGTTGTGATTTTGAGCGTCCGTTTTCTCCGCTTTCGGCTTTGAATAAGGATTTGTAGCGAAAATCGAGCAGAGTTGTCATGCTTTCGTCTGCAACAAAGTATACACTGCCGCCCCTTCCGCCGTCACCGCCGGCAGGCCCGCCTTTGTCAACGTATTTCTCACGCCGCCACGCAACAGCACCATTCCCGCCATTACCTGATATTATTCTAACTTTGGTCTTATCTAAAAACATTTCTTAATCAACGTATAAAAAATCTTCGTTTTCGTCCTGATAATCTTCCCAGACCGGAATTTTGTATTTGTGTTCGGCAAGCTCTTTGTCCGATAGCTTTCTGTAGTTTTTCTGGTCTTTGTTTTTCTTTAAGAGATTTGCAACATTCATCATAGCAAGAGAGTTCAGTGTAGCATTAAGCTGTGCACTTCTGTCGACATAGGGCTGGTTTCCCTCTGTATCTTCCGGCATTTGTTCCTGTGCAAAATATTCGGTTCCCTGTCCCATCTTTTCTTCAGAGGTTTTTGCCGCAGTACCGGATATGTCGCCGCTTTTAAAATTAAAGCTGCCACCTATACCAAAAAAACCAGCTGAACGATTGTCTACCACTTTTAACTCTCCTGAGTCTCTCTTTTTGATACTGTTTTGTACCTTTATAGCTTTAAAAACCATAATGATACTTTTTTGCTATCTTATTTATTTTATTTTATCTTATGTTAACAATTTTTTACATCCGCTTGTTAATGTACAGATGAATTACAGGTTGAAATAAACAAGAACTTTTACAATTGAAATCTGTGCGAAACGAAGGAATATCAGAGCAACAATCGGAGAAAAATCCAGCCCGCCGACAGGCGGTATAATACGTTTGAACGGGTCTAAGAAAATATCGGCGGCCGCAGCCATTGTGCTCCATGGATTTTTGTACCAGTTTATGGATGGAATCCATGTAAGAAAAATTCTTACTATCAAAAACCACCCGTATATCTCAAATAACAGGTTTACAATACTTGCAATCAGCAATTTTTACTTTCTCCTCCTGCATTGTTTTGTTCAGGCTCTTGAACCTTTCATCGTGAACGCACAATCGCATTCGTTTCGTTCGGCAGGTATACGTTCAATGAGTTTAAACAAAAGATTTTTTAATTTATGATTGTTATTCTCAAAAACTTTCATGACTTCAGCGTGTGAAACCGGCGGGACTTCACCGACAAGCCCGGCATCATAATCAGTTATGAGCGATATGTTAAGCGGGCACATATCCATTTCTTTAACAAGATATGCTTCCGGAAATTGAGTCATATTGATAACTTCCCAGCCCTGGGATGTAAAGAATTTTGACTCGGCTTTTGTAGAAAATCTCGGGCCGTTTATTACAACAACGGTGCCTGTTTCATGTAATTTTATATCACAATCACCTGCTGTTTCTATCGCCAGTCGTCTCAGTTCAGGGCAATACGGATTTGCCGCACTGACGTGTGTCACTATCGGCCCGTCAAAAAATGTAGTTTTTCTTCCGTCTGTCCAGTCAACAAACTGGTCGCAAATAACAAAATCTCCCGGTTCGACGTGTTTTTGCAGGCTGCCTGCTGCGCAGGGCGATATAACTCTTTGAACACCCAGTGACTTCATTGCCCATACATTTGCACGGTAATTTATAAGATGCGGCGGGATAGTATGATGTCTGTTATGGCGGGGCATAAATGCAACCTTATGCTCGCCTATATTTCCTATAAATACACTATCTGAAGGTGCTCCATACGGTGTTTCCACCCGCATTTCTTCAATGTTATCAAGAAATTTATAAAATCCGGATCCGCCAAAAACACCTATTGTTGCTATTGTTTTATTCATTATTCAACCTTTGTTATTCGTTGTTGTTATTTTTATTGTTTAAATTTGTTTGGGTTTTGAGATAACCTTCTTCCAGTCCGTTATCAGGAACACCAACCTGTCCGTCAGCATATACGATAATTTCACAGCCGTTTGTTCTGTCGCAGCGTCCGTCTTCCTGTGCACCGTTAATATCAATAGAAACAGTTTTCGGGTATGTGCCGCCGCCCAGTCCGTACCATTCAACTCCGTTTGTTGTGGTAAAGTTAAGTGTTGTTGCACCTGATGAACAGTTTATGTCACCTATTGTGTTAAGCTTTTCTGCTGCATAATAGCAGAGAGCATTATCTTTCGTAACGTTGTATTTTGTTCCTTTTATTTCTACATACGCATGTTCTCCATTTATTTCAAGCGGATCCTGAGAAAAGTCTGCATGTTCATCTGCATAGATATCCTGATCATATTTTGTATAGTCATTTATTGTTTCATAGACAACTGTTTCCAGTGTATGATATGATTTAGAATACATCATTTTTTCTTTGTCCGGCTGTGCTCTGTTTAGTGCTCTCAAGAGTAATGCCATAACAACGCCTATAATAGCCATCGCAATTAAAGCTTCTGCTAATGTAAAGCCTGTTTTTAATCTGAATTTACCCATAATAAGTTCCTTACTAATTCCTAATAACAAATAATATTTACTAAATTATATTCTATATTTAAAAATTAAGCAATTTTTTCCTGAAAATTGTTTTTATATATACAGTTAGTTAATAATTGCAGGTTAGTATTATGGCAATAAATAATAGTGTAAGTTATCAACCGGTTCAATATTCTTATCCTCCGAACACAAAAGGCTCTACAAAAACAACAGAATATATGGCAAAATCAAACTTTGAGTCACAAATAAATGACAGAAATCAGAAACCGTCATATAAATGGCCGGTGATAGGTGCAATATCTTCTGCTATTGCGTTTCTGGCTGTTAGGTTTTTAAAGTAATTACAGTTTTTTTACTGCTTCTATAATGTCTTTAATCTCACTGCTCAGGTCACTTTTTGTTTTTATGTTCTTGTATACCTGTTTCGCAAAATCTGCTTTCTGGTAATCGCCCAGCTGCTTTTTCCTGAAAAATTCTGTCAGTATTTTTGTCATGGGCAAATTTTGTTTAAAATCACAGACACTACATTTTGTAATGTTTTTGTAGCAGTTATTTATTGTTCTCTTAATAAGTGTAAGCGGAAATATATCTTCAAACTCTCCATGTTTAATCAAATAAATTCTATCTTTTTGTCGCAAAACACTTTTTATATTTTCTGAAGTTTCTTTTGCATCTGCATCCAACAGGATGAAAACGGGGATTTTAAGCTCATCTTTTAATTCGCAGTAGAGTTTTGCAACCTGATTTTTTCCGCCTGCACTTATAAGATGCACACCGTTTTTGTCAAAGTCATATCCGTCTATTTTTGCAAACTTTGGCATTAGGATTTCCTCGGTGATGCCTTCACACAGAAGGACTTTTTCTATAGGAAATTTTAGCGCATATTGTTCTCTTAAACTCCTCATGCAAAAGTCTTTTTTGCTTTGTATGACAATAAATCTTTTTAAATTCAAGGGTATTTGCTGAGCCGGAAAACTCTTTTTTAAAAGTTTCAGGGTGTCAGAAAAGTTTATATCACAGGTTAAAAAATCTGAAATTTCATCTGTTATATTGTAAGTATCCATTTCTTCAGAGATGATAAGTTTGTTCAAAGAGAAATCCTGATTTGTATTTTTTATGAATTGTTTCAGCGAGCCGTTCCAGATAGCTGCAGTTATTTGTTCAATAATTTTCGGTTCTATCATGGAGAGTTTATGCCGGTTAATTTTGGGCTCAATAAGATGTTTGATAATTATATCATCGTATACACGGGGGTATTTTTTACCGGTGTATTTGAATCTTGTAAGTCGGTCAAAACTTATTAAAAAATCCTCCGGCGTCATAAAGGAATATTTTATATTGTCAGTGTTTCTGTTTAAATTTTTCAATTTGTATAACAAATTCTCCTGTATGCTAACTGAAAAAATTATATCAAAAAATCTGATACCCTGCTGACGAAGGAATACAAATCAGTGTTCGTACGATTGTTGGTTAATCGTAATTTTATAAAGATTTCATCATTCTTAATATTACTTATAATTTGTAAAAAAATAGGGCAAATTTTTTTCAAATCTGGTTTTATATAGATAAGGTGGAAGTCAAAGTGAATATATCAGCTATTAATTATTATAATAATCCAATATACAAAGCGGGTGTGCAAAAGCAGAACTATGCACCTGCTTTTTCTGCTGTTTACCCGATGATAAACAGAAAACCTTCACCTTATAACAATATTCAGGCTTCTGCTCCGGTTTATACAATTCGAACTTCACTTACCACCAGAGATGAAAAATTAAAGTATAATACAGTATCTGATATGGTTGACCGAAAAACCAGAAAGACTCTTAACAGGCTTTTAAAAGAAGGCAGACTTTTAAACAACAATTCAAATGACAACAGTACAGTATTGGATAATTTGTACAAAATTGCGACAGTAAAAAGAGTAATGGGTTTAAAACAGGAAAACATACTGGAAGAAACTATTAATGCGATTGACAATCCTTTTATCATAACCCAAAAATTCGGTGATTTACCTGAAAAGAGCAAGAATCAAATACTGGCTACAGTTAGTCCTGTAAATCCGTCTATTCCGTTTACGGAAGACAATTTAAATGTACATTCAAGCACATGTCCTGCAGCAAGCATTGAATTTAATCTTGCTCACAAAATGCCAGCTGAATTTGCTCGTATGGCAGAGAGTTTGTCGTCAGAAAAGATGAGTGTAACAAAACGAATAGATATAAACAGCCTTTCTCAGGGGTTTGTAAACACTCTGTGGATGCTTGATACCTTTAAGACACCTTTCAAAATGCTAAATTGGAATATTTTGGAGGCAGAGCTTAAACCTGACAGAAATGCAATTGTTCGTGCACGGGTTCAGACTACGTATAAAGACCCGGGTGAACATTCTGTTATAGATGTTCTTATGCAGTCCACATTTATGAATATCGGAGCACAAAACACTTATGACTCTATTATAGACAGAAGAATTCCGAAATATAATGATGATAACAGCGGTTTGATAGATATAGAAAAGAATTTTGCCGAAGAACTTGCAACCGGAAAGGGTAAAGTCTGCGTGACTTATCAGAAAATGGATGACAGCGGTAAAATAATAGGATATGAATGTGAGCCTTACGAAACTCTGCAGCATATAAGAGATACTTTGAATCAGGGAGATAATGTTATAATCGGATATACCTATTGTGACAGTAATAATGTAGTCATAGGCGGGCATGAAATTACTATAATTGGTATTGAAAAAGCGAAAAACGGAAAAGAATATTTTATATGCAATGATACAGATGACGGAAAAGATGCGCCAATCAGTTATCCTGTTGAAGAATTGCTTCCGAGAATTCATCATGCCGGTATTCCCAGGTCGGTTCTTGTAAACAATGTTGAGTTTATTGAAGGATGGAAAGAGCTTATGGAAATTTACAAAGAGAACAAACTTTCGGCAGAAAAATCAGCTGCATAGATTATCCGGTCATCCGGATCGCATGGGTAGTGAACTCTGATTATTCAGGTTTTACTATGTTTAAATTTTCGTCCCAATATATTTTTTTCGATACAGGCAAAATATTAGATGAGGCCATTTTTACTGCTGTTTCTAAATCACAAAATTTCTGTTGTACAAGTTGTTTTATGATATCGTAAACGAACATTGTGCTGCCGGCCATTGTTCCGTTTACATCTACTGCTCTGTTGTCTTTCAGAAAAATTTCTTTTCCGCAGAAAATAATGGTGTCCAAATTCGAATGAGCAACGGGTAATGCATCTGAAATGAGAATAATTTTTTCTTTCGGTTTAATTTTAAAAACGAGTTTCACAACATCAGGCAAAACATGCCGGAAATCAGCAATAATCTCAACGGATATTCTGTCATCGGAGAGAGCCGAAAGTACTGTTGACGGAGTTTTATGGCTCAATGCACCCATTGCATTAAACAGATGTGTAACCTGACTGACTGCAAAAAGGTCAGCTCCCGTGCAGTGACCTGCTGAAACTCTTACCCCTTTTGCTGCAATATATTTGCATAATTTAAAATCTTCATCGAGTTCCGGTGCAAGCGTAACTATTTTTATAAAATCATCCTCAATCTGTTTGTAATTTTCAATACAAGGCATCAAGAGCTGTTTTTCATTGTGTATCCCTTTTTTTTCCGGATTTAAAAAACATGCTTCAAGATGAATTCCGAGAATATCTGCATGTTTTCCATCGTCAGGCAGCATGGATTTTGCACGTTTTATTTCTGATATTTGATGTTTGAGATTGTCTATAGTATCAGTAGCAAGAGTTGGAAAAAATCCACAGACTCCGTAATCTGTAATTTTTTTCGCAAACCTGACAAAATCTTCTGCGCTGCACGAAAGAAAATCGAAACCAAAGCCCCCGTGAATATGTTCTTCAATGAGAGCATCGGTTTCGATTAAGTTAGTCTGTATATTATCAATCTCATTAGCCATTGTTAATAATTTCATCGAGTTCTTTTATGAGTTTTACATGTTTTGAAGAGAACTCATTGCCTCTGGATTCTATTGCCAGTTTCAGAATGAACGGAAGGTTTAATCCGTTTTTGTTCTTAAATGTTAAAACATCTTTGAACAATTCTTCATAGTTATCCGGTAAACGAAGAGACCAGTTTTTGTCTCCTGATGTTCCGGGTTTATTGTAAACATCTTTTACTCCAAAGAAATCAGTGAAAAATACCTGAATATTTTCTGCCTGTGACGCAAAGATTTCAACAAATTTTGTCTGGATTAAAAAGCTTGCATCTTTTGTCATTTTGACAATAATATCATCTTTTTGCTGCTGTGTTGCATCCGGCCACAGGTCATCCACAAGATTTTTAACATGCAGATATCCGGTATGAGTGTTTATCATTTCATCAGCCCACATAGAAATCGGCTCATTATCATGTGTTCCGACCATAGCCCAGGCTCTGGGAACAATATTGCAGCATCTGTAAGGATGAAGCGGTTTGTCCGGTTTGACAAACTGGGTGAGTTTCATTCCCTGAAGGTCATATTCTCTCATAACTGATTCGACAGGAAAAGTTAACGTTCCAAGGTCTTCACAAACAATTGCGTCCTTGTCAAGCCCTTCTTCCTGTGCCGCTGCAATAACAATTTTCTCTATCATTGCACCGTATTTTTTTACCTGTTCTTTTGTAAGTTGTTTGACTCGTTTTTCTTTGTCAGAGCCGATTTCCATATTCAAATCTTCCATTTTTGCAATAGCAAATCTAGAAAGTTCGGGATGTTCCGGCGATGAATAGAGTCGTCCTGCACCTTGTTCCGGCATCGGATTTTTGCCTGCTTTGTATACCCACGGGTCTATCAATCCTACTATATGGTCAATTCTGACACCCCCGGGGTTTTCTTTGAACATTTTTTTATAAAGATTTTTCAAAAGCAAACCTGCTTCGCCGAGTGAGCCGTCTGCATTGAACATTTTTTCAGGGTTAACAACAGGGAAGCCCCATGCCTGTCCGCTTTTTGAGAAATAATCCGGAGGGCATCCCAGCAGCCATCCGTCTAAAAAGAGCGACTGGTAAGCCCAGCTGTCTCTGTCTGAGAATGCAACCTGTCTGTCTGCAATCATTTTTATATCATGTTTAAGTGCAAATTTTGACGTTTTTTCATTTTGTTTTGCGATTACAAACTGGCAGAATGCATAGAAATTCATTTCATCTACATATTTCAGTTTTATTTCTTTTTCTCTGATGAAAGTCTGTTTTTTTTCTTCTTCTGTTTTAGGATTGTATAAAATTTTGTCTATCGGATTTTTCCAGTTTGGCCAATAGTCGTTTCCGTTTTCTATGGAAAGTGCTTCATACATTGCATCTTTTTCCAGCCAGAATGCATTTTCTTTTTTAAATTTTTCCAGTTCATTATTTAATTTTTTATTGTTTAAATTTTTAAAATTTCTGAATGCTTCTTTGAGGGCTTCATCCTGTGCTTTATAAATATAGGAGTATGCAGTTCTGTTCGTGTCTCTGTTTGGATTTTGCCAGCAAAGCTGTTCGTAAGTGTCTTCTGAAAGAATATGATGCCATTCTTTTGTGGTCAGTTGTTCTAAATCAATAAAAAGAGGATTGTTGGAAAAAATTGTTCCTGTATACGGCGACGAGTCGCATGCTTTTGTTTTTCCGGCAGGTCCGAGCTGAATTGCATTAAACATTCCACTGGCAAATTCTATTAGTTTTTCTCCGGCATGAGAGTTCGGTGAGCCAAATCCTGAATTTTTATTCGGTTCAGCGGGAAAACTATTCCCGTGAATAATTAATGCAAAATTTTTCTTTCCCAGAACTTTTAGAGCTTTTTTAGTTAACTTTTTAACTTTTTTCAAATTCTTGTCAGTTCTCTCAGCACAAAACATATAATTTACCTCTTCACTTTTATAAAATACTAACCATTGAATTTATCTTAGCATTTAGTATATTTTTTTTATATAGTTTAGGCGCATAATTTATTCCTGTTTTTACATTTCTTTACTTAAGTATAATATTGAAACGTTACTAATTTTGTAGTATAATGCATATGTTAAAAGGGGGTTGGAAAGATGATTAATTCCTTCGGTTCTTTGAATAATTTGTGTGCTAAGCAAAAACAAAATTTCATAAAACAACGTTACGATGAAATTTATGCACACGAACTTGCCCACAAACAGGCTGCAGGCTCTTTTGGAGGCTCAATAGTGATTGAAAAAGACGGAAACGGGATTCCTGTCGGCGGACATGTTTCTATAAAGATGCCCGGGCTTAATCCTGCTGATCCTGAAAAAACTATTAAGCATGCAGATACTGTTATTCGTGCAGCGTTGGCACCGTCTGATCCGTCTTCACAGGATTTAAAAGTTGCATCAGAAGCAAGAAATATAAAATCAAAAGCCCTGAGTTTGAAATCAACAAATCCTAATGTTGGAAATAAACTCAATTATATTGCATAATATTTATTTACAATAATAAATTTAAATATCAATTTTTGATATTGATTTGCTTTATAATAATATGCAATTAAGTTTTAGCAATCAAAATTTCAAATATAATCCTTCATTTTCTTCGTGTTGCAGGGATGTTGTTGACTGTGCCGGAAAGTTGGTGCACAGAAATGATACAAGTTTTTTTCGGCAGGATATAAAAGACTGGGATAAATTTGTTGATTATTTTGAAAGAAAATTTAAAGATGCGGAAAAAGTGAATATTTATTCTCTTGCCTGCTCTGCTGGAGATGAACCGTATTCGCTCGCTATTAAGCTTATTGAAAAACTTGGTGAAGAAAAAGCAAAAAAATATTTTCCTATAATCGCATCGGATTATGACGAAAAAATTATCCGTATGGCAAATGACGGATATTTACCGATTTTGGATGAAGATATTGACGTACTAAATTTTCATACAAACGGTAAGATTTCAAAATATTTCACATTAGCGGATAGTTTGCCAGGCTACATAAAAGATATGGATTTGTTTTTTGATGATTTATTGAAGGTAAAGCCTGTTCTCAGAGACAAAGTTAATTTTAGCGTAGCGGATGCCACAGAAAAATGTAAGATAATAAATAATGATAATGCAATAATCCTTGCCAGAAATTTCTGGCCGTATTTGCAGGGAGAAGACAAAAGAATAAAACTTGCCAGTGATTTATATAAAAATCTGGGAAAAAATTCTGCTGTTGTGGTTGGAAATTTTGATGATTCGTACGGCTCTTATGCCTCAAAAAATTTACAGGACACAGGCTTTGTTTGTAATCCCGAAATATATACAATTTATGAGAAATATCCAGTTAACTATAAACATTTATCGAATATATATATTAAAAATGACAATTTACTATACAAATAAAAATAAAAAATAAAAAGAAAATAAGAATAAAATATTTACAATATTTTGATTCTATATTTATATGTTTTTACCTGCTTCGAATGCCCGTTTCATTAATTCTGTTTGTTGATTTACATCTGCAGGATTTTCAAGATTACCCCCGCAAATGCAGCCTGAGAATTTTGCTTTATTAAGACATGCAAGCCATCCTTTTAAACCGTTTTTGACAGGCTCTGCTGCTTCTTGTGCTTCGTCTGCGGCTGTTGTAATCAAATAAACTTCTCTAAATTTGTAATCCGCTGTATATAAAGAATTAGCTCTGTCTATAAGAGTTTTCATCTGACCGCTCATTTCATAATAATATACAGGTGTTGCCCAGACAATAACATCTGAATTTTTGATTTTTTCAGTTATTGTATTAGCATCATCTTTGATTATGCAAGAACCTGTTTTCTGGCATGCAAGGCAGCCTTTACAGAATTTGATTTCTTTATCTTTTAATGATATAAAGCATACATCATTTCCGGCTTCTTTTGCACCTTTTTCAAGTTCTTTTGCCAGAATTTCAGAGTTGCTGTTGTTTCTTAAACTTGTTGAAATTATCAGAACCTTTTTTGACATTTTTTCTCCTGTTAATATTTATAATTTTTAATAATAATTTATTTCATGTTTTAATTTTAGCGTTTTTTATCAAAATAATAAATATATGAATAAAAAATATTGTTAAAATGTATGTATAATACAAACACGAATGTAAATTTTTATAATTTACATGTTTTGCAGAAATTATGAAACCTATTAATCTACAAGAAATAAATAATCTCAGATATGCAATACAGTATTTTCAGGACTGCTATCTTGTGTCTTCTGTTGGTGTACTTTCCAGAACAGAAAACGGAAGAAGGATTCTTTCCGAAAATATTGCGCACACAAATGACGGATTTAAAATAAGGTTTAATAATATTAATGGTGATGTAAGAGATTTTTTTGTTACAAAAAAAGAAATGGATGATCTGGTTTATCTGGACAAGTATAAAAATCCGATAGAAATAAATGAAAAGTTTCCGCACAATCCGGTTATTAAAGCAATAGAAGCTGCAATGAATAAACTTTTAGAAAAATATCCTTCTAAAAAACCATGGGTATGCCGCATTCCTGAATGTAATGAAAAATTTGAATTCAACAAACCATCTAATTTTTTAGAAATGTTTACAGGCAGAAAAAGTATAAAAATAAATGAAAGCAGCTGGCACTTAAGTCTAAGAACAAAAAGAAGGGAAAGTATTGATTTGTTTGATAAAATCGGAGAAAATACTGAAAACAGTTTTGTCGCAGGAAGTTCAATAAATTTTTACAAAGGAGTGAGCAACAATCATTGTTACACAATAGATAATATAGACAAAAACAAACGTAAAATAGATTTGTATGACCATAGATTTTTAAAACACATAACTCTTACTTACGAAGAGGCGATAAAAAAACTAAAATTTATTGTCGGGTATTTTGATAAAGATTTAATATAAAAAAGCAGTGGAAAAAATTCCACTGCTTTTTTATGAACTATTCAGAGCATAAGCAAATATTTCGGCCGCACGATGATTTTGCCACTCTCCGTCCTCGTGAGTAAAAAGGTTATACCAGTGGCTTTCAGGAGTACTGTCCGTAGAGAAGGAGGGGTTTGTCATCATAAGTGAATGAGTGTTTGTGTCATAGCGCAGAGGAAATAAATCGTGCATTTGCATGAAACTCGGAAGTTTGTCCGACGGATATTCAAAGCCGAATAAACATGAGCGCAGTTTGTTTAATCTTTCATCGTATGTTGCACCGCCCTCATCGTTGTCATTTGAAACTTCCGGTCCAGGTGCATAATCTCTTGAATATTTTAAGACATCAGACCAGTATTTTATATCGTTTATATTATTGGCATCACCCCAGGCAGTGCCGGCTGTCAGTCCCATTTCTTTGTATCTTGATATATTATGGTCACAGCGTTCGCCTATGAAGCTCAGGGCTTCGTTTCCGGATTTTTTCCTAATCATAAAAATAATATACTGCATTTGTTCGTAGTCAGGTGTTGCTCCTACTCCGGTATAAAAATGAGGTTCATATCCGTTAACATGTTTTGCGGAATCAATAAAAATTGCATCAAATCCCAGTTTTACAATTTCTGCGGTTTCTTCAATATAAAGATTTTCATGCTCTTTATTACTCCAGTGAAACGGCTCATCATGACTGTCAGAATGAGAGATTTTGAGCTGATCTTCGGAGATTAGAGTTCGAAAACCTGTTTTTAGTCCTCGAGCGTGAGCAAGATCATTAAATATTTTAATCTGTTCTTGAGGGGAGACGGCTTCTTCCGCTCCGGCAAACTCTTTTGAATAAATATTTTCACTTATGCCGGAGTTTAGTTTTATACCGTAAAGAGAATTTTCTTCCCAGGCAGGTTTATTATAGCCGTCTCCGTATATGTTTGGAAAAATTTGAGATAAAATAACGCAATTAGCCCATTTTTTTGCAGAAGGAGGGATTGCCGGCAATAGTTTTATTGCGCTGAGTATCCCGTCTGAACATCTGTTATCTTTCATTTTGGCAATTGTTCTGTTATTTATCTCTATATAGTTGGCATTTCTGCCCCACTTATCCCCGAAATCGGGTGATTGAATATTAGCCGGAACATATCTGTGGAACTTTCCGCTTTCGCTAAGAGTAAAAATAGCTTCTACAGCTTGTTTTACTGTACGTGTCAATAATTCATGAGGTGTTATTTTTGCAATCCATTTTTTTTCAGATGCGTCACCTATTCCGTGATAGGCATGCTGTTTGGCCCACAGGTCATAGTTTAAAATCTCTGAGCCTGAAGCAGTCCTAAGCATTCTGTTCACAGGAGTGTCCCAAAAACGTTTTTTGTATAAATCAGATACAAGTTCATTATAGTCTTGTTGTATTGTTTTAATTTCTTCCATATCCGGAGTATAAAATCTGAAACAGCCAAAAACATTACCGTTTTCTACAAAATTAATAAAGTTTAATCAGTCGCTTTGATTGTCCGAACGGGCAGTTAATAATTTCCTGATCTGAATACAAGATGATATTTAAAAGAGCCGTAGTATAGGATTATAAGGAACATATTGCCTTCAATGTATTCGGTACGAATGAAAGATTTTGGAGGAGGTGCTTTTTTGGATGAGTTTTTGAATAATTTATAAAAGCCTTCGCTTACATTTTTGCAGAATCCCTGCCATTTTGTAAGCTGCGGTGTCGGTATATTTGTTTCATAAAATCCAGGTTCCACAACTTCTTTTTTTACAACAGGGATAATAAATTTTACTTTTCCGTTTTCTTTAAAAAATACAAAATCTCTGTCATGCATATTTCTGGGTGTTAGAATATAATACCCTGCCGGAATGGTCTGATTTTTGAATTTTACATCCAGTGCCAGACGAAAAAGAGGATACGGAGAATATGCATATTTGTAGTAATCTTCATTCTGATAAGGATCAATACCGTTTATCAGCTCAAAGTCAGCCGGTTGTGCATTTTTGTACAATTCCGGATAAGTCTCTGATGAATAGACCGGTATTGATGTGAACAATGTAATAATTATTAAAATCAACAATTTCTTCATATTTCAATGATAATGTTTTTTTTCTAAAAATCAAATGTATAAAAAATATTTAGTAATGTAATATATATATACATAATTCTTGACAATTAAATTATCAGCCGACTATTATGTAACAGGGAAGAATAAAGTGAGGTAGAATGAAAAGCTCAACATTACACAGATCGAA
>CALUTO010000036.1 GCA_944323735.1 Candidatus Gastranaerophilales bacterium
ACATAAACATAGCCGTATGACATACTCATCAAGCCCATGTTTTTCTTGTAAGTTTTCTTACCGCCTGTAGCAAATTTAGCAACAGCACCGGTAGGAGTGGATTTAGAAGCCTGACCGCCTGTATTTGAGTAGACTTCTGTATCGAGTACAAGGATATTTACGTTCTGGTTTTGTGCAAGAACGTGGTCAATACCGCCGTATCCGATATCGTTTGCCCAACCGTCACCGCCGATAATCCAGATGGATTTGTCTGTGAAGTAATCCTGAAGTTCTCTTACTTTTGCAAGGTCAGCGCAAGGAGCGTCAGCATATTTTGCGAGAGCTGCTTTAGCTTTATCCTGAGCGGCAATAGCTTCTTCTGTTTTTGAGTTGTCGAAGTGAGCCATAGCACCTTCAAGAGCTTCTTTCAAATCAGCCGGAGTTTTGTCGTTTTCAAGAACTTTTTCAACGTATGTTTTCAAAGTGTCTCTGTTCTGGTCTACAGCAAGTCTCATACCGAAACCGAACTCTGCGTTGTCTTCAAACAGTGAGTTTGCCCATGCCGGACCTCTGCCTTCTTTTGATGTTGTGTAAGGAATGGTCGGGAATGTACCGGAGTAGATTGAAGAACAACCTGTTGCGTTAGCTACAATAGCATTTTCACCGAACAGTTGTGAAACGAGTTTAACGTAAGGTGTTTCACCGCAGCCAGCACAAGCACCGGAGAATTCAAACAACGGTTTTCTGAGCATTGCACCTTTGATTGTTTTTGTTGTATTTCTTCCCATTACATTGTCAGGCAGTTCGTCAAAGAATTTTTCGTTGACAACTTCACAAGCTGCTTCTTCTTTTTCGATTGTTGACCATGTAAGAGCCTGTTTTTCAGGGTTTTTGTTAGCAGGACACTGGTCTACACAAACACCGCAGCCTGTACAATCTTTGCAGTAAACCTGAACTTTGAACTGCTCGTCAGCCAGAGCCGGCTTTGCAGGGATTGTATTAAATGAATCAGGAGCATCTTTAAGGTCTTTTGACTCAATCAATTTTGTTCTGATTGCAGCATGCGGACATGCAGAAGCACAGATACCGCACTGGATACAGTTTTCTGAATTCCAGTGAGGAACTCTCGGAGCAATTCCACGTTTTTCAAGACAGGCCGTACCTGTCGGGATTACACCGTCGCAAGACATTGCAGAAACAGGAATATCGTCGCCTTTTTGTCTCATTGACGGTTCAATGATTTTCTTAGCAAAGTCTGATGCGTCGTCCGGTATAAGTTTTACGTCATCAGCAGCGCAAACGCCGTCCAGTGAAGCAGGAACAACTACTTCTTCAGTAGCATTAACAGCTGCATCAATCAATGCAAGGTTCATATTAACAACGTCGTCGCCTTTTTTCTTAAAGGTTTTCTTCGTCATTTCCCTCATGCCTTCAAGTGCCTGTTCAAACGGAATAATGCCTGATACTTTGAAGTATGCAACCATCATAACAGTGTTTGCACCTTTGCCTCTGAGACCGGGCTGCTGTTCAATAAGAGTTTCAGCATCTACGTTGTAGAATTTGATTTTCTTATCGATAATAGTTTTTTGCATATCTCTTGTTAAGTGAGAGAATGCTTCTTCTTTTGACCACGGGCTGTTCAGAAGGAATGTACCGCCTTCTTTAATGCCTTTTAAGATGTCGTATCTGCCGATGTATGCGTGAGCTGAGCATGATACAAAATCAGGTGCCGTGATGAGGTAAGTTGATTTAATCGGTTTGTCGCCGAATCTCAGGTGAGAAACAGTAACACCGAAGGATTTTTTAGAGTCATAAGCAAAGTATGCTTGCGCATCTTTGTTTGTATACTGACCGATGATTTTGATGGAGTTTTTGTTTGCACCGACAGTACCGTCAGAACCGAGCCCCCAGAACATGCAGTTTGTAGTGCCTTCCGGTTCAGTAACGATGTGTTCTTCAATTTTCAATGATTTGTGAGTTACATCATCTTCAATACCTACGCTGAAGCCGTGGAATCCGTTGTTTTCAAGGTGTTTGTAAACAGCGTAAACCATTGACGGAGTAAATTCTTTTGAAGAAAGTCCGTAACGACCGCCGATAACTTTGATTTCTTTGTTGTCGAGTGCTGCAACAACATCCATATATAACGGTTCGCCGATTGAGCCGGGTTCTTTTGTTCTGTCAAGAACAGCAATTCTCTTAACAGATTTCGGAAGAGCTGCGTTGAAGCGTTTTACATCGAACGGTCTGTAGAGTCTTACTTTAACAAGACCGTATTTAGTACCGCGTTTTGCATTCAGATATTCGATTGTTTCTTCAATAGTTTCGCAGCCTGAACCAATTGCAACGATTACATCGGTAGCGTCAGGAGCACCTACGTAGTCAAACGGATGATACTGTCTGCCCGTTACGGCTGCAACTTTGTCCATATATTCCTGAACAATATCCGGAACTGCGTCATAGTATTTGTTTACTGTTTCTCTGCCCTGGAAGTATACGTCTGTATTTTGTGCACCGACTTTGCAAACCGGAGCTTCCGGTCTCAGTGCTCTTTTTCTGAATTCTTCGATGTATTTCGGTTCAACGAGTTTTGCGATATCTTCGTATGAAATTTCTTCGATTTTATGTACTTCGTGAGAAGTTCTGAAACCGTCAAAGAACTGCAGGAAAGGAACTTTTGCTTTGTAAGTTGAAAGGTGTGCAACAAGTGCCATATCCATTTCTTCCTGAACGGAGTTGGCGGCAAGCATTGCATAACCTGTATTTCTGCAGCCCATAACGTCAGAGTGGTCACCGAAAATAGCGAGCGACTGTGCAGCAAGCGCACGTGCTGAAACATGGATTACGTGGGGAAGCATTTCGCCTGCTGCTTTGTGCATTACAGGAATCATCAAAAGCAAGCCCTGTGAAGCTGTATATGTAGAGGTCAAAGAGCCTGCTGCGAGAGAACCGTGAACAGCACCTGCTGCACCGGCTTCTGACTGCATTTCCGCTACCTTAACCGTTTTGCCCCAAATATTTTTCTTTCCTTGAGACGCCCATTCATCAACCCATTCACCCATAGTAGATGAAGGAGTGATAGGGTAAATTGCTGATACTTCGCTCAGAGCGTATGCAACATGCGCTGCGGCGTAGTTACCATCAACTGTTATTGTTTTTCCTGGCATAATTTAGATACCCTCCTTATAACTATCCTTTAATTTATACCTACACGCCAATATCGTAATACAAACATAGATTTTATACAAACAGACAGTCGGCGTTTTGTTTTATTTCCTTAATATCTGAAAGGACAATATAAATAATATTTTGGAGAATATATATTTTTTTAATTGTTTATGATATAAAAAACTAAATGGATAAAGCAGGCTTAAACATAAAAGGAAATATTTTCGGAGGACTGACAGCAGGAGTCATAGCACTTCCGCTGGCACTTGCATTCGGAGCCGCAAGCGGTCTGGGGGCTGCAGCAGGACTATACGGCGCAATACTTGTCTGTCTTTTCGCTACGATATTCGGCGGAACACCCACACAG
Organism: Candidatus Gastranaerophilales bacterium; assembly: GCA_944323735.1. Taxonomy (GTDB): domain Bacteria; phylum Cyanobacteriota; class Vampirovibrionia; order Gastranaerophilales; family Gastranaerophilaceae; genus CALUPY01. The sequence goes on from CALUTO010000036.1 coordinate 3,515, forward strand.
ATATCAGGGCCGACAGGGCCTATGACCGTTGTCATTGCGTCAATTGCAGCTGTTTATACGGGAAATCCGAAAATAGTTTTTTGTGCGGTTATGCTCGCCGGTATTTTTCAAATTTTGCTAGGAATAAGCAAAGCCGGACGGTATATAAAATATGTGCCTTATCCTGTTATATCCGGTTTTATGAGCGGTATCGGAGTAATCATAATTCTTCTGCAGCTAAATCCGATACTCGGGTTTGACTCTTCAGGCAGCACTATAGATGCAGTGCTCGGACTTTTCAGTTCTGTTAAAAATTTAAATTTACAGAGTCTGTTTTTAGGTATTTTAACACTCGTTATCGTGTTTTTTACGCCTAAAAAAATTACACGGAAAATTCCCTCCGCACTGATTGCACTCATTTTTGCCACCATTGTCTGTATAGCATTAAATTTTGATGTAAAAGTAATCGGCGAAATCCCGTCATCTTTGCCGGAAATTCAGCTGACAATGATTTCTGTCAAAGAACTTTTTGATATAATTCCGATTGCTCTGACTCTGGCTGTTCTCGGTTCAATAGACTCTCTCCTGACATCGCTCGTTGCCGATTCCATAACAAAAACAAAACACAATTCGGATAAAGAGCTGATAGGGCAGGGGATTGGCAATTTTGCCGCAGGAATGTTCGGGGGAATAGCAGGAGCCGGTGCTACAATGAGAACAGTTGTGAATGTAAATTCAGGCGCAACAGGAAGGCTCTCGGGTATTACACATTCTATATTTCTCGTGTGTGTAATAGTTTTTTTCGCACCTTACGCTGCAAAAATACCGCTTTCTGTTCTGGCCGGTATTCTTGTAAAAGTCGGGTTTGACATTATAGATTATAAATTTATCAAAATAGTAAAAGCCGCTCCGAAAAGCGATTTAATTGTAATGCTCATTGTTTTTTTAATCACAGTGTTTAATGACCTTATTTTTGCGGTAGGAACAGGTATTGTATTATCATCCGTTCTTTTCGCAGTAAATGTCTCAAAGCAGTTTGATATAAAATTTGAAGAACCGTCAGGCACTGATGAATGCAATCTTGAAAAGAACGAAAATATTCTCATAATTCATATTAAAGGAATATTCTTTTTCGGCTCAGCATCCCAGCTTCTGTCCAGACTTGAAGAGGTTATGGACAAACAGTGTGTTATAATCGACTGCAGCACTATTAAAACAATGGATATATCGGCTGTTTTTGCACTGGAGGAGATGATAGTAAGACTAAAAGATAAAAAAATAAAAGTCCTTCTGCTGCTCAACAACAGACAGCTTGCCGGTAAAATGCTCAGACAGGGGCTTATTAATGTTATTTCGAAAGAAAATATCGTATTTGATGAAAAAAGAGCAATTAAAAAAGCATCTGCTATTTGCCCGCAGTGAAAAACTTCACAATTTTCTAACACCTCCATGCCTGCAGAACTGTAGAAGCGGCGCAATACCCGCTTGCAAAGGGACTTAAAATATACAAAAGACTTTTATTTATTTTTCATGATAGAATTTTCATGTATTTAATTTTAGAAAATGCGAGGTATTACGATTATGAAAGAACTTTCACCGCTGCAAAAAGCAAGATTGGGTTTTAAACCGGTTCTTCCGGCCACACTTGCCGCAGGTATCAGAAATGTAGAAGTTATCGAAGGCGAAAAGACAGAATGTGTCAAAGATCAGGCTGATATAAAAAAGCTGTTTCCCAACACATACGGCAAATGCACAATTACCTTCAAATCAGGAGCAGAACAGAAGTTTGCTGCCAGAAATGTAGGCGTAATTCTTTCCGGCGGACAGGCACCCGGAGGACACAATGTTGTTGCCGGTTTGTATGATGCACTGAAGCAGGCTAATCCGGAAAGCAAATTGTACGGATTTTTAGGCGGCCCATCCGGTATCATCGACGGACAATACATCGAATTCAATGATGAAATCATTGATGCATACAGAAATACAGGCGGTTTTGATATTATCGGCTCAGGCAGAACAAAACTCGAAACAGAAGAACAGTTTGAGAAATCTCTTGCAAACTGCAAAAAACTCAACATCTCAGGTATTGTCATCATAGGCGGGGACGATTCAAACACAAATGCCGCAATGCTCGCTGAATGGTTTGTTCAGAAGGGTGCAGGTATTCAGGTTATCGGCTGTCCGAAAACAATCGACGGCGACTTAAAAAATGAACAGATTGAAATATCATTCGGTTTCGACACTGCTACAAAAACTTATGCAGAGCTCGTCGGAAATATACAAAGAGACGTTAATTCCGCTAAGAAATACTGGCATTTTGTAAAAGTTATGGGAAGAAGCGCAACACACGTAGCTCTTGAAGTCGCACTCCAGACACAGCCGAATATCACTTTGATTTCAGAAGAAGTTGAAGAAAAGAAAATGTCATTAAAACAGATTGTCGACTATATGGCTGATATTATTGCAAGACGCTCCAATGCCGGAAAAAATTTCGGAGTTGCTTTGATTCCTGAAGGATTAATTGAATTTATTCCTGAAATGAAGTCAATGATAGCAAACCTGAATGATGTTATGTCAACACTTGAGCAGGATGCTTCTTATAACAAACTCACAGTTCCCGCTGACAGATTTAACTTTATCGAAAGCAGACTGGATGAAGAGAATGCAAAAGTTTTTGAGTCTCTTCCTGTTCTGATTAAAGCACAGCTGCTTATGGACAGAGACCCGCACGGTAATGTTCAGGTTTCAAAAATCGAAACAGAAAAACTGCTTATTGAAATGATTAAGGTTAAACTCGACCAGATGAAAGCAGAAGGCGAATTTATGGGCAAATTCTCTGACCAGTGTCATTTCTTCGGCTATGAAGGCAGATGTGCATTCCCGTCAAACTTTGATGCAAACTACTGCTATGCATTAGGATTCAACGCTTATGCGCTTATTCAGTCGGGCTTGACAGGATATCTTTCATCAGTAAGAAATCTTACCGCACCTTCTTCAGAATGGGTTGCCGGCGGTGTTCCTCTTACAATGATGATGAATATGGAAAAACGCCACGGTCACTTTAAACCGGTTATCCAGAAAGCACTGGTAAAACTCGATGGCCCTGTGTTCAAAAAGCTCGAAGCAAACAGAGAAAACTGGGCAATGAATGATGAATATATGTTCCCCGGCTCTATTCAGTACTGGGGTCCGTCTGAAGTCTGTGACATCACGACTCAAACGCTTAAACTCGAAAGAGAAGCTGCGCTTATGTCTGTTTAAGCAAAATCATATTAATAAAAACCAATGCCGGCGAAATTTTTCAGCCGGCATTTTTATATATTATTCCTTGCTTGTCTTAACGAATTGGGCAATTATATCAGCAGATACGAGATAAGAATAAAATATCAGCCACGGTATGAGCAAAGCTCCTATTATTGTAAATATCAAAACTACGGATAAAAACTGTACGATTAATGAAACTACTATAACAAGCAGCCAGAATATCAGGTAGTTTACAATATTGTTTTTCGCAAAACCTGCTGCTTTTTTGAAATTTAAAAAAGACAGAATTTTTAAATCAGTAAGGAACGAGCCGAATAGCAGGAAATAGAAGATTACAAGCAGCATATATAAAATAAAATAAGCAAAAAGCCCTGCGGCAATAAGTATCAATGTAATCAGCACCGATATTGCATGATAATCAGGCAATATTTCAGGAAACATTATAACAAGCAGAATTACTCCGCCAATTAAAGCAAAAGGCAGAAAAAACAACACATGCCCGATTACAACCTTGCATCCAGCCGCAATCAATTTCCCGAAATTTTTCCATTCAGGAAGAAAGTTTTCGTTATTATGAATTCTGTTATGTGCAGTGAGTGCAAAATATCCGAAAGTCGCAAAATTTAATATCAATGAAATTATAAATGCAACAGACAATAATGAAACAAACACTACAAAATCCAGATGTTTTATAAAAATAAGCGGTAAAAATAATATTATGAAAGCAAGAAAGGACAGAGCACCGCCTGTCATAAGTTTTGACTTCCAATTTTTGTCCGCTGTTATGTAATTGAAAGATTTTTCAAAATCCATATTCATTCTGTTTCTCCTGTTTTCGGGATTACATCGAATTCCGGTGCCGTTCTGACAAACTGGGCAACTATGTCACAAGTTATCATATATTGATAAAACAGAATAAACGGAACCGCAACTATGCCGATTATTGTTATTGACAGTATACCTGTTGCCATCGAGGTCAAAACCGTTAAACCGGCTATGAGTACAATGTACAGTAAAAATGTTAATACATTATTTTTTACAAATTTTTTCATCCTTCCAAAATTAAAGTACGAGCTGAATTTCAGGTCTGTTGAAAAAGATGCGAAGCCCAGATTCATAATTAATATAGCAGCTATTGAAACCAGAATTGAGCCAGGAACAGTAAAAATTACAAAAATAATTTTATCAGCTATAAGCATTTTACAAACATAAAAAATTCCGGCAATAACAGCTATCAGTGCAATTATATATACAATAACCGCAATGGTCGCTTTTATCCCGAGAACAAAACATTCCCAAAATTTCCAATCAGGAAGCAGGCTGTCTTTATTTTTTATTCTCATATTTATATTTTTAGCCTGATATCCGCAGGTAAACAGTGAACAAAAAACTCCAAGAAGTCCTACAATCAGAAAAATTGCAACATATAGGCCAAGATATTCCATTTGCGGCTTCGGAGTTTTTCCCGTATCCGGCATAAAGTCAGCTAAAAGCTGCAATAGTGCAGGAAAAATACACAAACATGAACCGGTCAAAAATTTACGTACCCAGTGTTCATCGTTTTTCAAATATGTAAACGCTTGTTCTATATCTATTTTCATAAAAAACTCCTGTTCTGAATAAAATCTTATCATATTTTTTAGTATCTTTATATAGATTAAACAGTTGATAACTGCAGCGGTTTAGGAGTAAAATTATATTTATGAAAAAAAGAGAAAAAAGCTGGAAAATCTGCAGTTTTTGTAAATATATAAAAGCTTGCGATGTCGGGCGCAGGCGCATTCTGGATTTGCCCTGCGGCAATCTGCATGCAATAAACGAAATAGGTTGTTTTGATTTTGAAATTTATCTTTCCGGACACAAAAAGTACAAACAACTGGGATTTTTCAGGGATTAACAAATTTATTTCTTGACAATATACCGTTCTCACAATAATATAGATATTGTCCTGTTGGGGCGTCGCCAAGTGGTAAGGCACCTGGTTTTGGTCCAGGCATTCAGAGGTTCGAATCCTTTCGCCCCAGCTTTATTAAAAACACTACTTTAAATAAAGTGGTGTTTTTTTTATGTATATTAATATCCGATTTGTTGTTTTAATAAAAAAATATAATCCGGGCACACCTGAAGTAAATCCGCAAAGCAAAATTTTTATGAAAATAATAAGGATAAAACATTGAAAACACAGGCAGCGGAGAACTTCAATTTATATGTGTTCAGGCAAAAACGAATTCGCTTGAACAATACGGACTTGAGGATGCCGTGCTAAGCTAAGCAGTTTTTAACTTTTAAAAAATCAAAGCTTATCCTGCAAAACGAATATTAAATATACCGGAACCGGCAGTTTACACTGCCGGTTCTTATAATGTTATTTTTTATTTGACAAATCAGCGAGCATAACAATAATTTCACCCGGCGGAATATTTACTGTCATTTTTCCGTTGCCTACAGCAGGAGCTGCCGGAGTTCTCACAGGAGTAATAAGAGTATTTTTGTTTACATTACATTTTATTTCAGCACTGCTGCTTCTTTGAAGATTTTTATTTAATATTACAATAATAGATGATTTGTCGAAGGTGGTCATATATGCGAACACATCAGGATTGTTTGTATTTAAAAAGGTAAGAGCACCCTTTTCGATTATTTCCGAGGACATTGATTTTATTGAATTGCCCATTATAAATTCATCCTGAATAACTGAATCTTTCCCGCCGGGTTTTCTTGAAAAGTTAAATATATCGATTTTACCTTTATGTACATAGTAATAATCGTCATCTGTGTATGTTTTAGACGCCTTCTGGTTTGCATATTTGTAAAGATAGGTGTCTCCCGACTGAAATCCGTCAACAAAGTATGAGTTTACGGGCAGAGTAGCCTGAAGCCAGATAATAAGCTTTGAAAGCTGAGGACCGCCGAGAACAACCGGACTGATTTCATCATGAGTTGAAAAACTTCCGATTACACTTTTTTCGTGGTTATACTGCTGTTGTATCGACGTTATAAGCTTCAATTGATTTTCCAGCTCTGCAGAGGTTTTCCAGTCTTTAAAATTGAAAAAACTGCCGTAAAATCCGTCAAATCCTGCCTGAAGCAGCCTGTCATAAGGAGTGAACGGAGCGTTTTTCGCAACAGGTTCATTCCAGCTTTCAGACGCTTCTGCGAGGAATAAGAACTGCGGACTCCTGTCTCTGGTGTATTTTATTAATTTTTCCCAGAATTCATAGGGTTTTGAGGTGGCAACATCTGCTCTTATACCATCGGCATCCAGCTCGAGAACCATATCCACAAACTGTTTGTAGAGATTATAAACATCTTCATTCAAAGTTCCGTCAGGATTCAGAGTTTTGAACATCCTGACATCAGTCCAGTCAGACGGCACCAGCGGCTGTCGTGCGGAATCTGTTTCAAACAGATTAGGATTCGCAAGATACATGTCGTAAGAGCCGCAGCTCGGAAGGTCTATTATAACTCTGATACCCCTTTTGTGGCATTCTTTAATAAAATTTGCCGCCTCTTGTTTTGCACTCAGCTTGTTTGTCGGGTCATCAAGCTGGGGATTTATTTCATTGAAACTTGATATTGCATAAAGCGAGCCGGCTGTTCCCATAGCTTTGACTTTTCCGACAGGAGTAACAGGCAGCAGATGAAGAGTATTAACCCCCAGCTTTTTCATTGCATCAAGACGCTGGATAGCATTTACAAAATTTCCTGAAGTTTCTCCGAGCCCGGGTTCTATTATGTCATTTTTGTTTTTATCATTTGCATTGAAGGTACGGATATTTACACACATAATTACGGCTTTGTTCTGTGCAAACAATGTCCTCAAATCATTTACCCAGTATCCGTCTCCGGCAAAAGCCGGCATATTCAATAGCAGCGACAGCAGCAGCAAGCTTATTTTTTTCTTCATTATATGTCTCCTCCGTTTTGATTAAAGGTATTTTTTAAAAATATAATTAATTAAACAAAATTATAGCATTACGGACTTTATCGTTGCAACTCTTGAAAAATTGAGTTATACTGGGTAAGTATCATTTTATTGGAGGCTTGTATGCGCATATACGTAAACGGTAGAAACATTGAAATCACAGACGCAATTAAAGCGTATGCGAAAGAAAAAATCGGTAAAGTTGCCAATCACTACGACCAGATTGAGGGAATTGACATCGTACTGTCCGTAATTAAAAACCCCAGCGTGGCGCAAAGTCATACGGCTGAAGTTACCTGCAAATTTGTGAGCGGCTCTGTACATGTCACAGAAAGTGCAGAATCTATGTACGCAAGCATTGACCTTGTTGCTGACAAACTGGACAGACAGGTCAAAAAATTTAAAGACAAAAATCTAAAATCAAAAGGAAAAACAAATTCAATCAGAACAGACTCTGTTCCGGAAGCGGAAACAGCTGAAGCCGTTGAAGCTGAATAAAATGAATTATGAATTTAAACCGCAAAAAAGCACACTCTTACGTGTGCTTTTTTGCTGAAGTTCAAATACTTTATTAATATTATGTACATTTAATGCAACATTTGCTATTATATTTATAATCAGAGCAATGTTCATAGCGACAAGGATAAGAATTTATGAAAAACGTAGTTATTTTTGCTGACAGAGATTCATCAGAAATTGAAAAAATATTGTCAGAAAATGAAGAGTTAAATGTTAGAACACTGGGAATAGATGAATTTAAAGAGTCCCAGAAATATAATCCTTCTGTTATTATTCTAAACTGCAAGGATGACAGACTGAAAGAAGTAGCAATGGTGACAAAACTGACTGCACCTACCCTTGTTGCAGCAGATAAATTTGCACACGAGATTGTATTCAGAGGCGACTCTTATGATTTTGTGAACTCACCGATTGATGCGAACGAATTAAAACTGAGACTCAAAAACCTGCTCAAAATAAAAGAACTTCGTGACACAATAAATCAAGTGTCGACAACAGACGAACTTACCGGATTACACAACAGAAAGTATCTTCATGAAAGACTTGAAGCTGAAATGTCCAGAGCAAAAAGATATGACACAAAGCTTTCCTGTCTTTTGCTGGATATAGACTTTTTCAAAGTTGTAAACGATATGTACGGATACGACTGGGGCGATGTACTTCTTAAAAAAATTGCTGAAATGCTCAAAGGTTTTATCAGAAAAGAAGATATTTTAACCAGATACGGCGATGAGGAATTTATTGTTATACTTCCGAACACACCGGAGGAAAACGCATTTCTGTTCGCAGAAAGATTCAGACGTGACATAGAAAAAATGGAATTTATTCCTGCAGGTGAAGAAGAAAAACACCCTATCACCATATCAGGAGGCATTTCCTCTTTCCCGTTCCTTGAAAATGTTGATGAAGACGCAAACACACTTATCAGATATGCTGAACACGCTTTGTATAACGCTAAAAAACGGGGCAAAAATAAAATCGTTCAGTTCTCGCAAATAAATATTGATTATTAATCCTTTAAAAACAGGAAATACAAAATTATCAAAATAGTACACAATAATGTGTGCTATTTTATTTTTAAAAGCCACCGGTAAAAGAGCGGAAAGCCTGTATAGACAAAACAGACAAACCGGATAACTCAGAAAATAAAAAGCAAGCTAGCCGACTAAAACCAAACCATAAAAACTTTTTTATCGCAACCCCGAAAAAAGTGTCCGGTTGTCAACTAACTCGCTTTATTATAATAACTCTTTTTTTATACGATTTCACCACTCTAAAGGATAATTTTTTAGTGCCGCAGTATTATACTACAGAATTAGTAAAAGATTGTTTAACCAAAACACAGTATAAAAAAAACGTACATAAACTGTACGTTTTTTTGTTAAATTTATGCAAAAACTACCAGTAGTTGATTTCCCAGCCGGCTTCTATAATATCCTGAACCATGCAGTCGTCAGTATTGCACTCTTTGGGTACAATTTTTTCTTTAGCTCTGTCAAGCTGGAGAGTATAATAGTCAACACCGTATACATTCGGCTTTTCCAGTCCGTTTACATCGACTGCAATATCGCATGTATTTTCATTGCAGTTTTCCAATGCCAGACTGGTGCCGTCAAGCAGCAGTACAGGTGTGGATGTGGGCGCAGAACCGGTGCCGCCATCCAGAGTTCCATAGCTGTCGGCGAAACAGTCGTCTTTGTTTGAGCCTTCACATTTATAAGCGACCATTAAATATTCAGAAAAGTCATCAATGGTCATGTCAATCAGCTTCCATTTTGAAATAGGGCCTTTATCATCAACCATAAAGTCGAGATTTTCTTCAAGCGTAACATAGACTTTTTTTAATTTTGTTACATATTCATTTTTCTGTGTGTATTTTTGCAGCGGCGGAATGGTTAATGCTGCGACAACACCTATTATTGTCAGTGTAATAAGAACTTCACTGAATGTCATTGCTTTTTTTCTGTTCATCATTTGCATGCACTGCCTTTCTCTATTAATTCTCTAACTCTTGCGTATCTGCCTACTTCGGTGCTTAAGGATTTTACACTATCAAGGTACGGCGAGTCAATGTGAACCCTGTTATCATACCGAGGGTCTATAATATACACTGACGGAAATCCTGAAATTCTGTATTCTTCAACCATTGCTTTGTTGTGGTCATCTTCTACGTTTAAGAGCACCACATTGAACTTGTCTTTATATATGTTTCTTACAGAATCGAGTTTGGGCATAAAACGAACACAATATGTACACCAGTCAGCATAAAATACAGCAATAATCGGTTTATTCTCCTTTGAGGCTTTTTCGTATGTCATACCTAAATCATAATCCGATGGCTTTAAATCTTTTTTCGGCGCAACCGCCATACATCCGCTTACCGTAATACCGGCCAGTAATAATACCATAAAGGATATTATAAATTTTTTCATAACTTTGCTCCTTTGGGGACTACTGTAACCCCGTTTTCTGATACGTAAAAACCTCTTGCTAAATCATCCTCTTTATTAAAACCTATTTTGGTATAAGGCGGAATATCAACATTTTTGTCTATAATAGCCTTTGAAATATGCGAATGTCTGCCTACGTTGACATTTTCCATTAATATTGAGTCAACAACGCTGGAGAAACTGTTTATTCTTACCTTCGGTGAAAGCACACAGCGTGAGAGTGTACCGCCGGAGATTATGCATCCTTCCGAAACCATAGAGTTTGTTGCCATGCCTCTTCTTTCCAGCTCTTCCCATATAAATTTAGCAGGAGGATAATTGTAATTGAAAGTTCGAAGCGGCCACTCCTGAGAATACAAATTCAACTCCGGATCATATTCCAGCAAATCCATATTTGCCTGCCAGTATGCATCAATTGTTCCTACATCACGCCAGTAGCCTCTTTCCGACTCCTCCATTCCTTTAAAAGTATTACGAGCAAAGTCATATACGTATATATTGTCGCCCTGAGCCAGCATTTTCGGAATTATATTTTTCCCGAAATCATGGAAAGACTCCCGGTCTTCAGAATCCTGAATAAGTTCACTAACAAGCCTGTCTTTCTTAAATATATAATTGCCCATTGATGCCAGACACTTTGTTTCATCTCCCGGTATAGACTTTGGAGCAGACTGCGGCTTTTCAATAAATCCGGTCAGTCTCCAATTTTCGTCTACTTCAATTATTCCGTACTCTTTTGCCTGCTCAATTGGTATAGGAATGGCGGAAATAGTAAGGTCTGCGTTAGAATTTTTATGGTATTTGAGCATTGAATACACATCCATTTTGTAAATATGGTCTCCGCCAAATACACAAACATAATCAAACTCTTCATCCGTAATATGATGAATGTTTTGATAAACAGCATCAGCAGTGCCCCTGTACCAGTTACCGTCCACACGCATCTGCGCAGGCACAAGATCAACATACTGGTTTATAATCGGAGAAAGCGGCCATGAACGAGCAATGTGCTTGTTTAGAGAATCAGATTTGTACTGGGTTAATATTTTAAGTTTGTAAAAGCCCGAATTTATAAAATTATTAATAACAAAATCAATAATTCTGTACCGACCGCCGAATGGTACAGCCGGTTTTGCACGATCTCTGGTAAGCGGGTAAAGTCTTTTGCCCTCACCGCCGGCCAGTATCATAACCAGTGTATCTTCAACAGCCATGCAACCTCAATCTTTCCGTTATACATCTAAAATTATAGCACAGCTGTCTGTTTAGGCAAATTTTATACATTATTCTCAGTATGTAACGAAATGTAACAATATATACGAAGTATGAAATAAGTATATACGAAATGTTTTTATTTATATGTAAGTAAGTAAAAAGAAATCCGTAAAGGAGACATTA
>CALUTO010000037.1 GCA_944323735.1 Candidatus Gastranaerophilales bacterium
GGACAAGTTGTTGATTGGAGCAAAATAGACAAGGAAGATTATCTATTGGCAATGGAAAGAAGTCCAATTAAAAGCGTAGAAATAAAAGCCCTTTTAAAAGAAGCACTAACCACAGAAATCAGTAGCAGAGAAGTATATATGAAAGGACTCGATGCAAGTTACCATTATGAAGGTTATGCTGTGTACAGAGCAGAAGAATTGAAGTAATGATTATTGTCGGGCTGATACCCGAACTATATACTTTAGCCCTGTCTGTATACTTGAATTTTTAAATTTAAAATTAAAAGATTATAAACATAAATAAATTGCTCATTTTACATCTTGCAAGAAGAAAAAATATATAATCAACAATAAATAAAAAATTGTTTTAATATACTGACTGAAAGAGAAACAAGAATCTAAAGAAGATTTGTAAGTAAACGAAGAATTTATAATATAATACGGTTTTTATACTATTAGGAGTAGGTCAGCATTACTATGCTGACAAATAATTTTGGCGGATTTGTAAATCCGACCTACTTTATTCTCGGGCTTTGACTTTGTGGAGTTCTCGACTCTAATCATCCGAAACATGAAACAAAAAGCTCCACATAAAGTGGAGTTTTTTAATAATGGCGGGACCGACGAGGCTGTCTTGGATTTGCTCCACGCTCACAGAGTTTCGCCTTAGAGCCTAACGACTCAGCCGGCTCAATCTGTTCGCTATCCGGACTCGCTACGCTCCGTCCGTCCGCAAATCCGCCGAACTCGCAATTTGCGTTTCTCGCCACTGGCACTCTGCCATAAAAAAAGCCGCACAAGGCGGCTTTTTTTATGGCGGGACCGACGAGGCTCGAACTCGCGACCTCCTGCGTGACAGGCAGGCACTCTAACCAACTGAGCTACGATCCCACAACCATATTCAATTTTCATTTCCGGATTGTAGCTCAGTTGGTTCTTAATCTAAAGAACGTTCGCTTCCGCTCACTGTGGCTACGATCCCACAACCATATTCAATTTTCATTTTCAGATACCCGGGTCTTACTGTATTTAAACCTTTTGAACCCGCATAACTGAACTGTCATTTCTCATTGACAGACAAAATCTTGATTGTCAACGTAAAATGATTATAATGTGCTAAAAAAAATTTTTCAATACTTTTTTAAAAATTTTTTGAAAAATCTTATATGTTGACTGGCAGGGCTTATACGGATAAAATAAATTTGGTGCCCAGTACAGCACAGGAAGGAATGCAAAATGAACATACTGATAGTCGGCTCCGGAGCTAAAGAATACACACTGGCTAAGCTTTTTTCAAAATATGAAAATATAAATATGATATTTGTTGCCCCGGGCAATGATGCAATCGGTGAATTTGCAAACTGTATTGATATAAAAGCTAACAACACTGACGAACTTCTCGAATTTGCACAGGCAAATGATATTGATCTCACTATTGCTTCATCAGAACAGGCGATTGTTAATGAAATAGCTGAAAAATTTAACGAAGCAGGACGTTTAATTTTTGCACCGACAGCTGCAGCAGCAAGAATTTGTACAAGCAAATCAACCGGAAAAAAATTCATGTACAAAACAAAAATCCCGACCGCAAAATTCGGCATTTTTGACAGAGAAAATGTAGCAGTTGACTACGCACGGCGTGCCAAATACCCGCTGCTTTTAAAAACAGACAATCATCTTCCCGGAGAAAACACCATTGTGTGCACCTCCTTTAAAGATGCAAAGAGAAAAATCGAGGACAATTTTCTGAATTTTAATAAAAAAATCGTACTGGAAGATTTCATCGAAGGGCAGGAGTTTACATATTACATAATTACCGACGGATACAATGCAATGCCTATTTTGTCAGTTGTTCCCTACAAATACGCACTTAACGGGAACGGAGGACTGATTACTTCTGGCATTGGAGCATATGCGCCGTATTATATGCTTGAAGCAGACATTGAGTCAAGAATATTCAATGAAATTGTCTACCCGACGCTCGACTCGCTTGCAAAAAACAAAACAAATTATACAGGTATACTCGGAATAGATATCATTTTAGACAGAAACAAACAGCCCTTTGTGCTTGAATTCAATTCATTTTTGCAGGAACCTGATGCACAGTGTATTTTAAAACTTTTAGACTGTAATCTTATTAACCTGATGAAAGCAGCAATTGCCGGCTCACTTGCGGATGATTATTCAGAAATACCTGTAAAAGCAGGCTATTGTGCTTCTGTCGTACTTACTGCGGGGAATTATCCCGCAAACAATCTGAAATCAGGCTCTGTAATCTACGGACTTGAAGAAGCGGCAGAAGAAGATGTTGAAATTGCACATTTTAAAACCAGAAAAAATTTATATGCAGAATTTGAAACGACAGGCGGCAGAGCTATAGCTGTAACCGGCTCTGCTTCTACACTCGGGCTTGCTGTTGACAAAGTTTATGAAGCCATACAGCTTGTAAACTTTGACGGAATGAAATACAGAACGGATATTGGAAAAAGACTGCCGGCAGGAATTATATGATAGTAAAAAGAAAATGTGTTTCCTGCGGAGAAGTAAAAGACCGCAGTGATTTAATAAAAATCACCCGTTCTCACGGAACAGATGAAGTAGTTGTTTCACCTGATTCAAAAACCTTCGGGCGTTCTGTATATGTTTGCAAAAAAGAATCATGCATAAAAAATGCCTTTAAAAAAGACCGTATTTTTAAAGTTCTGAAAACACACAAAAATTCATCATTACAGGAAAAGCTTCAAAAACTATTATAAAAATAAAAGACCGGCAATTTCCGCCTATTAAATGTTTTTATAAAAATATGGTTAATATTCCTCGTGTAAAAAATTCTGTATATACATCTGAAAAACCTGTAAAACAAACAGAGCCTGACAGGCTGCAGTCTCAGAGTGCAGAAGCTAAAGAAGAAATTGATGAAAAAAAAAGCAGCGTGGCAATAACAGCAAATGCAAAAGCCATGATTTCTGTTCAGAATAAAATTCCTGAAGAGCTTGCCGCAATTGAGAAAGATTTTTTTGAGGACAGCAAATTCTACAGTCAGCCTGTTGATAAAAAGATTGCAATTTTAAAACAGCTTGCAGCAATGGAGGAAAAAGACAGGAGCAATGCACAGTGGCTGTATCATTCATCTGATGACACGGAACACATTGAAGAAATTCTCGACAATCCTGACAGATTTCAAAAACTTGTAAAATATGCAAACTCTATTGTCAATAATGATTTTTATTTCCAAAACTGCGACAAAAAGCTGAAAAATACGATTGCCACCAAAATAGCCCTCATGAGAGACAAAAAACCGGAAAGCTGGCAAAATCTTGTTTTTTCAAAAGGATATAAAGCAATACAAAACGGAGAACTCCGGCTTAATCTGATTGAAGATATAGAAAAAGACACGGTTGTGGATGAGAACTATTTTTACAACAAGTTGGAGAGACTGGAAAATTTTTCAAAGTATATACTGTCAAAAATGAATGTCAGCGATGAATTTAAAACAAAATTTTTAGAAACAGCAGACATAGATATGTCACAGGTAAAAAAACTATTTGCAGCAGTAGACAAAATGCATAAAAAACTTGCTGACGGGTTGTTTGATATGGTGCTTAATGAAAAAGAAGAGATGGATAAAAACGCAAAAACATTATTTATAAAACCCTGCGAATATCTTACATTTTTTGATGAAATACTGGAGCTTTTTGAGACAGCAAAAAAAAATCAGGAAACGGCAATGAAGCTTTTGCAGCTTCCGGACGCAAACCACAAAGCAGTAATAAAAATACTGAACAGACTTGATAAAGAGAAAACAGAGACGGATGCCGGCTGTTTTACAACAGACATTTTAGACAACTTTATTGAAGCATCAAAAAACAATAAAAATTTTTCAATACCGGCACTTGAGGAAATTGTCTCAAAACTTGAAGAGTTTCTTAAGCCTGAATATGTTGAAAAAGATACGGACATAATCCGCATAATGATTGCTATCCTTAATAATTACTGCTCAAACAATCCTCAGAAAGTTAATTTGAATACTTTTTTGTCTTATATAAAAAAAGACAACATCCAGCTCTGCAACTATCTTGTCAAAGAAAAGAGACCGGGGCTTCTTGTTCTAGAAGATGCAGGACAGCTTTTGAGATATTCATCAGATATCGGAGAGGAAAGCCGAAAATTCTTTACTTCTTTAGAAAATGCCATAGAATTTGAAAAATTAAAAAATGAAGTAATCAAAGAAAACAACTTTAAAAAAATCAGTCAGGCAAAACTAGCATTAAATGTCAGGGTAAAAGCACCTGATTTATATGAAAAATTGAAAGAAAAAGGAATATTAAAACTTGTTGCTGAAAACACTATCCCCTGTGAAATTTTAAAACATTTGAACAAACACACAGACCTGAGCACTGATGTATACAAAGATGCAGAAAAAGTGCTGAATAACAAACCGGTAATTCCCGAATATCCTGAAAAAACAAACAAAAAAACAATACTTTCCAAAACCCGAACAGGTGATGTTGTGAGTATTGGCGGAAAAATGTATATAAATGACGGGAAAAAACTGAACAGATGGAACATAACCGGAGAAAAATATCTTGAGCTGTTCTCACCAATTTTGCGTTTTACGGCAACACAGGCAAGGCTTGGCGACTGCTATTTTGTGGCAGTTATCGATAATATGATGTCAAAACCGGAATTTCGTATTAAACTCTATGAAATGTTTTCTCAGGAAGGAGATGACATAATACTGCATTTAAAAGGACTTGATACTTACAAATATAAAAATAAAATCAGATTTAAAAATGGAGAAATAGAGCAATTCCCGCATAAACGACAGATTCAGAATACAAAAGGACTGCAAATGCTGGAGTTTGCTTATGCTGAATGTGCACTCAGAGAACGAACGTATGACATAATACCGCACGATGCACCTATGACAGTAAAAATTAACAGGCTAAAAGCAGGGCAGGAGCATAAAGTAATGGCTGAATTGCTCGGACTGGAAATTCTGTCCGGTGATGATATTGAGCTAAATGAACTTGACGATTTGAAAGGCGAAGCAGTTCGATTTAATATAAAAAAATTTTCACAAACGCCGGAAGAAATTTTGAGAAAAGTCGGACAACTTACGGATAAAGAAGGATTTATATCAACCCTGTCCACAATATCCGATTCAAACACCGGCTCCGGTGAAAAATTGTTGAATAAAGAATACGAAATTGTTTCTAAACACGCCTATGAAATAAAGTATTATGACGAAACAGATGATACTATTTGTATAAAAAATCCGTGGAATTGCGCAGCAGAAATAAAAATACCGGTCTCCGTGCTTGCTCAATATGTCAATACAATATCAGCAGGAGCACTGTAGAAACATCCGGATATGATATATACAGCTTGATTAAACCGGCTCTCTAAGGTGTAATCAAAACTTTTATCGCATCGCCCCGTTCGTGCATCTCAAGTGCTTCTTTTGTTTTTTCAAGCGGCATTCTTGCTGTGATGAGCCTGTTCACATCAACATCCCCGTTCGCAATCAATTCGAGAGATTTTCGGAAATATTCCGGTGTGTGATGAAATACACTTATGACTTTTATTTCATCGTAATGCAGCATTTTTGTATCAAGATTTACCGTTGTTCCGCTCTTACATCCGCCGAAGAAATGAACAGTCCCGCCCCGTCTGACTATAGAAAACATTTTTTCCCAGATTTCCGGCAGACCGACGCATTCTATCGCAACATCCAGCCCCTTACCTTCATCTGTAAAAGATTTAAATATTTTTTCAGGATGCCGGTATTTTTTTATATCAATAATTTCATCGGCAAGTGCAAAATCATTAGCGAGTTTGAGTTTTAGAGGATTCCTTCCTGCGACTATAACACGTGCACCCTTAAGCTTTGCTAAACGTGCAAACATTAGTCCTATCGGCCCTATTCCGAAAACTCCTACTGTATCTCCGGGTTTTATGCCTGTCCTCTCCACTCCGTGAACAACATTTGCAAGAGGCTCTGTAAATGCAGCCTTTTCAAAACTCAAACCGGTCGGAATTTTTAAAAGATTTTTTTCAACAATACGCTGAGGAATAGTGATATATTCAGCATATGCACCGTTTAACAAATCAAGATTTTCGCACAGATTGTACTGTTTTTTTCTGCAGAAGAAGCATTTGCCGCATGGAGCGGAATTTGCCGCAACTACTCTGTCACCCGGTTCAAATCCTATTACATTTTTTCCGACTTTTTCAACCACGCCTGAAAATTCATGACCGAAACCTGACGGAGTGTGTTTTATCAGAACAGGATGCCCGCGTCTGTAGGTTTTTATATCTGTCCCGCAGGTCAGTGCCGCTTTTATTTTTACAAGTACTTCATTCTCCCCGGGCTCTTTAACATCTACTTCTTCAAATCTTATGTCTCCGGGTGCATAAAACCGCATAGCTTTCATTTTCATAATTTTATATATGCCTTTAATGTCTTATTTGTTACCGTATCTTCTATGGCCAGATTAAGCTCCTCAAGCGCATATGCAGTAGAAAGATATTTTACATTTACTTTTCTTGAACACAGAAGCTCAAATGCCTCTTTTAAATCAGCAGGAGAAGGAGAATAACTGCCCATAACCGTCAATTCTCTATAGTAAATATCATTGTTTGTATATCCGAAATCGTCATTCGGAATAGATGAAAATACAAGAATAGTCCCTCCGTCTCTCACTGCTTTTATTGCAAATTCCAGTGCTTTATCAGAGCCGGAAGTCATAAATACAATGTCAGCACCGTCTCCGTCCGTCATTTCTTTTATTTTTCCGGCGGTTGTGTCATTGTCCTCAAAAAGTATAGTTGTATCGAAATTCAAATTTGCACCAATCTGAACACGTTCTTCTATGAGGTCACAGCCGATAACAGTCCCTTCATAAGCTTTTGCCGCCTGTCCCATCAGAATACCGACAGACCCCATCCCGATAACAAGTACATTGGAACTTTTCTTCACTCCGGCTCTTTTCACAGCCCTGACACAACAGCCCAGAGGCTCCATAAAAGATATTTCCACATTATCTATTTTTTTAGGAACCTTAAAAACAGTATTATTCAAATGCTGCGGTGTAACATAAATATATTCGGCAAATCCGCCGGGTACAATGTTTGACTCTTTAAATGCATGACACATTGAATAGTTATGATTCAGACAGTATTTACATTTCATACATGGAATATGATGTCCGAGAACAACCCTGTCTCCTTTTTTTATCTTTGAAAAAAAACCGTTATTTATTTCTACGACTTCGCCTACAACTTCATGCCCGAGCACTTTACCGGAGATTCCGTGGTTAAATTTTACAATGTCAGAACCGCACAACCCGCAGCCCAGAACCTTTATTATTGCCCCTTTGCCTTCGAGAACAGGTTTGTCTGTTTCTCTTATAACTATCTGCTGATTTTCAGTAAATGCTGCTTTCATTTCCCTATCCTTTTACATCCATTTTCGTGACGGCAACTTATTTTATTCAATTTTACCACTAAAATTATTTTATTTATATAATATTATTTGTAATGAAGAATTTAGATGATTTTGAAGAAGAAATATATAAATGTTCCCGCTGCGGATTGTGCCAGACAGTTTGTCCTGTTTATAAAGTAACCCTGAATGAATGTTCTGTTTCACGCACAAAATTCAATATGCTAAACGGAATAATCAAAGGTGATTTAAGCTTAAATAAAAGAATTCTGGAGTATATGGATATGTGTCTCGGGTGCAATGCCTGTAAAGAATTTTGTCCGAGTAATATTGATGCACGTGAAATTTTCACTGCGGTTAAAGCACAGTATTACAAACAACACCACACTGTTTTTTCTTCATATTTCTTGTTTAAAACAATTCTTTTGAGCGCAAAATACGGACTACTTCTTTACAGATTTCTTAAATTTGATAAAATCACGGAATTTTTATCAGGAAAGACAAAATCTAAGCTGCTAAAACGCATTCTACTTGCAAATACACTCGCAAGAAAAAATGCAACAGAAAAAATAAAGGCAGAAATACAAAAAGAAAAAACGAAAAAAGCTGTATATTTTAAAGGTTGTTTTAATAAGTATCTGAATAACGACTCAGAAACAGCGGTGAAAAACATTTTTTTGAACACGGACATTGAGCTCATTGAACCTGACTTTGAGTGCTGCGGAATAAGCCACCTGAGTTCAGGATATGAAAAGGAGTTTGTAAAACTTGCAAAACACAATCTCAAACTCATTCCAAAAGACTGTGACTATATAATAACAGACTGCGCCTCCTGCGCTTATGTTCTAAAAAGTTATGACAAATATGTATCTTCAAATATAAAAGACAGAATAGTTAGTGTGCTTGATTTATTAAAAAATGCAAAAATTACCGTTAAAGACAGACCGTTAACAATTACAGCCCACAAACCGTGCCATGATGAGAGCGGATTTATAGAACTTATCAAAAAAATAAAAAATGCCATTTACATTGAAGCTGAAAATTTCGACAAATGCTGCGGATTTTCCGGAAAATTTGCAATTGCTCACAGTGATATTTCAAGAGAAATTTCAAAAAGAAAAGCTCAGGATTTTCTAAAAACAGGTGCCGGGATTATTTTAACAAACTGTCCGGCATGCAAACTCGGTATTAATCAGGGATTTATTGAACTCGGAAATAAAAAACCGCAGGTTCTGAACGTAATAGAATTTATCGCAAAATACTGCACTGTAGAATTCTAAAATCTGAAAATATATATTTGTATTACCTTTATTTAAAAATCAAAATTATAAAAAATCATGCAAATATTAATTTTTTGTTTATTTTTTCGGGCATGAAAAAATATAGTGGTATAAAGTATATAGTCAATGGAATAAAATTTCGTAAGGAGAAATAAACTATGGCAAAAACAATTGGTATCGACTTAGGAACCACAAACTCCGTAGTTGCGGTAATGGAAGGCGGAAAGCCGACAGTTATTGCTAATGCGGAAGGTTCGAGAACAACCCCGTCTATCGTGGGGTTTTCAAAAACAGGTGAAAAACTGGTAGGTCAGCTGGCAAAACGTCAGGCAATTCTCAACCCTGACAAGACCATTATTTCAATTAAAAGAGAAATGGGTACTGACTACAAAAAGAATATTGACGGAAAAGACTACACACCGCAGGAAATATCCGCAATGATTTTAAGAAAACTTGCAGATGATGCTTCCGCATACCTCGGAGAAAAAGTTACATCTGCAGTAATTACTGTTCCTGCATACTTTAACGATGCTCAAAGACAGGCAACAAAAGACGCAGGTAAAATCGCAGGACTCGATGTTTTGCGTATCGTAAACGAACCGACTGCAGCTGCTCTTGCTTACGGACTTGAAAAAGAAAAAAGCGAAAAAGTTCTGGTATTTGACTTAGGCGGCGGTACATTTGATGTGTCGGTACTCGAAATCGGCGACGGCGTTCACGAAGTACTTTCAACCTCCGGCGATACGCACTTAGGCGGTGACGATTTTGACCAGAAAATTATTGACTGGTTAATTGAAGAATTTAAGAAAACAGAAGGCATTGACCTCAGAAACGATAAACAGGCTATGCAGCGTTTAAAAGAAGCTGCCGAAAAAGCAAAATGCGAACTGTCATCAGTTGTCGAAACAAATATAAACCTTCCGTTTATCACAGCTGATGCAAACGGCCCTAAACACTTAGACATGCAGCTTACGAGAGCAAAATTTGAAGAGCTTTCATATGACCTTCTTGAAAGATGTAAAAAACCTGTTGCAGATGCTTTGAAAGAAGCAGGTCTTTCAAAAGGCGACATTGATGAAGTCGTTCTGGTCGGAGGTTCTACACGTATTCCGGCAGTTCAGGCTCTTGTAAAAGAATACACAGGAAAAGAACCGAACCAGTCAGTTAACCCTGACGAAGTTGTTGCAGTAGGTGCGGCAGTTCAGGCAGGTGTTCTGGCAGGTGAAGTTAAAGACATAGTTCTTCTGGATGTTACTCCGCTGACACTCGGTATTGAAACTCTGGGCGGCGTAATGACTCCGCTTGTTCCGAGAAACACAACTATTCCTGTTTCAAAATCACAGGTATTCTCAACAGCAGAAAACAACCAGACAGCTGTAGATGTTCACGTTCTTCAAGGTGAACGTCCGATGGCAAAAGATAACAAATCTCTCGGTATGTTCAGATTAGACGGTATCCCGCCGGCTATGAGAGGATTGCCGCAGATTGAAGTTACATTTGATATCGATGCTAACGGTATTGTTAATGTTTCAGCTAAAGATAAAGCAACAAACAAAGAACAAAAAATTACGATTACAAACTCTTCTAACCTTTCTGAAGCAGATATAGACAGAATGGTTAAAGAAGCTGAAGCCAATGCGGCGGAAGATAAAAAACATAAAGAAGAAGCTGAAATCAGAAACAATGCAAACAGCCTTATTTCATCAGCAGAAAGAATAGTAAAAGACTTTGAAGGCAAAATCTCTGACGCAGACAAGACAAAACTTGAAGAACAGAGAAAAGCCCTTGAAGAAGCTTTGAAAGAAAACAAATCCGTTGATGACATCAAAAAAATGTCAGAAGATTTACAGCAGACGATGTTTGGAATTTCCCAGGCTGCATACTCTCAGGTTCAGCAGGAAGAACAGGCGCAGCAGAATAACAATGCAGGCGACTCTTCAAGCAGCAGCTCATCAAACTCTGATGACGATGTAATCGATGCAGAATACACTAAAGAGTAATATCTCAAACAAAAAATCCAAAAAGGTGCGATACAATTTATCGCACCTTTTTTATATATTTTATTGTCCGCATGCCCTGTGATTTTTCCGGTCTTTTATCTTATAGAAAGTCTTTCCATGCGCCGGACAAAACGGGTTAAAGGAGGTTCTTCGTCTTTACTTATCGAATCAACAAGCACCGTTGTCGAACCGAGCAGTTTCCCGACAAGAATATCAGTAAGAGGTCTGTCTCCTATCATTGCCGCATCTTTAGGCTGTATTGCATTCTCTTCAAGGAAGGATTTTATTACAGCCGGCGAGGGTTTATTTGCATGCCCGATTACAGGAAAATTCACCTGCGCTCTGACTTTATTAATGTAATCAATACTTTTGTTATTGCTTGCTATCGTCAGCATAAAGTCTTTTGAAAGACGGTCAAACATTTGAAGAACATCAACAGAAAAAACTCCGGCTTTTGATTTCATAACAGTACTGTCCAAATCAAAAATCAGAACCTTTATGCCCTGTTCTTTAAGTTCATCGAAATTTACTTCAAATACATTTTTTACATTGTAATCCGGTTTTAATATCATCTTTTATTTTTTATCCCTATTGTTCTTCCGAGTGCATATTTGTAATTTTCTGGAATTATAGAAAATTCGACGTAAACATCGTCGTTTGTGTTTCCGACTTCCTGCTCTTCCATATCAAAATTATAAATTTTCAAAATTTTGGTTTTAAACATTTCATCAGGCGAAATCATTTCTATTTCATCACCTGTATTTATTTTGTTTTTAATTTTCACCTGAAGTAAATTATCTTTTTTGTCTCTTACCTCAAACAAAAAGTCAGCTCCTGCAAGTCCTTTGGATATATCATAGCTGTAGCCGTTTCCGTCAGGTTTGTTCAAATAGAATCCTGTTGTGTATCCTCTGTTTCCTACTTTTAGCAGCTCATCAAAAAGCGAGTCGTCTTGTATGCCGCTGTAATAATTGTCAATAGCTTTTCTGTATGTTTTTGCAACCGCTGAAACATAATAAAGACTCTTTGTTCTTCCCTCAATTTTGAAGGAATCCACACCTGCTTCAATTAACTGAGGAATGTAGTTTATCAGAGCCAAATCTTTCGGGCTCAAAATATGGGTGCCCCTGTCATTTTGCTCTATTTCAAAATATTCACCGGGACGGGTTTCTTCGAGAAGTTTATAGCTCCATCTGCAGGGCTGTGCGCATCCGCCATGATTTGCCTGACGCTCGCCATTAGTCATATAATCACTCAAAAGGCATCTGCCTGAGAACGAAACACACTGTGAGCCATGAACAAATGACTCCAGCTCAATATCCGGAACTTTTTCACGTATTGTTCTGATTTGTTCAATAGAAAGTTCACGTGCAAGAATTACCCTTTTTGCTCCGAAATCACGCCAGTATTTTACAGCTTCGTAGTTAAGGGTGTTTGTCTGGGTGCTGATATGGAGTGCAATTTCAGGAAGCTCTCTTTTTATAACATTCAAAATACCGAAATCACTCACGATAAGCGCATCGGGTTTTGCTTCTTTTATGATATCAAGTGTCTTATACAAATTGTCGATGTCCTCATTGAATGCATAAATATTCAACGTCATATGGACTTTTTTCCCGTAAGAATGAGCTAAGTCAACAGCATTTTTTAAATTTTCAGCCGTAATAATTTCACCCTTACGCATTGACCTGAGGCTGAAATCAACCATCCCGAGATACACGGCGTCTGCGCCGTAATTTATTGCATAATCAAGTTTTTCAATATTCCCTGCAGGTAATAATAATTCGACTCTGTTCATATAAATATTTTAATATAAACACAAAAACATAACACGGTTGTCAGGAAAAGACAAAAAAGAACCGGCTTTTTGCCGGCTCTTTCTAAGAATTTATATTTTTAAATCAGACTAGTTAATGCTGTTGATAAGTCTGACTTTTGTGCGAGCACCTTTTCCTGAAAGGTCTGCTTTACCTTCTTGAGCAAGCCAGCCAATACCCATAGATACGAAGTTTTCATTAAGGTCTAATTCTTTTTCAAGCTTAGAAATAGTTGCTTCGTTGTTTTTCTGTTCTGCTAAAAATTCATAAACTTTGCCAGCTGCTTCGCCAATGTAATAGTTCATACTTCAAATCTCCTTTTCTCTTTTTTCTGCCTTCTATTTTCAACAAGTTTATATTAATATATATATAATAAATTTTTAGATTTGTAAATGGAGATTAACAATGAATCATACTAAAAGTGGAGAAGTTTGGTACTATGGTAGTAATGTTGATACGGATGTAATAATCCCTGCGAGATATTTAAACACTTCGGATGAAAAAGAACTCGCACAGCACTGCATGGAAGATATAGATGAAACATTTGCAAAAAATGTAAAAGAGGGAGATATTATTGTTGCCGGAGAAAATTTCGGCTGCGGAAGCTCAAGAGAGCATGCACCTATTGCTATAAAAGCAAGCGGAATTTCTGTTGTTATAGCAAAAACTTTTGCAAGAATATTTTTCAGAAATGCAATAAATATAGGTCTCCCTATTCTCGAACATGAGACGCTGCCTGATGAATGCAAAAAAGGCGACAGGCTGGAAATTGATTTGTCAACAGGAATTGTAAAAAATCTCACAACAGGAAAAGAATATCAGTGCGCAAAATTTCCACCGGAAATTCAGGATTTAATACAAAAAGGCGGATTAATAAATTACACAA
This sequence comes from Candidatus Gastranaerophilales bacterium, assembly GCA_944323735.1. Classification (GTDB taxonomy): domain Bacteria; phylum Cyanobacteriota; class Vampirovibrionia; order Gastranaerophilales; family Gastranaerophilaceae; genus CALUPY01. The sequence continues at coordinate 13,431 of CALUTO010000037.1, forward strand.
AAGCAAAACTGGGTGTGTAATATAATTGCTTTGTACAAAAACATTACATTTTTTAATATATATTTGT
>CALUTO010000038.1 GCA_944323735.1 Candidatus Gastranaerophilales bacterium
TTGATGGTGCCGAAATGGTTTTAATTTTAATACCTCCGCTCTCGCTGCGGTTTGTCGCCACATCGGCAATTAATGATGTCAAAGTTCGTTTGATGGTGCCGAAATGGTTTTAATTTTAATACCTCTGCTCTCGCTGCGGTTTGTCGCCACATCGGCCTACTATTATTTTGAAAGTACTGTTCGTTTTTCATTCTAATAAAGAAACACATCATAGTCAAATACTTGAATAAAAAAAAGGACTTGTGAAAAAACAAGTCCTGCTGTCTGGAATTAAGAATAGTTGGAAGTATGAAAAAGATTTAATTATATTTAACAGAAATTTCTAACTTTATACAATTAGTCACCAAGGTAATTATTATTATAATCAACAGGACAATTAAACCTTTAAAAACATTTAAAAAAATCGGTATGTAATTTTATAGTTTCAAAACAAACTTTATAAAATTTAATATTCAAAACGCATGTTCATTAATTCAATCAATTTTATAGTATAGTAAACTTGTATAGCTTTATAAGGAATTAAGAATGAGTAAATTCAATTTGTTGGCTTATATTCTGCCTCCAGAAGAAAAAGTTTTTTATACTCTTTTTGAAGAAAGCACAAATGTCTGTAAAGAAGCAGCCAATCTTTTTAACGAAATTGTTACCAACGGTTTAACGGAAAATCAGATTATTACGGCAAAAAGGCTTAAACACAAAAGTAATGATTTATTAAAAGAAACTCTTCATCAGCTGAACATTACACTCATCACGCCCATTGACCGTGAAGATATTCAATGTATCGCATCATTACTTAATAAAATTACAAAAAGAATCGTTAAGGCTTCAGTAAATTTAAGGGTATATAGACTTGATATATACACAGACAATATGAAAAAACAAGCCCAAACTCTTATGCGGGCTACAGAAGAACTTGCTTTTATTATTCATAAATTTAAAAAACAAAGCTCTATTAAAGAAATGACTGAAAGCAATTTGAAAATGAAAGAAATTGAATCACACGGGGATGAAATTTTATATCACGCTATGGACGAACTGTTTTCGGGGAAATATGATGCTCTCAATGTATTAAAATTAAGAGATATTCATAAAGACCTGGAAAATGCACTTGACAGCTGCTTTTCAGTTTCTGATCAGGTTGTCAATGTTGTTCTGAAACAAAGCTAGTTATAACGAGAGTGAGAATTTATGACAATATCAATAGTATTATTAATATTAGTAGTCGTAGGAGCACTTGTTTTTGAATATATAAACGGCTTTCACGATGCAGCTAACGCAATTGCAACAGTCGTTTCTACAAAAGTGCTGACTCCACGACAGGCAGTAATCTATGGTGCTTCACTTGAATTTGGAGGGGCACTTATGGGAACACATGTAGCAAAAACTATTGGTGCAGGCATTATCCACGCTGACACAATAACTCTTCATGTCATATTCTGTGCACTTTTAGGCGCAATTATATGGAATTTAATCACATGGTATTTTGGGCTTCCATCAAGCTCATCACATGCACTGATAGGAGGATTGTTAGGTGCATCAATTGTAAATGCAGGATTTAGCTGTGTAATTTTTCCGAAATTAATGGAAAAAGTTATTGAACCGATGTTTCTTGCACCATTAATAGGTTTTGGTGTGGGTTTTGTCGTTATGGCAATACTGCTCAGAATGTTTTATAAAGCCAATCCCGATAAACTAAACCGGAGATTTCGCCGTGTGCAAATTTTTTCAGCAGGTCTTATGGCATTGAGCCACGGTTCTAACGATGCGCAAAAAACAATGGGTATTATTACACTGGCACTGGTTGCCGGCGGAGTAATCCATAATTCAACACCGGAACATTTTGAAATCCCGGTATATGTTATTCTGGCCTGTGCGACAGTTATGTCTCTGGGTGTTATGTCAGGCGGCTGGAAAATAATAAGAACAATGGGCAGCAAAATTATTAAACTGAAACCGATTAACGGTTTTGCTGCAGAGACATCAGCAGCCTCTATAATTCTGCTTGCTTCTCATTTTGGTGTCCCGTTAAGTACAACCCACGTTATCTCAACAGCAATCATGGGCGTCGGTACAACCTTCAAAGCACATGCAGTAAAATGGGGTGTTATCGGAAATATAGTCTGCGCATGGGTTTTGACAATACCTGTATGTATGCTGATATCAGGCAGTTTATACGCAATCTACAAATATTTTATTGCGGCATAAAAAATATAAATAAAAATATCAATTACTAGAAGTCTTTCCGGCATTTTTGCTGAAAAGACTTTTTAATTCCATTCCCGTCAAAACAAAACTAACAGCACCCATCACCGAAACAAACACGGGATTTTTGATAATAATTTGTATCTTACCATCATTTCTTTAGCTGACTTGTTCATTTTTTATATAAACATTTAGTGCTTAAGATTTTCAAATCCTGCAGCTTTTCTTAATTCAAAAATTTCCGCTATATCCTGCTTGCATAAATCAACAGGATTTCCCAGCTGCAATGACTGTAAATATATTTGCGCATAAACTTCCGCTGTCTCTGTTTTATAAAAAGCATCCTGTAAATCTTTTCCTGAAACTACAATCCCGTGATTTGCCATCAAAACAGCATCATGTGAATCAAAAAATTTTGCGGTATTTTTAACAAGTTTGTCAGAAGAAGGCATTGCGTAATCAGCAAGCGGAATTTCGCCGAAATAAAAAACATTTTCTGAAATAATAGGTCTGGACAAAGGTTTATGACATACAGCGAAAGTAGAAACATACGGAGCATGACAATGTATAATCGCATTAATGTCAGGACGCATTTGATATATTTTTGCATGCAAATGTTTTTCTGATGACGGCTTTTTTGTGCCGTGCATCAAATTCGACTGCATATCCATCAGCACTATATCATCTTTGCATAGCTCATAAAGACATGTACCTGATGCTGTTATTAATATATTTTCGCCAAATCGTATACTTATATTTCCGGATGTTGCGGGAGACAAATTTTTTTGCCCCAATTTTTTTCCGGTATTTATTATTTGTTCTTTCGCTTCTAACATTTCCATGACTTTTATTCTAACAAATTTTCTTTTAAAATGATATAATAATAGTGTATATTATTTAAAAATTTTTTTTTAATTTAGACATTAAAACATTGTAAACAGTTGAGGACAAAATGAGAGCAGATGAAATAAACTTCACGGAAGTCACCGAATGGCTTGAAGAATACCAGACATTAACCTCCGAACAATCAAAGAAAAATTTACAAAATCTAATTGCAATCACCTGCCTGCCTCTCGTAAAAAGGATAGCAAGAAATCTGGCAAGACGTGCAACCGACCCTATTGAAGATATCATACAGGTCGGAAGTGTCGGATTGATTAAGGCCATTCAACTTTACAATCCTCAGGTAAGCAAGAATTTTAAGACCTATGCCACATATTTGATAACAGGAGAAATAAGACACTATCTCAGAGACAAAGCATCTATGATAAAAGCACCACGTGCAATACAGGAACTTGCATATCGTGTCAATAAAATTTCTCTGGAGCTTGCGGAAGAACTCGGTGAAAGACCGACAGAAACACAGGTGGCTTCAAAAATGGATGTACCGGTGTCAAAAGTCTATGAAGCTATCGAAGTGGACAGAAGAAAACAGACTATTTCTCTTGACCAGCTCACTTTTCAGGAAAATGACGATTTTTCAAACTGGAGCGATAAAATTCCCGATGTAAATTACCAAAACTATCAGTCTGTACAAGAAGACAGAATAATGCTTCTTGAATCTCTGAAAAATTTAGAGCCTTCACTGCAGGAAGTGATAAAAATGACATACTTTGACGACATGAGTCAGGTAGAAATCGCAAAAAGGCTAAATATCTCACAAATGCAGGTCTCAAGAAAACTCAAAAAAGCCACAAACCTGTTACATGAAATGATTGAAGAAAAACGGGCATGATTGTTATGGAAATAATATTTTTTGTCTATACTTTTATATTCGGTTTATGCTTTGGCAGCTTTTTAAATGTTGTGATATTACGGAGTTTCAGCGGTGAATCTATTGTGCTCCCGCCCTCAAAATGTCCTCATTGTAAACATAAACTGGCATGGTACGACAATATCCCCGTTTTATCTTTTTTAACACTTCTTGGTAAATGCAGATATTGCAAAGCAAAAATTAGTTTTCAATACCCCGTTGTTGAACTTATAACCGGTTTGATATTTCTCGGGCTATTTTATAAATTCGGCTTGAGTTTAAATTTTGTTTTTCTTGCAGCAGCAGCATGTCTGTTTATAGTAATGGCTGTATGCGACATTAAAGAAAAGGTAATTTTCGATATACATGCATACCTGCTCGCAATACTCGGACTTGTTTATAATTTTTTTAATGTTGCTGCAGAAAACACTACAAAAATACATTTTTTCCCGTTCGGGCACACATTTACAATAAACCAGACTTTTATATATTCTGTTCTCGGCTTGATAGCAGGCATAGTTATCATGGAACTGCTTGCGAGGATACCGAAATTTTTTACCGGAAAAAGAGCTTTCGGGGAAGGTGATTCGTACATTGCCGGAGCACTCGGCGCAATGTTCGGACTTCCTAATCTGATTGTAATTTTAATTTTAAGTGTATTTTTCCAATCGCTTATTGTATTGCCTTTGTATATTTACAAATTATACAAACAGAAAGATTTCAAACTTCTAAGCGGACTTTTGCTTTTGTTTTTTATGATAATATTATTTAAAATCGGAGATTACGCAGGAGTGTTTGACTCGAGAGCCTTTTACATTTTTTCTATAGTACTCCTTGTGCTGATTGGTTTATACTGCTGCAAAAAAATATTCAGCTCAATCAAAACTGACAACAATTTAATATACCTGCCTTTTGGTCCTGCTTTATTGCTTGCAGGTATAATCATCATGTTTGTATAAAAATACAAAACTCCCGTTTCATATGGCTTTTGTACAGGTTTTTGAAATTCAAATAGCCCGTTGAGATAACCTTTTATGGTAATGTTTTTTGGCGCATTTCACAGTAATAATGCAACATAAGATGTTAATTATTCTAAGTTAGATTGATTATAAATCTAATTTAAAAAGCTTGCTTATTAAGGAGGGAAAGATGACAATTAACAAACTTACGCTTGCAGCAGCCCTTACTATCGGACTGATGGCAGGCACAATGAACCCGGGGATTGCAAGTGTAGATATTTCCAGTATAGATATGACGAAACTTGCAGCTTGTCCGTGTCAGGCTGACGTAACACCGTCCACGGCAGCATGCCCCGTTTGTAACCCGCCGGCCTGTGATTGTGACTGCGGGTGTGAACCTGATCCTTGCGGCTGTACCGGTGCAGCTGCTCCTTGCGACTGCGGATGTGACCCGTGTCAGTGTGAACCCTGCACATGCGAACCTACTCCGTCTATATCTGCTGTTGTAGACCCGAAATGTGACGGCAAATACGAAGCAAAACAGATTTATTCTTATCCGAGCTCAATTTTCTCTGATAGTCAGAGAGTCGGTACCACTGAAAACAACGTAATAATCGGAGAAGGATACGGTAACGGCTGCGGATGCAACTTATGTCCAACACCCGGTGTACCGGTTGCAATCAAACCGCAGTGCGGATGTCCTGTTGACTGCCAGACTACCGGTGCGGCTGCTCCTGTAGGGTTGCCGGTAATCGGCCCTTCGCTTGATTGTATCACAGGATGCGCAGCTCCGGCAGAACCTGTTGCACCTGCCTGCACAGCTTGCGGTGAACCTGAACAGTGCGGCATTGATATTTCAACATGTTCTTGCATGGATGTTATAAACAGAACTATCGTTCCATTTAACGCTCCTGTAACCGGTGGAGCCGCTCCGCTTGCTTGTTCATTTGATGATGTACCTACAGGATACTGGGCAAACTGCGAAATTAATAAACTTGCAGAAAATAAAGTCGTTGCAGGATATCCCGACAGAACATTCAAACCCAATCTTCCCGTATCCAGAGCCGAAATCGCATCAATGATAGTAAACGGCTTTAATCTGAGAAGTCAGGAAGGATGTCCCCAAAAAGTCTTTAAAGATGTACCTAAAGACCACTGGGCAAATCAGGCTATCAATGTCAGTGTAGCCAACGGTATTATGGCAGGTTATCCGAACAACACATTCAAACCGAATGAACCTGTTTCAAGAGCAGAAGCAATGGCTGCTCTGGCTAAAGGCATCCCCTGCGAAATGGATTCCTGTAAAGCAGAAGAATTACTCAAAAAATTCTGCGACGGAGATAAAGTTCCCGGCTGGGCTAAAATACCTGTTGCAAAAAACATAGAAATAGGTGCATTAAATGATTCTCCCTACGGCAATGAAATTATGGCACACAAAGATGCCAGCCGTGCCGATGTAGCCTCAATGCTCGAACAGGTAAGAATTTCCATGGGATATTCTAACAAAGACATAGCTTCATCTGATTGCGGCTGCACCGGCGGCGCTGCTTTCATGGCAAAAGATGAAGTCGTTCAGGTACCTGTTTTAAAATTGAAATTTCAGGACGAAATTTCATCCCGCCACGCAAATATCGGTGATTTATTTGCTGCAAAAACACTTGAACCTGTGTGTATAAACGGCCAGAACTTCCCGAAAGGTTCAATGGTTTATGGTAAAGTTACAGAAGTTCAAAGACCGACAAACAACTGTGGCGGAGCATTAAAGCTTTCGTTCAACACTATCAAATGTGACAAATGCAAAGCTGAGTTGCCAAAACAGGTGCTGACAGCGCAGGTGGATAAAGTTAAAAAACCGAATTTTGTAGCAAGATTAGTAACCGCACCATTCACATGGGCAGGAAGTATTGTCGGTATAACAGGCAGAACTGTAGGCGGCGCAATTATGGCTCTCGGTAATGCTGTAGAACGTGTCGGAGATGATACGGGTCTTGTACTCGGACAAACATTCCAGGGCGCAATACCTGCAGCCGGCAGAAGCTTATTCGATGGTGTAAAAACGGTTGTAAAAGCACCTATCGATATTACGAGAACAGCATTATCCGGTACTGCCGGTCTATTCCAGACTACAATGGATGATGTAGCATACATTGTTGACCCCAAAGGGAACAAAGTCGCTGCAGTAAATCCGAGAGAACATATCTCTGTAGCTTTTGGCAATGACTCTTGTACCGCATATAATAAATAGATTGTTAACGATTTGTTGCAATCGCAAAAGCGCAGTATAACGCTGCGCTTTTTGTTTTTTTTTAAATATTTATGAAATCAAATATTATTATACTTTATTTTTTTTATTTAATAATGTATAATATGGTTGGACGTATGCTGTCCGCTTGAGGCAACCCATAGTACACAATCATCCCAAACTTATGATTTTATGGGTTGTACTCTTGTGTCAAAAATCAGGCATCTATCGAGTTAATGGAAACAGCAATTTTGCCGGAATAATTATTTTTGACAGCATATGTAAATTCATTTGTAGAATCTATCCAGAAATTTGAACCGCACAGAATTTTTAAATCTTCATCTTTTTCGGTTTTCATTTTTATAACAAGAGGGTCAGAACCTTTATATTTTGTCACCATATCTTTCAATGCAACAATATCCTCAAACGGAAGTTCACCATTTATGGATAGTGTGACAATATTACTGTTTTCTATCGGTTTTACTGTATCGACAACAATACTTATCTGATCTTCATCACGTTTCTGGAGTTTTCCTGATATTATTACCTTTTTCTCTGCTTCAAGAAATGAATTGTATTCAACAAGCGTCTTATGAAATGCAACAAATTCAATTTTCCCTGTCAAATCCTCAATAATTCCGGCTTTTAAGAATTTTGTCGGATCCTTCTTTGTCGGAATCTGTCTTACCTGACTCAAAAGTCCGCATACCGTAACCATTTTCTCATCCGGCAGTTCAGATAGCTCTGCAATATTATGGGTTGTTAAAAACGGTAATTTATCAACTATACTGGACAAAGGGTGGCTTGTTACATAAAAACCCAGATACTCTTTTTCAAACGCCTGTATCTGTCTGTCATCAAATTCCTCATCACTTCCGGTCAGCGTATATGAATCAAGCTCAACCCCGCTGCTGTTAGTCAAACCTGCAAACAAACTTGCCTGACCGAGCATTTTTGCTTCATTCTGCCGTTTCGCCGATGACATTAAAGAGTCAAGGTTTTCTATAAGCTGCTTACGGCTTTTTTCAATATTAGAAAATGCACCTGATTTTATTAAACTTTCAAGAGTCCTTGTGTTAAGTGATTTTGAGTCAATTCTTGTACAAAAATCGTATAGAGATTTGAATTCGCCTTCTTCCGTTTCTCTTTCTTTTTCAATCTGTTCAATGACACCTTCACCCACATTTTTAATAGACGCAAGTCCGAAACGAATGTTGTTTCCGTCCGGTGTAAATCTTGCATTAGATTTATTTATATCAGGTGCAAGAACTTTTATACCCATCTTCTGGCATTCAGCAATGTATAACTGCGTTTTTTCCTGATCGCTTGACACACTGGACAAAAGTGCAGACATATATTCGACCGGATAATGCGCTTTTAAATACGCTGTCTGGTACGCAACAAAAGCGTATGCAGCGGAATGACTCCGGTTAAAACAGTAGGAAGCAAATTTTTCAATCTGTTCAAAAAGTTCTGTCGCACCTTTTTCTGTCATACCGTGTGCTGCGGAGCGTTCAATAAACAGTCCCTTTTGCTCCGCCATTTTTTCAATCTGTTTTTTACCCATCATACGGCGGACGTTATCAGCTTGCCCGAGCGAATAATCAGCAAGCGTCTGGAAAATTTGCATGATTTGTTCCTGATAAACGATTGTTCCGTATGTATCTTTTAAAATCGGCTCAAGCAGCGGATGGGCATATTCTATTTTTTGTCTGCCATGCTTACGTTCAACAAAGTCCTGAACCATGCCGGAACCAAGCGGCCCGGGTCTAAACAGAGCAACCAGAGCACCTAAATCTTCAAACACGGAAGGTTTCAAATCTTTTACAAGCTTTTTCATACCAGTGGATTCCAGCTGAAATACGCCGTCTGTGTCGCCTTTTTGCAAAAGTTCAAAGGTCAGCTTGTCGTCCAGAGGAATATCGTTAATGGCAAGCCATTCACCGGTGCGTTTTTCAATCATTTTCAGTGCATTGTGAATGATGGTTAAGTTTCTTAATCCCAAAAAGTCCATCTTTAACAGTCCGATGTGCTCGTCCTCAATCATCGTATATTCTGTTACGATAATACCTTCCTTTGAAGGTTCAACAGGAACAACATCCGACAATGGCATTTTTGAGATGATAACTCCGGCTGCATGCATACCCGTGTTGTTTTTCAACCCCTCGATTGACTTTGCCATATCAACGAGCTTTTTAACAGTCGGGTTTTCATCATAAAGCTTTTTAAGCTCCATACCATCTTTCAGAGCATCATCAATTTTTATTTTCGGCTCTGCCGGTATAAGCTGAGCCCATTTATTACTGTCTGCAAACGGTATATCGTAGACCCTTGCCACGGCTTTCATTGCATTTCGTGCAGCAAGCGTACCAAATGTAACAATCTGACATACTTTATCTTCACCGTATTTTTTCGTAACGTAATCAATAACCTCACCACGCCGCTCAACACAGAAATCCACATCCACATCAGGCATGCTGACACGTTCGGGGTTTAGAAATCTTTCGAACAACAGATTGTGCTTAATCGGGTCTAAATCGGTAATCTCAAGTACATATGAAACAAGACTGCCTGCCGCAGAACCACGCCCCGGACCTACCGGAATATCATTTCTTTTTGCATACTGGATAAAGTCAGATACAATAAGGAAGTATTCAGCAAAACCCATTTTGTTAATTACACCCAGCTCATATTCGAGACGTTCCTTAAGTTCGGGCGTGAGTGTGCCGTATCTTTTTTTTATCCCCTTCATGCACATATAATCAAGATAAGTTTCAGAAGTATAATTCTGAGGTATTTCAAAATACGGAATGTGGTATTTGCCCATTTCGATAATAAGATGACATTTTTCAGCAACCTCCACCGTATTTTTTATACATTCCTCAAACATCTCCGCATCCATCCAGCGGAAAGCATCTCTGAGTTGTTCGGGAGTCTTCACGTAAAATTCGTTATTCGGAAAACGGAACCTGTCATTACTTTCCTTAAGGGCGTTTGTCTGTATGCACAACAACGTGTCATGCCAGTCAGCATCTTCTTTATGTAAATAGTGGCTGTCGTTTGTAATTACCATTTTTATGTCCAGTTCACGTGCCAGCTCTATCAAACCCGGATTGGACATTTTTTGTTTTTCAAGACCGTGGTCTTGCAATTCTATGTAATAGTCTTCGCCAAATAAACCTTTATAAAATTTTGCAGCTTCGTAAGCTTTCTCTTTTTCTTCCCTGATAAATCCCTGTGCTACTTCCCCCTGCACACAGGCAGAAAGGCAAATCAGACCTTCGTGATACTTTTCAATCAACTCATGATTTATTCTGGGTTTGTAATACATTCCCTGACATTTTGCAATAGAGACAAGTTTCACAAGATTTTTATAGCCTGTCTGGTCTTTAGCAATGAGTACAAGGTGATAAGGATGGGTTTTTGCGGGATTTTTTTCTGTAATATCCCCGTCGTAGACATAAAATTCACAGCCAATAAGAGGTTTTATTCCCATTTCTTTGGCTGTTTCATACATCTGTATTGCACCGTACATATTGCCATGGTCTGTTATTGCAACAGCAGGCATATCATTTTCTTTTGCAAATTTGCACAAATCTTTGATTCTGATAGCACCGTCCAGCAGACTGTTTTCGGTGTGTAAATGTAGAGGTACATATTGCATTAAAATTACTCCCGGTACAAATATTAAATCATAGAAAAAAATGTTTTTCATTTCGTCTTGATGAAACTTTACAAGAAAAAATTTGTCATTAAAAAAAAAGTGGGTAATAATTAATAATATATTTATTAAAATAGTTGAGGTATGGAAAGAACATTGAAAAAGAGTTTACTTTTTACATTAGCTATTGCACTGGCAATACAGACATGCGCACTCGCAAAAAATAACGAATTTCCGCCTGCAAAATACGACGGGCTGACAAACTATGAGAAAAATCAGAGCAGCCCTGAATTTGAAGAACGCATAAAGGAACTCAGAAAAGAATACAAAGGCGTTACAAAAGATATCAGGGTTATTAACGCACTGGAACTTATGAAAGGCACACTCGGAGAATTTTCAAGAAATGCAATCATCGGTAACAATCTTACAGAAAAGCCTATAGGTATAGAGTTTACGGATTTGGGCAATTTCGGTCAGGCCTACAAAAATTTTGACGCACTCGGGTGGAAAAAAAATAAAAGATTATACATATATTTAAACCAGAAACACAAAGACGCACCTGCACCTGCCCTTGCCGCATTGCTTTCTCATGAAGCACTTCATCAGGATGAATTTAACTCGCTGAATGAAGAAACATACGCCTGGACGCTGGAAGCCGCCGTCTGGACACAGCTTACGGAAAAAATGCCGGAATACAACAACAATATGCACCCGCTGTGTGTCAGAGAAAATACATTGAAAAAGCTCTTTATCAAAGGGAATTACACAAACAAATACATAAAAAAGACCGTTCATTCAAACCCCGGCTATGCAGGACTCCCTTCACGTTCACCCGGATTTGAAAATGACTCGCTCTAATCCATTCGTTTTTTCAGAATGTATTTTGTGAAAAAATTTGTTACACAAAGCGGAAGTTTTGAGAAAATTTCTGCGGCTCTGGCATCCCGTCCTACGGTGTAAGACGGTTTTGGATTTCTTAAGCATAAAACCTTTAAAATCAAATCCGCAACTTTCTCAGGCTCAAGCCCTTTATCTTTGTTTTTCTCCGCATTTTTTACAAGGTATTCAAACTCACGTCTGTATTTTTCTACCGACTTTTCAGGCAGCCCTTCCATAACTCTTTTGTTTACATCAATTGATTTTTCCCAGATTTTTGTTTTTATGACTCCGGGTTTTATTGAAACAACCTTTAATTCAGGATTTTTACACTCAAGCATAAGCGCATTAAAAAATATATCGAGTGCTCTTTTAGACGCACAATACGGAGAAATAAAGGGGAACAGCCCGAAACTTGCCATAGAGCTTATGTTCACAATTTTTGCGCTGCACAGCATTGGCATAAACTGCTGTGCCACCCGAATTGCGCCAAAAACATTTATATCAAACTGCTTTTGTATGGACTCAAGAGGAATACATTCAACGGCTCCGGCATATGCGATACCGGCATTATTAATCAAAGCATATAAATTATCCGTAACTTTTTTTACTTCATCAAAGGCATTGCGTATGCTTTCCTGACTTGTCACATCGATAAAAACACCTGTTATATTAGGATTTTCATTTTCAACGGCAATTTTATCTTCTTCTTTTCTGACACCTGCAAATACCCTGAAACCGTTCTGTGCAAGCTTTATTGCGGTTGTTTTTCCTATGCCCGAGGAGGCACCGGTTATCAATACATATTTTTCCATAACTCTATATTACACAATATGTTAAATATTGTAAATTTTGTTAACAAACGTGCAATTTTTTATCTGCTGTGGTTTTTATAAAAGTATAGAGTTATAGAATCACAGGATGTATTATGAACGCAATTGGACAAATTCAAGCACTAAATCCATTTATTAAATCCGCAGGTGCGGTTAATGGACGTCATGCCGGAGGAGCCGCTGCGGTCGGAGGAGGCCAGCCGCCTGAACAAACAGGTCTTGTTGACAGACTCAACCAGATGGGCAACGGAGAACTTAAACCGGCAGTCGCAGGCAGTCATCTCGGCAATAGACTGGATATGACAGCATAAGTATCCACTCAGGAAACAGATGACCAAAAACTATGGATTTTACTAATTATTAAAAATGGTTTAACAACTATTGTTTAAACCATTTTTTTGCATAATTGGCAACTTGTTCCCAGAGACTGTTTTTGGGTATGTCTTCGCTCGAACTGATAAATTCATCATCCTCATCTTTAGAAGAATGAAAAACATCTATTTCGTCTTTTTTCTTTTTATTTTCCTTCCGGCGTTTCATATAGCCCAAATTTCCACCGCCGCCGTTATTTTGCATATTCTGGGCTTCGAGGATTGAAGGACGTTTTATCGGAGTAGGACCGTTTATTTCAAAAGACATATAAACCTTACGCAATTTAAAATTGCATTGTGACTCTATATATATTATATACTACTTTTGTAGAAATTAAAAGCCCCTGCCTGTGATTACACCGGCTTTGTGCATTACAAATTACAGAGTACTGTACAATTTATGTAATTCGCAAACTATTCTGTCATCCTGAAGCGTTGAATAAAAAATTCGGGCATTGTGAAATGAATTACAGAAAGTTAATTAAACAACGATTAGT
>CALUTO010000039.1 GCA_944323735.1 Candidatus Gastranaerophilales bacterium
CACAAAATACGTTCCTATTTGCAGGCTTTTTTCTCCGTATTTTTTTTCTATTTTATCCCAGATTTGTGTGAGTTTTTCTGTTTTTTTGTCTTTTTCATTCCTGAAAAGAAAGAGCTGGGTCGTTTCAGCCGGAGATAGCTTGCCGGCATAGATTCCTGATGAGCGGTAAATTATCTCCGGTCTGTACAGCTGTTCAAACAGCTTATCCACATATTCCATAATAACTATCTCATTGTCCGTCGGCTGCGGAAGGACAATAGTATCTGACATTACAAGAAAATCTTTTGTGCGCAACATTACTCCGATTATCTCGCTTTTTAGCTTTTCTTTGCGGAGTTTCCGGCATGCGTCATGCAGATGAATATGAAGTTGTGATTTTATATAATTTTTGTCTGTAGAAAATTGAGGAAAAGACGAAGTACGTTGAATTGATTTTGGCAGGGCCGGTTTGTCAATGACAGGATAGACGCTTATGCCTTCTAACTCCTGTTTAAGCTCAATTCCTCTTTTTCCCCATATTTTATTTAGCCAGAAATCATTCTGTTTTACTATTTCACTTGCCTTGTAGATTCCGTATTTGTGAAACAGTGCAGCCGTATTTTTTCCGACTCCCCAGATTTCTTCAATAGGGGTATTTTGCATTTCTTCTTCAAGATTTCGTAATCTGATACGGTAAATTCCGTTTGTGTAAGGAAGCTTTTTTGCCTTTTCACAGGCTAGTTTTGCCAGTGTTTTTGTCGGAGCAAGCCCGATTGAGACAGGAACACCTATTTCGTCTTTTATTTCATTTTTTATTTTTAAGATAATTTCTTTGTAAGACATTCGATACAGCTTTTTCAGTCCGCTTAAATCGAGAAAAGCTTCGTCAATTGAATATACTTCCACAGAGGGGGTGAACGATGAAAGTTTTTTCATTATGCGTTTTGATATATCACGGTATAATTCATGTCTGCCTGAAAGATAGATTACAGGTGCATATTTGAACTGCTTTTTCGCCATAAAAAGCGGCATGCCCATAGTGATACCGAGTTTTTTTGCTTCATTAGAACGTGCAACTACACAGCCGTCATTGTTGCTCAAAACGCATACCGGTTTTCCGAGCAAATCAGGGTTGATAAGCTGTTCACAGGAAACAAAAAAATTATTACAATCTACAAGTGCTATTTCTGGCATATTTGTTACTCTTTGTGCTTTTAAATTCTTTAATAATAAGGGTGAAAACATTAACCATTTTCTATTAATGTTTTCACCAGGTCATGGGAAGGATATTTTAGACTTAAATTTAATATTTTCTTACGATACCTGTTGCCACTCCGAAAATCGTGAGACTTTCTTTGGGTGTTATTATCGGATATGATGAATTTTCAGGCTGTAGCCAGATTTTTCCATTTTTATTGCGGTAGGTTTTCAGTGTATAACCGCCGTCTATATAGGCGAGTACAATATCTCCGTCTTTTGCGGAAGCGGTTTTTTTTATGATTACTGTATCTCCTTCAAATATACCGGCGTTGACCATAGAGTCGCCCGATACTTTGAACATGAATATTGAAGGATTATCAAGGTCAAAGTCGTAATCGAGAGAGACTCTTCTTTCTATGCCTTCTTCAGCAAGGGAGGCAAAACCGGCTTTTACTGTCGAGCTGAAAAGAATTGCACCAAAAGCTTCAGGGTTTATGAAAAAACGACCGTTTTTTTCTTTGACCAAATCTTCTTCTTTCAGCTTGTTGAAATATTGCCAGACAGAATTTTTGTGGCGAAATCCCAGCTCATGTGCAATTTTTTCAAAGCTCGGCAGCGGTTCTTTGCCGTATAAATTTTTTAGATTTTCAAAAAAGTTTTTTTGTTTTTCACTTAGCATAATATAATTATAGACACTTGTCTATAAAATGTCAAGCAATTTTTAATGCAAAAATTTTTGCAGATAGAAGAAATATATCTAAAAGCTTTGTTGAGATGAGTTTTTAAACTATTTTTTGATTAAAATTCTTTAACAATTGTCTTAAAGTTTGGATTCTGTATCATTTCTGTGAGAACTGCCCCTATTTCGTTATCGGGTAGTTTTGTTTTTGGGTTTATTAGCAGTATTTGTAAAAGAATTTTTATAGAAGAAATGCTCATTTTATGTTTTTTCACCAGTATTCTTACGCATTGAAGCCATTCAACATCATACTGGCTGTATAAACGTTTTTGAACATCGCCGGTTTTTATCCTGTGTGTTTTTATGAGTTTGTTTAAAAATTTTTGATAAAAAAGTGGGATATATAAACGGCTGAAGATAGCTTTGTTTAATGCGTTTAAAAATCTTATACATCTCTCAAAAGAAAAAGAAAAAAATCCTAATATCCTCGGAATAATTGATAAAAATCCTGCACTACACAACATTTATTTGGTAATTATATGGTTTATTCTCAGGAATGCATTTCTGAATTTATGCCAGATGCAATTCTAATTACGATTGTTAACAACAATAAAAAATATATATAAAAGAAGTATACAAAAGTTTTTAAAAAAAACAGTATCTGCAAATTGAACTGCTTTCAAATGTCTTCGGTACTAAAAATTAGCAGCCGCAGGTTATTTCTATAATCTCTTTTGTTGAGTAAAAATCATTTATTACAAATATTTTAGCATCCAGTTTCTTTTCAGCTTGTTCGACAGTAATATTGTCAAGAAAATCTTTTGTATATTGGCGTAGCATTACAGAGGGGATGATTATATTTTTATACCCTTTGCCCTCAAGCTGTGAAATGAAATCTTCACCCGTAATTAAACCGGCTACGGTTACATTTTGTCCGAAAAATTTATTCTCAAGAATTTCCACATGGCATGAAAGATTATCTATCCTGTTCAACTCGCTGATAATCTTTTCTATTGCTTTAGCGGCACATTTAGATGTTGCAAAACAAAATTCTCTTTTTTCTTTAAGTTTTTGCGGCAGATTTTTTTTCCTTTTTTCAAAGTCGTCCAAGAGAAGTCTGATTGCTCCTACTCCGTCTTCTATCTGCGCAAACTGACCGTAATATTTCTTTGAAGGTATTTCCATACCCGCTTTTATAAAAAACTCGTCACTGGCCTGTGCAAGATATTTTTTCACTTTTTTATTAAAATTTTCAATGGTTTCTATTGTGTGTATTGCAATTTCTTTTGTCACAAGAGGGAGATTGTTCCTGTGGAATTTTGTAAGTCCGACGGGCACAACTGCTATGGATTGGATTATAGATTTAAATTTTTCAAAATCTTTAAAAGTTTTCTCAAGTTCTTCTGCGTCATTGTATCCGGGACAGAGAACTATCTGCAGATGTACGGGAATATCTGCTTTTTTCAGCCAGTTCAGGTCGTTTAAAATATTTTTTGCTTTAGGGTTGTTAAGCATTTCTGTTCTGAGTTCGGGGTTTGTGGTGTGAACGGAAATGTACAAGGGACCGAGATGAAGCTTTTCTATTCTTGCTTTGTCTTTTTCAGTAAGGTTAGTCAGTGTAACATAAGTTCCCTGTAAAAAAGAAAGTCTGTAGTCGTCATCTTTTATGTATAGAGTTTTTCTGAGTCCTTCGGGCTGCTGGTCAACAAAACAGAAGATGCAGTGATTCGTACAGGGTTTTATTCTGTCGAATACTGCTGATTCAAAAACAATACCCAAATCTTCATCAAAGTCTTTTTCTATTTCATATATTTCAACTTCACCATTTTTCTTTTCAACTTCGATTTCAATTTCTTCTGCATTAATCAAAAATCTGTAGTCAATCATATCCTGCATTTTTGTATTGTTGACGGACAGAATTTTGTCTCCTTTTTCAAATTCGAGTTCTTCTGCTATAGAATTTTTTATGATTTCACTGATAACGGCACTCATTATATTTTCTCTTTCAATGCTTTTAGAAATCCGATATAACCGGAAACATCAGAAATATTTTTCTTTAAAAGCAGCTTCTGTGTTTCTTCGAATTTTATATATTCACTCTCCAGCATATTTTTTAAGTCAAGTTGAAAAGATTCCAGCTTAAGCAGTGTATCATCAATAAATTCTTCCTGATTTTCTTTTGAAAGTAAGGACATTGTGCACAGCTTTGTCTGCAATTCGGTGAAAAACAAAGTAGGATTTTCGCTGAAGTTTGTAAAAAATATTTCTTTAAAATATTTTTTTCCGGAGAGTGTAATTCCGTAGTATGTAGATTTTTTGCCGCCTTCCGAAAAATTATTGCGTATTGTTACACTGCCGTTTTTTAAAAGTCTTTTCATTGCCGGATGAATAGTGCCGATACTCGGCTTTGTAAAAAATCCGAATTTTTCTATTATGTCCGCACGCAGTGAATACAGTGTGCGCTCCTGATTATCTAAAACGTATAAAATTAACAGTTCAATCATATCTATAAGATATCATAAATCTGTTATAAATGTGCCGGTAAATTTATCTTGTAAAAAGATATGCAGTTCTTTGTAAAGGAGTATAAGCTTAGACAGTAAATGTAAGAATGTTTGTAAAATTCTTGTAAATCCCGTTTTTTACATGTAAAATATTTATTGTAAAAGATTGTGGATATTCAATATATGGAATTTTTCAGAAAAAACCAGAAAATAATTGTTGGAATAATTGCTATATCATTTATTATATTTATGCTTGCACCGGTTATATTATCTTTTGTTGCAATGTCTGGAAAATAATAATTTAGGATTAGCTTATGTCATATTTCAGCCGTTATATAAAGGCTTTTTTTATAGTATTTATACTTTTTGTTTTTTCTCTAAGTGCGAATTGCACGCAAAATCATATTGAGAAAAAACGCAGAGAAACACATGCAAAAGTAGTAAGGTTGAAATGGCTTGAATCTCTGGAAACAAATAAGCTGTATAAAAATCAGAGAAAGCTTGAGCAGGCATCCCAGAATCTCGAAGCGAACAAAAAACAATATTCTTATGCCCAGGACAGACTCGAAATTTTACAAAAAGAGCTCGATGAGACAATGGCAGAATTTTCAGCTACAGAATTTCGTTCTAAAAACAGAATAAGACAAATATTCAAGAAACAGCGCAAAGGAATGTTCCAGCTGCTGCTTTCTACGACAGATATAAATACTTTTTTGGACAGAATTTATTATCAAAATGTTATAACTAAGAAGGATAAAAAACGTCTTGCATATCTTAAAGAAAAATCCAGAAAAGTTGCGCTATTGAGACTTCAGGTCGAACAGCAGAAAAATATAATAGCATATTCAATAAAAAATATAAATGCACAGCAGCAGAACCTGCAGGGTGCAATTAATAAAAACGAATCTTCAATCCAGCGATACAGAACAGACAGAGCATATTACGAACGTGCGGAAAGGGAGCTTGCAAAGCAATCAGAAGCTCTTGGTAATATGATAAACAGAAATACAAAGGGCAGTGCCGTAAAAGTTTTGTCCGGTTTTATGAAACCGATTGCAGGCCCTATTACATCTCCTTTCGGCTACAGAATTCATCCTATATTTAAAACCAGAATATATCATTCCGGTATTGATATCGGCGGAGTGAACGGCGGAAAAATCAGAGCGGCAAACTCCGGTAAAGTTATTTATTCCGGATGGTACGGCGGTTATGGTAAAGTTGTTATTATAGACCATGGTAAATATAACGGTCAGCCTACAACGACTTTGTATGCTCATATGTCAAGTTATGTTGTGAGTGCGGGACAGGTCGTTACAAGAGGACAGGTAATAGGTTATGAAGGGTCTACCGGTTACAGTACAGGGCCTCATTGTCATTTTGAAGTCCGTGTGAACGGAAAACCTCAGAATCCTTTAAATTACATATAATAAGGAAATGTAAGTGAAAAAAACAGCTAATATAGTTTTAATATTTTTATTTTTTGCCGGAATTTGTTTTCCAGCCTTTTCTGCTGAAGTCTTTGACACTCCTGCAGACACAACCGTTATCAGCAAAGAGGATTTGAAAGCACAAAAACGTGCAGAAAAAGAGACAGCTAAACAGATAAAAAAAGAACAAAAAGAGCTCAAAAAAAAACAGAAAGAAGCTGCCAGACTGGAAAAAAAGAAACAAAAAGAAATACAAAAAACTCTGGAATTGAAAGAGCTTAAACCGGAGATAAATACAGAAGAAGATTTGGAAAAAAATGAAATAACGGAAACTAAGGAAGCTGATATTACCGAAAAAAGAACGTTCTGGGGTCGTAAGCTATTTTCACGGACTGAAAAATCGAAAGAAGAAAATGCCGGTGTTTCGAAATCTGTTGATGAACAAAAATCTGCAATAACCGGAGAAAATGTAAAACAGCCGCAAAAAGAACCTGTTACACAGACATCAGAGCCTGCTCCTACGGATGTTCTTGTCGATAGCGACACTATTGAATATTTTCCTGAGCGTCATGAGTTTGAGGCTGTCGGACATGCCAAAGTTATATTTCCCAGTGAAAAATCTACTTTAATGGCGGACAAAATTATATTTAACCATGATACAAACTATATTAAAGGTTATGATAATGTTGTTATGATAAAAGACGGTCAAAGAGTTTTCGGCGATTATGTACAAATTGACCTGAATAACGAGAATGCCTTGATTACGAAACCTGTTATGCATCGTATGAACATTAAAATTCAGGCAAAAGATGCGACTGTCTATGATGCCAAAACTGAGGCTATGGAAGGAACGGCAAAATTTGAAGGAAAAGGCGGTATGTATAAATTTACATCCCGTTCTGTATTCGGTTTTAACAATCCTATGCTTCCTGATGCTATAGATAAAGAGTATTTGATTAAAGAAAAATTTGACAATAAATGGAAGCTTAAAGCTAACAAAATTATAGTGGATTCCCGCAAAGATCATGATGTTGTAACGCTTGTTAACACAGATATCTATCTAAAAGGGCATAAGGTTGCAAAAGCCGGAAAAATAAAACTATATACAGACAAGGAGCAAAATTTTATAGAAACAAATATAGTTGAACTCGGCAGTATGCGTAATATGGGGGCGTACATTGCACCTTCTGTTGTTTTGCCTGTTCCCGGAGGAGCAACTTTAAAAATCGGTCCGGGACTTATGTTGAATGATGAGCTGGGCGTCGGTGCAATCGGAAGATTCATGTCGGAAACAAACAAAACTGCTTTCGGTTATGGAACCGCAGAGGACAGATTTGTTATGCGTGGCAGACAGACCTTGACAGACAGTATGTATGTGGATTATGCAATAAATACATATATGAATGAATGGTT
The DNA here is from genome assembly GCA_944323735.1 of Candidatus Gastranaerophilales bacterium. Classification (GTDB taxonomy): domain Bacteria; phylum Cyanobacteriota; class Vampirovibrionia; order Gastranaerophilales; family Gastranaerophilaceae; genus CALUPY01. Next base: position 7,203 of record CALUTO010000039.1, read on the forward strand.
TATGGGCGGAAGAATGCCGCAGCATGGCTTCCAGCTTGTACACAGAAAAGTTTATAATCTGGACGATCTGGGTGTTCGTTTTGAAAACAGATTTACCGGCGGTTATGCAAAAGACTGGAAACGAAATCTGGGTACAATGAGATTCAGGTGGATGACTCAAACAACTAAAGATTTCTTGCAGTATAAGGATTATGAACACGATTTTGCAGCGAAACTCGGTCTTTCTCTTCAATCGGCTACAGCTTTATACGGAACAGGAGATACATACGGGCTTGTCAGAATAGGGCCTACTTTAAGAACGCAGTACAAAAACTGGCAGCAGTATCTGGCTTATTATATAGGCGGTGAAGCAGGACAGTCGCCAATGCGTTTTGACCGTTTCTATTATGGTAAATCAAGTGTACAGCTTGGAGAATCTCTCAGACTGAATAAATATATTACGTTGATGTATACGGCAACACTTGCTTTATCCGACACTCCGAATGACAAAATGCTTCAGGAAAACAGATTTTATGTTGCATTGGGTCCTGATGACTTTAAAGTGCTGCTTGGATACGACGCTTACAGACAAAGTACCGTATTCGGGATAGATATGGCTTTGGGTGCGGACAATTCAGAAGCGGAATTCAAAAGAATGGTCTTAAACGAACCTGAAAAGATTGGTAAATCAAACAAAAAGAAAACTAAAAAAACTGTTAAAGTCAAAAATAAACGTCCCGTTGAGCAGCAAAAATATGAGCGCACTGACAATCCGATGGACAGATCTGTAAGGGATTATAACGATTACAATCCCGGCTTTAATATGTTTAATAATGCAATTATACAGCCCTCTATGATACGCCCTCCGGGATACTAAGTTGAAAAAAAATGATTTGTAGTATAATGGTAAAGACTAAACTGACAAGGGGAAGTTAATGACTTTAAAAGATTGGTTTGAAATAAGAAAAGAACAGCAGATTGCCGCCCGTCCGGTAGACCCTAAAATAGATGACAACATCGGGAAATTATGGGTAAAATGCTATAACTGCAATGCCCAGCTGCTCAGAAAAGATTTGGAACATCATATGATGGTATGTCCGAACTGCGACTATCATTTTAGAATAGATGCCAGAACGAGAATTGCCCAGCTTTTTGATGAGGGAACATTTGAAGAATGTTTTCAGAATATTACGCCGGCTGATCCGCTGGAATTTGTGGATACTGAATCATACAAAGAAAGACAACGTAAAGCTAAAGAAGCAACGAACCTTGATGATGCGGTTGTAACCGGTACAGGGCTTGTTGAGGGTGAAAAAATAGCCTGCGCAGTTATGGATTTCGGTTATATGGGCGGATCTATGGGCAGTGTTGTCGGAGAGAAAGTTACCCGCATAATGGAAGAAGCAATAAAACAAAAAATCCCGATGGTTGCAGTAACCGCCTCCGGAGGAGCCAGAATGCAGGAGAGTGCACTAAGTCTTATGCAGATGGCAAAAACAAGCTGTGCTGTTGCAAGATTAAATGAAGCTAAAATTTTGTATATTACAATACTAACCGAGCCTACATACGGCGGCGTGACTGCAAGTTTTGGTACTATCGGCGATATTATTATTGCCGAGCAGGGTGCTAGAATAGGTTTTGCCGGAAGAAGGGTAATAGAGCAGACAATCAGACAAAAACTGCCTGCGGATTTTCAAACTGCCGAATATCTTTTAAAACACGGTCAGGTTGATATCATTTCAAAAAGAGTAGATTTGAAACACACCTTAGGGACAATATTAAAACTTCATAAAAAGTAGGAAAATAAACATGCTGACATTAGATTTTGAACAACCTATTGTAAATATTGAAAAAAAAATAGAAGAACTTAGGAAAATGAGCGAAGAATCCGGTATAGATTTATCAAAAGAGATTGAAACTTTTGAAGAGCAGTCAAAGGAGTACAAAAAAGAACTGTACGAAAACCTGAAACCGGCTCAAAAGCTGCAAATCGCAAGACACCCGAATCGTCCGAATTTTATGGACTATATCGGCTTGATGACAACAGATTTTATTGAAATGCATGGCGACAGATGCGGGATGGATGACAGGGCGATAATAGGAGGTCCTGCCAGAATAGACGGCAGACCTGTGATGATTATCGGAACAATGAAAGGCAAAACTACAAAAGAAAACCTTGAGTATAATTTTGGTATGCCCCAGCCGCAGGGTTATCGCAAAGCATTGAGACTGTTTGAGCATGCAAACAGATTTGATTTGCCTGTTATCACCTTGATTGATACACAGGGAGCATATCCAGGAATAAAAGCAGAAGAAACAGGACAGGGCGGAGCCATTGCGGAAAATTTGAAAGAAATGGCAAAGCTCGGCGTTCCGGTAATTGCTATAATCACCGGCGAGGGCTGTTCCGGAGGAGCCTTAGGGCTTGCTGTTTCAAATAGGGTTTATGTTCTTGAGCATGCATATTATACGGTAATTTCACCGGAAGGTTGTGCTTCTATATTATGGAGAGATGCTGCGCTTGCTTCTACAGCTGCTGATGCACTTAAAATTACGGGAAATGATTTGTTAAAGTTCGGGATAATTGACGGTGTCATAAAAGAGCCTATGGGTGGTGCTCACTATGACTATGAATTTATGGCGAATGAAATAAAAACTACTATTCTTGCTGCTCTTGATGAGATGAAAGAAATGACCCCGCAGCAGTTGAAGGATGACAGATACGACAAATTCAGAAGAATGGGTGTGTTTAATCAATAATGAAAGACTATTATGAGATATCAGTCAGTATAAATCCTTGTGCAATTGAACTTGTGACAGACGTGTTTTTTGAACAGTTTGAGTGTGAAGGGGTTATTCAGGCTGAAGAAAAATATAAGGATTTAGAACTTGTTGAAACGACAAATGATATAGCAAAAGGTTATATTCTCTTTGAAGAAGAAAAATTTGCTCCTCTTGATATACAAAAAATATTTTATGAAGCAAGAGAAAGCCTACTCGAGAAAGGGTTTACAGAAGAGGAACTCGGAAGCTGGTCTATTAATGCAAAAAAAGTCGTAAATCAGGACTGGTCTAAAAAATGGAAAGAACACTGGAAACCGACCCGTGCATCAGAGCATATAGTCATTTGTCCGAGTTGGGAAGAGTATGCGCTGAAAAAAGATGAGGTTCTGATTCATCTTGATCCGGGTTCTGCTTTCGGGACAGGTACGCATGCGACTACGCAGCTTTGTATACAAGCTATAGAAAAGTATCTGAAAAATGGCGATTTTATGGCTGATATTGGTACAGGCTCAGGGATACTTGCTATTGCAGCAGTAAAATGCGGAGCACGGCATGTCATCGGCATAGACAATGACCCGCTTGTTATAGATGTTGCCGTAGATAATGCACAGATGAATAATGTTTTAAATAAAATAGAATTTAAACATGAAACTGCTGATGAACTGCTAAAAACACATCCCGGAAAATTTGATTTTATTGCTGCGAACATATTGCATAACGTACTTGCTGATATTATGGGCGACCTGAAGGCTCTTATGAAAAACGGGGCATATATGGTTTTGAGCGGAATACTGGATGAGAAAAAGCATGTTGTCTTTGATGCGATTGAAAAACAAAAGCTTCAAATAATTGAAACAATAAAGCAGGAAAACTGGGTCGCAATAGTTGTAAGTAAATAAAGCATTAAAAAATAGCTGTGCATTAAATATCCTCTGACTTTAACAAATTTGCCCCAATGGAAAGATAAAGAACATCTCTGCCGGTCGCACACCCTGCTTACACTGTTACCCCATAACGGAACTAAGAAGAGTCATAATCATCTGAGTTCTGGCAGCCTGAGTCTGGGCAAGCAGAGACATGGCAGTCTGCTGCCTAATCTGGTATTCAACATACTTTTGCGTTTCGGCAGCAATATCAGCATCCATAATGGAAGAATAAGCAGCATATTTGTTTTCCTGCTGCAGGAGATTAGAATCATAAATAACTTCAAGCCTTGTCATATAAACCCCGACATCAGTCTGCTTAGACTTAACAGCGTCCATAAAAGCATCGATATCGTCCAGAGCATTTTCACATTTTTTAGCAGTTGACAAATCTAAAGAGAAATCGTCAAAGAGGAAAGTGGTGTCGCAATAGAGAGCAGAGGACTCTGAGGAGTCCGTGCCGACCTGTAAACGGATATTGGAGACGCCTCCTGTAATTAGACCGTCAATGTCAAGAGGCGGATGTTCCGGAGGATCAGGGTCAGGTATAAACTCGGTAGAGGTAGAAATGTTGCCGTTGTGAACATCTTCAGTGTTGTCTAAGCCATAGAAGTTTGAAAACCCTGAACTATCCGAGGTGACAGTTAAATTCGTTGTATTTTCAGCCGTAATCTGGATTTTGCCGTCAGAGCCGATAGTTGCCGTCAGACCTGCATCATTGATTTTGTCTAAGACATCAGAGCGAGTGTCTGTTGCTGATACAGAAACGTTAACGCCATTTGAGAAGGATATTTGCCCGTTGGTTTGTCCGTAGAAATAGTTGTCAGCAAAGTTGTTAGTGTTAACCGAACCTGTGATAGTGGAGGTTGCGGGCAGAGAGACCGAGCTGCCTGAGGAGACAGAACCTGTATAATTTTTACCTGCAGACAGACCGTAGAAATCAGCGAAGCCTGATGTATCGGAAGTAACAGAAAGGTCAGAAACACCCTCAGCAGTGATTTTTATCTTACCGTCAGCTCCGATTTCAGCAGTGAGACCTGCATCATTGATTTTTTGAATAACTTCGGAGCGTGTATCATCCGCATCAATCGAGACATTAACCCCGTTAGAGAAAGACAACTGCCCTGAAGCTTGCCCGTCAAAAGCTGTGTCAGTCATACCTCTTGTGTCAACCGAGCCTGTGAGGGTGGAGGAAGCAGGTTTAGAGACAGAACTTCCTGTAGATACAGAACCTGTATAATTTTTACCTGCAGACAGACCGTAGAAATCAGCGAAGCCTGATGTATCGGAAGTAACAGAAAG
>CALUTO010000040.1 GCA_944323735.1 Candidatus Gastranaerophilales bacterium
TGTTCTGTTAAATCAACGACTTTTTTCATACTTACATATTACCTCTTTTTTTCTATTTCCGCTACACCCATGAAAACAAGAGGAGATAAAAAATTGCCTGATTGATTTGTAACAAATTATTAAACAACATTATTTTGTATTTTTCCGTTACAAAAGGCATTGATATTAGCCATTGTTGTATTTAAAATTCTTGTCACCGCTTCGATTGTGTCATATGCAATATGCGGTGTGACAATAACATTGTCGAGTTTCAGAAGCCGTGTGTTCAGAATGGTTTTTTTTAAAGAATAGTCAGATAGTCTTTCTATATCAGTAAGTGCGTCGGGATTTGAAAGACTTTCTTCAAACTCCAGAACATCGAGTCCTGCTGCTTTTATCTTTCCGCTGTTCAATGCGCTGTAGAGTGCCTGCGAGTCAATCAGTTCTCCTCGTGCCGTGTTTATAATAACAGCGGACTGCTTCATCTTTTTTATGCTTTCTTCATTTATCATGTGATAGTTATTTTTGGTGAGCGGTGAATGCAGGGATATTACATCCGAATTTTCAAGCAGTGTTTCAAATGTTGTATATTTGACCCCGTATTTTGTTTCAAGCTCCGGGTTTTCTTTTATATCGTATCCGAGAATTTTCATATCGAACCCGTGTGCAAGCCTTGCCATTTCTGTTCCTATTGCACCGAGTCCTATTATTCCTATGGTTTTTCCTCCGAGTTCAAAACCCATTGAGACATGCGGATTAACTATTTCCTCGTTCAAATCATTATATGCTCTTGTTATGTTTCGAGACACATCAAGCATGAGTCCGAATGCATATTCCGCAACGCTTTTGTTTCCATAATCCGGAGTTGTTTCCACATATATATTCTTTTCTTTGCAATATTCCGTGTCAATGTGATTAAAACCTACTGAACGAAGTGCAATGAGTTTTAAATTTTTAAACTTTTCAAGTATCTGACTGCTGACCCGTGATGTGGTGAAACAGGATATAATATCTGCGTCTGATATATCAGCAGAAATTTCTGCCGTATTATTCAGTGGTTTTTCGATAAGTTTGTAGTTGTATTTGCCCTCACAGGCATTTTTCAGAAAATCGTATTCATAATTTTCTACATCAAAAAATATTACTTTCAGCATAAATATATTTATGCATAATTAATAAAATATTTTATTGCTCATTATGGTTAGACTGTCAGGATTATTCCTGTACAATGGTTGCATTGAATCCTGCTGCATTTATTTCCTGAACAAGTGTCTCAGCTTTAGTCATATTTGCATATGAGCCGACCTGCAGGACGTAAGTTCCGTTGACTTCTTTTACGAACGGGCTGACTGCAAGATTTGTTTCCATAAGCTTGTTCTGTGCCTGAATAGCCTGTTCAATGCTTGTGTAAGAGCCGACATACACCTTTGCCATTTTAAATGGTCGGGCTGTATTTTCAAGCCGGACGGGGTTTTTTACACGGTTATCATTATTTTGCGGTACCGGAACCTCTTCGGCCGGCAAAGTAATTTCGTTTGCTGTTTGTTCTTTCTGTTCTGTTTGTTGTTCTTCTTCTTTATTCTGAGTACTTACATTCTGTTCAACTGCGGTTTCGTCTTTGGAGTCCTCTTCGCCTTCCCGTTTTGATACTCCAGGCATGTTGTCCTCCAGCTGTATCCATTTCAGCCGGTCATCTACAGCTTTTTTAGGCTCTATATCTCCGCTTTCATCATAAGTCATTGCGTTTTCGCTTTCACCGCCTATTTCAACATCAACGTTAGGTGAATAGTTTTTTATTACATAAGTAACCGCCATAAGCGTCAATAAAAAAGTTATAGTAAATAAAACAAATCCCTGTCTCATTTTTCTAGAGTTCTTAGCCATGTTGTTAAACTCCTCTTACCTTACAAACAGCATCTCTTATTTCTGCGTTTTCGTCAAGATATCTCTTCATAATTCTTTGCGAAAATTCTTTTATATCATTAATATGTAAATCGTTTGTGAGACCGCAGGCCTTTACAGGCGCACCGTCTGAATTTACGTTCAGACCGGTATGTATTAAGCAGGAGGTTGTTGATTTTGTTGCAATCGAAACAGAAAGTTTTTTGTCATCTACAAAAATATCATCGCCGCTTCTTGTAATCTTTATGCTTGCGGGCAGAATTTTTCTCAGTTCTTCTATTATTATACAGATTAGCATCCTCTGGCGCAAAACGCATTCCGGCAGGTCAATTCCGAAATGTTCTATTATGAAGCTTACCATCATTTTGCTGTAGATTGGAGAATTAGTTATGACATCTTCTATATCAACCATTTCCGTAATTTTTACATCCATTTCTCCTGTGAATGATACAATTGCATCCCCCTGTATATGAAAATTTTTGTAAATCCAGTGAGGGGCAAGCTGGTTTCCTGTGTATTTTATTTCTTCATCTATAAATTTTGACTGCATTTTAAAACAACTCCTCTAATATTTCTGTTTTTCCGCATTTTATCAGTGCTCTTTTCAGTCTGCTGCAGGATTCACATACCCCGCAATGCTTTTCTGTGTTTGTGTAACAGCTGTTTATGTATTTCAGCGGGACATTTAATTCAATTGCTTTTTGGACAATTTCTTCTTTGTTTAAATCGATAAGCGGTGCCGTAACTTTAACATCTGCTGCTGTTGATTTTTGAAGCGACAGATTTATGTTTTCTATAAATTGTTTTGAATTGTCCGTGAAAGTTGCGCCTTCTTCTTTGTTTGCTCCGATTACTATTGCCGCTCCGCCCATTGAATCAGCAAAACAAGCCGCAATGTTTATGAATAATCCGTTTCTGTTCGGTACCCATACGTTTTCGCAGCTTTCTTTTGTTATTGCTACATTGTCAAGCTGGCGCATATCAATTTTAGGGATATCATCGCCTGAAACAAGTGATGTGCCCGTGATTTCTCCAAGCCATTTCAGCTCAATCACTTTGTGTTCTATTCCGTAATGGCATGCCAGTTTGTATGCAGCTGTTGTTTCTTTTTTTACTGATTTTTGTCCGTAATCAAAAGTCAGAGCGAGTTCAAATTTTGTGCTATTTAACAATGAAACCATTGAAACTGTAGAATCCAGTCCGCCTGACAGTAAAATAATACCCTTATTCATAAATACCTTCTTCTTCTAATATCTTTTTTGCTTCATCTTTGCAGGCTGAAGATGTTTTGGTGCTTTCAAGAATTTTATTCATTGCACTTTCTCCGTTTATGTTATACAGTGCGGTAACGGCATTTCTTGCAACATCTTCATCCTTATCCTCCAGCATTTTTTCTATAAGCTCAATGGAGCGTACATCATCGTATTCCATCAATGCTTCTATTGCATTGATTCTAACCTGCGGATTTTCATCGGAGAGAGAATTTTTTAGTGCTCTGAATACTCTGTCATTGTTGAAATTTAGTTTTCCGAGAGCTTCTATTACCCTTTCTTTTAAGTATGAAAATTTGTCCATAATTCCGCTTTTTGTTTCCAGAATACTGACAAGTGACTCGGCCGCTCTGACATCCCCGAGCATGCCCAGTGCTGCCGCAGCAGATTCACGGATATAAACTGATTTTTCTTCTTCATCGCTTACTACATTAATAAGCGAAACAACCGCATACCTGTCACCCAGACGTCCCAGCGCATCTGCGCAGCTGAGACGGACTTTGTAGTGGTCATTTTTGTTATTCAGGCATTCAAGAAGAGGAAAAACCGAGCGGTGGTCTTTAAAGTTCGAAATTACTTTGGCGCACTGGACACGGACATTCGTATATTCATCCCTGTCCTCTCTGTCTTTAAGCAGCAATAAATCGGTAATAACCTCAAGTGAGGATGTGTCTTTGAATCTGTTTAATTCTTTCAGCAAATACAATAAAACGGCTGAACGTTGTTCTATTCCCAGAAAGAAATTAAAGCATGCTATAAGCTCAATATCCGTGAATTTTGCTTTTAGAGATTCAAGCAAAGAAATAGTGCTCGAACTGTCACTATCCGTGCCAATTTCACATTCTGAAGCTATTTTATTAAAATCTATATTTCCGTTTTCTGTCATATCCGTGTTTTTTTTATTGATTAGAATATACGAAAAACAATCCTATATCAATATTTCAGGCTGTGATGTTAATTTTAGTTACACCGGAATTAAAAATATGAAAAAATTTTACTGTTTCTTGCCGTCAGTGCAGAGTTATCAAAAAAGGGGCTGTGTATTAAACAGAGCCCCTTTTTTATATTTTCACCAAAAAAACTACTTAACAGCTTCTTTGAATTTTTTACCGGCAGAGAATGCAGGTACTGTTTTAGCAGCGATTTTGATAGTAGCACCTGTTTGAGGGTTACGGCCTGAGCGAGCTGCTCTTTTTCTGGGTTCAAAAGTACCGAAACCAACCAGAGTAACTTTTTGGCCTTTTGCTACTGATTTTGTGATAGTTTCAAGAGTTGCAGCGATTACATCGGCAGCAGCTTTTTGTGAAACTTTTGATTTTTTTGAAACTTCTTTTACTAATTCTTCTTTGTTCATAAGAACCTCCTTTATATTACATGAGTTATTATATATATTTTTCGCATTTTAGCAAGCATTTTTATAAAAATTTTTTTCTTTAAAATAAAGTTTTAAAAGGAGGTTAGGGATATGGGTACACTCAACCCCCTTTCTGCAGGCTGAAATACAGTGTTTTTGAACTAAAGAATCCACGACGGGTCAAGTCGTCCAAATTTTATATTATTGTAAAAATAAGTTAAAATTTGATAAGCATTGTAGCCCTGTTTTGCGAGATTATTTGCACCATGCTGGCTCATTCCTATACCATGCCCGTTTTTTGATATACCATCATCAAAAGACGGAACCGAGCGTAAATAAGGCAAATCTTTATTCCATACCTGTCCGGAGTTTACGGTATGACCGCCTGCAGAGGCAGAATAGTAGGCGGGAATGACTTTTCTGTTGTAGGTAACTACTATTCCCTTTGTTTCAATGACGGCTTTGTTTGTAGAATAGGTCTCGCTTGATGCTCCTCCGTATGCCTGATCCTCAGGCGTGTCTTTCAGGTCATAACCCCGTGAAGCACGTTTGCCGCGGTTTGCTATAGCGTAGCTTCTGGCTGCAATTGCCTGTGCTTTTAGTGCTTCATAGCTCCATTTCGAGGGCATTTCAGAAGGTACGACACCTAAAATATAATCTTCAAGCGGCAAATCATTTATAACAACAAGTTCGCCTTTCCTGTTTTCGACAATCATGCCGCCCCTGTACCAGCGTTTTTTCGCTGAAATATAACCTTTGCCCGTCGGTTTTATAATCACTTTAGCTACGTTAAGGTTGTAAAACCTTCCTCCTATTGAAACAGAAAGGCTGTTGTCTCCTTTTGCTTTGAAAACATACGGTCTCATTGACTCAATTTTGTAAAAAGGATTATTGTCAGCAGCGTTAATCATAACACCGGTTGTACTTGTTGCAATGACAGCTTCTTTGACCCCGTCTTGCAGCCCTATTTTCATTGCTTCGGCCCTGAGCGGCAGCGTAAGCATAAAAAATAAAATTAAAAATAAAAATTTATAATACTTCATCTTTTGTTTCTGCTTTTTCTAAAAATGCGATAATGTCAATGGCAATTTCTTTCTTTAAATCATCATCTGATTTTTTGAAATATTCAAAAGCCATGGATAGTTTTTCATTCGAGTCGTACCATCTGAGCATGACATAGCCGAATGCATCCATTATTCCGTGTTCGACAGTCACACCCATATCCTGTGCTTTTGAGATAATTAATTCGGCGCAATTGTTCTGGATTTGCGGTGATGTGTTTTTTATTAGACTGACAGCAAGACTGACAGTAGCGTCTTTGTCGTACCAGCGTTTTTTCATTTTTTTTCCTCTAATGTTAATATTATATCATCAAAAAAATTCATGAAAATTATGTTTATATTATAATTAATACATATATATTACAATAATGTTCTTTGTAAGGAAGAGAAGATGAGCAAATATTTACTGGAAATCGGTACAGAAGAATTACCGCACAAATTTATTAAAAACGGAATTTCGCAGCTGAAAACAAATTTTGAAAAAATTTTAAATGAAAACAAAGTTTCATTTACAAACATAAAGACCTATTCGACCCCGAGGAGGCTGGCTCTTGTTATAGAGGGTCTATCAGAGAAACAGGCGGACTCTGAAAAGCTTATAAAAGGGCCGGTTGTGAGTATTGCATACAAAGAGGACGGAACGCTGTCTCCGGCAGGTTCAGGTTTTGCTAAAAAGAACAATGTCGAAGAAAAAGACCTTTTTAAGAAGGATAATTATGTCTGGGCAAAAGTTTCAATCAAAGGCAAAGAAATATCTGATATTATCAAAGAAAATGCCGCCTCCGCTGTTCTAAAATTACAGGGCCCGTATTTTATGCGATGGGCGGCACTGGATGTGAAGTTTCAGCGGCCTATCAGGTGGATTGTCTCTCTTCTCGATGACAAAGAAGTTCCGGTAAAAATAGCGGATGTTGACTCAGGAAGATTTTCAAGAGGGCACAGATTTAAATCTGACAAAGTAGAAATAAAAAATCCCGACAGCTATGAAAAAGCACTTTTTGATGCAAATGTAATGGCAGATCAGGATAAAAGAAAGCAGCACGTAATCGACTCTGCAAAGAAAAAAGCATTAGAAATAAATGCGGAAGTTTATCTGGATGATGATCTTGTAGAAGAGGTTACGAACCTTTGTGAATGGCCGGTTCCTGTTATTTGCGGATTTGATGAAAAATATCTTACAATTCCTGAAAAAGTCACTGTTACTGTCATGGCTGTTCATCAAAGATATTTTCCTATGTATAAAGACGGTAAATTATTGAACAAATTTATCACCATGACAAATTACACGGGAAATGAATTTGAAAATATAAAAGCAGGTAATGAGAGAGTCGTTGTTGCAAGGCTGGATGATGCGATTTTCTTCTTTAACGAAGATACGAAGAAACCTTTTGCAGATAATGTGGAAAAACTCAAAGGTATAACCTTTCAAAAAGGCATGGGCAGTGTTTATGACAAAACCATGCGAATAATTGAACTATCAAAATATATTGCTTCCGGCTTAAAACTTCAAAACACTGAAACCATTGAAAGGACGGCACTTCTGTGTAAAGCGGATCTTGTGACAAGCCTTGTGTTTGAATTTACCGAGCTGCAGGGATTTATCGGTTCTGATTATGCAATGAATGCCGGTGAAAAACCGGAGGTTGTTCAGGGAATAAAAGAACACTATTTCCCCCTCGGTGCTGATTCTGAACTGGCTGAAACGATAGAGGGGCAGATTGTCGGTATTTCTGATAAGATTGATACAATTTGTGCAGTATTTGCGGAAGGTAAAAAACCGACAGGCTCTGCTGACCCGCTTGGTGTCAGACGTGCGACTCTCGGTGTTATTAAAACAATTATCCAGAAGCAGCTTAAAATAAATCTGGATGAGCTGATTGAAAAATCATTAAAACTTCTGCCTTTGAAAACAAATGATACGCAAAAAAACGCAGACGAGATTAAAATCTTCTTTGAGCAGAGATTGAGTATTTTATATTCAGAAAAGTATTCTCATGATGTTGTTGAGGCATGTATTTCAAACAGACCCGCACTTGTTAATTTGTTGGATTTTGCAAATAGACTTGAATTTCTGTCAGAAATTACGAAAAAGCCGGATTTTTCATCGTTCAATGAAGCAGCAAACCGCATAATCAGGCTGATAAAAGATAAAAATACAGCAGATGAACCGGATAGTTCGCTTTTTGTAAACGATTATGAAACTAAGCTTTATGAAGCTGTGTCAAAAATTAATGCTGATGATTATAAAACACTTTACGATGAACTGATGACGGTAGTACCTGCGGTGAATGCATTTTTTGACAATGTTCTCGTTATGGACAAAGATGAAAAAATTAAAGAGAACCGTTTGGCTTTATTAAATTCTTTGAAACGAAACTTTGACAAAATTGCTGATTTCAGCAAAATATCAGGATAGCAGGCTGCGGCGGATAGTGTTTAGAATACAGCCGGAAATTATAACGATATTGGGTTATGTAGTAAAACAGGGGTGAAAAATGAAAGTATTAATTACTGACAAGATTAACGAAACAGCAAAAAAAATAATAGAAGAGGCTGCAGAGGCGGATATTCTGCCGACCATGCCGGAGGACGAGCTCTGCAAAATTATAGGCGAATATGATGCTCTTATGGTCAGAAGCCAGACAAAAGTCACGCAAAAAGTTCTTGAAGCCGGTAAAAAATTAAAAATAATCGGCAGAGCCGGTGTAGGTGTAGATAATATCGATGTTGAAAAAGCAACGCAAAGGGGGATTATCGTAGTAAATTCTCCTGACGGGAATACTATGGCGGCGGCAGAGCACACTATTGCGCTGATGCTTGCGATGAGCAGAAATATTGCAAAGGCGGCAGCTTCCACAAAACAGGGGCTGTGGGAACGTTCAAAATTTACGGGGCATGAAGTGTATCACAAATCGCTCGGTATCATAGGTTTTGGAAAAATCGGCTCTCATGTGGCAAAAGTTGCGCAGGCACTGGGTATGGAGGTGTATGTGTTTGACCCTTATACCTCAAAAGACGTTGTTGAAAAATCAGGTGCTAAATATATTTCAACACTGGATGAGTTCTGGGGTATTCCTGACTATATCACGGTTCACACACCAAAAACGAAAGAAACAGCCTATCTTATAAACAGAAATACAATAAACAGAATGAAAAAGGGCGTCAGACTCATAAATTGTGCAAGAGGCGGTATTATCGAAGAAGCAGCTCTGAAAGAAGCACTTGAATCAGGACAGGTTGCGCAGGCAGCGGTTGATGTATTTGAAGGGGAGCCTGATATTGCAGAAAATCCGCTGGTAAAAACGACAGGCGATATCCTTCTCACCCCGCATCTCGGTGCCAGCACGGAAGAAGCCCAGCTCAATGTTGCTGTTGATGTAGCACAGCAGATAAAAGAAGTTCTCTCAGGGGGCAGTGCAAGAGCGGCTGTGAACATACCGTCATTAAAACCTCAAAAGCTTGAGCCTGTTAAAGACTATATGCAGATTGCTGAAAATATCGGGGAACTCGCTATGCAAAACGTCTCCGGAAATCTTAAGTCTATTGCTATTACTGTTAACGGTAATCTTGCGGATTTGGATGTTTCTCCTCTTGAAACAGCAATTTTAAAAGGTGTATTTTCATCTTTCCTTGTGGATGTAAATTATGTTAATGCACCGATTCTCGCAAAAAATAAGGGACTGGATGTTACAACAACAAAATCCCGGAAAAGCTGCGACTATATAGGCTCAATTACGGTAAAACTGATTACAGACAAAGATGAAACTGTTGTTTCCGGTGCATTAATAGCGCAGGGTATGCCGAGAATAGTTAAAATCAATGACTATGACACTAGCATAGTACCTGAAAAACACATGCTTCTTGTTCCGCACGAAAACAAACCGTCCATGGTTGCAAAAGTTGCAACTGTGCTGGGTGACAACGGTATTAATATCAGCAGAATGAATGTTGCACAAAAATCATCGAACAAAGACAATGTCTCTATTATGATTATAAATACAGGTTCTGAAGTTGATGATGTTACTATTGATGCAATAAATGCAATTGATGGTATTACTTCAGCAAAATACATAAAGCTGAATGTTTAACTTTGTTATTGAATAATGAATAATAAAAATGCCCGCTTTAGACGAGCGGGCTTTTTTATTGTTTTTTAATTACCACAAGCCGGGTATAAATCGGTATTTTACATTCTTTACATATTCTCTGTATTGCGGATCTTTCATAAGATGTCGTTCTTCTGTCAGGGCTCGAAAATAGTAGATTGTTGTCCAGACACACATGCTAAATACCGTTGATATGACCATTAATATGTAGCCTGTGGGATTAAATCCGGCTGCGTAAAAATTCACAAGGAACAGTGGTATTACTGTTGACCACCAGAACAGGAGTTTTGCGGAGTATGCCGGATGTCTGACCATGCTGTAGGGCCATCTTGATACAGTACCACGGTTAGTCAGGTTGCTGGCTTTTGTAAACAGTGCTATTGATGCCGCTGTATAAATAAACAGGAATATTAAATTGAATGCATAAAATAGCCATGTAACCCAGTGGTTTATATCGCCGAATGCCACGACATTATAATCACCCTGGAAAAATCCGAAAAATTGTTCCGGTGCGTAACTAAACGGGCCATAGCATATTAAACAAAAGAAAAGTCCGTCCGGAGTATTGTCGACTGATCTTATTCTGTTGTTGAACAGCACTGATTCTGTTAAATACCCGAACGCATAAACAGCAACATCTAAAAAGAACAAAATTGTTACAGCTATGCTGTAAAACCAGCTTCGAAAATCCATAAGTCCCATATAAAGCGGTGTTACGTTATTTTGTACGTTTGATATAGTTGTCTGTATCATATTAAAAAAGTCAGGGAGCTGGTCTTTCATTATGTCAAAATTGATAAAAACTCCGCTTAGCATGATAGGACCGTAGAACATTTTTATGAACAACAAAACCAGAGACTGTGATTCTTTGTAGCTCATTTTGTAAAGTGCCAGCTGTTCTTTTATATTATCCAGCGTAAATGCTGCGAATTTCGGTCTGTGTTTTAATATTCTTATCAAATAATTTATTACAACAGTGTTGTGTGAAATCCACAGCGTTTTCGGTCTGAATGTAAAAAATATGCACGGCGCAATAATCAAATAAGCCGCATATAAATAAATCAGAAATTTTCTTACCGTAAAACCGTCTATAGCTGCGCCAAATTCTCCGTAAAAATACGGGTTAGCCCAGATAAATAATAAAACAAATCCATACAAAAATGCAGAGCATAGATAATGCTTTAATATAACTTTGTTGTTCGGTTGCGGTAGATTTGCATCAACATAGGAAATATTTACATATTTGTCAAAATATTCCTGCTCCGTTAAATTTTCCTGTTCTTCAGGCATGTATCCCCTCCGTATAATAAAAAAGACCTCTAGAAGGTCTGTGTATAAATGGTGGAGCGTACGAGACTCGAACTCGTGACCCCGACACTGCCAGTGTCGTGCGCTACCAGCTGCGCTAACGCCCCTTCAATTATCGTATTATAAAAGTACGAAATTTTTATATTAAACAATTTATATATTTTATAATATTTTAAACATTCTTTTTTTTCAATATTCTTGACGATTGTGTTTTATAATATAAAATATTTATAAATGAGCAAAAGAGAAATATATCTTTTGGTGATAACTTGAAAATAGAATAAGGGCCTGTGGCACTCTGCCGACGAAGATGTGACTAAATGTCACATCAGAGGAGAGGTTGGTAGACGCAGGAGAAACAAATAAAAAGTCTGTAAGAAATAGTGCAGATTGAAAAATGAAAACAGAATAAGGGCCTGTGGCACTCTGCCGACGAAGATGTGACTAAATGTCACATCAGAGGAGAGGTTGGTAGACGCAGG
>CALUTO010000041.1 GCA_944323735.1 Candidatus Gastranaerophilales bacterium
GTTGTGATTGTGTTATTTCCGCCTATTATGTTTATTGTGTTGTTTCCATCCTGACCGGTGAGGGTGTTGTTATCTCCTTGGATTCCTATTATTTTATTTCCTTCGCCTGTTGTTATTTGATTTTCATTTCCCACTATTGAGAAGCGGTTATCTCCATTTCCGGTTGTTATTGTATTGTTATTTCCATTGGTTGTTATTTTATTATTTCCATTTTCTGTTGTTAGGCTGTTATTTGAGCCGGTTATTGTTGTTGTGTTGTTGCCGGAGCCGGTTTGGATATTTGTATTGTTATCCGAGTTTATTAGCAGGGTGTCGTTTCCGGCTCCTGCATTTATTTCTGTTGTGGAGTTTGAGGCGTTTACTTCTATTGTGTCGTTTCCATTGTTTCCGTATATATTGTTATTTTCTGTATTTGTTGTTATTGTATCGTTTCCGTCATTTCCGTAGATATAGTTATTATTACCCGAGTCTACTGTTATTTTATCGTTTTGGGAGCCTCCCTGGATTATGTTGTTATTTCCCATGAGTTTTATATTATTTTCTTTGTCGTCAGCGCATATCAGGGTTATATCCGAGCCTATTACGAGGAGTTCGCCTGTATTCGGGTTGTAGGAGTAGGACACTTTATTGGAGGCGGGGGAGGTTCCGTCGTGGTTTGTATTCACGAAGGTGTAGTGTTTGCCGTCCAGCATTATGTCTTTTGTTTGGTTTTGGGTTACGAAGGTTATTGTTTGCGAGTTCGGGTCGGGGGACACGTTTGTCGGTTTATTTCCTGTTCCTATGTCAACGTAGTAGTTCAGGCCCGTTCCTCCGTCTATTGTGTTGTTATCTCCGAGGATCACGTAGTAGTCGTCTCCGCCCTGGCCTGTTACGAGGTTGTTGTTTCCGTAGATGTTGAAGGTGTCGTTGCCGGTGCCGCCAGCTATATTGTTGTTCTCGCCTTTTATATTATAGACATTATTTCCGTCCTGATCTCTGATAGTTATGTCTGTTCCTTCAATATTATATGTATCATCTCCATAGCCGCCATGAACATCATAAGCTGCTTGTTTTACCGTTATCGTATCATTTCCATTACCACCGCTAACAGTAAGTCTATTCTCTCTATTCAGGATTATCTCGTCATTCCCGTCTTCTCCATATATATAATTCGCAAGTGTTCCGTTATGAATAATAGTATCATTACCGGAGCCGGAATATACAAAATTGCGATCCCCGTAGATATTAATTATGTCATCTTCACTTCCCGTATATAGAGTATTTTGAGTACCTAGAAGAACTATATTCTGGGGTTTATTTTTGTCCGAAGTTATAGTAAATCCATTTCCGGAAAAAATAATTTCTCCGGTTACAGAATTATACCCATAAGCAAGGGTTAAGTTTTCTGAATCGGGTTTATTAGTAATTCGACCGCAGGTTATGGTATACGTAACTCCTGCAATAGTAATTGTTTTCGTATCTCCGGCACCCGAAAAATCCAGTTCCGTAAGCAGAGATAGAGTATTAGAAACATTAGAGTAGTAATTATCCGAACCTGTTTCATTCACGGTATTATTCCCCTCTCCGCCAAGAATAGAAAAATGAGAGCCATTCGCATAGAATACATCATCCCCGCCGCATCCATCAACGACAGTCCCGCCGGCAGAGCCATTAAGATAAAAAGTATCGTTTCCATCTCCTCCGAGAATACCCGTTCCGGAACCATAACCATTACTATTTACCGTTATTACATCATCTCCGTCACCTGCGTCTACATAAGAAAGCAATGGGTTACCTATGGTTATACTGTCATTTCCTTTACCACCAAAGAAATAAGAAATCCCATTTGAACCTGTTCCAATCATAACATCATTTCCGTCCCCACCATAGATAGTTCCGCCTATTTCATCAGTATGCACCGTATCACCCGCATTGCCGCAATAATAAGTTATTTGATGATCCATCATACGAATATTATGAGAAACATCATCATCTTTAGCTTTTATCGTAAACTTTCCCGTCCAAAATTCGGTCTCATCACCATTAATTTTATAAATAAAATTCTGCTCTTCATCAGATGTATTAGTAACTTCATAACGTAATCCGTCTATCAAAATAGTTTTCGTTTCTCCGGCAGCGAATGTTTCAGAAAATGCATTTGCGCCATCAACATTCACAGCAACAGTATTTGTCCCGTTATCCCTCAAAAGGGTATTTGTGCCTGAACCGCCATCAATTCTGGAACTACTACCGCTCATTACAGAAAAAGAGTCGTTTCCATCTCCGCCAAAACCCTGGGAAGAACCAGCATTAATTTCTATATAATCGTCCCCATCCTCCCCATAAGCACGATGCAATAAATCATTTAAAGTAATAGTATCATTCCCGCTCCCGCCATAAAGCCTCGAAGAATATCCGCCAATAACATTAATAACATCGTCACCATCTCCACCATAGATATTAGATAAATTTCCGTAGTTGTTTATTGTGTCGTTTCCGGCACCGGCATACAGTGTATTCGATAAACCCGGGTCTCTGGTGAGAGAAAATGTGACGGTATCATCCATATTCCCTGTAATAACTGTATTCTGCTTACCCGCAATATCAAGATTATATGCAACATCTTTGTCAACAGCTGTTATTGTAAAAATTGAACATATAAATTTAGTTACACCGTTTTCCACAGAATAAGAAAGCTGCTGAGAAGTTGATAAATTATTCGTTATTCTGTATTTTTTGCCATCAATCTCCACTTCCATCGTCTCTCCGCCCGAGAAATTCAATGCACCCGAAGACAATGGATCAACCCCGTCCGAAATTGCTGATGGAGCAGAGTCGGAGTTCTGGGTTAAAAATTCTGTTCCTGAAAATGCTGTATAAGCATCCAGACCCGAATTAGGAATCAATCCTACCCCCTGTGACAATGTGCGTTGAACGTTTGAGCGCGTATAAGAAGTATGGGAAGTATAGGAAGAGGCTGTATTTAAAGATACAGTTTGTGATGAAGCTGTTTGGTTAGGGTCGATTACACGAAAACTTGCGCGGGTAAGGTTATTCGGATTACCCCCCCCGAGAGGGTTAAAGTGCTTGCCAGAGTAGGGTTTTCAGATGTCTGCAACAACGTCTTTCCATTAAAGCTCGTTCCTTCCAATATCTGTTTTAATTGTTCTGTTAACGCATCGGCTTCTCTCTGGAAGGCTTCTCGTGCTTTTTCGTCGTATACTCCGTTTGCTGATTGTACTGACAAATCTCTCAATCGGGCAAGTATATCCGTCATGTTGGACAGGGCTCCATCTGCTGTTTGGAGGAGCGAGATTCCGTCTGATATGTTTTTTATTGCCTGTTGAGAACCGCGGAGCTGCGCTGTCATTGTTGAGGATAGGAAAAGACCTGCTGCATCGTCTGCTGCGCAGTTTAATTTGCAGCCTGTTGACATTCTCCCCAGCGCAATATCCACTGCATTCGTTGCAGCGGCTAAATTATTTTTAACATTCATGCTTTGTATGTTTGTTAAAATACTAAGCACACAAGTTTCACCTGCCCTTATCCCTGATGAGACTTACTCCTTGCTCATTTTACAGATAGTCTTTGCGCAATTTTAATGCTATCTGCTCATTAACAGTTTAGAATATTTTTCTGTCAAAAAATATTCTTATTTAGTTTGAATATTTTCATAATAAAGTAGTATTTTTTGACAAAAAACATCTGTCTTGTTAAAAGACAGATGTTTTTATTTTATGTATCCCGTTATTAATAATCTTTCCGGCATATTGAACTGGCATATACTGACAGCATAGCAATACCGCCGAAGAGCAAATTGATACCGAGTAATATACCTATGGTTACAAGTGCTGTTCCGGGCATTCCGTATATTATTATAAACGCCAGAATAAATTGAACTATCGCACTCAATATACCCATCCACCAGTATTTCATGATATGTCTGGATTTGACGGACACAGTGATATAGTTTATACCGTCAAGAATAAAATACAGTGCAACACCCATTGTTAATACAAACAGGTTGTAAAAAGGATAAATCGTCATATATATACCTGTGACTATTAACAGAAGTGCGATAATCATTTGAAGCCAGAATTTTTCAACTTCATCTCTTCTTACGATAGAGTTTATAAGTTTATAAATCCCGACGACCATCAAGCTCACACTGATTAAAAAACTCAATGTTACGGTAGAAAATCCCGGCATAATAATGAGCAATATCCCCATTATCATAAGGAAAACGCTTTCTACCAGAAAACTTTTACAAAATCTGTTCACCATTTCTGTCATAATAAAATAACTCCTTATATTCATTTTAAATTTTTGTCGGTCATCTTATTTTAAACAGACACAAAAAATTAAACATTAACAGAGAGTACTATTTGCATTAGTCTTAATAACTAAATAATTAAGATTTTTGATTGGGTATTGACGATTAGAAAAATAATGTAGATAATTATTAAACAAACAATTTATTGAGAAATTGTTTTCTGAAGTAGTTAGGAGAAGTGTATGAAAAAAATTGAAAAACTCTTTGCACTCTCATTAGTCTGTGCTTGTATCGGAAGTGCAGCTTTTGCCGGATGCAAAACCCCAAAATCAGAAGCTTATGCTCACCCTACATTTTTCGGCACCCAGTCACAGGCAACAGTAAACGATACTGATGTTTACATTGTCGGCTCAAAAGCTGAAAAATCAAAAAATCAGGTTGCAGTTGAAAACAAGGATAATGTTCTTGTTGACTCTTGGGTAAAAGATGTTATGTCTTTGATTAAAGACAAAAGCAAAAACCCGAACTTCAACCCCAAACTCCCTGTCCTTCGTTCAGAGCTTGCTATTATCATAGCTGAAGGTTTTTCTCTTGAACAGAAAGGAGCAAAAAACTTTAAAGACATTCCGTCTGACTACTGGGCAAAACAGTGGATAGACAAAACTGCATCAGCAGGTGTTATGATTGGCTACCCGAACAAAACATTCCTGCCTGACCAGCCTATCACAAAAGCAGAAGTTTTCGCTACAGTAGCACAAATGATAGCTGTTCCTATTGACAGAAGTATGACTGTACCTGATTTTCAGGGCAAAGAAATCAAATACATCCCGAAATGGGCTATCGCACCTACAAAAGAAGTCGTAAATTCACAGGCTCTTGAGCAGGTTCCGAACCCATCTAAAGTTAACGATGATGAATACCTTTCAAAAGAACAGGTTGCATATCTTGTCGGCTGGTTAAGAAGCAACTTGAACAACTCAAGTGTTGCAACTGACCCGAATGCACCTGATGCAATCAAAAATTATAAACCGACCTGTCTCGATATCAAACTCGCTAACAGAATCAGCGCAAAACATTCTAATATCGGCGACAGATTTACGGCAAAACTCGTAAACGATGTAACAGTCGGCGGACACACTTTCGCTGCAGGCTCAAAAGTTTACGGTAAAGTTGTTGAAGTTAAAAGACCAGGGTTCAAAAACCCCGGCTATGTCAAAGTTAAATTCTTAAGTCTCAAAGACAAAGAAACAAGCGTTGACTTCCCGAAAAATATCTCTAACGCAACAGCAGAAAAAATCAAAAGCCCGAACTTCCTCGCAAGACTTATCGGTGCTCCGCTTTCTACAGCAGCGAGAGTCGTTGGTGTTGCAGGTCGTACAGGTGCTTCGGGTGTAAATGTTGTAGGTAACGGACTGGAACAGTTCGGAGACCAGCTCTCTAACGGAACTGTTGAACTGTTATCTTTACAGCCGGTTGCAGGTGTTAAAGATTACGGCTGGAGCATTGTTACCATCGGTAAAGGTGTCTATGACATCTGCAAGCTCGCAGTCAGCGGTGTATTCGGTGTAGTTTATGAAGTAGGCGATGAAATTGTTTACCTCATCCTCCCGAGCAAATCTAACGAATCAAGCTTGAACCCCGGTGAACAAATGCGAATTGTATTCTAATTAAAAATACATAAAGCTAAAAAGGTCTGATGAAATTCATCAGACCTTTTTTATTAGGGCTTATATTAAAATTACACTAAACAAGATTTTCAATAGCAGCTTTGACGCCCGAGCCGACCTCGAATTTGTGCCCGAGTTTGTACAGGCTGGCTTCGAGTGAAGAAACAGCCGCAAGCACATCTCTATCACATACATAGCCAAGTGTACCCATTCTGAATATCTTGTCTTTCAGATCATTCTGTCCGTTTGCAACTTCTATGTCAAAATCTTTTTTGAGTGTGCTTCTGATATCCGGAACGGAAATGCCGTCAGGCGGATAAACTGATGTAATAGCATTCGAAGCTATAGCGTCATCTTCTACCATAAGTTTCAATCCCATTGACTTTATCGCAGCACGCAAAGCTTTTGCATGTTTTGCGTGTCGGTTGATTGTATTTTCAAGCCCGTCTTTTTTTATCATCTTCAATGCTTCATGCAGTGCAACTATCAGGTTAACCGCCGGTGTATAAGGAGTGGAATTTGCTCTGACCGATTTTCTGTATGCACTCCAGTCAAAATAGAATGAAGGATGCTTGCACTGTTCATGCATTTTGAAAGCTTTTTCACTCGCAGCCAAAAATGCCAGCCCCGGGGGAATCATAAAGCCTTTTTGAGAGCCTGAAACAAGTACATCTATTCCCCATTCATCCATTTTGCATTCTATTGCGCCGACAGATGTTACACCGTCAACAACAGAAACTGCGCCATGATTTTTTATGATTGAAACAAGTTCCTTAAGCGGATTTGTAACACCTGTTGAGGTTTCATTGTGTGTCAGTGTGACTATTTTTATTTCTTTATTAACATCAGCGTCGAGTCTCTCTTTCAAGACTTTAGGGTCAATAGCTTTTCCCGCTTCTACTTCTATTTTTTCAACGTCTGCGCCAAGAGATTTTGCAATTTTTGCCCAGCGGTTGCCAAAGTTTCCGATTACAAGAGAAAGAACTTTGTCACCTTCGTTGACAAGATTAGACAACGCAGCTTCCATAGCTCCGGTACCGCTTGAGGTATAAATAAATACATCATTTTGGGTTTGGAAAAGCCATTTTAAATCAGCATACGTTTCTTCTAATATTGCTGAAAATTCAGAGCTTCTGTGTCCGATTGGATGTTTTGCCATAGCAAGCAAAACGCTTTCAGGAACTGGTGTTGGTCCCGGTATCATTAAAAAATTTTTGTCTTTCATTAGTTTTCTCCCAGATAATATTACATACTTTATTAATGACAGTTATGTCCGCAAGAGTGACCATGTTCATGATGATGTCCCTCATGGTGGTGGTCACCGTGATGATTACAATTCGGTGATGTTGTCTGTTCAAGCGTTCCTGAAAGATATGATTTCACTGCATCATCAGCATTGCCGGATATGCCGGCAAAAATTTCTATTCCGGCTTCTGAAAGTGCATTCACAGCGCAGCCGCCGATTCCGCCGCAAATAAGTTTGTCGATATTTTCTTTTTCCAGAAGTTCAGCCAGTGCGCTGTGACCTTCTCCATCAGATGAAAGAATTCTGGATGAAACAATCTCATTGTTATCTACATCATAGATTTTAAACTGTTCTGTGTGACCAAAATGCTGAAAAACGTTGTTGTCCTTGTCATAAGTAACTGCTATTTTCATTTTTTCAACTCCTTACGCTAAAAATAAACCTCATTGTATTCATCATACACCAAAAGTTTCTTGAAAATACAATTTATATATACTAAAATGAACAAATAGTTACGAATTTTTTTATATAATATGTCTGACAGTAATGAACAAAAAATTTTTCTAATAATAAACCTTTCATGTTTTGGTGATGTTTTGTTGACCAATACACTATGTCAAAATATAAAACTTAACTATCCGGAGTCAAAAGTCGTACTGCTGGTAGATAAACCATTCTATGAAGCTGCAAAATATCAGTATTGTGTTGATGATGCAATATATATTGATAAAAGGGGGAAAGACAAAGGTTTTTCCGGAATGATAAATTTTTCAAAAAACTGCAAATATAAAAACAAAATATATGCAGCTTTTATTATGTATGACAATGACAGAGGCATTATTATATCTTATCTCTTGCATGCACAAAAAAGGATTTCCGGTCCGAATAAAATCTTCAAATGGATGCTGACAGATATTCATTTTGAAAGAAAAAATGAACTGGTTCACATGCAGGATATAAACGGTGATTTTATAAGAGCACTCACCGGAAAAAACGGAGAAGTCTTGCCTGTAAAATATGAAACAAATCCGGCTCAAAATGAATTAGCACAAAAAATTGCACAGCAATTCAAAAATAAAGAAATTATCGGTCTTTGTACTGTCAGCAAACAAAAAGAAAAAGACATGCCTGTCGATACTGCAATAAATTTAATAAATCAGCTGGCATCACAGGACAAAACCGTATTTTTGTTCGGAGCAGGCAAAGATTGCCGCAATTATGCAGACAAACTAAAAAGAAACGGATGTTTAAATTTTGTGGATTTGACTGATGCTACTACAATTTATGAAATGGCAAATATTATGGAGTTGTGTAAAGCCGTAATAAGTATTGATACAGGCACAATGCACCTTGCTTATGCCTCGGGACTCCCTACCGTCTGCATTTTCTACAAAACAGATATGATAAAAAAATGGGCACCAAGGAAATCACTTTATCCGCATACAGTAATAATTGATAAAAACTATACAGCTGAAAATATTTGTAATAAAACAATCGAACTGATAAATGAATAGCGAGAATGTATTTATTTTGTGTATCTTTGCACAATTGTATCAAGCTTTTTGCTTACAATACATAATGCATCCCGATATTTTAGAAAAAAACTTCCGTCACGTTTAACACTTTTCAGGTCTGCCCCTGTTAAAATACAAGCCAACTTTATAATATTATTATCAAAACCAAGTTCATCAGCATATTGCATAACTATTTTATTTTGTTCTATATCACTTACCGGTCTTTTCTCTCCTGTTAGTGCATCTAAAACCTGCTTATTACACTGTTCTAACATATCATGATTTTTAATAAGCAGATAAATTTTTGAATGCATAGTTTCGGGCAAATTAAACTTTTTCAAAATACAATATGCATCATTAGCAGAATTTGTCGGATGAGCCTTGTCTATACTATATTCTTCCTTAGAAATATCATGCAAAAGCGCACTGATAAGCAATTCATACTTCTGCTGCACGTTCAATTTTTCAAAAAAAGAATCCTGAATACATTCACGAATAACATTAAAAGTATGGATATCAACCGTATAACTATGCGTTTTGTGCTGTTTTTTACCAACAAGAGAATAAAACTCGGGCAAAGCATTAAACATATCCGTAAAAACATCTGCCATACTGTCAGAAACAAATTTTCCATCACTCAAAACTCTATTTTCAACAGTAAACTTTTTTACTATAAATTCTATTTTTTCTATTATAGGCATCAAATGTGTTGAATTTTTTTCAAAAACGCTCTCATAACTGTCAACACATACCGGATAACCATACAATACAATTTCTCCGGAATCCCTTCTTTTTAATTGAAAGCCCACCAAATCCCATATTTTCTCAGAATCATTTTTATCAATATTTTCTATTATCTGTTGGATATCGTTAATAAAATTATTTCTGGGATATTCGATTGTTAGCTTAAAATCCGGATGTTTAAGATTAAGATGACAAAACTCAGAGCTCTTAAAAGATATAGCATCAAGTGCTCTAAAAAAAGATGTCTTTTTCTTTTCTTCAAGTGAACGGACATCAGTGATTGTTTTTGTTGTCTGTTTATTAATAATCATATACCAATTATTATAATTCTCTTAAAATAAGATTTTCAAACATATAAAATATTTTACCGTGTACATGCCTGTTATAAAGTATTTCACAACACTTAAAAATATTATATAATGCAAATAATCAAAACATTATTCTCTTATAATAAAAATAATGATTTGTCAGACACAATTTTGTTTATCTGGATTGAAAGAATATGGAATTATTTATAAATGGCTGCAATCTTTAACCAAAAACTTTTAAAAAACGCTATGGAAAAGTTTTCTTTTCCTACAAATGATAAAAGAAAAAAGATAGATGGAATTATACAAGCTTGGCAAACATCCTTTCGTGACCACGATTTGAGCAAGGCTAAAGAAACAAGCTTGCAGGGTAAATTTTTTTCTAAATTCTTCTGTGAAATTTTAGGCTATACAATGCAAGATGACGGCTTTTTTGAGTGGACATTAAAACAGGAAGCAAAAACCGAAGTTGACGGAAAAGAAGCAGATGGATCGCTGGGATTTTATTCAAAAGAAAAAGAACAGACAAGGGTAGTAATAGAGCTAAAAGATGCCCAATGCAATTTAGATACTAAACAATGTTCAAGAGAAAATAAACAGACTCCTGTTGAACAGGCTTTTCAATATCTTTATAAATTCGCTGACTGTGACTGGGTTATAGTATCCAATTTTAGATACACAAGACTCTATCACAAATCAAAAGGGCAGACCGCCTATGAAGAATTTGATATTCTGAAACTTAATGAAGAAAAAGAGTTCAAGCGTTTTTATTTCTGCTTATGCAGGGAAAATCTGATTAATGAACAGGCAAATTCGCCCATGGATTTACTAATAAAACAATCTGGCGTTGCGGATATAGATATTACAAAAGAATTTTACAGTGATTTTAAAAAGGTAAGAAAAATCCTTTTTGAATATATCGTAGAAAATAACCCCGATTATGATAAAAAGCTCTTATTAGAAAAAACACAAAAACTTCTCGACAGATTTATATTTATATTTTTCTGTGAAGATACAGCAGGACTTTTACCCCATAACACTGTTGAAAATATTTACAAGAATGCAAAAAATTCTTATTCTATGTCACAATGCAGAATATGGGACGAATTCAGAGGACTTTTTGCCGCAATTGATAAAGGCAACAATAATGTAAATCCTCCGATAAATGCCTATAACGGCGGATTATTTGCACCTGATGAAATTTTAGACAAACTTGTTATTCAAGATGAAGTGTTTGAGCATATTAAAAAATTATCCCGTTATGATTTTGAATCAGACCTCAATGTTAATATCTTAGGACATATTTTTGAACAATCTTTGTCGGATTTAGAACATCTTAAAAACGAAATAGATGGAATTCAAGAGGATAAAAAGAACTCAAAACGTAAAAAAGACGGAATATTTTATACTCCCGAATATATAACACACTATATTGTTGAAGAAACAATAGGAAGATATTTAGATGAAAACCCTGATAAGTTAGAAACGATTAAAATTTTAGACCCAGCCTGCGGAAGCGGTGCATTTTTAAATCAAGCACATGAATTTTTGAGAAAACAGCATAAAATCAAAATAGAAGAAAAAATTAATGCCGAAAAATCAAGCAAAAGAGGCGG
>CALUTO010000042.1 GCA_944323735.1 Candidatus Gastranaerophilales bacterium
AAAGACGTAAATACCGGAGCAATAACGACTTCCGGCAATAAAGCTTTGTCTATTTCTTTCAATTCTTTCATAACTGCGTTTGCCAGTTCTGCTGATTCTGACTGGAGTTTGTGCATTTTCCAGTTTCCTGCAATAACGGGTCTTCTTGACATAATTTTGTCTCCTCTTCTTTTGTACAAATGTATACAGGAATAGTAGTAAAAACAAAGCAATTTATCAAGTAAAATTAAGCCCTAAAAGTCTTAATGGTTCTGTTTGTCTTTCTACCCATGACTGGCATCTGTTTTTTGATTTTTCTTCGTTTATTTCTTTTACAAGCACTGCAAAATTTATATCAATAAAATTTATTGTTTTTACTTGTTCTATTCGGAACGCTTCTGCACCGCAATTCGGACAATAATGGCTCTGTGGTTGTATCTCGCCGTGTTTAATGATAGTTTTTCTTTTTACATTGCAGCAGGCACATCTTGTCAGGTACCATTTGTTTTCTATATATTTTCCGCAATCCGGACAGTATTGCGCATCAACCTCCGGATGGACTCTGTCATGCAAACATTCTATTTTTTTACTGAAAAACATACAAACCCCTTATTTTTTGTATATAAATACTTATAATACTGTTTATTCAAAAAGCAACGTAAATATATAAAAAAAATTATAGACCATGTGGTCTATAATTTTTTGAATAAATTCATCCATTGAGCCGATGAGAAAATACTGCATATAAAGTAATTTATACATGAGGCATAATATAAATATTTATTGTGCCGGATGGTAAGAAAAACTTGGGCAGGAATTAGAATAGTGCAAATTACAGGATTAGATATAACTCTAAGACGTATTCAATCTATAGAAAACAGGTTCAATGAGCTGTCTGCTTTCGGAGCACAGCTTCAGGGTGCTGATTCTGATTTTCAAAAAATGCTTGATGCCAGCATGTCTAAGACTTCATCTGACAACACGACACCGTTTAAAGACAAAGTTTTTTCAAGCCTAAACAGATATGATTCCGCAACTTCCAAAGAAATAGACGAGCTTATAGCGACGTATTCAGCAAAAAATAATTTAGATAAGGATTTTGTTAAAGCACTTATTAAACAGGAGTCAGGTTTTCAAACTGATGCTACATCTCATTGCGGGGCAATGGGTTTGATGCAGCTTATGCCGTCTACAGCAAGCTCTATGGGTGTAAAAAATGCTTATGATGCCGAACAGAATATTGCAGGCGGAACAAAATATTTAAAAGGATTGATGGACAGATATGACGGCAATATGGAGCTTGCACTTGCAGCTTACAACGCCGGCCCGGGTGCGGTAAACAAATACGGAGGAGTTCCTCCGTATAAAGAAACGCAGAATTATGTAAAAAATGTATTGAGCAATTATCAAAAATACAGTGCGGGAGGTCAGAATTGATTTCAAGAGGAATTGATATAGCAGCAAAAGGCATGATGAGTCTTCTTGATTATCAGGACTCTATTGCTAATAATCTTGCCAATGTTAATACATCAGGCTATAAAAGAGAGGGTTTGTCTTTCAGAAATGTTTATAATGCTGTTATGGAAGAGCCGGCTCATCACAACAACCCAAAAATGCAAGATAGAACTTATGTTGGAGAAATAAGCATGGGGTCTGTAACTCATAAACTTGTACATGAATTCTCCCAGGGAACGATATCAAGAACAGGTGCACCTCTGGATTTAGCAATTGAAGGAGATGGCTTTTTTAAAGTAAGAAGCCGTCAGGGTGATATTGCCTACACCAGAAACGGTGCTTTTATGATAAATTCCGAAAACCTACTTGTTGATGAACAGGGCAATTATGTTCTGGACAGACTTAACAATCCTATCAGGATAAACTTAACAGAACTCGGGATAAACTCTCAGCGGGATTTAACCGTAAATGAAGAAGGTACTTTTGTTGCAACCAAAAATGAAACATCTACTGCATTGCAGACTATTGGTATCTGGGATTTTGGAAACAAAGAGGACATGATGGCACTGGGTACATCCAGATATGCACCGAAAGACCCCGCCACAAACCCGGAACTTGTGGCAGAGAGATATTCTGTTCAACAGGGAGCACTTGAACTTTCAAATTCGAATGTAATTTCTGAAATGATTAATTCTATTAATGTTTCAAGAAATTACGAAACATTGAGCAAGCTGGTGCATGAAGAGTCAACACAACTTTCGACAGCAATAAATATCGGAAGACTGAACCAGTAAAAAAATAATACTTGGAGGAGATAAAATAAAATGTTAAAGGCACTAACTACAGCCGCAACAGGTATGATAGCACAGCAAACAAACCTTGATATTGTTGCAAACAACATTGCAAACGTAAATACAACAGGTTTTAAAAAATCCAGAGCAGAGTTTCAGGATTTGATATCCACTGCTCAAAGAACACCCGGTGCGATGATTACACAGGGTACATATCAGCCGGTAGGTATTGAAATCGGACTCGGTGTCAGAACTTCCGCAACAACAAAGGTTTTTACGGAAGGTGTTCAGCAGGCTACAGGCAGACCTCTTGACATTGCAATTGAGGGTGACGGCTTCCTCCAGATTATCAGACCTGACGGTACAATTGCATACACAAGAGACGGTTCGCTTCAGATAGATGCTGTCGGACAAATTTGTACTTCTGACGGTCTGCTTCTCCAGCCTCAGATTACAATTCCGCAAAACGCTACTGAAATAAACATTACACCGGACGGCAACGTATCAGTTAAAGTCGGCAATGACCCGACACAACAAATTGTCGGACAAATACAGCTCGTTAAGTTTCAAAACCCGACAGGTCTTCTGTCTATCGGGCACAACCTCTACGTAGAAACACCGGCATCAGGTACGCCTGTACCGGGAACTCCCGAGCAGGACGGATACGGTTCTATTCTGCAAAACTTTCTCGAAGGTTCAAACGTTCAAATTGTAGACGAGTTAATAAACCTGATTAAAGCCCAGAGATCTTTTGAGTCAAACTCTAAAATTATCACCGCTTCATCAGATATTCTCAGACAAACAAATCAGATGGTATAGGAAATAATGAAGAAAATCTTTAGTACAATCTTAATAAGTTTATTCATTTTTGGTTTTCATGCGGCATGCTTTGCGCAGGAGGTAACGCTTGAGCAGTTTCAAAAAATTGTGTCCGCACAGATTCAGGAAGATTTGAAAAACTATGATTTGGATGAACTGGAAGTTATTGTTAACAGGCTTCCGGTAGAAAAACTTATACTTCCTGAAGGTAAAGTTACCGTAAAAGTAACATCTAATTCAAAAAATCTTGTACCGAGAGAGTATAAAAAAATAGATATTTTTGTAAACAATAAATACCAGCAGACTTTTTATGTTCAGGCTGAAATTAAAGCCTTCAAATACGCTGTTGTTGCAAAAGAACTCATACCGAGAGATAAAATTATTCCTATGCAGTCTGTTGAATTAAAAAAAGAAAATGTCATTACATGTATGGATACAACATTAAATATGTATGATATTTCAAAGGGTCTGGTTGCCGGAAAAGTTTTTTATCCGGGTGAAGTTTTATCCAAAAGGTTTGCAAAATCAAAACCGGAGGTTGTAAAAAATTCAACAGTTACCGTTAACTTTAAAACAGGAAGCGCATTAACTGTTTCTGTTGAAGGTATTGCAATGACAACAGGTTATACAGGCGATCTCGTGCAGGTTAAAAACAAAAGGTACAACAAAATATACTCCGGTAAAGTGGTCGGAGAAAATCAAGTTCTGATTCAAATATAAACAAAGGAAAAAATTATAATGAAAAACAGGGTGAAATTTTTATCAAAAGGATTAATTGTTTTGACAGCGGCAATGATGATAGGCCAGTGTGCCGTACAGGCAGAGTCTTTATATGTGCTCGGCACATCACAGTCCTATTATGCAGAGCCTAAATCACTCTATGGCAGTGTGAGAGCCCGTTCAGTCGGTGATTTGGTTACAATAATTCTGAATGAAACAATCAATTTCAACGATTCTCTGACATATTCCTCTGACAGAAGCAGTGTTACGGAAGACAGTTTTACCGGTTTTCTGAACAAAATTTTACCGGGAAAACCGCTGAATGACCAGTTTAACCAGTTTGGCGGAAGTAATACCGTTTCAAGTTCAACAGCAAATCAGAGAGGCATGACTGTCACTGATGCCGTAACTGTACAGGTTGTACAGCTTTTGCCTAACGGCAATCTCATGGTGCAGGGTAAAAAAACACTCGTAAACGGCAATGAACGTGTAGATTTGCTTATTTCAGGCGTTGTTGATCCTAGATGGATTAACGATGTCGGTGAAGTAAATTCACAAAACGTTGCCAACCTTCAATTTGCACTTGCCGGTAAAGGTTCAGTCTCCAGAGGCGGCAATGAAGGTATTATCAACAGATTTATTAAATACCTGTTCTAGGGATGAAGGAATAAAATCAAAAATGAAAAAGCGTATTTTTAATTTAGCAGTAATAACTATCATGATAGCGGGCATGGTCTTTTCGCAGCTTGCGGCCTGTGCAACGGCAGTGAGAATAAAAGATATTGCTCATGTCAAAGGGGTTAGAAACAACCAGCTCGTCGGTTACGGTATTGTTGTCGGTCTGCAGGGAACAGGGGACAACTCACGCTCCACCCAGATTACAAACCAGATGCTTCTGCAAAATTTAGGTACGGTTATTCAACAGTCTAACTACATCCAGAAAGGTTCTGCTGCTGCCGTTATGGTTACGGCAACAGTTCCTCCGTTTGCAAAAAACGGTGACCAGATAGACCTTACCGTCAGTACTCTCGCAGATGCAAAAAGCCTTGAGGGCGGTGTTCTTGTTCAAACACAGTTGAGAGCACCCAACGGTGAAATAGTTGCAATCGGTCAGGGACCTGTAACAGTCGGCGGCGTTTCAAAAGAATCTAACGGTACAAGCGCAAGGACAGCTATCACGACAACCGGTCGTATTCCTAACGGTGGTATTGTTGAACGTGATATAAACACACAGATTGGTGAAGAAACGACATTGACCTTGACTCTTGACAAATCCGATTACACAATGGCATCCCGTGTTGCAAAAGAAATCAGCCAGTCCGTAAGTCCCGCAAAAGCTATTGACGGTTCTTGCATAAGAGTAAACATCCCTTCAAAATTTCTCGATGACAGAATCACCTTTCTTTCAATCATTGAAAATATGCAGGTAGATGCAACAAGAGACAAAGCCAGAGTTGTTATAAACGAGAGAACAGGAACTGTTGTAATCGGAAGCGAGGTTAAGCTTCTGCCGGCAGCCGTTGCACATGGAAATATTACAGTAACAGTCCAGACAACAAATCAGGTTTCACAGCCGGAAATGTTCTCCGGAGGTTCGACCGTAAACTTCTCAAACAGCACAATCGGTATTCATAAACAAGCCGGAAGTCTTGTTACCATGCCGGCAAACAGCACCCTAAACGACCTTGTAAGAGCACTGAATGCTATAGGTGTGGCTCCGATAGACCTTATCTCAATTATGCAGGCATTAAGAGAGGCCGGAAGTTTACAGGCTGAAATTGAAGTAATCTAGGAAGAAAGAAAATGGATATCAAACATCAGACAATTTTATCACCGGATTTAATAAACGATCAGGCTCAGATATTTAACAATATCAAGGCTGAAAAGTCTACAAAAGAGCAGTTGAAGAAAGTTTCTCAGGAGTTTGAATCTATTTTTGTTACCCAGATGCTTACCTTGATGGATAAAACAATTGACAAAGAAGGCGGGATATTCGGTGAGGAATCAAAATACTTAGACACATTTAAGTCTTATATGTTCGATGAAATGGGCAGACAGATTGCGAAAAATCCGGTGACAAGCTTTGGCTTTGCAAAACAAATATACGAACAGATGGAAAAATTTGTTCCGGATGAAACAGGAGTCGTGAGAGCTAACAAACCTCCTGTTGAAAAAAATACAAAAATTACAGTGAACGTCGATAAGGAGATATGGTAAATGATTAGCGGTATAAGGTCAAATGTTAATGCTGTGCAGCTGTTGAATGCAATGAATGCGTTTAAACAGTCTGCTGCTCCTGTGCAAAAACAGGATTTGGAACCCGAAGTCAGTTCAGGGGTAAATATTGAAGATGATACTCTTCTGAAATCACAAAACATTGACGAGATTAAAAAATATGCGCAAATGATGGGTGAAGCAAACCTCTCGGAAGAAGACATAAAATACGGTTTATCATACGGAAGAAGTGTAATAGTCGAGTATTCGGCATAAAAATATGAGGAAAAACAATGACAGACATAGTTGAACTGGAAAAATATATAGACGAAGAAATCAGCGGATACGAAACAATGGAAAAGCTTTATACGGATAAGAGAGAAATTCTTATTCATGGAAAAAGCGATGAACTGCTTAATGTTGATGCTTTGATTCTTAACACCCTTAAAAGTGTTAATAACACGGTGACAAAAAGGGTAGGTGTTTTATCAAAACTCAATATTAAAAAGCCCAACATGTCTGAAATTATAAAATTTTTGAGACAGAATGAACCATCTGCAGTGGAACGGTTTGAAGAAAAAAAGAAGCAGATAAACGAGCTGTCTAAAAAGATATCAAAACTGGAAAAACTTAATCTTGAACTTACAAAACACGGTATAAATATGACTAACAAAACACTCGAGGCTATTTTAAAAAGTGTTTCTATTTCGACAAATGAATATGACAAAAGGGGGAAAAACATTGCCGGAGAAAATCTGGAGATGTCCTCAATAGTGGAAGAAGCTTAAGAAAAAGGAAAATGTATGTCAATCGGTTCTTCATTTAACATTGCCCAGCAGGCCATAAAAAACAGCCAGTATGCATTAAATATAGTCAGTAATAACATTGCAAATCTGAACACAGAGGGCTATTCAAAACAAAGTCCGGTGTTTACGGCTTTGCACGGGTATTCCTGCTATAACTGGTGTTCAAGCGGCAACAATCTTAAAATAGGGCACGGTGCTGAACTGTCTGCTATAACAAGAAACAGAGATCAGGCACTTGACAACTATTACAGAGACCAGAGCGGAGATGCTGCTTTTTATAACCAGATTGGCTCGATGGCGAGCAATATCGGCAATATAATGAACGAAATTCAGGGAGAAGGCGGTTTACAAACAGCATTTTCAGAGTTTTTCTCTGTTGTTGCAAAACTGAACGGCGACCCGACCAACAATGCATACAGAATAAGTTTTGCACAGGAGGCTGTGGACATTGCCAACCAGTTTAACCAGATGGCAAACAGGTTAATAAATGCCCGCAATGAGAGTCTGGGCGAGCCAGGTGATTTGGGCAGTTTTCAGAGTTCTAAAGTATATTTAAAAATGGAAGAATTAAACGCAAAGTTTGAGCAGCTGGCTGAGATAAACGGTCAAATTGCAAAATCTTCATCACAAACCGGACAAAACGGTTCACTGATGGATAAAAAAGATATGCTGCTTGATGAAATTGCATCGATAATCCCTGTTACAATAACCCAGAATGATAACGGAACATCAAATATTTATCTCGGAAATATAAATATTATACAGGGTGGTGAGCAGAAAATGAGATTTACTGCAACACAGGGAACATCCTATGATGAGCCTGTAATTTTCGGTATAGAAAATGCGGACGGAACTGTTTTTGATTCAAATATAAACGATTTGCTGACAACAGGATCGCTTGCCGCACTTGGAGAAACCAGTTCTAACGGAACACTTTCATACACAAGTGTTTTGAATGATTTAGACACACTTGCAAGAGCCTTTGCAGAGGCAGTAAATGAAATACAAACACAGACTTTCACCGGAGAAGATGGTCTTGAATATACACCGATGGCACTTAAGGACGGTCAGCTTACTCCGGCAACGGAACCGATATTTGAAATTCCGACACCTCCGGATACATTTACTGCGTCTAATATAAAAGTTAATCAGGCAATACTTGATGATCCGTCTCATATTGCTGCCGCAGCTGTAAATATAGACCCGAATGCAGATCCTCCGGGATATGACGCTGACGGTATCGGAAACAATTTAAATTCGCAGAGATTACTGGATTTACAAAACCAGAAGCTGGATTTATTAGACAAAGCAGGTACAGGTATAGGTGCGACACTCGAAGATTTTTTAGGCAGTATGATTACTGATATCGGCTCAAAAATTAGTGATATAAATGACAAGATTGAATCTCAGGGCGATATAGTCGACCAGATAGAAACCCAGCGGGCATCTTTGTTCGGGGTTAATCTGGATGAAGAACTTGCTGATTTAATTAAATATCAGAGAGCTTACGAAGCAGCTGCAAGAGTTTTTAATGTTGCTTCTCAGGTAATGCAGATGCTTACGACTTTAGGTCAATAAAGAATGAATTGAGGTTTATATGATAGTGAGAACAGGAACATTCAACAGCAGTCAAACAATGATAAATCAAATGCTGCAGAACCAGAACAGATTGTCCGAGTTGCAGCAGCAGATTAGTACCGGAAATAAAATAAATAATATTTATGACAGTCCGATTGATAACAGCGCAATTCTCGGGCTAAACAGCCAGCTTGCAAAAATTGAATCTTATAATACGACAATAGATAGCACAAAAAATTTATTGAATGTTCAAGATTCAACCTTTTCTACAGTAATAGACAAATTACAGAGAATAAATGAACTGACGGTGCTTGCTGCTAACGCTGCAAGCGGTACAACAGGGAGAGACGCTGCACGTGATGAAATAAATCAGTTGATAAACAGTGTTGTTGACTTAGCAAATACCCAGTATGACAATCAATATATTTTTTCCGGTGCAAAAATAGAAATACCGGCATACACAATGGATGAAAACGGTAATATTGTGTATAATGGTACTCCTTCAACTGATCCCACATATCAGAGAAAGGTTGAAATTTCTGACGGTATTAAAATTGCTGTAAATGCTGCAGGTGATACTGTATTCGGCTCCTACAGCTATGATGAAGCCACAGATACAAGTACCGGTGAAGGTGTGTTTAAAACCCTTGGTGATTTAAGCCGGCTGTTGGAACAGGATCCGCCTGATTATGACGCAATCAGGGGGCAGCTTGAAGGTATTCAGGGAGCCATAGATCATGTATCAGAAGTTCAGTCTGTTTACAGTACTTATGTGGCAAGACTCGATATGACAAAATCTACGCTAAGCGATATTAAACTTACCGCAACTGAACAAAAGGCTAATATAGTAGAGATTGATATCCCTTCTGCCATCTCTGAATTAATAAGCCAGAATTATGCATATCAGGCATCAATGCAGACTTTTTCAATGTTAAGTAATAATTCATTATTGAATTATATGTAGTATAACTGATTTTTGTTATTAATCTTACCATTTAACTATGGACGCAAGCTTTTTGCGTCTTTTTTTTATTTTACCGGATTTATTAAAAATTTTAAAGTTTGCACACCTTCACTATTCAACGCTTCATGATGACATCTTTCTGTCATGCTGAAGCGCAGGGCTGGGGATGTGTGTGTCAGGCGGGGATGACCCGCCGGAGGTAAAGTATAAAAATGGTGAGCTTCAACAATATGATTTTTGCTTTTTATTCCACCCATTCTTT
>CALUTO010000043.1 GCA_944323735.1 Candidatus Gastranaerophilales bacterium
TTGTCATGACCTGCAACATTGTTTTGATCCATTGATTCTAATTTTTCAATGATTCTGTCGAGGTATGAATTCAGGGAAGCTTCGATGTTGCCCAGGATTTCTAAAATCTGGCTGAGCATTTCTTTGTAGTTTATTTCTCCCTGCTGATACTGTTCGAGCAGTGCTTCCAGCAGTTCTTTAATAGAGGCATCACCGACCTGAATATTTGCATTGATATTGCCTAACAGGTCAATAATCTTTTCAAAGAAAAGCTGATCATCTATCTGACCGTTTTTCAATTCTTCATACAATTCCAGTATCTGTTCTGATATTTTTTCGTTGCCAACCACAATGTTCTGGTTCATTTCTTCCAGTTTTTCGTATATCTTTTGCAGCAGGTCGTTCATTACTGACAAATCTATTGTTACTTCGTTTGTGATTACTACGTCTTTACCCTGATAGTCGTGTTCTACCGTACAGGAGGTAGGCATCATAGTTCCGGCTGCAAGTGTCGTTGCCAGTGCGATTGATTTAAACCATTTCATTATCGGGTTTTGTTTGGTTTTTTTATTGTGATTGTCTGTTTTTGTTGAAAAAGAGTAAGTGTCACCCTTGTCCTCTTTTATGGAAGGTGTGAATGTAAATTTCTTTCCGAAAGCAGGGTTTTGGTTTACCTTCTTCAGGTTAAAATTCTGTAATGAATCAATGTTGTTATTCATTTGTTTCTCCTTTTGCTGAATGTATTAATGTCTAACCTTTATATCAAATGCGGTAATATACCTACGCTAATGTTTTTTTAAACGTTCGAAAATAAAAAAAATTGCTTTTTAAGTTCAAACATGTAAATTTTTCTTAACATATTTGCGTAAAAAGAAAAAACTTGTATGCAAATGCGAAGAAAAATATTAATAAAAATTTTGAAGGATTTACATTATATAACGGATTTAAAAATAAGTAAAAAAAACTATAATACTGATAACCGGATTTGTATAATGACAGGGGGAGAGAACAGAATATGGGTATTGAAATAGGCAATGAAATAAACAGTCTGTTAAACCGTATCAATGTATCTTTAAAATCAGGTACTTCCGTAAGCAGCAGTGATGATGAGATATTTTCGGAATACCTCAAAAAAAATTATGACGACATAGACAAGGACAAGAACAGCTCACTGTCAAAAGAGGAAATTACAAACTCTATAAAAAACAGTGACGAAAAAAGTGTTCAACGACTGTTGCAGGGTAATAAACTCGAAGGTTTGATTGCTAGTATAGATTTAGACAAAAGCGGTACACTGAGCCGCTCTGAAGTGGACAAAAGCAATCAGGCAACTGTTTCTACAGTAATAAAATCCGCTATACAAAAATACGGCGGTTCGAGTGATGTCGGGGTTGCTGCAGGAAATCTTGCAAACAAATTTCTGAGTGCATACAGTTTCGGTTCTGATGCCTCTAAACTGGTCAGTTCTGCGGTTAATATGATTCTTTAAATACAGCACCGGACTGTTCACGTACAATATGTATGCGGCTTTATGTATTGCTGCAGATATATTTACTGCGGATAAATTCTGATTTTTAACTAATGAATAAAAGTATAAAGCACAAAAAATGTTGATTGTTTTTTTGTATGCATAAAGCCGTGTCTTTTTGTTCCGCTAAACTTACCTGTTCGGGAGTTTGTTTTGAAATGTTCAGTTTTAACCTGTCTAATTTGTAAGAATTTTCAAACCTGAAATACCGCAGACAATAAGAGCAATGCACATAAGTTTCATAACAGTAGCCGGCTCTTTGAAAAGTATAATGCCGAGTAATACTGTACCGATTGTACCGATGCCTGTCCATATTGCATAAGCTGTACCCAGAGGCAGATTTTTCAGGGCAAGTGCTAGAAAGTAAAAACTTGCAACCATGCATAATACGGTTATTATTGACGGAATTGCGTGTGTAAATCCGTGAGTGAATTTTAGTCCTACAGCCCAGCTTATTTCAAACAGCCCTGCTATAAATAAGAATATCCAGTGCATATGTTCTCCTTTCAAATATACAAAAAAGTCCGGAAGATATTGTTATCTCCCAGGCTTTTATCCTTCCGTGTCCGCAATTTTAGCGAGTTTTCTCTCGGACCTGCCCAACTGCGTTGATTCAAATTGCGGAACCCTAGAAAACTTTTTTATTTAATTTTTTATAATAATTAAATTATATTATATAAAATATTTTTTTAATTCAATATATTCAAGCATGAGTATCATATTTTTGTTCCGGTTGTTTTTTTGTTGCAATGTTTTGTTAAATACTTTTTTATTTTATCACTAATTATATTGAGTTCCTGCGGCAGTCTGTTGTATAATTCTATTCAAGTATAAGACAAAAAAAATAGAAAATAATGGCAGTGTTACTGCCGGCTGGAGAATTGTAATTTATGAAAAAGTTTTTATCGTTGTTTCTGTGTGTATTGTATTTTTTATCGATAAATGCGTGTTATGCATTTGAAGAATTGTACTACATAAAAAATATGGACAAAAATACTGCCTATTCGCAGATAAAGGATATTCTTAGCGAAGAAGAGTTTGATATAAAAAATGAAAATCCTATACATGCCGTGTCACAAAAGAAAGCGGAAAATTTTGCGGTTATTGTTCTGCAGCAGAGCGGGCAAAATCTTTTTTACTATTACGAATCAAATGACAAGAATAAAAAACTGAATAAAAAAATATTGAAAGAATTTAAGAAGAACGATATTGAATATGAACAATCAGAAGATGCAGCACTGCTGACAAATTTTGCTGATATTGTATACAGATATAATACGGGAGCAAAAAAGGTTTATTCATTTGAAGAGCCTGTACAACCGAAAAAAGAAGTGCAAAAAGAGCAGGCACCGCAGCAGAATATAAAACCAACCACAATGCAGGGATTTGCCGGTAAAATACACAGCGGCGTCAGACTGAATGTATATCTTCAAAACCCGATAAATACAGCAACAGCTGCTCAGGGTGATGTTGTTAATGCCGTGCTTAAGGAGGACTGGCTGTATAAGGGGTATACAGTTGCGCCGAAGGGCAGTATTGTGACAGGTTCACTGGTGAACGCAAACCCGGCAAAGATAGGCTCCAGAAACGGTTCTGTCGATATTGTATTCACAAAAGTCGTAACTCCGGACGGAAAAACACTTGATATTTCGACCCATAATATAGAATTCAGTGTTACAAATGAAGGTAAGGTCAAAAGTGTAATCACTGCCACTGTCGGAATGGCTGTGCTCGGCGCACTTCTCGGTCTTGCTATTGCAGCATTGACGGGAGATAGTTCGCAGCTTGCTCAGGGAGCTATTATCGGTGCAAGTATAGGCGGCGGCAGCGCACTGGTTACAAATGTTGCCCAGAAAGGCGTAGATGCTGAAATACCGGCATACACTGACATCGAAATCATTACAAATAAACCTGTAAGTGTTGTTTTAACACATTAAAAACCGGAAAATTTTGTAATGAACTGTTAAATAAAATTATGACAAAAATATTTATCCGGCTCCGTCTGAATATCTTTTCCGGTTCCGCTTCATTGATTTCAGGAGAAAAATATGTCTTTTAGTATAATAACAAGAACATTTGAACAGACTTTTAAAGATAAAAAGCTTGTGAATATATCATCGCAAAACGGTTATGACTGCGTGTTTAATTTCGGTTTTGATTTTCTGTTAACCGTAAAATATGATGAAATATCCGGCAAATGTGTATTAATCAATAAGTCAGACTCCCAAAATCTTTTGTTCAAAGGACAGCCGCTCGGTTCAGAGCTTGTAATTGAAAAAATGTGTAAGATTATGGTTAAAAATTCCAATGATTACATTGTCATAAAAGTTAACCATGAGCAGACCCTGCAGCAAATCCGTACACCAGAATCTGACTTTCAAAAAAATTCTGTTTCACCGGATGCGGCAGGAGATTCGATGAGAACGCAGCTTGAGCAAATAAAATCAAAAATCGAAAAAGCCCGTGTTTCAATAGTAAAACAGACTGCTTATTCAATAAATGACATAAAACATAAACTTTCAATGAATTCAAAAGCCGGTATTTTTCTGCACATAGGGCTGTTTATTGCGTCTGTTGTTCTTGCCTTCGGGGTTTGCAACTATTTTACAGGTTTTCCGCTTAAAGAGGCGGGTAATATTATACAGATGCCTGTAAACATAAAATTTTTGATTGCTTTTTCTGTTGTCTTGTACGGCATCGGGTTGTTGCTGAAACAGGGAATGTTTTTGCTTTTGCAAAATAAAATTAAAAAATCAAATACAGCAAACAGTATTTCAGAAAAGACACTGATAGTTTTATCTGCTCTGTTCTATTCGGGTGTTTATATTATTAATGTTTTGTATTACATTTCGCCCGGCTCTATGACTCTTTTTGCTGTTTTTATGTCGCTGTTTTTTACTTTTGTATGTGCGGCATTTGCACTAGGGTGCGGATATTTTAAACATGACAGCGTTGAATTGTCAAAAAAACTTGCAGAATATGAATACAGAGAAGATTTTGAGCAGGTTATACAACAGTACCGTTTGTGGATTGAAAAATTTGTGAACAGTATGAGTCTTTCAAGAATAAACAATATCAAGGACAAACTGTTTTCCCTGCAGATAAAATCGGCCGGTGAAATTGTTCTGGGAATATTGACCGCACCGTTTCTTGCATACGGGGTATCGAATACGCTTGCGATGTGTTTTCCTGAAGCAGCAGGCTGGATAAGGATTTCCGGATTGAGGCTAAGCCCTGTTTTTCTTGTGCTTGCCACATTTTTGATTATTTTTGCTTTCTTTTCGTTTGTTAACGGTTTTACAATAAATAAAAAAATTCAGTCTTCTAATGTTTTAAAAATTGACGGGTTCAGTAACTATCTGCATCATGGCACAGATATTTTCGGACTGCAAGGGGTAAAGAAACTGGATACAGAGATGCGCAGGTCTTTTATTATAGGATTATGCATTATTTTTATTGAATTTTCCATGAATATATCTTATTTTATGCAGGAGATAGGCGCAGATATCGGAGGTATTCTATTGAGTTGTGTTGCGGCACTTGTTCCGACAGCATTGCTGATTGCCGAAACTTATATGCTCAGCCGGACAAAATTTGAAACTTATGTTTGTGACGAAATTTTGGCTAAGTTTGACAGAGATTAGAAAACAGGTGATTTTATTTTGTATAAAATATTTTTTACAGTTTTAGCAGTAATACTTTTTCTCATAACAGCAGGACTCTCTCTGTTTTGTCCGAAAATGCATAAAAATATGTTGTTGTACGATTCGGGATTAAAAATAGTGCTGCATGAGAACGAAGCTGACACGACGCAGGTCATTCCCGCAAAAATCAATCCAGTAGCGGTCAAAATAAATACTGCAGCGAAAAAAACGGCAGTTATTCCGGTGGATACAACCGTGAACACGGACACAGAAATAGTGAATACGCCTGTGAATACAGAAAACAAAAATATAGTAAAACCGGAATCCGTAAATATACAGCCTCAAAGGAAGGAGACACCGGCACCTTTGAAACAAACAGCTCCGGTGAAAAAAAATCAAACCTCTCCTGTCTCAAAGCCGCAGCCGGCTGTTAAGACACAGGCAGAAGCAGAGCAGGAAGAGATTATTATGTGGAATAAATGGCGTTCTGATTTACAAAACAGAATTATGTCAGACGTGAAACTTCCTATTGTAAAACAGGGGACTATTTTTAAATTTTCTTTTGATGTTGACAAATACGGAAAAATAACAAACATAAGCACATGGTCAACGGATGCAAATTATACACCCTTTGCAATACAGTACATTGCACCGGTGATAAGAAGCTATCAGGGGCGTGATTTTATGAATTTTCCTGCCGGTTCTAACCGTATAACCACTACTGTAAGCGGTGCATGGAAAATTTCTGACAAAACCACCTACAGCAAACCTTCAGACTATCAGGATGTAGAAAAAATAAGGGACTAATGAAATGTATAAGTATAAATGCAGCGAATGCGGACAGGAATATAATGATATGCCGGAATACTGCGATTGCGGGAATGATTCTTTTGAGGCTGTTGAAGTTATTGAACCGTCCATTGACAATGCTTATCAGGCATATACGGGAAATAAAACACAAAAAAACGGTTATAAGAGCAAAAGGCTTGAGCCATATGCAATTGCCGTATTCGTGTTATGCATGATTCTTTCTCTGGTTATTCTGTTTATTCCGGTTAGTTCTTCAACGGATAAAAAATCAGAAGAGGTTAAGCCTAAAAAACAGACACTCCCTTCTATTGATGAAATCTGGAATGACATTACACCGCAAAACGAGGTGCCCCAAAAGACAGAACAGGCAGTGCAGACTGCGGCGGATATCCTGGAAAATATAAAAACAAATGTGCAAAAAAATATACAAAAACCTGCTGTTAAAAAATCGCAGACTGTGCAGGTAAAAACTGCTGCACCGGTAAAGCAGCAGGTAGTGCCTAAAAAATCAGCACCCCCGAAAAAAACGACATCTGTTTCCGGAACACCGGCTGTGCAGACTCAAAAAACATCAGCTCCTAAAACATCAGTTCCTAAAACCGTAAAGCCTGCAATTAATCCTGCTGTTCAAAAACAGGCACTCTTAAATTACAAAATAGCATTGAGAAACAAAATCGTGTCTAATATAAATTTTGGTGCAATTGTCGGTGACGGCGACTGTGTGATTTCTTTTAAAATTTCGCAGTCAGGAAAGCTGACAAACCGTGCTTTTGCTAAGCAATCGGCAAATGACAGCCTGAACGATGCTGTTTACAACGGTATTATGCTGACACCGGCTTATAATCCGCCTCCGTCAGGCTATAAAAACGAGACGCTCAAACTCACCGTGAAAATGTACGGCGGAAACTTTGAAGTTGACTTAAATTAACATTAATTTAATTATCAACAAATTCATACTTCTGCTGCGGTCTTGCCGGAGTTTGTACCGGTGAAGAATTTGTCATGGAATTGTAAATTGATGAAGAAAAACCGGAAACATCATTAGGCGTGTAGAATGTGCCGCCGGTTGTGTCAGAGAGACATTTCAGGGCTGTTGAATATGACGAAACAAGCACTACATCAATAGTTATGTCTTTTCTCTGTCTTATTAAATCTCTGGCAAATGCACACGGGTCTCCTCCGCAATTTTCACCGCCGTCTGTTATCAGGACTATTTTCTTTGGATAATAGGCGGATAATCCTGCAAAATCAATATCAACAGCCTGTTTTAAAGCAAGAGTCAACGGTGTAGAACCGCCCACATCCTGTGAATTCATTCCTCCGAGAAGAACGGAAGCATCATTTTGCGCCACTTTGACTATTTGCGCTGTTGCGCTGCAGCTTCCTGATATGTCACCTAGAAAATCATCTTTTTTTGTTGAGACCTTGTAGCCGCCGTCAGATTTTTTTGTTATGCTTTTTATTTTAGACAGCACAGGAGAATATTTGTTATATCCGCCGTCATGCCCGAAAACCCTGAAACCCACCGATGTTCCTGCAGGAAGCTGGGAAACAATAGAGCCCATTGTCTTTTTAGCTTCGTTAATCCAGTAGTACATACTGCCCGAGTAGTCCATAACAATATCTATGGTTGATACGCCTG
Organism: Candidatus Gastranaerophilales bacterium; assembly: GCA_944323735.1. Lineage (GTDB taxonomy): Bacteria > Cyanobacteriota > Vampirovibrionia > Gastranaerophilales > Gastranaerophilaceae > CALUPY01. The sequence continues at coordinate 7,604 of CALUTO010000043.1, forward strand.
CTTTTTGCACCTGCCTGTTGTTAACATAATTTTTTGCACTGTAATTGCTGTAAACATTTGCGCTGTTGTTCAAAACACTGCTGTTCTGGTGTGTTCCGTCAGGTGCTGTGACTCTGCCTCCTGTGTTGACTTTGTATTTTGCGGCAAATGCGGTAACAGAAAAGGCTGACATCAAAAATAAAGCAATCAGTATTTTTTTCATAAACTATTCACCCATTACCTTTACAATTACACGTTTTCGTCTCTGTCCGTCAAATTCTGCATAATAAATCTGCTGCCATGGACCAAAATCCAGTTTTCCGTTTGTTACGGGCACAATTACTTCGTGTCCTGTTAAAATACTTTTTAAATGGCTGTCGCCGTTTGTTTCTCCTGTTTTGTGGTGATTGTAATTTATATTAAACGGAGCAATCTCTTCAAGCCAGCTGTCAATATCCGAAATGAGTCCGCTTTCTGCGTCATTTACATATATGCCTGCGGTTATATGCATTGCCGATACAAGTACCATGCCCTCTTTTATTCCGCTTTTATGTACAATTTCTTCTACTTCGCCGGTTATGTTTATATATTCCCGATGATTTTTTGTGTTAAACCACAAATATTCAGTTGCAAATTTCATTTATTCTCCGCTATTTATATTTTATATTTTATATTATCACTATTTTCCTCTCCTGCCAAAATAATTACCTGAAAATTTTCAGTCTGTCGTTTGTGTAAATAGTGTAAAACATTGTTACCCAGACACCAAAAAGAGCAAGAGGCGCAGTGAGAATAGAAAACGGCAGTAAACAAACATAAAGCGCATTTTGTGCTGTTGAAACACTTTGCTCAATAGTTATTGAAATTATATCTTGAGGTATTTCATCTTCTATTTCATCGTGCGGCATAATATTATTTTCTATTGTCTGCTCGAGATAGGTGTATTCTGCATTCGGAACTGTTTGTGTGCTGCTGAATATTTCTGTTTTTTCAACTCTTAAATCCTGTGCGCATACAAAATTAATCAACTGGCACGATACGACTAATAAAATAAAACAAATATTTTTAAGAAAAATTTTGTTTTTCATAAAGTAAAGATTAACTTATAAAAAACTGCGGGTCATCATTCATTTGTACTGGTTAGAGTCACTTTTAAAAGAAAAAATTTTTCTCACATTTTCTCCAAAAAAACGGCACCTGTTCAGGTGCCGGTGATTCTATAAATCAGGGTTGC
>CALUTO010000044.1 GCA_944323735.1 Candidatus Gastranaerophilales bacterium
CATGAATTTTTGAGAAAACAGCATAAAATCAAAATAGAAGAAAAAATTAATGCCGAAAAATCAAGCAAAAGAGGCGGGCAGGAATTTTTACAGACCAATCTTTTAAAACATTCAAACCTTGCAGAAAACGATAGATCCATACTGTTAAACAACATCTTTGGCGTTGACCTGAACAAAGAAAGCGTTGAAATAACAAAACTCGCACTCTGGCTGAAAACCGCACACCCGAAATACAAACTTCAAAACCTTGATGAAAATATAAAATGCGGAAATTCACTTATTGATGACCCGAATATTGCCGGTGAAAAAGCATTCAAATGGGAAAATGAGTTCAAAGACGTAATGGACAACGGTGGCTTTGATGTGATTATCGGCAATCCGCCTTATGGTGTCACTTTTAATGATGAGGAGAAAAAATATTTAACTGAATTAGATAATAATGTACCTGACTTTGAAATTTATATTTATTTTGTTTCAAGAGCAATAAATTTATTAAAAGATGGCGGAATTGTTTCGTTCATTTTCCCAAATACATTTTTAAGTATTTTATACGGACAAAAATATAGAGAATGGATTTTAGAAAATTTTGAAATATTGTCAGTTGTGGATTTATCTAATGATAATACTTTTGAAGATGCTTCTGTCAGAACTTGTATATTTACGATAAAAAAAATTAAAAAAACAAATGAAGTAAATTTTATAAGAATTGATAATAATACAAAGGAATTTAAAATATCAAATAAAATAGATTATGATACATTACGCAAATCCTTAGCTAATTGGCTTAAATTATTAGATTTTGACCCCAAAGTGCAATCAATATTAGAAAAAATATCTTCAAAAAGTCATAAATTAAATGACTTATGTGAAATTTCACAGGGTTTAATCCCATATGATAAATATAGAGGACATAGTGAAGAGACTATTAAAAATAGAATATGGCATGCGGACTATAAAAAAGACGATACATACAAAAAAGAATTACAAGGTGGAGATGTAAAAAGCTATTTTGTTCATTGGAATGGTAAAAACTGGATTAGTTATGGAGATTGGCTTGCTGCACCTAGAAAACCAGAATTTTTCAAAAATGAACGTCTTTTAATTAGGGAAATTGTTAATGATAGGTTGTTGTGTGCGTATACTAATGAAGAATTTTATAACAATCCGTCAATAATTAATATAATAAATACAAAAAATGATTGTAATTTAAAATATATTCTGGCTATTATTAATTCAAAGTTGATGACTTGGTATCATATCAATACATCACCAAAAGCCAAAAAGGGATTATTTCCCAAAATTTTAATTAACGATGTCAGAAATCTTCCAATAATCACTGCAACAAATGTCTCGCAGCAATCACTTGCAGAAAAAGCAGAAAAAATGATTGAGCTAAACAAAAAACTGTATGATGAAAAACAAAAGGCACTTGAGCTTATAGAGCTAGAATATAAACCAAAGAAAATTTCTCAAAAACTGGAGAATTTCTATACGCTTGGTTTGAATCCTTTCCTCGATGAACTCCAAAAGCAAGGTGTAAAACTTTCTCTGTCACAAAAAGAAGATTTAATCGGCTGGTATAAAAGCAAATCTGAACTATTAAACGGTATAAAAACACAAATAGAAACCCTTGATAAAGAAATAGACAAAGAAGTATATAAGCTCTATGGTTTAACAGAAGATGAAATAAAAATAATTGAGGGAGTTTAAAAAAACAGACAAATTAGGATTTTAAAGACTCTGGCAAAAAATTACAGCCGGTTTAGTTTTTGAAATATAATTTGGGGTGATTGATTATAAGTAATAAAAAAGAGCCTTTCGGCTCTTTTAAAATGGTACTCCCAAGGGGATTTGAACCCCTGTCGCATCCGTGAAAGGGATGTGTCCTAGGCCTCTAGACGATGGGAGCTTTTTATGTCTTAACGTCTGTAGAATTAATATTATCTAAAGCATGATTTTATGTCAACTCATGATTTTTGGATTTGAAAAAGAGCCTGATTTATAGTAAATTTAATAAAAAAGGGATTAAGATGACAAAGCCGGAAATAAATTTCATAAACAGTGCAGATGTTGACATAAATGAAGCAACTCCGATGTTAAAACAATTTCTGGAAATAAAAAGAGCAAACATGGATGTACTGCTTTTATATCGTATGGGCGACTTTTATGAAACATTTTTTGAAGATGCAGTCACTTTATCCAGAGACCTTGAAATCACTCTGACAAGCCGTGAAGGAGGAGCTCTCGGACGTGTTCCTATGGCGGGCATTCCTGCAAAAGCTGTTGACAATTACCTGCCCAGACTGCTGGAGAAAGGACACAAGGTTTCTATCTGTGAACAGATGGAAGATCCGGCTCTTGCTAAAGGTCTGGTTAACAGAGAAATAATAAGGACTATTACAGCAGGAACTATTACTGAGTCTAACCTCTTACAATCCAATTCCAATAATTATCTTGCTGCTATTATATATGACAAGAAATCCGAGCTCTATGGACTTGCATACACTGATATTTCAACAGGAGAATTTAAAGTTACACAAACAAACTTTAACCAGTTGTTGAGTGAACTTGCGAGAATAAAACCTGCTGAAATTGTTGGACCGAAACTGACTCAAAAAGTTCTTCCTTTTCAAATTGTACCGGATGAAAAAATTGATCTTCCTGAAGAAATAACAGGGAACTACAACTGCTCAAAAATGTCATACAGTTCTTTTGACAAAAACAGAGCAGAAGATAACTTAAAACAAATTTTTAAAGTAAAATCACTGGATGCCTTTGGCTATGACAAATTTAAAACCGGATTTTGCGCAGCAGGTGCTATTATTGATTATCTGTATAAAACCCAGAAAGAAAACCTGCCAAAATTTGAAACTATTGATACATACGAAATTTCCGAATTTGTTTCCATGGACGGCAATACAAGACGCAATCTTGAGCTTACAGAAACCTCCCGTGACAAACAAAAATACGGCAGTCTACTGTGGGCTATCGACAGAACAAAATCAAATATGGGAGCAAGACTGCTGAAAAAATGGATTCATCAGCCGTTAAAAAACCTTGATGAAATAAAAGAACGGCAGAATGCTGTCGAAGAACTAATTCAAAATACAGGTGCAAGAATTTCGCTGATAAACCTTCTTGAACAAATTTATGATATCCAGCGTTTGTCAACCAGATTAAGCAACAACAGTGCAAACCCCAGAGATTTCCTCGCACTAAGGGATTCTATTAAACTGCTGCCTCTTTTTGCACAAATCTTAAAAGGTTTTAAATCAAAAAATTTATCCTTTCTTGCACAGGAAAATAAAAGCCTTATGGAGTTTGCTGATATTATCAACAGAACAATAAACGAAGAAGCACCTATTGCCGTCAAGGAAGGAAATATAATAAAGCACGGCGTCTCGGATGACCTTGACTATTACAAAGACCTGTTTTACGGTGGAAAAAACTGGCTTATTGATTTTGAAGCACAACAGAAAGAAAAAACCGGCATAAAATTTTTAAAAGTTGGTTTCAGCAAAACATTCGGTTATTTTATTGAAGTTGCAAACTCAAATCTTCCGCTTGTACCGGACAATTACATAAGACGACAGACTCTCACTAACGGTGAAAGATTTGTAACAGAAGAACTTAAAAAGCACGAATCCGAGGTTCTTTCTGCCCAAACAAAATCAATTGAACTTGAATATAAAATATTTTGCGATTTAAGAGAATATTCAAAAGAATTTGTAGAACCCATAAGAAAAATCGCCGATGCAATAGCAACCCTTGATGTTTTTGTTTCATTCGCAATATGTGCAATTGAAAATAAATATGTAAAACCACAACTTACAGACTCGTGTGAACTTCATATTGCAGAAGGCAGACACCCTGTTCTGGAAAAAATTCTTCCGCTCGGACAATATGTCGCAAACGATTTAACACTCATAGGCAAAAACCAAAACCCGCAATATCCTCAATTTATGATATTAACAGGCCCGAACATGGCCGGAAAGTCTACTTATATGCGTCAAAATGCATTGATTGTCATTCTTGCACAGATAGGCAGCTTTGTTCCGTGCGACCATGCGCAGATTGGAATTGTGGATAAAATATTCACACGTGTCGGAGCAGTAGACGACCTTTCACTCGGACAATCAACATTTATGGTAGAGATGAATGAAACAGCATATATTCTTAACTCTGCCACTGAAAAAAGTCTTATATTGCTGGATGAAATAGGAAGGGGCACAAGTACTTATGACGGTGTTGCAATTGCATGGAGCGTAGCTGAATATATTGCCACAAAAATCAAAGCACGTACGATTTTTGCAACCCACTATCATGAACTTAATGTCATGAGCTCTATGTTTCCGCAAATCAAAAACTACAGGGTAACTATTTCTGAAAATGACGGAGAAATTATTTTCCTCAGAAAGGTAGTAGAAGGTTCAGCAAGCAAAAGCTACGGTATTCAGGTAGCAAAAATGGCAGGTCTTCCGCATTGTGTTGTTAAAAAAGCGGAAGAATTGATGACAAAAATGCAGGTTGATTACTCTAAAGACCTTTCGGCAAACAAACGAAAAACAAAAACCATTCAGGCAGAAGTGCCTCAACTTTCTCTACTGTTTGATAACGAAAATTAAAATTATAATTTTTGCTGTTTTTCTTTTTTTGACTTGATTGTTGCCAGTATTTTATCAATATTCTGTTTCTCTTCATCAGGAATATCAAAATTCAAATATTCTTTAAAATATTCTTCTGCATCATCAAAATCACCTCTCGCCATAAATAACGTAGCGGCTTTTTTATATGCATGGAAAAATTTGTCATTAACAGCAAGTGCCTTTAAATAATTTGAAATTGCCTTATCTATTTCGTCATTTGCTTCATAAGCAAGAGCTGTTTGAAAATAAGCAAGCTCACTGTTATCAAACTTTTCCAGAACTTCTTCAAAATTCGAAATAGCACTGTTCCAGTCTCCGAGCTCAAAATATACCATGCCCAAATCCCAGTGCGCATCCGGATTTTTCGGAGACAGGTCTAAAATCTTGTCCAGAACATCAATTGCCTCTGTATAACGTTTGTCTTCTATGTATATTCGTGCCAGATAGTGCAGCACTCCTACATTTTCCGGAAGAACAGATGCACCGTCCTGTAAAAGCTGAAGAGCCTCTGCTATTCTGTTTTCTTTATAAAATAAATCTGCAAGGTTTATATAAGTCTGTGGCAAATTTGCGTTAATAAACAAAGCTTTTTTATAATTCTCTTCTGCTTTTTTATCCTCACCGAGTTTTGCATAACAAAGTCCTATGTTGTTATAGACATGAGGATTTGTTTTATCATAAGCTTCTATTTCGGAAAAACTCTCTAATGCTTCTTTATATTTGCCGTTTTTAAAAAAATCAAGTGCCTGTTTGACCCTATCGTCCATTTTTATCCTTTCAGTTTTGTACTGTATAACTACTTTATATCCTGCTTTGTAAATCTCACAAGTACATTTACACTATTATCCGTCAAAAACAAAACATCTTTCTGGGTTTTCATTATTTCCTTCAAATTATCCGATTCTGTAGTTTTATCACCGGAATGCGTCATCAACAAATAGTATGTTGTACCGTTTTTAAGTTTATTAAACATTATTTTATATTCATCCATATAAAAAGCAGGCATGGTTTCCACAAGAACATTTTTTATTTTTACCGTATCTTTATACATTCTGTAATTTATATAAGACTGTGATGCGATATAGAGAACATCGCCCTCTTTCATTTTTGATTCTGCTATTTTTAAAAACATGGGCGTATTTTCGACATAATACCTTTTTTCTATCACCTGTGATTGTACAAGCAAATACTGATTAAAACCAAAATAAAAAAACAACGTAGACACAACGAGAACATTTAAAAATTTGAATCTCAAATTCATTACATCAAAACATTTTGCCATTATTACAAAAATTACAGATGAAAGATATATTGTAACCCTGTCATAAAACGGATAAATATGGAGATAAGACAATGCACAGGCAAAAATAACCGGTACAACCAGCAGAAAATATTTCACTTCTTTTAATTTCCAAAAAACACAAATCAAACCGCTAAAAAACAAAAGATATATAAAAAATTTATTAGAAAAGTTAAGAAAATAAAAGCGGGCATTTGCCTGTATAACATCAAAAAGATTTGAAAAATTCTTTGCAATAAACCCTTTAGCCCAGAAAGAATGTAAGTAATCACTCGAGCTTATATTATGGATAAAAAGATACAAAAAGAGTGCAGAAACTGCACAGGGAACAAACAAAAAACAATATTTTTTCCAGTTCTTAATGTCTTTTACTAAATACACAACCCCCAGACAAAAAACACCGAATACCGCAGAATAACTAAACCAGAATGACAAACCAAAAATTAACCCTGTCAAAACTAAAACATAATTTTTTATCTTAGTAAAATCTATATAAAAGAAAGATAACAGAATAAGCAGAAATACTACTATATCTGTACTGTACTGTTTAAGCTCCGCACTGTAGTATATAAGTTTATAGTTAAAAACAAATATCATTAATGCAAAAAACAGACTGATTTTTTTCTCCAAAAACTTTTTACAAAACAGGAAAAATACAGGAATTGACAAAATAGAGCTCAATAAAGCCGGTATACGATAGGCATATTCATACTTTGAGACAAAAAGACTAAAAAATTTTGCCGCACAGGAAAACAGAGGCGGAGAAAACTGCCAGTAATCCATAGGCAGAAACAACTGCCCGAAAGAGCGAGGAATAAGATTTAATGCCATTGCGGATTCGTCATTCCAGAACGGCCGCCCGTATGAAAAAAACAAAACACGAAAATAAATGCCCAGCAGTAACAACGCTGCAACAAAAAAATAAAAACCTATCTCTTTAATCTTTGCCTGCATATATCAATTATACACTCAAAAGTTTTTTTGAAAGTGTTTTTGTATATTCAGTATCATCTGCATCCAGAGAAAGTGAATATGCTTTTTCAAGCAAAGACTTTGCTTTTGTTTTGTTGCCGAGTTTGAGCATAATAGCAGACGCTTTTTCAAAATTTCTGGCCATTTTAATCGGAGATTCTGCATCATGATAGAACATTGCAGACTGTTTGTAATCTTTCAGAGCATTTATATCTTCATTTATTATACTCAGTGTATCGCCTGATTTAGACCAGATAGCACCCATTGTTTTGTTGTCTTTTGTTTCTGCAGCCATCTGTTTTGCAATATCAAGATAAGTATATGTATTTTCTCTGTCATAACGCTCTGCATACATATTTGCAATATTACCGAGAGCCTTTGTCTGTGCTTTGATGTTTTCAGCCTCTCCTGCAAAAGAAATAGATGCATAATAATGCTCTACAGCCGGATTAAAATACACAACATCGTCATATATTTGACCCATTGCATAATATGCCTTTGCCTTTAAATTATTATTTTCAGAAAACTCTACTGTGTCATGGTAATAGTTAAGTGCCTCTGTGAGCCTATCGTCTTTGTCATAAATCTGGCCTATTTCGTAACAAACCATACCCGCAGCTTCCCTGTCTCCTGTAAGATTAGCTCGATTAAGTGAAGACAGAAAAGAATTCAGGGCATTTTGTGTATCATTTTTTTCCAAATACTTTTTACCTGCGATAAAAAGTTCTTTAAATTCTCTGTCTTTTGGAACATAAACACTAACAGTCGAGTCTTTCTGGTATTCGACATGCTCTTGTTCAACCGCTGCTGCCGGCTCTCCTGCAGACTGCAGTTCCGGCTCATTTTGCACAGTCTGCGGCAGCACATGAGCTGTAACAGCCGGCTGCTCTTCACTAACCTGTGCTACCCTGGTCTCAGAGGGCTGATTTTTTTCAGGCAGCTTGACAAGAAAATCAGGATTTATACTTGTAGGGTCGGATTTATAAATTACATGCTGTAAAAACAGTGCCTCCACCCAATTCTCAACGACTTTCGATTCTTTATTAAGGGTCCGTGTTATATAGTTGTCTAAAATTTTTGAAGCAGATCTGAGACTGTTTTTGATAAACTCCTTATCCGGAACATCTTCTTTTGATTGTAATTCCGCAAAAGACAAATACTGATTTACTTTCGCAGAAATATCTTCCGGTGTACCGATTGCAAGTGAGGTATTTTTAAAATCAGTTATTATCTGGGCAATATTAACCTGTGACTTTGAATAATCAATTGTAGTCTGCTGGCCGTTAGGGTATTGTTGTCTCTGAAAAGTATCTCTGTTTTGTGTTTTTCTGTCAGACTGCTGAAGGGCTCTGTTTTCTTTCTGCAGGTGAGAGCCTGCTGATTCCTCATCAGTATTATTCGTAACCGCATTTTTGTTTTGCGGCGGAACATACGGTTTTATGTTTATCGGATAAATACTGTTGTACAACTTTAGACCCTTTTGTGATTAATTATTTTTAGCCCTATCGGATTTATCGGCTGCAGGGTTTTGAAGTTTAACAAAAAAGAAGAAAATCATCCGTTTGACCCAACTATACAAAACCCCTTATTCTTCATACTGTTTAATGATTTTTAACCAAAAGTCATGTGTTCATCAAATAAATGAATGAACATAAAAGGAATTATTCATAATTATGTATGATTTTATACAACTAAAGTATATGTACAATAACACTATACTCCTTAGAAGACGACGATACGCATATCCCTAATCTAACAAGCTATGAACCC
>CALUTO010000045.1 GCA_944323735.1 Candidatus Gastranaerophilales bacterium
AAAACGCTGGAGCAAATTGCAAAAGCAATAACGGCACAGGGAAATGTAAAAGCAAGTATACAGGACGGAAAATTTACCGTAAAAAGTGAAAACGGAGAAGTGAACATCAAAGCAACCGGAGATTTTGCAAGGATAACGGGGATTGGAAGTTATACAGTGCAAAGAGCAACGACATCGAACACATCCGCACAGAATGTTTATATTTCCCAGGGGTCTGCGGCGGGGCTGACGGGGAGTGAGACTGTTGTTTCTGGTACGATAAAGGTTGGCAGCGGGGCAGAGATTAACACGGCAGGGAAAACTTTAAACCAGATTATTTCGGAGATAAATTCGCAGGGAAACGTTACGGCTTTGATTAAGGACGGAAAGTTCACGATTGAGAGCGAGACGTCGGGTGTTTCCATTCAGGCCACGGGCGATATGGCGAGGGTTTCGGGGCTGGCAAGTTACACCACACAGTCAGGAACAACAACAAATGTAGCAAGTGAAAATCCAAATTTTGTAAAGCCTGTGATAAGACTAACAGAATCCGAGGCACTGGCACAGGGCTACACAGTTATTAAAACAGCTGCAGATTTAGACAATATACGGAATAATCTGAACGGAAAATATATTCTTATGAACGATATAGATTTGTCGTCTTATTCTGACTGGACACCTATTGGAGGAGAAATATTCGCATTTACCGGAACGCTCGATGGCAACGGATATGTGCTCAAGAATTTTAATATGGATTTTGCCGCTCATCATGAAGTAAATGGACTATTTGCTTACGCAAGTAGCGCAACAATAAAAAATTTAGGCATGGAAAATATAAGTATAACAACAAGTGATCTTAATTCTAATTTTCAAGCAACTACCGTTGGAGGACTGGTTGGTCATGCAGATTCCTCCACAATATCAAACTGTTATGTAACAGGTGAAATTAACGCCTCCGCTACCTACACAGGAGGTTTGGTAGGTGAGGCTTATGATGGGTCTAATATAACAGACTGTTCAGCAGACATAGAAATTACTACATCTGCATACACAAATTCAGGCTACGCAGGAGGACTTGTTGGGTGTAATGTCCAGTCATCTATAACTAACTCTTCAACAAGCGGAATAATCGTTGGAGATATTGGTAACCGCCGTTATTACATATCCGCAGGAGGGCTTGTTGGATATAATGAGGGAGATATAAATAAAAGTTTTTCGTCTGTAGATATTAATATTAATGTAAAAAGTTGGTGTCTCGGTGGATTAGTAGGGGAAGATAGGAACGGAACTATTTCTAACTGCGGTGCAACAGGAAACGTACAATCTACTGGTAGACTTGCTTCAGGAGGTCTGGTCGGGAATGCTACCGGCACAAATATCTCAAAATCATACGCAACAGGTGAAGTGACTGCAAATCAGACTGGAGGAGGGCTGGTAGGATACGCAGAGCTTGCAGATATATCAGATTCATTTGCAACAGGAGCAGTATTAGACGGTTTCAACGCCGGCGGGCTTATTGGAGAAACATCTAACACTGTAACAATTTTAAGATGTTATGCCTCGGGCTTCATGAACGGTAGTACTTTCAACAATGGGCTGGTCGGACGTGCAGACAGTTCATTATCAATAGACTACTCCTTCTGGGACGAACAAAAAACAGGGAAAAGTGAAGCAACATACAACGGGGCGGGAGCCACTCTTTACCATGTATCAGGATTAAACACAGCTGATTTTGCCAACGAAATGAATTTCATAAACGCCGGCTGGGATGAATCTATCTGGGACTTTTCAGGCTCCGCTCCGACTCTCAAAAACATGTTCTCAAAAGACGGTGCCGCAAGCTCCTCCACCCTCACAGGCTCGGTTGACACAAGAGGTATGACTGACACAGCCTTTGACGGACAGTCCACAGGACAGTTGTCCTTCTCAAACGGCGTTAATGTCAATATTTCAGCAACAGATACACGCTCTGAAGTGTTAGAAAAAATCAATGACGCAGGTCTGTCTGCAACTATCGGCACTGACGGAAAGATAAAAATCACTGCGCAGGGCGTTTCTGACCTTTCTGTTACGTCAGACACCTCAGGCTTTTCTGACTTCTACGGCCTGTCATCAACAGGAAAAACTTATACAGGAACTATCTTAAACAGCACATCAGAAATACAACCTGCAACGTCAACAACAACAGGCTCAATAAATACAAATGACTATTCAGACAACTATTTCTACGGACAAACTGACGGACAAATATCATTCTCAAACGGCATTAATGTCAATATTTCAGCAACAGATACACGCTCTGAAGTGTTAGAAAAAATTAATGACGCAGGATTAAATGCCTCAATAGGCACGGACGGCAAAATAAAAATCACAGCAGAAGGAGTGTCAGACTTAACAATAACATCTGACACATCAGGTTTCTCCAACTTCTACGGATTGGATAACACAGAAGATATCCAAACAGGAAATATTACAATAACAACAGAAACAGTGCCCGACCCCGACGGAGGAAGCACGGGCGGTGACGGCGGCGATGGTTCCGGAACGGGAGGAACAGACCCTGACAATCCTGACGGCGGAGGTACAGGCGGAACAGATGCCGGCAAAACCCCGCCTGTCGGAGCACTGAGACTTCAAATAGGAGCAGACTCAACCGAAAGTTCAGCAATATATGTGGACACAGAATTTGACCTTGGAGAATTTGAAGTAGACTTTACAAGTGCAGACTCGTGTGCGTCAGCGATAGAGGATATTGATGAAGCCCTGTCAGAAATAAATAGAAAGAGAGCGGAATTCGGAGCAGTAATAAACAGAATAAATACAATATTGACCACCCAGACAATAACAATACAGAACTATAGCGCATCAAAATCAACAATAATGGATGCGGATATAGCAACAGAATCAGCAGAGTATGTGAAAAATCAAATTTTGCAGCAAACTTCCTCAACCCTGCTCGCCCAGTCAGAAAACCTTCATTCGTCAATAATAATGTCGCTGATAAGCTGAATATTCAAACCTTCTGCACCTCCACTGCTTAATACTCCGGCATGACACATGCATTACAGCTGCACTTTATATGTCTGCGTATGTCAGGTGTTGGCTCTGTGGAACAGGAATACATCATTAGAATGTACAGGTGAGGGCATTAATGGGATATAATTCTCGCATAAAATATTTTGAGAGGAATTTTATATGTTTGAATTAAATTTGACCGAAGAAGAACTAAAAAAAAGAACTGACAAAACTTACCTGCTTACAAAAACTATGATTTCAGCCGGCAGTGATTCATACAAAAATCTCGCTGACGGTGACAAAGAGGCACTTGTGCATTTGCTTAAAGCGGGAAAAATTCTTGAAGATGTTTATCTGAGACAGGATAACGAAAAAAATAAGGATTTCAAAAAATTTCTTGAAGAAGAAACCGAAAAAGGCAATGAACTTGCCCGACTATCATTGATACTGTTTAATGCGCAGAAAGGTATGAATGCAATTGACAGAGAGTCTAACATGGTCTGTCTTGCAAAAGGTGAAGCTCCTACAGACGGCAAAGGATTTTATCCGGTTGACCTTTCTGCTGATGAATTTCATACCATTTTGATAAAAATGCTTAAGGAAAACAAAATTTCGGAAGTAAAAAACATTCTCACCCAGCGTTCAATGGTCGTAAGAGACGGAGAATACTTAAAAGGCGTTGATTATACAGAGTTTTTTAAAGACGAATTTACAAAAGCTGCTGATGAACTTGAGATTGCAGCAAAAACCTCTACAAACAAAGATTTTAATGAATATCTGATTTTACAGGCAAAAGCACTCAGAGATAATGACCCCATGCTTGATGCTTATGCTGATAAAAAATGGGCTGAACTGCAGGAGGATGCTGTTTTAGAATTCACTATCTCAAGAGAACAGTACGCTGATATGCTTACAGGTACGGTAATAGAAAATGAAGAGCTGAAGCAGCTCCTTGATGAAAACAAAATTGAGCCGCTTGCCAAAGATTCAATCGGTATTAGAATAGGTATCATAAATAAAGAAGGCACAGAAAATCTCTTAAAAATAAAAAAATATATCCCGATGCTCGCAGGCTATATGCCTTTTAAGGATGAATACGAACAAAACATAACAGAAGGCGATGACAGGCAGACCATGGTGGATGTTGATTTAGCTGCCCTGTATGGTGATGAAGGTGCATATAGGGGCGGTATTACTGTTGCTCAAAATCTGCCTAACAACGACAAACTTTCTCTCACAATCGGCGGGGGCAGAAGAAACGTTTATCACCGTCAGATTAGAGAAATAAAAGACAAAGAAAAACTTCAAAAAAGACTTGATGCCACGCTGGATAAAGATTTGCACAAATATTTCAATGCAGAAGCTTCGCACAAATTCACAATAGGTCATGAAAATGTACACTCACTCGGGCCTAAAAACGGAACAGAAGCTCTCGGCAAATATAAAAATATAATAGAAGAAAATAAAGCTGATATGGGCTCTATGGCATTCCTTGATATTCTGGTAAAGGAAGGAATGTACACGGAAGAAGAAAAGAAACAGATTATTGTTACATTCTGTACAGGCAATTTTATGAAATCAGAACCGCCAATCTCTCAAGCCCACAGAGTCCGCTCTATTATGCAGACAAAATATTTCTTAGACCACGGTGCTGTCAGTGTAGACAATGAAGGTCGAATACATGTTGATATAGAAAAAGTAGTTCCGACTGCAGCGAAAATGCTTGAAGAAATAGTAAGAATTCAGATAGACCGTGATTTTAACAAAGCAGAAGCTTATATAAGAAAAAATTTTGTATGGACCGATGAAATGGAAAGGGTTGCAAAAAATCTGAGAATTACAGATACGGAACTCAACGGACGGGTTGAATATCCGCTTGCGGATGAGCTTTTAAAATAGTGTTGTATAAAAAATAGCCGTATCATTTGATACGGCTATTTAATTATTTTTCTGAAAAATGGTGTAATTTATTGCACCATTGCTTTTTATTCCATAGGTTTAAACTTTTCGTAAAATTCTTCTTTTTCCCTGACGAATATCAACCCGGGATAATCAGGTCGTTTATAAAGCACCATTGTTTGATGATCATTTGCATTTGTGCAGTTTATCACATCGTCCCGTATCATTTCATATGTGTTTCCGGTTTTTAAATGTCTGTATTTCTTCATTACATCCTCCTTTCAAAAATACTATCACAATTGTTAAATCTTAGTTAACTTTTGAAAGATTTTTAAAAAACAGAGTAATAATACAATTGTTGAAGGAAAGAAATACGAAAGGAGTTAAGATTATGAAATTCTTAATTAAAAAAACACCGGACGGTTTTATAAAATCAGTTAACGATGAAATCAGCTCAATTTTGAGCAGAAATTTTGACAGTCTGTTTCCTGAATACATTTTCACAGAAGAAATGGACAAATATGCAATGCCTGTTGAAATTCACGAAAAGAACAACGAGTATTGCGTAAAAGCAGAACTTCCGGGTGTGAAGAAAGAGGATTTGGATATAGATATTGACGGAAGCCACATAACTATCAATGCCAAAAAAGAAGAGGAACTCCACGAAGATACGAAAACATTCAGAAAATCAGAGTTTAAATACGGTGATTTTTCCCGTACTGTCTACTTCCCTCAGGAAATTGATGTCGAAAAAACAACTGCTAAACTTGAACACGGCGTTTTGAGAATTGAAGCACCGAAAGTCGCTGCAGAAAAAGAAACAGCTAAAAAGTTAACTGTATCATAATATCTTCTTTATTTTATCTATCCTATCCCAAAACTTCGAAAAAGCCGGTTTTTTAAACCGGCTTTTTTATTATATTTTATAGCATAAAACCATATGGTAGCAGCTGCTCAATAGTAAAGACAGCACATTTGTTATCTTCGCTTTCCATAATGATTTCCATTTCTTTGTCTTTTTTAAATTCAGCCATCCATTGACGGCAGGCTCCGCAGGGCATACAATTCTTTTGATTTTTGCTGTAAATTGCTATTTTTATAAGTTTACCTTTTTCTCCGGAAACAATAGCATTAGACATCGCATTTCTTTCTGCACATAAAGACAGACTATAGCTTGCATTTTCTACATTACAGCCGGTATACGTATTTCCGGTATCATACAGTGCACATGCCCCGACAAAAAAATTTGAATAAGGTGCATATGCATTGTTACAGGCAGCCTTTGCCATATCCAACAGTTCCTGATTGCTTCGCATAAAACCTTATGATTCCCTATATATCCTTATTACATTTATATATTATAAAATCTTTTTTTTATATAAAAATCCATTATCTAATGGATACAAATATATTAAAAATAGTCGATAATATTATGTGGGGAAATGCGAATTTAAAGGGATAAGAATGAAAAGTTTAATTAGACTGGGGCTTTTGGGGTTAACTCTTCTAATTTTTTGTACACAGTGTTTTGCAATAACAGAGGCGTCACAAAAACAAAAAAAGAAAACTCCGGTTGTCGCAGTTATTAGCGACAGAGCACACAGACACGGAACAACATACCTTATATGCGGTTCTGCTTCTGATATTATTGCGTCAGATATAATTAATGAACTGAACAAATCAGGGCGCATAAAATCCCCTCTTCTTGGCGAAACAATGTCCAAAATAACAAATAATAAACTGCCTGTTTACAAGGATACATTCTTTCAGGAATACAGAGCTAACTACAATATTGATTTTGTCAACCTGAAACGATTAACAAATAATCTTGAGGCAGACTATATTCTGATGGTCACAAGCGGGATGGATATACAAAGCAATTTTTTAAAAGACACATGGTGGAATAAACTCAACATCTCCGGCATGGATGTTGTCAAACCGACATACAAGTTAACAACTTTTCTGACTTTGATAGACAACAAAAACGATATAGTTTTATGGCAGGATTTGTATACAAAAGACATTTCGGCAAAGAATTTCGACATCGGTGCCGTGCAGTTTTCTCCGGGATATGCACAGCTTTCAAAAATCAAAAAATATTCCACACGTGTGGCAGAGCACGTTGTGCCTATTGTTGACAAAAATGTAAATCCGGAACTCCAGCCGCCCGAAGAGCCAAAAACCATCGAGCTGAAAAAAATGCATATAAATGAAGATAAAAGACTGTATTATCCTGTTATTCACAAAGAAGAAGTTAAGAAGAAAGTCAATAAATTTTCTGATTGGGTTAAAGATAAAACTGAAAAACTGCCCAAAAAACAAAATTCCGGTCAAAATGCTGTTCCGGCACTGCCTGACAGCACCACAGAAAATTTAAATGTACAGCAAATAAATAACCAGCAGACTAATGTTCCAAATCAAGAGATTATATTGCCGCCGATACAGAAACAGCCCGAAGAAAAAATAATACAGCAAAACTTTATAAAACAAAAGACGCAGCAAAAACTAACAAAACCGGCAGTAAATAAATCAGAAAAGAAGCAGCCTGCGGTTGAAAAAATAGAGCTGGAATATCCGCTTAAGGCTCCGTCTGAAATTAAACCGGCTGCTGAACCTAAAAGAACCCCTCAGTCGTCTCAACAACAGGAAGTTCCGTCCAAAGAACAGCTTCCACTTTATGACTGGAATTTGAAAAATATATATTTAAAAGAGATAGGTACCCAAACTTTTTATGAAAAACAGGCAGCTGCAGGTGAAAAATTGTAATATAATTTACATTATTTAAATTATTTGCGACAATTTCTATTAGTTATATTATGATAATAATAGAAGGAATAGAAACTTTTTGGAGGACAATTGACCGAAAAACTTAAAATACGCGGCGGCGTGTCGTTAAAAGGCGAAGTCTCTATCGGCGGTGCAAAAAACGCTGTACTTAAGCTTATGGCTGCTGCTCTCCTCGCAAAAGGTGAAAGTAAAATATACAATGTCCCTGAATTAACGGACGTTCAGATTATGCTGAGAGTGATAGAAGGGCTCGGCGTAAAAACAAAATATGATAAAGTTAATAAAACTGTTGCTATAGAAGCATCTGATATTACCAGTATTACCGCGAAATATGAACTGGTAAGCAAAATGAGAGCTTCATTTATTGTCCTCGGGGCTCTTGTCTCAAGGTGTAAAGAAGCTATCGTGGCATTACCGGGCGGCTGCGCAATAGGCGAAAGGCGGGTAGATTTCCATATAAAGGGGCTTGAAGCTTTAGGTGCAAAAATAAAAATAGAAAACGGCTATGTTCATGCAAAAGCGTCTAAACTCCACGGTGCAGATATATATCTTGATATTCCTTCTGTCGGGGCTACTGAAAACCTGATGCTTGCGGCTGTCATGGCAGAAGGCGCCACACGTATACAAAATGCAGCACAGGAACCGGAAATAGTAGATTTAGCAAACTTTTTGAATACAATGGGTGCAGATGTCTCAGGAGCCGGTACATCTGAAATTGTGATAAACGGAGTAAAACAGGAACAATTACATCCTATAGAGTATGCGACTATACCTGACAGAATTGAAGCAGGAACTTATATGGCCGCGTTTATTACAACAAGAGGCAAAGGTATTATCAAAAATGTCATGCCATCCCATCTGACATTTTTTAATTCAAAACTTATTAAGATGGGTGCAAATATAAAG
>CALUTO010000046.1 GCA_944323735.1 Candidatus Gastranaerophilales bacterium
AAAATCTAAAAGCGGCTTCGCTTCCAGCTCGCCTAGTGAGCTACTATGCCATTTTGTTGAGTATTATTCAATTATCACTGCAGCTCAGTTGGTCAAAAATCTAAAAGCGGCTTCGCTTCCAGCTCGCCTAGTGAGCTACTATGCCATTTTGTTGAGTATTATTCAATTATCACTGCAGCTCAGTTGGTCAAAAATCTAAAAGCGGCTTCGCTTCCAGCTCGCCTGGTGAGCTACTATGCTATTTTTAAAAAATGAATTAACTCATTGATATAATTATGGAATAAACAATAAAAAATATCAAATGTTTTTTTATGATAAAAATTTGTTATAATAAATTATTATGAAAAAGATTTTTTTTCTCATTTTTGCATTTATTTTTATAGCAGTACCTTTGTGTTTTGCAGCGGTTATCGAAGGAAAAGTCTCTTATACTGTTGAAACAGCACAGACGGAGGCATTTAGTGATGTTGAACCAACAATATCAATGGATTTGTTCAGTGATAAAATAAAAGATGTGAATTATAAGGAAAATAAAGCATCGTTGAAAAACGGCTCAAATTTTTCTGACAGAAGCATCCAGCTTTTTTCCCGTGGCACCCTGAAAGCATATGCTGTGACTTATAAAGATGAACCGCATTTTACCTATTATTATTCTACATTAATAAACAATCTTTTGTTTTTTGATATCAGCCGTGGAAATGGTGAATTTCCTTATAAAGTGCTCAGATACAGCTATAAAGGCGAGCTGCTGGCTGTTGGTTTTTATGTGTCTGAAGAAGAGCGTTTTTTATTTGACAAAAACCGCAGACTGATTAGCCACTGGATTGGAAAGGAGGGGTTTAACGAAAACGGAAAAAAAATTGGAAATTTAGAAATTATTTCTGAATAAAATATTTTGTGTTAGAATAAAAAAGTCAAAAAATTAAATAGGAATAAATAGAATAAATTACTGCTATGGAGAGGTGTCCGAGTGGTTTAAGGTGCAAACCTGGAACGTTTGTGTGGGGGCAACTCCACCGGGGGTTCGAATCCCCCCCTCTCCGGATTTTTAGACCCGCAGGGGTCTTTTTTAATGCAGAGGGATGAGAACCACAAGGCGAAGCCTTGTAAAGGTTCGAGCGGGAGCGAGCTGAGGCTGGAGTGCTTTTGTTTGATGTGATGAAATCACAGAAAACAAAACACGGAATTGCCGTTAAATGCGAGCGACCAAGACAATCCCCCCCTCTCCGAATTTAAGTCCACCATCACAAGGGAGGTGGACTTTTTAATGTGAAATTATCCCGCCAGGCGGTGAATTTGCGGCTGTTTTATTTATTTTAGAGACCAAATTTAGAGACTTTTGAGACTAAAAAAGAGGCTTTTCTTAAAAAGTCTCTTTTAAAAATTTCGAAGTGCGGGTTAAAGCAATTAGTTTTTTTATTTTATATCCCGGATTTCAAATTTTTTTATATTCAAACCTTTGTAGCGCATTTTGATTGCATCGTATAAGGTCTTACAGCGAGGATGGATTCCTTCTAAATGATAAACTCCGGTTGTTTGGTTTTTCATATATAAAAATGGAGCATAGGTAAATGGTTTGGCTTTGCCTCTGCTTCTGACATTTCTCCAACGAATGATTCTTTCTCGTGCCGGAATAATTTTGTGCATATCTATAATTTTATATTCTGACTTTGCCCACATTTCATTATCCGGATAATTTTCATAAGAATCTATAACCGTTCCAAGTTTTGCTAAACGCTCAATTCCAAATTTTTCAATAAATACAGCCTTTGCGTCAGCGTTTTGAAGTAGCAAAAAATCTTCTGTTTTCAAATCTTCTGCTTTAGTTTTATAAAGCCAGATTGGAAGTTTAACTTTATTTTTATAATAAAATTCTTCTTGCCCGTATCTGAAATACATTTCATTTTTATATACGTCAATTTTTAATTCATCAGGCTTTTTAATCACATAACAGGTGTTGTCTTTTTTGAGATAATACATCGCAAGTAAATCTAAACTTTTAGTGTACCAATCCCAAAACTTTTGAAGATAGGGATTTTCAATTTTTAAGATTTTGCATTTATCATAACATAGATTCTTATACGCATCGTGGCAATGTTGTATAATTCCTCCGAAAGTATTTAGATTTATATTTATAATTTTCCCTATATAGTCAATAAAAGAACCTGATTGTAGCGGGAGACGACTCCGAATAAGTCTTATCTGCGGATCGGGGATTTGCTCATGAAGCCAATAACTAACGCCTTGATATCCAATAGTTTGATCGTGTCGAGATGGAACATTTATATAATCACCAAGTTTAATAATTTCTACAGCCGGCATGTTCGGAAATTTCTCTTTATCTTCATGATGTTTCACAAAATCATTATAAAATTCATGACAAAGAGCTATTATAGCATCATCAGATAATTTATTCGGTTCAAGTGTTATATTGTCAATAAATTTACGATATTCTATAATATTCTGCTCTAACAAATCTTCTTCAATTTGTTCAAATTGCTTTTGTTCAATTGCAAGTTGCTCAAATTCTTTAAGTTTAGCTTCCGGATCTGTATTTTGCAGTGCATCTACAATTTCAGAGCATAAATGTTCGAAAACTTCTTCATATATGTAATGAAAATCACAAGAGTATATTTCCATTAGCTTTTTGCAAATAGCTATTTTAATTTCCCTAGAATCATTATCTGTCATAGTAACTCCTTTTAGTCCGCTACATTAACAACTTTGGCAGACAAATAATCGTACTCAACAGCTTTGTCTATTTGCCAGAAACCCTCAGGAATGGTAATTGTATCGTGTCGTTCTGTGTGCAGGCAATAAACTTCTGTAGGCACGGTATTTTTCATATACAAAACGCCATTATTGTCTTCAAAGAACTCAACGCCTTCTTTAACTTTGATTCTGTGTTCGTTACCAATAGTTTCACTTTCTGCAATCATTATTGAGTCTTTATCATTTCTTGATTTTAAGTTCTTGGGTAATGCACTTAGCTCTGCGATTACGCACTCGCCATGAAAATACATTCTTTTTTTAGTTTTTGATTTTGTCATAATTTTTACTCCTTATAGTTTTTTCAATCTTTGGCACACTGCCAAAGAATCATATTCTTGATAATAATGTTTTGTAATAGCGTCTTTATTCAATGTAATCCAGTCTTTCAGCAACTTTATTTCTTTATCCGAAAATACGATATTTTTGTTTTCATAATTGTCCAATGTGCCATCAAGATATATTTTTATCCAGTTATAATTAAATCTTTCATTTCTATCATTTTGAAATCTCAAAAAAGGTTGTTCATCTTTGTTTTCTATACATCTCAAATTTATACACATTGGCAACCCCGTTTCTTTTGGGCTAAGTGGAGTCAGAAAAAAGCTTTCAGCTTCTTCAATTGTTTCATACGTATCTAAGCAATAATACAAACCTGCTTTTAAATATTCATCTTTTAATGATTTTACTAACTTTGTTTTTATCATTTTTACACTTAATTTTTGATATTTAATATTATTATCATTCATATGTTTGGCTTTTCTTTGTTCGTATATTACCAATATTGTATGTCAGTTGCGGACGCATTATACAACTGCCATTGTATAGAGCTCTTTTATTGTCAAGGTTCTGTCTTGCGTACCATTCAGTATGGCTTCGATAATTTCGGGCGGAAGCAGTCTGAGTTTCATAAGTCTTTTTATGTGGCTGCTGCTTTTTTGTTCTTTTGTCATTTTGCCTTTTTGCAGAAGCTTAAAATAATAAAAACCTTTGGTTATTGCTTGAATAAGTGTTAGATTGTATTCAACTTTATTGTGACCGATTACAATTTTTGTTCCCTTTTGATTGGCAGAGGAAATTTTTACATCGTAAGAAAAGTCAAGTAAGTAGTCACCTGTACTTTTAAAGTTTAATAATTCTCCATACGTAACAGCTTCGATTGCTTGGACCAACAAATCTCTATCTATCAAAATTCTAATTTTATCTTGATATATGGTTGTTTTATTCAAAACTGTTCTAATAAAAACAACATCAGGTGTATACAACTCAAGAAAATTAAGAATGTTATTTTGCTTTTTGATTGGTTTGTCTTTTATATAATTTTGTATCTGTTCTTTGTTTAAAATAAGTTCTTTTATATTTTCACAGACAAATTGTTCAATCTCCCATGCCGGTATTTTTGAAATTGTGCCTGCCTCATGTGCTCTGTTTTGAATAATTGCCTGGCTTATATAATATCTGTAACAAGCACCGTGGCGATTTCGGCTGTGAGAAGGAGACATAATATTGCCTTTGTCATCAAATATTTTTCCGGCTAAAAGTGAAACATGCTTCGAGCCTATTGAGTTTTTAGCTTTGACAGAATTTTCATCCATAATCTTTTGAACCTTGTTGAAGATTTTTTCATCTATAATCCCATCGTGCAGACCTTCATAGACTTCGTTCTTATGTTCAATCTTGCCTATATACACTTTGTTTCTGAGGATTCTATGTAAATTGCCTTTACGAAAACTTTTACCTGTTCTTGTATAAATTTGGCTTTCATTAAGGTAGTTTTGCAATTTCGCAACACTTTTAAACTCAATATATTTTTTAAAAATAGTTTTAATTTTGTATGAATGTTCTTTGTCCTCGTACAAAATACCGTCTTTTTTTATGTAACCGATGGTTGCAATGCCATGCATAAACATACCTTTTTTACGTGATGCAGCGAATTTATCCCGTATTCTTTCCCCAGTAACTTCTCTTTCAAACTGTGCAAAGGATAACAATATATTTAGAGTAAGTCGTCCCATTGAGGTCGTAGTGTTGAATTGTTGGGTGATAGAGACAAACGAGGTTTCATGTTTGTCAAAAATGTCAATTATTTTCGAAAAATCCATAAGTGAACGAGTCAATCTGTCAACTTTGTACACGACAACAATATCAATTTCATCATTTTCAATATCAGACAAAAGTTCTTGAAAAGCGGGTCTTTCCAAGTTTCCGCCGGAGAAACCACCGTCATTATATTGCTTTTCAACAAGAACCCAGCCTTCATGTATTTGAGATTTTATATATGCTTCGCAAGCTTCCCTTTGGGCATCAAGAGAGTTGAAGTCTTGTTCAAGTCCTTCTTCTGACGATTTTCTTGTGTATATAGCGCATCTGATTTTCTTCATGCTGTATTTATCACTCTTGCCCCCCTATTTATCAAGTCTTTTAAAGAAGATTTGTTGAAGTGTTAAAATTATTTACTTATAATCCCAAAACGCTATTTTCTTTAATTTTGACTAACGCATAATTATACATGTCATTAGAGACAAGAAACATTCCATTACCAAGATTAAAAATCCGGTAATAACTTTTAAAAATGCATTTGGCTCTATTGTCTAAAATCGCCCATTTTTCTTGAGTTAGCTTATCATATTCAACAACACAATATTTTCCTATATATCTATCTGCCCATTGATAGACGGGCTGCTTTAAAACTACACCTTGTTCTGAAACATAACCGAACTTGTCGTCTTTTTTTATTCGATAAAAACCACCTGATGGATATTCATCAAAATATTTATGGCTTTTCTTCTTATCAGTCGTATCCTTGTATAATTTAATATTTTTGTACGCAAAAGGAACAACTGTTTCATTTTTTTTGTTAATTATCCCCCATTTGTTGTTCTTATAAACAACAGCCAAACCTAAATTGAAGCTATAATATTTTTCATACTGACACTTTATTATTTCTTTTCCTGCTTCGTCGATAAATCCCCATTTGTCGTCATTTTTTACTGCCAAAGTTCCATCTTCCACTCCCAATTCTATATCGTCGTAAGAGTTAACTATTACATGTTTGTTTGCTCGTTCAACTCTAATAATATCAACTTTTTTGCCATTGCCAAAAGTGTGAAAAACCGCAAAAATATATTTGTTTTTGTTTGATAAATATTCCACAGAAAATGGCTTTTGGCTTTTGAAGTAAGCTGCGAGTTTGCCGTTAGGTGTTATAAAAAAATATTCGTATCTGGCAAGAATGTTATTCTTCGATTCATGAGCACAATAGATACAGCCCAAACTATCGATTCCATCTGTAGGTGTCACAATTTCAATATTTTTAAATTTCATTTGTTTTATAATCCTAATATTAATAAATTAACAAACAAGTATGTCAAAAAAGGACATATATAAATTTTATTTAACTCCAAAAAATCTTTTGCCGTTCCAGCGAGTACCTGTTATTTCATTTGCTATAGCTGATAGACTTTTATACACTTTGCCGTTATAACAGTAGCCGTCTGATATAGCAGTAACTTCATATTTTTTGCCTTGAAATTCTCTTATGTATTTTGTTCCTGCGATAAACTTAACAGGTTCTTTATTGTCTATTTTTATCTTTTGTTTTCTTTCGTATTGAGCAACAAGTCTTTCAATCTTTTTTTGTGTTTGAGTCGAAAAAGCTTTGTATTTTTCGTACCATTTTATATTTTCTATAATGTAAGCCCTATGCAGGTTTTCAATATTTAATCCGTAGCTTTTTGCCTTTTGTTTTAATTCTTCATTTGTTAATTTTTTAGCGTTTTTCTTCATTTTAAATCCCTTTTGCTTTATTCATCGCTCTGGTTGCAGGATAAGTCAAGTCGTAAAAAAGCCGTTGATTTAATATAAAGCATTTTTTTGTGAGTTCTAAAAAATATTATTAATATTTTTCAGGGGGTATAAATTGCTTTTTTTATATTAAAAAAAGAGGAAATTTTATGTTGTAGCTAAGCCTCTTTTGGAGTTTATAATGGAAAATCAAAATTTACAGGACATTCAAATCTCAGGAAAAACTGTTGAGATGCTAGCAATTGGAATGATTAAGCCTTATTCCAAAAATCCTAGAGTACACAACGCAAAACAAATTGAAAAGATTAAAAACAGTATCATGCAATTTGGCTTTACCGCACCAATTCTGGTCGACAAAGAAAATAACATTGTTGCAGGTCACGCTCGATATGAAGCAATGAAAAAACTTAATGCAATTCAAATCCCGACAATACAGCTTGAAAACCTCACGCCTGAACAAATAAAAGCCTATAGAATCGCCGATAACAGATTAGCAGAAGATGCTCAGTGGGACAGCGACATTTTAAAAATTGAATTTAAAAAACTGTTAGAGCTGGATTTTGACATAACAGATACAGGATTTGAAATACCTGAAATAGATAGTCTTACGATTGAATTAATTGGTGATGAAAACAAACAAGATGAAGATAAAGAGGTCTATTCTCTTTTAGACTCAATACCACAAAAGGTAAAAAAGAACGACTTGTGGATACTTGGGGAACATAAAATTTTTTGTGGTGATACATTGGACCCAGACTCATTCAAATGTCTGTTAATGACGGAAAAAGCTGAAATAATTGTAACCGACCCGCCTTACAATGTAAAAATCAAAGGGCATGTCTGTGGTAACGGTAAAATTCAACATACTGATTTTAAAATGGCGTCCGGAGAACTGACTGAGTCAGAGTTTATGGATTTTACGCAAAAGTTTATGGAAAACCTCCGTGAAAGCTCAACTGACGGAAGTTTACATTACATTTTTATCGACTGGAGAGGGTTAAAAACCTTTTTGACAGCAGGTGAACAGTACGATGAGCTAAAAAATATTTGCGTTTGGGATAAAACAACAGGCGGAATGGGGTCATTGTATAGGAGCCAGCACGAATTTGTATGTGTTTTTAAAAACGGAAAAAATCCGCACATCAACAATATCCAGCTTGGGCACAACGGCAGATATAGGACTAACGTCTGGTCAGTTAAAGGAATGAATGTTCAAAACAAGCAAGCACAAGAACTGTTTAAGCTCCACCCGACAGTAAAACCTGTAGGGCTTTTAAGTGATATTTTACTTGACGCCTCCTCACCAGGAGGTATTGTACTTGACTGTTTTGGAGGAAGTGGCTCTACCCTTATTGCTTGTGAAAAAACAAAACGAAAGGCAAGGTTAATTGAGCTGGACGAAAAATATTGTAATGCAATTATATATCGTTGGGAAAAGTTAACCGGACGAAAAGCTGAACTCAAGTTGAATTTTTGGGGGGTAGCATGAAAAAGAAAGATTACGAAATCGGCTACAAAAAACCGCCCAAACATACACAATTTAAACCAGGGCAATCGGGTAATCCCAAAGGAAGACCCAAAAAACCTCAAACTATAGAAGATGCAGCTATTCAGACTTTAAAGCAAAAAATAAAAATTAAAAATAAAGACGGTGAGTACGAAAATATCGAGGCTTTCATTGCTCTTGCTCAAAGAATTGTATTTGATGCGTTAAAAGGCGATAAGCTGGCATTAAGATTCTGTATGCGTTACTTGTGGGATAAACCAATCGGGGAAATAAAAAATACAAACAAAGCACAAACAGTTGACGACGAAAAGCGAGAAGAACTTGAAAAGTACGTTAAAGAGTTACTGTATGAACGTACTGCAGGAAAAAAAGA
>CALUTO010000047.1 GCA_944323735.1 Candidatus Gastranaerophilales bacterium
AATGACTAAATGTCATTTCGAGCGAGAGGAAGCAGCATAGCTGCGCAAGTCCCGATACATACCAAGTGAATCGGGACACTCTGCCGAGAGCGAAATGACTAAATGTCATTTCGAGCGAGAGGAAGCAGCATAGCTGCGCAAGTCCCGATACATACCAAGTGAATCGGGACGTAGCGCAGCTTGGTAGCGCACTACCTTGGGGTGGTAGGGGTCGCAGGTTCAAATCCTGTCGTTCCGACCATTTAAAACATAGACCGGAGCTAACTTTTCAGCTCTGGTCTTTTTTATGTTTGTGCAATCAATACTGAATGATATTGACTTTCTTTTCAAAATAATTAAAAAATAATCATCTAAAAAGATGTGTCAGCAGCAAGACCAATCTGTCATAATCAAAATGTATAAGTGTAAATTAGTACAACCATGCCTTTTCGTTACAGATTACAAAAAATTCTTGATTTTAGAATCAGAAAAAAAGAAGAACAACTGCAGGAAGTTCGAAAAGCACAGGCGGTAGTTTTAAAAATAGAAGGATTAATTGAAAGGAATAATAAAGAAATCGCAGAAACAAGAATAAATATGCGTCAGGCGGATTTTATGATGTATGAAGCTTATGACAATTATTTAAAACATCTGTATATAAAAGGTGAAAATCTCGAGATGGACAGGCAAAAAGCACTTGAAGCTCTTGAGGTTGAAAAAGATAAACTAAGAGAACTTGAAAAAGCAGTAAAAGTTCTTGAAAAACACAAAGAACATGCCCGTGAGGCATATATTGAAGAAGAAAAGCAGGCAGAACTCAAAAGACTTTCAGAAGTCGCTGTACAAAAATATTTTGCAAAAACACAGGCTGCCCGTGAAGAAGAAGCAAGACTCTTATCCCGTGACGAACTCCGTTTATTAAAAGGACAAAATGATGAATATCAGCACCAGTACAAAGACAATAGAAACTACCCGTCAGACACAGAATGATGCGGCTGCAGCTGCTGTTGAAAAGCAAACTCCTGTCTGTGACAAAAATTCTACTGATATGCAGGAGGAAAAAAACAGTCAGGACAGCGATTTTAAAAAACTTTTAGAAGCAAAAGATGCTGACAATATTTCGGTCGAACAGCAAAATGTTCAAAATATGAATATGCAGATGAATGGTGAGCAGATTAATCAAAATTATGCTAATAAATTCGGGTTTGATATCGGAGAGTCTCAGAAAAATAAGTACGGTTTGTTTTTAAACTATGATACAGTAAAAATCAGCAGAGAGGACGCAAAATTTTTTGCAGATCTTGTAGAGAATAAGCAGTTTGCTATACAAAATAATGATGGTAAATCCGAATTAATAAAGTTTTCTGATGAAATCGGGCCGACATATAAAACCCAACAAACATCCAAAGTTCTGATAGATCTTGTAAACAAAGCCTATGAAGACGGTAAACCTGTCAGAATAGATTTTGACAGTAATGTTTCAGTAATCCTGAAAATTGATAAAAAAGGCAAAATATTAGCAGAGTTTATTCCCGGTGACAAAGCTGTAGAAGAATATTTAAGAAACAATATACGTTTTTTGAAACAGCGGCTTGATGACCAGAATATTTCATACAATGATATTTTGTACAGACAATCAAAAAATAATCAGAACAACAGCAGGAATAAAAAACAAAATAGTGAAGGAGAGTAATAAATGAACGACTCTTTTGTAAATGCACTTAATACTCAAATGGCAACAGCAGACTGGATTGATGCAGTCGGTGAAAACCTTATGAATATTTATACGCCGGGGTATCGTGAGACTCAGGCTACGTTCAAAACTTTTTTGAATTCTGCTATTGTCGATACTGTGAACAAAAACACAGGGCAGGGTAAATCTACCCCCGGTACCTCTAATGAAAATGTATTTCTCGAAGGTGAAGGATATTTTACACTGCGTCGTGATGACGGTAAAATTGTGTATTCAAGACTCGGTGAATTTACTTTTGACAAAGAAGGTGTTTACAGAAATCCCGGAGGTTTGACTGTTCAAGGATATATTTTGAACGATAAAGGCGAAATCATGCAGGGTACGAAACCTGTAGATGCAGATATATATGCAGAAACAGGAATCAAAGGCGGGGCTGTAAATATTCCGACTACGAATATCAAACTCTGGATTGACCCGAACAACGGTAAATACTTAGGCAAATATGACGAATTCGAAATTAAAGAAGAAGGCATTCTATACGGAAAATCTGACGGCGGGAAAACTATGGTGCCTTTGTACAAACTGGCAATAATGAATTTTCACAATCCCGAAGGGCTTTATGAAATAAGACCCGGTGAATTTATAGAAACAGAAGAATCAGGTTCTCCTGTCGTCGGAAGAGGCGAAGTCAGAGGCGGGTTAATAGAAATGTCGAACTGTGATTTTAAAGCAAATATCGCATATTACCAGCAAGCGAAAATGCAGCTGGATGTTTCGAGTAAAATTATTCAAACAAACAAACAGCTTTTACAATCAATACTTGAACTAATATCGTCATAATACAATATACTAATAATCCTAATTTATTAAGCCCTTTGTTTTGAAAGGGCTTTTTGTTTTTTATATATTACGAATAAAAAGAGAAATGACCTATTAATCTGTCTTATCAGCGACATTATTATCAACGAATGAAGGTTTTGAGACTGCTAACGCAGGGATAAGGATTTACACAGTTCGCTGATTCTTCCGCTATAGCATTCCATATGGTTGGTTTCGCTGCATTGTCAATACTGACGGGTTGAAATTTTTGTTATCATTCTTTTCCCTGTTTTCGGGTATTATTGTACACATTCTTGTTTGTGTGAACTTTTACAATGAGCAGCGGGGTTTGTATATAGAGACATTTAATTACTTTTATTTTTATTCTGAAGTATAAAATACTAATCTCTTTGGCTAAGTCTTGTATTTTGCTATAACTGGCAATGTTTTTTCTTTCAAAGACGTCACAATGTTATTAAAACAAGTTTTTCAAAGGAATAAGTATGAAAAAGATAAAAAGTGTATTTTTAGTTTTGTTTGCTATATCTTTGCTGACACAAACCACTGTGTTTTGTGCCTGCGACAAAGTTAAAAAGGCATGTTCTATTTCTGATTTAAATAAGATAAGTCAGGTAGAAAAAACCCAAAAAACAGTTACAAAACAACAACTGCCGGAGAAACAGGGTATAAAAGACTCTATAAGAGCATGGCTAAAATCATTAAAATAACACCGCCTATCTGCATGCCGGTATTTAAACGGTTCATCCATTTGTTGTTGTCGTACTGTTTTGCGGTTTTCCGGGCGGTTGTCACGGCAAGAAGCCGTTGTGTTCTGGCATCGACACTGTCGTTAAAGGTTTTTTGAAAAACTTTTTGCTCCAGCTTGGACAAACGGCTGTCAATACTGCCGTAGGATTTTTGACCGAAAACTGATTCTTCAAGTGTATCAATATCAAAAGTATCAACGCTTGATTGTGCGGGTTTAGAGAGTTTATTTTTTGAATTCCCGTAGGTGTAATAATTATATTTACTGTCATCAAGAAGTTCTGATGAAGAAATATCCTCCTCCATAGCCAGATTTATTTCCGGTTCGGAGTCATAAAGGACTTTCCCTCTCAATGCATCGACTCTTTCATTCAAAGAACCGGTGCTTTCTTTTTTAAAAACCTGTTTTTCAAGCCTTGCAAGCCGGTCATAAATATCTTCATTCCCGTATGTTTTTTTCAAAACTTTTTGTTCAATTTTATCAACTATCGGGTATTTTACATCACTTTCAGCTTTTAGCGGCTCTTTTTCTTCCGGCATGGTATCATTTTGAGAAAGCTGTTCCTGTTGGGTTTGTGTATTTATGTCTGCATAAAGGTTGCTTATCCGTTCTGAAACCGGCTCCTGATATGTCCGTCCATAGATAGCAAGCTCCAGCCTGTTAAGGCGGTTTTTGTCCGTATCGTCAGGATAATCATATCCGAAATAAGCTTTCTCAAGCTCCTGAAGCTGAGACGAAACACTTGCCGCAGATACCGGCAGAGAAAAAGCAAAAAACAACATTGTAAAAATGAAGCAATTTTTTATTATCATAGCATACTCTCACTCAATTTATAAGTTTTGTATGCACAGATTAAACAGGATTATTGACCGGTACAATTGCCCCGTTTCCGGTAAAATACTGAAAAACAATAATCAAAAATATAGCCGGAAACGGGCTTAAAACCCCGCAGACAAGAATTTATAAGCACTGACAAATTGCCGTAAAGTATTATTTTGTTTTTTATATTTGCAGAAAAAAAATAGTCGTTATTCTACACATATTTTTTTACAAGGCTGTCAAGC
Organism: Candidatus Gastranaerophilales bacterium; assembly: GCA_944323735.1. GTDB lineage: Bacteria > Cyanobacteriota > Vampirovibrionia > Gastranaerophilales > Gastranaerophilaceae > CALUPY01. The sequence goes on from CALUTO010000047.1 coordinate 4,322, forward strand.
AGGTCAATCATAGCTTTTTCATATTTTTTGCAGTTTTCTTCTGACTTTGCTTCAAATCTCAAAGTAAATACAGGCTCTGTATTACTTTGTCTTATCATTGCAAAACCGTCATCCAGCACTATTCTCATACCATCCAGGGTAATAATATCCTTAATGTTTGTAGTAAAAAAGTCCGGAGTGCTTCTTATTGTTTTTTCAAGCTCTTCAAGAACCGGTGTTTTATATTCATTCGGACAGCGAAACCGGGTTTCTTTTGAGGTGAAAACCTGCTTGAACGGGCTCAATAAGTCGTCAACTTTAAACTCAGGATTGCGGAGCTTATGTTTGGCAACAATTTCAATTATCCTGCAGCCGGCATAAATAGCATCGTCAAATCCGTAATATCTGTCTTTAAAGAATATATGACCGCTCATTTCACCGCCCAGAATAGCATTAACTTCTTTCATTTTTGATTTAATATATCCGTGTCCGGTTTTACACATGACTGCATTTCCGCCATTTGCTTCAATAGTATCATAAAGAACCTGTGAGCATTTGACTTCAGAAACGATTGTTGGCTTTTCACCACGTTTAGCAAGCTCATCAATTATGTCCATTGCGTATATCAAAAGCAGCTTGTCACCTGTCAAACTATTTCCGTTGCTGTCAATTAAACCTATTCTGTCCGAATCACCATCGAATGCGATACCCAGATCTGCTTTTTCTTCCACAACTTTTTTCTTTATCGCATCGAGTGTTTTTTCATCGCTGGGATTGGGATGATGGTTAGGGAAGGTTCCGTCAGGCTCTGAATACATTTCAACAACCTCGCATCCGAGTTCTCTGTACAAATCAGGCGCAACAATTCCGGCTGTTGCATTTCCGCTGTCTACAACAACTTTTATACCTTTACCCATCATAACAAACTTATTTATTATATTTTCTGTATACAGGTCAATAATGTTAAATTTTTTGCAAATGCCGTGTCTGTAAGAAGATTCTCTTGTGTTGACTTCTTCAAGGGTAAACTGTTTTACCTCTTTTATCTGTTCTTCAGAGAGCGAGGCTTTGTTGAAAGTCATTTTTAGCCCGTTATATTCACCCGGATTGTGGCTTGCAGTAACAATCAGAGCACCTGATATTTTTCCGCTGCCAATGACCTCCGGCGGGATTTGCGCAAACTCTGAAAAATACCCCAGAGGAGTCGGAACAATACCGATATCAATGACATTTGCACCTGTTGAGGTAATTCCCTTAATTAAAGACTTTGTAAGCGGTTCAGAGTGAACACGAACGTCTCTGGCTACACTTACCCAGATGTCTTTTGCTTCTATGCCTGAATTTTCTTCTACAAATTTTATGTAGCCTTTTGCCGCATAATAGAAAAGTTCTTCAGTAACATCTTCGCCGTATATGCCTCTTATATCATTTTTTCCGAAAGCTCTCAATTCAAGTGTATTGGTCATTTTATCCCCTTTTCTTTATTTCTATTATTTCATAAAAAACATCAAAGGTAAAATATGATATTATTTGTTATAATTTTTAAATGAAAATTAGTGAAGAAACGGTAAAAAAATTATTTCTTTTTCCGGCGGCAGCCGGTACAATTATATTTATTGTTATACCGGTAATTTTTTCTTTTGTACTGAGTTTTTGTAACTGGGACTTACTTTCCGGTATATCCTTTGCCGGACTTAATAATTATAGCGGATTGTTGCACAATCCGATTTTTGGACTGGTTTTAAAAAATACGTTTGTGTTTGCACTTTCGACGACTGTTATCGCAATAATAATTCCGCTGATACTTGCAGCTTGTTTGAATAATAAAATAAGAGGAAGCGAATTTTTTAAAACAGCATATTTTTTGCCGTTTGTAACTCCGATGATAGTGATAGCAATAGTTTGGGAGTGGATTTTTGACCCGAATTTTGGACTTTTGAACTATATACTAAAGCTGCACATACACTGGCTGTATGATACAAAAACTGCGATGACAGCCATAATAATCGTTTCTGTATGGAAATTAATCGGCTACAATATGGTAATTTTTCTGTCAGGGTTTTCGACGATAAACCGGAGCATCTATGAGTCAGCTAAAATAGACGGTGCAACTCCCGTAAAAACTTTTTTCGGGATTACATTGCCGCTGCTCAGTCCGACAATATTTTTTGTCGGGATAATAACAACAATTTCTTCTTTTCAGGTTTTTGATTTAATATATCTAATGACGCAGGGCGGGCCTATGAACAGTACAAATGTTCTTGTATACTGGATTTACAAAAATGCCTTTGAACTTTTCAGAATAGGTGAAGCTTCTGCGGGTGCTTATATTCTGTTTCTTATTATATTTCTGCTTACATATATACAATGGAAAATTCGTAAAAAATGGGTTTTTAACGAATAATAATCTCTGTCATGCCGGAGCGGCAAGAGGGCAGGCATGACCCGCCGGAGGTTTAAAAATTGTCATGCTGAAGCGCAGGGCGGGGGATGTGTGTGTCAGGTGTGGATGTTCAGCATCTTGCCGGTAGTGCGGATTTGTTTAATCATGGGATATTTCTTGCCCGGTGCTTTTTTAATTCTCGCAATG
>CALUTO010000048.1 GCA_944323735.1 Candidatus Gastranaerophilales bacterium
ATCATTAATTGCCGATGTGGCGACAAACCGCAGCGAGAGCGGAGGTATTAAAATTAAAACCATTTCGGCACCATCAAACGAACTTTGACATCATTAATTGCCGATGTGGCGAAATGGTAGACGCACACGCTTCAGGTGCGTGCGAGGAAACTCATGGGGGTTCGAGTCCCTTCATCGGCAAATTTTTTGCAAAAATTATATTTGTGATAATATAGTTTTGTTGAAAACTAAATATATGTCGACGTGGCACTCTGCCGGAGGATTTTTGCAAGAGCGGAGTCGAGGCTTGTCAAAGCCGAGCGAGCTCGTTAAGCGGAAGTGTTCGGTGTGAAGAATATTTTACCAGAGTAAAATATGATGAACAGAAGAACACAGAGCTGCAAATAATCCGAGAGAAATGATAATGTATCGTTTTTCGAGAGGGGAGGTATACGCAGACACTTGAAAATCAAATATTGATGTCGACGTGGCGGAATCGGTATACGCGCACGTTTGAGGGGCGTGTGGGGAAACCCGTGCGGGTTCAAGTCCCGCCGTCGACATTAAAAAAGGGATAACATATGTTATCCCTTTTTTAATATATGAATGGTGAGGGCTTTAATCCATCTTTGGCGGGTTCAGCGGATTTTACGTAAGAGTGGAGTCGAGCAAAGCGAGCGAACTCGAGTAAGTGAGGGCAAAATTTGCGGCAACGTAGTGAAGCAAATTACTTGCCCGAGAGACAGTAAAATCCAAGACAAGTCCCGCCGTCGACACCATATAAAAAGACTCCGTAAGGAGTCTTTTTATTATTTGCATTTATCAGCTTACAAATTATTGTCAATAAAAATCGGTATGGGCGGACTGCCAACCCGCCATCGTATGGTCAAGCCAAACGTCGTTCGAGGCAGATTCTACGACCTCATACCGATAAAACAATAGTCTGATTATGAGGACTCCCGCACCCCTCTGTCGCCAGTTGGCCCGGTTGGGAGATTTACCGTATCAGACTATCATTTACATTTTAACCAATTTTTACAGCATTTTCAACTATTCACAGGATATTTATATGTTAAAATTCTCCTATGATTAAATCTTTCAAATGCAAAGAAACTGAGAAGATATGGAATGAGCAGTTCTCTAAAAAACTCCCTCATGATATTCAAAAACGTGCACTACAGAAACTAAGAATGCTCCATATCGCTTCTGTTCTTGACGATTTAAAAATTCCGCCCAGTAATCGCCTTGAAGTTTTAACTGGTGACAGGCAAGGGCAATATTCTATTCGCATTAATGACCAGTTTAGAATATGTTTCAGGTGGCTGGATAATCATTCTTTTGATGTTGAAATAGTTGATTATCACTAGGTTTTAGTTATTTATCTTAATAAATTTTTCTTGTAGGGTTGAAATTACGTGGTACGTACTATATAATATAAATAGATGATACTTATATGGAGATGTCCTCATGGCTGAATACATTGAATTAACAACCGTAGGTGAAATGCTCAAGGAAGAATTTATTGAGCCGTTTAATCTTACGCAAAATGCTTTAGCCAATGCAATTTTTGTGCCGCCAAACAGAATACATCAGATTGTTAAAGGCCAAAGAAGAATTACTGCAGATACAGATTTGCGCTTGACGACATACTTTGGGCTTTCTCAAGGTTATTTCCTTCGTTATCAGGAAGATTATGAACTCAGGATAGCAAGACGCAATATTGCTGATGACATAAAAAAGATTAAACCAATCCAAGCATTAGGATAATAATTAGTGAAAATTTACGCACACTCCAGCCCCGGAGCTATTTGCATGTTATAGTATTCCGTTGTTGACTATTTCATAATACGGACTTGTTAACTCTGAAGGTGAAAACAGGTTAAAAAAACAAAATTCTTTGAAATCAGCATTAATTAATAAAGAAACAAGCCACAGATTTGATTGCAAAGGTTAAACTTCTTAGTAATTGTTTTTTACGGCATTATTGATTGTTAGATATTTATGATATAATTTTCATATAAATATAGAGGGTTTTTATATGAAAATAATGTTTGCGTCAGCCGAAGTAGCACCATTTTCAAAAGTTGGAGGGCTTGCCGATGTTGTTGGCAGTCTGCCAAAAGTACTTGAAAAAATGGGGCATGAAATTGCGATTTTCACTCCTTTGCACGGCTTTATTGATGAAGAAAAGTTCGGGATAAAAGAGATTGAAAATTCTAAATTAACGATAAACTACAGCTATGGCGAATATTATTTTCGATTAAAAACCGCAAAACTTCCCGGTACAAACATTAACGTTTTCTTTCTGGATAACAGTAAATATTTTGCGCCGTTTAAAGAAGTTTACCCCGGATGTATAGACACAAGATATGAACATGAAAGATTCATTGCGTTTTCGCATGCTGTAATTGAATACGCAAAACTTTTGAATTTCAAACCCGATATTATTCACTCCAATGACTGGCATACGGCAATGATACCGGTTTATATGAAAGTAAATTACAAAGATGATCCGTTCTTCAGTAAAACAAAGAACGTTTTCAGTATTCATAATCTTGCTTATCAGGGTCAGTGGTTTGATGATTTACTTTATTTTGCTCAGATTGACCATAAATATGTATGGAACTGCTGGGGATTAGAGCATTTCGGAATGCTTAACTGGATGAAAGGAGCAATAAACTATTCAGACAAGATTATAGTTGTATCTCCGAACTATGCACGTGAAATAAAAACCTATGAAGGCGGAAACGGTCTCGACTGGACCCTCAATCACAATTCACACAAACTTGTCGGAATTTTAAACGGAGTCGACTATGATGTTTTCAATCCAGAAACTGACAAGTCTATAACAAAAAACTATGATGTAAATCATATCGGGTACAAAGCAGAAAACAAAAAGGAAATTTTAAAGGAATTCGGGCTTGAATACAACCCTGAAAAGCCTCTTATTGCAATAATATCCAGACTTGTTGAACAAAAAGGCTTTGATTTGATAGGACCTGTTTGTGAAAGGTTGAAACAGCTGGATGCACAGTTTGTTGTCCTCGGTACAGGTGCATACAAATATGAAGATATGTTTCGATATTTGAGCGGAACGAGTTCAAATATCAGAGCAAAAATAGAATTTGGAGCACATTTAAGCCACAAAATATATGCGGGTTCTGATATGTTCCTTATGCCGTCAGCGTTTGAACCCTGCGGTCTCGGTCAGCTAATTGCGCTCAAATATGGTTCCATTCCGATAGTTCGTGCAACAGGTGGTCTGGATGACACTATTACCGGATATCCGCTTGAAAATTCCGACGGATTTAAATTCTGGAACTATGATTCTTATGCAATGTTAGATTGTATAAATTATGCACTAGGTGTCTACAAGGACAAAAAAGTCTGGAAAACACTGGTTCAAAATGCAATGCAAAAGGATTTCAGCTGGAATAAAAGTGCTAAAAAATATGTAGAGGAATATAAATCTATTCTGCAGCAGGGATAGTGCTCTGATTTATAGTTTTTTCTTCTATTTTAGCAAGTATTCTGTCTGTAATATGTTTTCTGAATTTTTTGAATTTGCTGTCCGGTGCATTTTTTGGTGCAGATTTTCTGAACAGATTTCTACCGTAGCCGTTACTCATAACCAGATAACCTCGATTCCTAAATAATTAATAAACACATTTTTAACTGCTTACATTGTAGCACTTTTTTGTAAAAAAAAATAGACATGAATGTTTGTTAATATTATTATTTAGATAATAATTTATAAGGAGAATTATTTATGAAATTGATGGAAGGCAAAAAAGGGATTATCTTTGGTGTTTCAAACACAAGAGGAATTGCGTATTCTATTGCAAAACAAATTCACGAAGCAGGTGCGGAGATTGCATTTACTTATGCAAATGAAGCTATGGAAGGCAGAGTAAGACCTCTCGCTGAAGAAATGGGTTCAAAGCTGATTGTTGAATGTGATGTTACAAATGAAGAACAGATGAAATCTGTTTTTGCACAATACGAAAAAACTTACGGAAAGCTGGATTTTGTTGTTCATGCAGTGGCATTTGCAAATAAAGAAGATCTTTCAGGCGAATTTATAAATACCTCAAAAGCAGGTTGGGATTTGGCTCTCGGTATTAGTGCTTATTCATTGGTTTCTATGGCAAGATGTGCAAGACCTTTATTTAATGAAGGCGGTGCAATGCTGGCATTGACTTATCTCGGTTCAGAGAAGGTTGTTGCAAACTACAATGTAATGGGTGTTGCTAAAGCAACTCTCGAAGCTTCCGCAAGATACCTTGCAGAAGATCTTGGAAAAATCGGTGTAAGAGTAAACTGCCTTTCTGCAGGTGCCGTTAAAACTCTTGCTGCAAAAGGTATTTCCGGATTTGACAAAATGCTTAAAGCTGCAATCTTGAAATCACCCCTTAACAGAAACGTAACTCTCGAAGATGTTGGTAAGACAGGTCTTTATCTTGTATCTGATTTGTCTTCAGGTGTAACAGGTGAAATTGTTCACGTTGATTGCGGATGTCATGCAATTTATGCCTCTCCGCAAGAAATGGAAGCTACTACTGCGTACATCGCAAAATAGAACTGTTTAAATAAAAAATTAAAACTAAAATAAATACACTAGTCGAAATTATTAATAAGGACGGACGAAAATGATTAACATTAAGAAAAACAAAACAAAAATTGTTGCCACACTGGGTCCTGTCAGCCGTGATGAGAAAATTATTGAAGAAATGATTCTCGCCGGTGCTACAATGTTCAGGATTAACACTTCTCACAATACAGCTGAAGAACATCATCAGACTATTGAAAAAGTAAAAGCAGTTGCAAAAAGATTGCAGACGTTTATTCCGATTATGGTTGACCTTCAGGGGCCGAAAATCAGGGTCGGAAATTTGATTGAACCGGTAAAAATTGAGCCGGGCATGGAACTTGTTCTTGAATACGGACTTGAACAAACTGACCCGAATATCATCCCTGTAGATTATAAAGGGGTTGCTGATGATGTATTTGAAGGTGAATATATTCTTTTAGACGACGGAAAAATCAAAATTCAGGTTGTCAAAAAAGAAGGAACAAAAGTCCATGTAAAAGTTGTTCACGGTGAACTGTTAAAACCGAGAAAAGGTATTAATATTCCTGGCGGTACAAAAAGCGTTTCCGCAATAACAGAACGTGACGTTGATTTTATTAAATTTGCCGTTGACAATGACGCTGACTATCTTGCTCTTTCATTTGTCAGAGACAAAGACGATGTTTTACTTGCAAGAAAATATTTGAGCCATTTTGGTGCTGATATTCCGATAATTGCAAAAATTGAAAAACCTGAAGCAGTTAAAAATATAAACTCAATTCTCGAAGTTGTTGATGCTGTTATGGTTGCAAGGGGCGACCTCGGTATCGAACTTTCACCGGAGAAAGTACCGATAGTACAAAAACAAATCATCGATGCTGCATTTGATTACAGAAAAACTTGTATCGTAGCAACACAGATGCTGGAATCAATGATAGAAGAACCTATTCCCACAAGAGCTGAGGCTTCTGACGTTGCGAACGCAATTCTTGACGGTGCAGACGCAGTTATGCTTTCCGGTGAAACCGCAGCGGGCAAACATCCTGTCGAAGCTGTAAAAATGATGGCAATGATTGCGCATGATGTAGAACAGAGTGATTTCTGCTGCTACAATCTGGATTTGGCAATGAATCCTCATTATGAACCGACCCCGCAGGCGATTGCCGCTTCTGCAGTTAAAATGGCAGAAGACCTTGGTGCAAAAGCTATTCTTGCTTTCACACATACAGGATACACATCAAAACTGCTTTCAAAATTAAGACCGTCAGTTCCGGTTATTGCAATTTCCGATCAGGAAAAAACCTGCAGAAAACTCAATATTTATTGGGATATGCACCCATATTGCAAGGACTGGGATGTTGTTTTGAATGATGAGTTGCTGAAAAAAATCGATAAACTGCTCCTTGAAAAAACCGAATACAAAAAGGATGACAGGGTAATCATTATCGGTTCAATCCCGAATCTCATCACGGGCAGAACAAACTTCGTCAGAGTACATAGAATGTGTGCATTTTAATTGAGGTTAAAAATATTACAAATAAAAGCGGTCAGTTATTGTGCTGGCCGTTTTTTATTCATTCTTCACAAAATACGTTCCTATTTGCAGGCTTTTTTCTCCGTATTTTTTTTCTATTTTATCCCAGATTTGTGTGAGTTTTT
>CALUTO010000049.1 GCA_944323735.1 Candidatus Gastranaerophilales bacterium
ACACCTATATCTAGCCCTCGTAAGGTTTTTACACTAGCCGAAACATTAATAACATGGTTAGTATAGCACTTTTATATGTACTTTGCAAATTTAGCACAAACATGTATACAAAAAACGCTTTACAAAACTTAAAATAAATACTGAAAAGCCCCGTCATTACCGGATTTTGTTTTTTTATTTTGTTTCTACAATTTGCAGTATAGCGTCTGCTCTATGTTTCCATGTATGTTTTTCAAGTATTATATTTTTTGCACGTGCAGCTTTTTCCTTTCTTTCATCTTCATTTTTCAGGAAGTAGTCTGCTTTTTCTGCGATATCTGAAAAGTCTTTGCTGTTAAAATATCCGATACTGTCAGAAAATGTAAGCTCTACAGATTTTACATCACTTGACAGGACAAATGTTTCAACAGCTGCAGCATTGAATATACGGTCAGAAACGCCGAGTGTCAGCTGAAACGGCTGGTCTGAAAGTACAATTTTTGAGCGGTTTACTATATCAACACCTTCATTATAACTGAATTCTCCCATATAGCAGGCACTTTGCGGCAAATATTTTTTCCATACTTCATTGCCGAAAACTTTTATATTAAACCCGTCGAGTGCTTTTATCATATCAGCACGCTTTTTCGAAGCAATCCACGAGCCGGCATTTCTGAAAAGGAGCAAATATTGATTTAGGTCAAGCTTCAGTCCGACATGCTTTTCCAGAATTTCAAATATCTGCCAGAAAGACAGCGCAGGGTTTTCCAGCGCAAGATTGTATATCTGCAGCATCAGTCCGTAGACCAGTTCGGGTATTGCCTTTTTCATCCTTTCCATATCTGCCTCATAATCTTCTATATAACCGGCAAAAAGTATGTCTATATCTTTTTCAACATCCTGTTTTTTCCAGATATCAGTATCGACGCCTGCCGGCACATAAGCATGCTTTACAGACGGAAAGAATTTTTTTACCGGTTCACTGTCACAGGGAGTGTTTGTGAATAAGACAAAATTATTGTATGAAGAAAACTGGTCGATATATTCAGTATTTTTCCAGAACGCCGAATCCAGTGCCCACATAATATTCGGCCGTCCCGAGTTTAGTATGGTCTGCCACGATTCATTTTCTACTGTTTGAAAGCCAATTGTCAAATGAGGTGTTTTTTGCTTTTCGATACATTCCAGTACTGAATACGCCTGCACCCCGCACTGCTCAAATCCTTTCTTCAATCCGTCCGCAAATGCACTGACTGACCCGAAACGTTCTTTATTTTCAGTATCTCCGACGCCATGAACGCCAATTATCAAATCTTTTCTTTCCATGTTCTTTCTTCCTGTTTTTTGCTTCTGAATTATTATACCTGTATTCAGCGGTATATGTCTAATCAGGGTGTTTTATTAAGAAATATTAAGCAAAAATGCAAAACACGCAATTTTCAGGTCAGAAAATTTTTTATATAAGTACGGGATACAAGGGAATTAATTTTAAGGGAGAATAGAATTATGGCAGTAGGACCAAGAGATTACATTGATCAATTATTAGTGAAAAAATATGCTGATGAAAAAGTCGATAACAAAGAACTTGCAGTTGCAGTTGAACCGGAAAAAATGCTATCAGCAATGAGAGATTTCTCAACAATGCACAGAAATATGGTATCGCTGGATTCAAAACTCAGGAACTTCTGTGCAAATTTAAACGCTCTTGCCGTAAGCTACAGAGCTTCAAGAATGGCACCTGCCTGCTAGTCAGGGAGTAATATGCCTGAAAAACAAAATTTGAGTATGCCATGCGTATGTGATAAAATCGCATTATGAAAAAGATTATACTTGCGTCACAATCGCCAAGACGAAAACAACTGCTAAAAAAACTCCGCATCGATTTTTCCGCTGTATCCCCGAAATACGATGAAAAAATTGATACTGATATCTTCAGCACAGAACTGATAGAAAACATTGCAAAACAAAAAGCTCTCTCTGTTTTGAATTCCGTATCGCAGTGTATTGTTATCAGTGCTGATACAGTCGTTGTATGCGAAAACAAAATACTCGGAAAGCCTAAAGACAAAACACAGGCAATAAAAATGCTTGAATTTTTGAGCGGAAAAACACACAGAGTCGTGACTGCAGTTAATATTATTGATTCTGACACAAAAAAATCTTTGACCGTTTCCGTCACGAGCTATGTCACGTTCAATACCCTGAGCCGCAGGATGATAGAGGACTATATAGAAAAATGCAATCCGCTGGACAAAGCCGGATCATACGGAATACAGGAGCTGGATAACAGGTTTGTAAAAGAAATAAACGGTTCTTTTGACAATATAGTCGGACTTCCGTCTGAAACAGTCGCCATAATGCTTAAAGAGTTTGAATGATATTCAAAACAGTATTTTTCAGGCTTCTTTTGATTTTATATATTTGTCCATTCTTTCATAGTCGAATTCGTTTTCCCATTTTGAGATGAATATTGTGGCCAGACAATTTCCGATAAGGTTTACTGTTGTCCTGCCCATATCAAGAATCTGCTCTATACCAAGCAATATAGCAACCCCGATAAGCGGATATCCGAAACTCGACAGAGTCCCTGCCAGAACTACCAGGGAAACTCTCGGAACGCCTGCAACACCTTTGCTTGTAAACATCAGTGCGAGCATTATTATTAACTGCTGTTTTAAGCTTAAATCAATCCCCACAAGCTGCGTTGAAAACAACACTGCCATAGAAAGATACAGAGTACTTCCGTCCAGATTAAACGTATATCCGGTCGGCATTACAAAACCGACTATATTTTTCGGAACTCCGAATTTTTCCATCTCCTCCATTGCCTTTGGCAGTGCAGCTTCAGAGCTTGCTGTTGAAAAAGCAAGAAGTGCCGGAGCTTTTATCGCATTGAACAGTCCTTTAAAAGGTACTTTTACGTATTTACAAACAATAAAAACTATAAAACACAGAAATATAAACAATGCAAAGTACATTGAAAATATTATTTTTACATAGCTTTTTAATATTCCTGTGCCGCTGCTGCCTATTGTGCTTGCAAGTGCAGCAAAAACACCGACCGGAGCAAACCACATTACATATTCCGTAAATTTGAACATGATAGACGATAGTGAATGCAGAACATCGAGCACAGGTTTTGCTTTCTGTCCGCAGGCACAAACCGCAAGCGCAAAAAATATGCTGAAAACTACTATCTGGAGCAGATTACCCTCTGCCATTGACTTAATAACACTCTGCGGGAAAATATCAACTATCATGTCCATAAGGGTGCTGTGGGAATTTGCACTCATATTGTTGACCATATCAATTGCGCCTGATGAGACATGAACAGAATTTTCCATCCCGGCTCCGGGCTGGACATAATGTCCGACCACAAGCCCGATTATCAACGCAAATGTGGTTACAACCTCAAAGTAAACAATAGTTTTTATACCGATTTTCCCGAGACTTTTTATATCTCCGTGTCCGGCTATTCCGATAACCAGTGTCGCAAATAACAAAGGTGCTATAATCATCTTCACCATGTTCAAAAACATCGTGGCAAGCGGTGCAAGCTTCACTGAAAAATCAGGCAGGAATATGCCGGATATTATCCCTAAAACAAGCGCAAGCAATATTAGTTTTGTTATTTTTGTATTTTCCAATAACTATTCTCCGGAATTTCGACAAATTCTATTATATCCCAAAATGGCTTTACTCTGCATTTTGTATTTTGTTTATTCTTTTGGTTTCTTCAATAAAATCGTTTGATGATGCAGTCGGATTTTTTCCGGGCTGGGCAATTCCCGAATAGTGTTTTACATCTTCATCAAGCCCGACTATTTCTCCGTTTTCCAGCTGCTTCAGTATTTGTATCTGCTCGTTTCTTCTTCTCAGCTGTTCTTCTTTGCTCATATTCATAAACGTATTCTGATAATGGTCAAGATTTTTCAAATTGTTGCGCTGAACAATAATTTCTACACGTCTGTCTTTAGCTTTGTTCGGCTTATTAGGCTCTGCAGGTCTCGTGTCCGCATAGCCGACTACCGTAAACATTTCAGGCAGAATTTTGAATTTGTTAATCAAATACCTGACAATAGAAGAAGAACGTGCGGCAGACAGCTCCCAGTTAGACGGATATCTTCCGCCTGCAGGTACGTTGTCTGTGTGTCCCTCGACTTTTATTATATGCATTGCAAATTTTTGGACAATCAGACGACCGATTTTGTCCAGTCTGGCTTTTGCTGTGTCCGAAAGTTCTGCAGAACCCGAGGCAAAAAGAATATTGTTATCATCTATTCTGATAACAAGCCCTCTGCTGTCAATTGTTACATTGACACCCTCAAGCTCACCGTCTTTTTTCATTTTGTCTATTTCTCTTTTAATTTGTTCAAAAGACTCCTGTTCGTATTTCGGACTTATGTACTCCATAAAAAGAGAGTCTATCATTGAATCCGCCATATTGGAATCAAGAATATCTTTACCCGTTTCGATTAACAGTCCTTCTGTACCCTGCATAATAGAAGTAGCACTGCTGAAAGCCTTCTTTATAGACTCCTCAATTTCTTTAAAGTCACTGACATTCAACTGGGACAGAGCATAAAGAACAACAAATGTAGCAAAAAGGAGTGTCATAAAATCAGCGTATGACACCATCCATCTTTCCAGATTTTCATGCTCGGGCGGAGCTTTTTTTCTTGCCATTAGATTTCTTCTTCTTTCATGTGGCTGTCCAGAACATACGCCTGCAGCTTACGCTCAATCAGCGCAGGGCTTTCTCCTGCCTGTATTGCCAGAATACCTTCTACTATCATTTCTTTTTTCAGAAAAACTTTTTTATATTTGAATTTTAACTTTGTAGCAAACGGAATGAAAAGCAAGTTTGCTGAACCGACACCATATACTGTGGCAACAAATGCTACTGCAATACCCGCACCGAGTTTTGAGGGGTCAGAGAGGTTTTGCATAACCTGAATAAGCCCGAGAACAGCACCGATAATACCAATGGTCGGAGAAAAACCGCCTGCGGATTCCCAGACTTTAGCTGCACCGTTGACCTTTTCCTCAAGCAGCGTAATCTGTGTTTCCATCATCTGTCTCACAAGAGCCGGATCTGTACCGTCAGATACTGCTTCCAGTCCCAGCACCAGCAACGAATCCGAGGCGTTTCTCGCTTCTTTTTCCAGCGAAATAACCCCTTCTCTTCTTGCTTTTGTTGCAAATTTTATAATTTCTGACGTGATTTCATCAAAATCTACCTTTTCTCCAACAAACACATCTTTTAACAGTACCAGTGCATTTTTTAGCTCGTTAACAGAAAAGCTTAATATAACAGCACCTGCAGTACCGCCAAAAACGATAAATGCTGCCGTTATCTGCAGCAGCTGCCCGATATTCCCGCCTTCGAGTGCCTGTCCGATAAGAATACAAACTATACCTAAAAATACACCTATAAGCGAGGTAAAATCCATACTAATCTCCAAATACTATTATTCAAT
>CALUTO010000050.1 GCA_944323735.1 Candidatus Gastranaerophilales bacterium
TCCTCTTTTTGTATCATTGAAAATTTTTATATTTGTATAAAAATTATTACAAATGTATAATAATAATTATTATTCAGATAGCAAAAGGTGGAAGAAATGACAGTATTAACAGAGAATGAAGGTTTAATAACCCAGATTATCGGGCCGGTAATAGACGTAGAATTTCAAAGCGGAGAGCTGCCGGAAATTTATGATGCTCTGGAAATTTATAAAAATGACGGACAAAAAGTTGTTGCAGAAGTTCAACAGCTTCTGGGTGAAAGCAGAGTACGTTCTGTTGCAATGTCATCTACTGACGGTTTGCAAAGAGGCATGAAAGTTGTTAATACAAAAAACCCCATAAAAATTCCTGTTGGAAAAAATATTCTCGGCAGAATTTTGAATGTATTAGGTGAACCGGTTGATGAACTCGGTGATATAAATTCTGATACATATCTTCCTATCCACAGACCTTCTCCGAAACTAGTTGATCAAAATACAAATATTGAAATTCTTGAAACAGGTATTAAAGCTATTGACCTTTTGCAGCCATATCAAAAAGGCGGAAAAATCGGTCTGTTCGGTGGCGCCGGTGTTGGTAAAACAGTTTTGATTATGGAGCTTATTCACAACATTGCACAGGAACACTCCGGTGTATCAGTATTCGGCGGTGTTGGTGAAAGAACACGTGAGGGTAATGACCTCTGGAATGAAATGAAAGAATCAAACGTTCTCGATAAAGTTGCTTTGATTTACGGTCAGATGAACGAACCTCCGGGAGCCAGAATGAGAGTCGGTCTTTCTGCTCTTACTGCTGCTGAATATTTCAGAGATTTTTCAAAACAGGATGTTCTGTTATTTGTTGATAACATTTTCCGTTTCGTACAGGCAGGTTCCGAAGTATCTTCTCTGCTTGGCCGTATGCCGTCAGCAGTAGGTTATCAGCCGACACTGTCTACAGAAATCGGTGAATTGCAGGAAAGAATTACATCAACAAAAGACGGCTCTATTACATCCGTTCAGGCTATTTATGTACCTGCGGACGACCTGACAGACCCTGCACCGGCTACAACGTTTTCTCACCTTGATGCTTCAACTGTATTATCCAGACAGATTGCATCTCTTGGTATTTATCCGGCTGTTGATCCGCTGGCTTCAAACAGTCGTGTACTTGACCCTGTTATTATTGGTGAAGAACATTATAATGTTGCAAGAAAAGTCCTTGAAGTTCTTCAAAAATACAAGGACTTGCAGGATATTATTGCAATTTTAGGTATGGACGAACTTTCTGAAGAAGATAAAGAAACAGTTAACAGAGCCAGAAAAATTCAAAGATTCCTGTCTCAGCCGTTCTTTGTTGCTGAACAGTTCTCCGGCATTCCCGGTAAATATGTAAAACTCGAAGACTCTATCAGAGGTTTTAAAGAAATTCTTGAAGGCAAACATGATAATCTTCCGGAACAGGCTTTCTATATGGTCGGTTCTATTGAAGAAGCTGTTAAAAAAGCAGAAGAAATGAATGCCTGATTAAATCCGGAGAAATAAAACAACATGTCTAAAAAAATTAACCTGAAAATAATAACACATGAAAAAGAAGTTCTGAATGAAGATGTTGATGCGGTTTATTCAAAAGGTGTAGACGGCGAGTTCGGTATTTTACCGGATCACCAGCCTTTTATGAGTGCACTGGATATCGGTGTAACAAAGATAGAAAAAAACGGAGAAAATGAACTTTTTGCAACAATGGGCGGAATTTTTCAGTTTAAAGACAATCAGGCAATAATTTTAACTGATATGGCTGAACGAGGTTCTGACATTGATGTAACTAGAGCTAAAGCAGCAAAGGAAAGGGCTGAAGCAAGGTTAGGTTCTCATGAAGTAGAGGTTGATACTGCCCGTGCCCAAATCGCTCTGGCAAAAGCAATGGCAAGACTAAAAGCTGCAATGAAACATTAGTATTTCGGATAATTCCTTTGTTTTAAAATTTTGTCATAATACCATAATAAAAATAAAAATAAAAAAGGATTTTTGTTATGGAACTGTCAAAACGTGTACGAAATATACTATTAAAATGTTTTTTGTTTACGGTTTTATTTATGATTATCGGTCATATAATTTATTATTTTAATACTGATGCAATTACTGATTTGTGTCAGGTTATTTTTAAGATTACTCCTGAACAGGCAAGACTTGTTATTTTTCAGAGTTATGTGACCATAAAAATGATTGCTGTTTTTTTCTTTTTAATTCCTGCGATTGCAATACAGCTGGAATATTTAAGATGTTTTTGCTATATGAGAAATGAAAAAAAATAAAATATTAAGTTTGTAAAGTAAAAATTTTTAAAGAAAAGTTTTGTATTTTTTTATAAAAAATTTTTTAATAAAGCAATAAAATATACAGATAAAAATTTTAAACCTGAAAAAAAGAAAAGTTTTTCTTTTTTTTAGGTTTTTTTCTGACAGTTTATTTTTGGTGAATATACAGTTATATTTGACTTTAAAAACTAAAAATTCGATAATAGATTTATTGTTATATAGTTAGTCAAAGAGAAAAGAATAGCGAGGATTTAATGAGCCCTGTAAATTACATTCCGGAACATGCAAAAGAACTTTCAAAAGAAGAGATAAAAAGACTGGTAAAAGAGAACAATGTTCAGTTTATCCGTCTGCAGTTTGTTGATATTAACGGTCAGGTAAAAAATATGGCCGTACCTTCGGTGCAGATTGATAAAGTATTGAACAATGAATTGATGCTTGATGGTTCATCGATAAAGGGTTTTAGAAACATCGAAACATCAGACATGTATTTTTATCCTGACAGAAAAACTTTTTCTATTCTACCATGGCGCAGTAAAGAGGATGGCAGCAATGTTGCAAGAATTATCTGTGATATTCATAATGCAGACGGTACACCTTTTGAGGGCTGCCCGAGATGTAATCTTAAAAGAGTTATAAAAGAAGCACAGGACTTGGGTTTTATCATGAACGTAGGCCCCGAAGCGGAGTTTTTCTTATTTAAAAGAGATGAGGACTGCAAGGCTACTACTCTTACTCATGACAAGGCCGGTTATTATGATGTAGGACCGGATGATTTGGGTGAAGATATTAGAAGCGATATTGTTCATACATTGCAGAATATGGGGTTTGAAATAGAGGCAAGCCACCATGAAGTAGCACAGGGTCAGCATGAAATAGATTTCAAATATGCTGATACATTGACAACTGCAGATAATGTTGTTTCTTTCCGTTATGCAGTTAAAGCTGTTGCTGCAAAATACGGTTTGCATGCAACGTTTATGCCCAAACCCGTTTTTGGTATAAATGGTTCCGGTATGCACTGTAATATTTCATTATTTAAAGACGGAAAAAATGTATTTTTTGATGAGTCACGGACATATCAGCTTTCCCAAGAAGCTCTTTGGGTTATCGGAGGATTGCTTGATAACGTGAAAGCTTTTACTGCTGTTACAAATCCTCTTGTAAACAGCTATAAAAGACTGGTTCCGGGATATGAAGCACCTGTTTATCTTGCATGGTCTAATGCAAACAGAAGTGCATTGATTCGTGTTCCTGCAAAAAGAGGTAACGCAACAAGGGTTGAGCTCCGTTCACCGGATCCCAGCTGCAATCCTTATCTTGCTCTTGCTGTAATTTTACAGGCTGCAATTGACGGCGTAAAAAACAAAAAAGAACCAGTTCTTCCTGTCGAACATAATATTTATGACATGACAGAAAAAGAAAGAAAAAGAAATAAAATAGACACTCTGCCCGGTAGTTTGCTGGAGGCATTGCAATTTATGGAAAAAAATGATGTTGTAAAATCAGCTCTTGGTGAACATATTTTCCATGAATTTTTAACATCAAAATACAAAGAGTGGGATGATTTCAGAATATTTGTGTCTCAGTGGGAACTTGACAGATATCTTGAGAGATATTAATTTTGTTTTTATTTAAAACTTATAAAATCAGGCATATTGCCTGATTTTATGCTAAAATTTTATAAATATTACAAAAAGGTTTTTTGTTATGCAGAATATAAAATTTACAAAAATGCAAGGACTGGGCAATGATTTTATTCTAATTTTGCCTGAAGAGTTTGAAAAAATTAAAGACAAATTTCCTCAAATGGCTGTAAAGCTTTGCGACAGACGTTTTGGAATAGGTGCTGACGGGATATTTATTCCGACTAAAAATGAAACTGATTCTGATTTGGGCTGGTTGTTTTATCAGTCTGACGGTTCAACTGCGCAGATGTGCGGAAATGGCATGAGATGTTTTGCCAGATTTGTTTATGATAACAAACTTGTTGATAAAAAGAAATTTTCTGTAAAAACAGGTGCAGGTATAATAGTTCCAGAACTTTTAGGGGACAATCTGGTTAAAGTGAATATGTCAAAGCCTGTTCTTGAACTCTCAAAAATTCCGTTCAAAGGAGATAAGAGTTTAAATTGTAAGCTTTCTGCAAAAAATAAAGCGTTTGTTGTTAATGCTGTCAGCATGGGCAATCCTCATTGTGTGATTTTTACTGATGGTGATGCAAAAACAGAAGCTCTTGAATACGGGTATGCTCTTGAGCACCATGAACTTTTTCCTGAAAAAACAAATGTCGAGTTTGTAAAAGTATTATCAAGAAACGAAATAACAGTTGATGTCTGGGAGAGAGGCTGCGGTATTACGCTTGCCTGCGGCACAGGTGCATGTGCGAGTGCTGTTGCTGCTATATTAAACGGGTATTGTGATAAGAAAGTAAAAGTGCATCTTCCGGGTGGATGTTTGACAATTGAATGGGAAGGCAATTCACAGGATACCAATTTTGATGTATTTATGACTGGTAGTGCAGATTATTCATTTGAAGGTGTGGTTTCTGTCTAGTGAGTTCTATTTTAAAAGTAAAAAATTTAAGTATTGGTTTTAATTTTCTTGACGGTTTTGTTGAGGCAGTACATGGTGTTTCTTTTGAACTCGGGAAGGGTGAAACTCTTGCAATTGTCGGAGAGTCGGGATGCGGCAAGACAATTTCCACAATGTCCGTATTAAGGCTGCTTCCGGAAAACAGCAAAATAACTTCAGGTGAAGTTTATTATGACGGTCAGAATTTGCTAAATTTGACAGAAAAACAAATGCAAAAAAT
>CALUTO010000051.1 GCA_944323735.1 Candidatus Gastranaerophilales bacterium
AGCAAAATAACTTCAGGTGAAGTTTATTATGACGGTCAGAATTTGCTAAATTTGACAGAAAAACAAATGCAAAAAATCAGGGGAAAAAAAATAGCTTTAATCCCACAGGACCCTATGACATCTCTAAACCCATTGTATACTGTTGGTAATCAGCTTTTAGAGATTATTGAGCTTCATCAGGGAGTTAAAGGAAAAGAAGCTGAAAAACTTGCAATAGATGCTCTGGAAAGAGTAAAAATACCTGATGCAAAAGAAAAACTCAAATCATATCCACATGAATTTTCAGGCGGAATGAAACAACGTGTGATTATTGCTATGGCACTTGCCTGCAGGGCTGAAATAATAATAGCAGATGAGCCCACAACTGCACTGGACGTTACTGTTCAGGCGCAGATTATGGATTTGTTAAAAGAAGTAAAAGAAAAAAACAATCTGTCTATGATTTTGATTACGCACGATTTAGGTATAGTATCCCAATATGCTGATAAAATTGCTGTTATGTATGCAGGTCATATTGTTGAATTTGCTACAAAAGAAATCTTGTTTAAAAATCCAAAACACCCCTATACCAGAGCTTTATTAAAGGTTATACTGGATATAAACTCAACTCACATTGAAACAATAGAAGGACAACCTCCGGCTATTACAGAGAAAATAGCAGGATGTCCTTTTTATCCGAGATGCAAGAATTCTATGAATATTTGTCAAAAAGAATATCCGCAGAGAAAACTTTTTACAGATGGTTCGGCAGCGGACTGCTGGTTATATTAATATGTAACATCTCCTGAAAAAATTTTTATTTCTTTTTTTAATTTATCAACAACAATCAGTGCACCATCTTCATTAATTGATTTTGCGATATATTCATTTTTTTTGTTTGTATCATTACTAACAAAAATAGTTTTCCCCAAAAATTTTATTCTTTTTAGGTAATCGTCTTTTATAAAAGCAAAACCATTCTCCATAAATTTTTCATAGTCTTTGAAAAAATTGTTCAAAAGTTTTTCCTGAAAAAATTTTTTATTTACTTTTTTTTCTGTTTCTAAATTTAAAGAGGTAGCCGGTTGTGATATTTTTTCAATATTTTTTCTCGTTAGATTTAAATTTACACCTAATCCAAGAACTATTTCTTTTTTATTAATACATTCACATAAAATTCCGGAAATTTTTTTTCCGTTAATAAGTATATCGTTTGGCCACTTTATTTCGCCTGTTATGTTGTAATCCTCAAGCGTTTTGCATAAAACAATACATAAGTACTGGGTTAAATTCGTCAGATTTTTTGTATTTTCAGGTTTTAAAACGATAGAAATATAAATATTTTCAGAAACATCTGATATCCATTTTCTTTGAAATCTTCCATATCCTGAGGTCTGAATATTTGCAGCAATGACAGTTTTGTCCTGAATAGATTTTATATTTTCTTTGGCAAAGGTATTTGTTGAATTTAGCGAGTCAAATTCTATAAGTTTGTACATTATCTTGAGTATTCTCTTGTCATTTGAATGCGGTTATTTGCATCATAACAATATTGTCCAACCCAGTGTCCTACAAGCTTTTTCTGTGGATTAAATATATATTGTTCATCTTTTGAGATTACAAAAGTAGAGTTTATTATATTGCCTTTGCTGTCATAAGCAACAGAAGTGTGAGGATATTCATTTTGGGGTTTGTTAAGAACATCTACTTTAAATAGTTTTCCTGTTTTGTCGTAATAATAGTTGTGGTAAGGATCGTTGTCAAATCTTACGCCGTATGTGCCGTCAGAAAAAGAAGCAAGCGTTCTGTCAAAAATTTTTGTTTCACCCCTGAGAACATAGGTATAATTTTGAATATAATTTGGATCTTTCAGATAATCGGAAAGAGAATTTCTTCCTATAGCATACTTTACACCATGAAACGCTTCTGTTTTTGCACTCTCGACATTGTATTCGGCACTTCCTGTCAGGGTCATTGAATAAACAGATGAAATAAATAAAATATTTAAAATAAAAAATAAAAACAATCTTTTCATAATTACATTATACAAAAAAGCCCCTGTTTTGGACAGAGGCTTTTTATTGATTTTTTGTAATTATGCAGAAATTTTTGCTTTTGCGGTTTCTACAATAACTGAAAAAGCTTCAGGTTCGTTGACAGCCATTTCTGCAAGCATCTTTCTGTTAACGGCAATTTCTGATTTCTTCAAAGCATTCATAAATTTTGAATAGCTCAATCCGTGTACTCTGACTGCTGCATTTATTCTGACAATCCAGAGACGGCGCATGTTTCTTTTCAGATGACGTCTGTCTCTGTACTGATATTTCAGCTTTTTCATTACGGCCGTGTTAGCAACTTTGAATATTCTGCTTCTTGCGCCTTTAAAGCCTTTAGCTAGTTTTAATATTTTTTTGTGTCTTTTTCTTAAGACATTACCGCGTTTTACTCTCATTGTTCAACCCTTTCCTATCTTGAATACTTCTTGTAAGGTAACTCTTTAGATATCAAATCTAAATTGCATGATGACACTTCAGTCATACCTGTCAGTCTTCTTTTTCTGCTGATAGACTTGTGTTGAAGCAAGTGTTTTTTGCCTGCGCTCTGACGCATAATTTTGCCGCTGGCAGTCACTTTGTAGCGTTTAGCCGCTGCGCGGTGTGTTTTCATTTTTGGCATAGTTTATTCTCCTTTTTGTTAGTTAGAATTTAAGAACACCTATGACATGCCGTCCATAGTATGTCCATAGCACATATATTGTACAACCCTGAATGTTTTCATGCAAGGCATGTTAATTTTTATGAATTATTTGCAGGAAAAGATATATATATGATGTGTGTGCTTTCTTCTTTTCCGTATTCTTCTATAACAATGCCGTATTTGTCAAGTAACTCTTTGTTGTGCAGAAAAAAAGAATCTGCCATTATTTTTTCTTTTATCAGGTTGTTTCCGATTGTTAAAACATATTCTTTTTCTTTTGTGTCTGTGTTTACAACAATACGGCTTTTTTCCGGTGAAAGCTTAACAATCCGGTAAAAAATATTGTATAAAAACTTTTTCAGTGTATTTTCATCGGTCTTTATGAAAATTTTATGACAATATGCCGTATTAAGAAGGATTTTTCTGTTTTGGATTTCAGGATAAATTTCTTTTATTATTTTTTCTAATAAAAGGCTCAAATCCGTTAAATATTCTTTTTTATTTTTTGTTTCAATAGTTGTTTCTGTGTTTTTCATGGTTTTTTCTTTTTATGTTATTAACAATTTTTTACTATAGCAGATTTTTTCAAAAAAAGTATTAATGGTATTTCCGTTTGGAAATTTTTTTTAATTAATATTTTTTATTTTGAATTAATAAAAACAAAAAATGCAATAATAATGCGTAATTTAAGATTTTTATTTTTTCCGTTTTGGATATTTTTTAATTTAATGTATAATTTTTAATTATGAAAAAAAGACAGGTAAAAGGAAAATTGTTTGTTATTTCCGGATGTTCCGGAGTCGGGAAAGGTACATTGTTGAAAGTTTTTTTAAGCCAAAATCCCGAAATTGAGCTTTCAATATCAGCAACAACCCGAAAACCAAGACCCGGTGAGGTTGATGGCGTAAATTACTTTTTTGTTACAAAAGAAGAGTTTAAAAAAGCTGCAGATAATAACGAATTTCTTGAATGGGCGGAGTTTAACGGAAATTTTTACGGAACAAAAGAAGCTTATGTGGAAAAAAGACTCTCAGAGGGTAAAAATGTTATTTTGGAAATAGAGACACGGGGAGCTTTTCAAATAAAAAAGAAAAAACCGGAGGCTGTTTTGATTTTTATAACTCCCCCTTCTATTGAAGAACTTGAACACCGTCTCAGAGGTAGAAATACTGAAGATGAAACAGCCATACAAAACAGACTCCATGAGGCATACAGGGAGCTTGAATGTTCTGAAAAATATGACTATAAAATAGTAAACGATAATATTGAACAGGCTGTTGAAGAACTGGAGAAAATTATATATAGCTGACCTTGTTTTTTAATTAAACCGTCTAAAAATAGTTTTTGTGTTGTTTAAAAGAGTATAAAAAACCACCGTTCCCGTGAGGGAAAAGTGGTTTTTTATTTTGTTTTGACTAAACTGTTTGTTTCATTGCACCTTTGACAATTTGACCGAAACTTTCAGCAGTAAGGCTTGCGCCTCCGACGAGAGCACCGTCAATATCAGATTTTGACATTTGTTCTTCAATTGTATTCGGTTTTACACTTCCGCCGTAAAGAATTCTGATAGCATTAGCAGCATTTTCGCCGGCAATATTCTTCACTACATTTCTAATCATTCCTATAACTCTGTTTGCTTCATCAGAATCACAAGTTTTGCCTGTTCCGATAGCCCAGATAGGTTCGTAAGCTATGATTGATTTAGCAACTTCTTCTGCAGACAGTCCGTTGAGTGCAGCTTTGATTTGAGACTCAATGTGAGAGTCTGTAACGCCTGCTTCTCTTTGCTCCAAAGATTCACCGCAGCAGATAATAGGAATCAAGCCTAAATCAAGAATTTTTTTAGCTTTTTTGTTAATCATTTCATCTGTTTCACCGAAATACTGTCTTCTTTCTGAATGACCGATGATAACATATTCAGCACCGGCGTCTTTAACCATTTCAACAGAAACTTCACCGGTGAAAGCACCCTGTGTTTCGAAGTAAGCATTTTGTGCAGCCATTTTTACTTTTCCGCAGCCGCAGTCTGTTAAAGCTTTGTTAACAGCATACAAAGACGTAAATACCGGAGCAATAACGACTTCCGGCAATAAAGCTTTGTCTATTTCTTTCAATTCTTTCATAACTGC
>CALUTO010000052.1 GCA_944323735.1 Candidatus Gastranaerophilales bacterium
TGCATAGCAGGAGCTGCCCATACAAACTTTGATAGTGATTTTTTCGTTCTGTGCCATTTCATTTCCTCGTTAATTGTGTACAAACTTATAACCTATAAAGATTTTAATGCAGAAGAGTATATTATTCAAGTTTTGAAACACATAAAATCAAATGTATGCCTCACAAAACCGGCCTCCGGCTTTGTTTAAAGAATATCCGATATTTAGTTCAATTCATTACTATTTTCTTCTGTTTCATTTTCCTGTTCGGTTGCGTCAACAAAAGGTGTTTCTTTATGCATTGTTATTCTTGAAATTCTTCTGCCGTCAAGCTCAAGAACTTTATATGTTATATTTTTGTCCTCTATAACGTCATTAACCTCCGGTTCCCGTCCCAGAAGTCCGAACACATAACCGCCGATTGTCTGAAAATCCTCATTCGGAATATCAAGATCAAAACGTTCGTTTATATCTTCAATATCCATTTTGCACGAGACATTAAGAGTATTGTCATCTATTTTTATAACCTCTGGTGAATCAACCTTGTCAAATTCGTCATAGATTTCACCAACAATTTCTTCAAGTATATCCTCAATTGTTATTATTCCGGCAATTCCTCCATGCTCATCAACGACAGCAGCAATCTGATTTTTTGAAGAAGTAAAATCACTCAGCAAATCGCTTATGAATTTATTTTCAGGGACAATAAGAATTTCTCTGGCAAGAGTTTCTATTGAAAAATTTTCATCAATATTATTATTTTTTATAACCTTTAATACATCTTTTGCATTAATAACACCGATAATATTATCTACATTATCCTTATAGATAGGGATTCTTGTGTGTCCGGTATTAATAATTAAGTCAGCAACCGCATTTATGTTTTCTTCTGCATTAATTAAAAATATTTCTGTTCTGGGCACCATAATTTCTTTCACTACAGTGTTAGCAAAGCTGTAAAAATTTGAAAGCATCGTTGCTTCATGAGAATCAATCGTACCTATATTTTTACCTTCTGTGATAAGCTTTTCAAATTTCTCTTCCCAGTTGTCCTCTGCGTCGTGAGCCTGCAGTTCTATTGTGATATGATTAATATTTTTAATTCTTTTTTTCAGCTTTCTTTCGAGCATATCAGCAATATCATCCGCATCTTTCATCTGGGTTTCGGGATCGACTTCAATTGTCATGTTAATAACAAGCCCCGATGAACCTAAATCCATTGTTTTCAATTCAACAACGCTTGATATGCCGTGAATACTCTCGGCTATTTTTCTGATAGTTTCTTCAACTCTTGGTTCAGCTGACTGTACGGTCAAAGAATTAACATTGTGCTTCAACAGATATATAGCGAGTATCAAAAGGATAAAACCAATGATTATAGATGCAATTCCGTCAGGTACATGAACCAGTTCGGGAGGCATAAGAAATTTCGAAATAGTCAAAGCAATAAATGCAACGATAACACCTGTAAGCGCCGCAACATCTTCGTACCACACAAACCGTGTAGTCGGACTTTTTATTTTGCGGATATATTTTAATGACTGTATAAACTGTTTAAAGATATTTTTCTCACTCAGCTGCATTTCTGCAAGCACAGCTCTTGATGCACTCGCTACAGCCCATGATTCAAACAGAATTGTGAATATAAGAGCAACAGCCATATACGGATAATTGTTCAGCAGGTCGCTGTGGTCATGGCTGTTAAAAAATTTATCAAAGCCGCTATAGAAGGCAATCAAAGTACCGCCAAGCATCAATATAGAAGCAAACATCGCCCATACATTGGCCTCCAGACCGTAACCAAACGGGTGTTCATTATCAGCAGGGCGGGAGCCTCTTTTTATTCCAACCATAAGGCAGATACTGTTAAAAGAATCCACGCCGGAGTGGATAGCCTCTGAGAGCATGGCAGAACTGGAAGAAAACAAAAAACAGATAAACTTCACTGCAGCAATGCCGATATTAGCAATAAATGCCCGTATAACCGCACTAATTTTTGTTTTTTCATCCTCTTTTTCTTCTGCGCTTTTTTCCAGTGATATAGATATCTTTTTATTTTCTATAATTTCCGTATTATTCGTATCTGATGACATTTTTGTCCTTTTATTAATTTTACCTATTATTAATATACCTAAAGGTCAGCATATATGCAATGCATATTTTGTGTCATACAACAAATCGCTGATACAAATAAATGTATTTTGTACAATTTATTTTTTTTGCTATAATAAAAATCCGTTTCGGAGGATAAAAAATGAAAATAGCTCGTGTAAATTTAAATGATAAAAATTTGTTTAAAAAATCTCTGTTTAAACGCAGTGCTTCTTTAAACTCTTCTTCTGTGTCAAAAAACTCTTCACCGCTAAAGGATTTGAAAGCAGATGTTTTTAGAGCAGGAAGCAAAAATTGAAGATATCTATAGTGTATGAAGTATTTTATTTGGCATAAATATAATATATAATAATTTTAACCTTTAACTTTTGTAAATTTTTTGTCTTTTTCTATAAAGTTTTTATCAGAAAAAGCCGAATACAAAAGAGTAATATGGTATAGAATTATGGACGAATTTACACATACAGTAGATGATACATTTGTAAAAAGC
The DNA here is from genome assembly GCA_944323735.1 of Candidatus Gastranaerophilales bacterium. Lineage (GTDB taxonomy): Bacteria > Cyanobacteriota > Vampirovibrionia > Gastranaerophilales > Gastranaerophilaceae > CALUPY01. The sequence continues at coordinate 2,582 of CALUTO010000052.1, forward strand.
TTAGGCGAAATATTACAAATTGACCCGAAAATAGAAAAACACACCATACTTCTCGTTGACGATGAGGTAAATAATCTCCAGCTTTTGAGAAGAACGCTGCGGCATGATTATAACATAATGACTGCCAGCAACGGAAAAGAAGCGCTGGAAATTGTGGAACATCACGGAAAAGAAATTTCACTTATTGTAAGCGATCAAAAGATGCCGGAGATGCAGGGAACAGAATTTTTAAAACAAGTTTCAAACGAATATCCTGATATCATTAAAATTCTTTTAACAGGGCACCTTGATGTTGATGCAATCGTGGATTCCATAAATGACTGTCATCTATACCAGTACATAGTAAAACCGTTCGACCCTGAAGTCTTAAAAATGACAATTGAAGGCGGCATACAGAAATTTAATCTGCTGAACAACAAAACCGTTATTCTAAAAGATTTACGTGAACTATTCTACAAAACAATAAAACTTATTGCAGCTGCGCTGGATGCAAAAGACCCTTACACTCACGGTCACTCAATGAGAGTCACAATGTATTCTATGATTTTAGCCAAAAAGCTCAATCTTGATGACACAATGCTTGAGGAAATAGAAACAGCAGGACTTTTGCATGATATAGGGAAAATAGGAATACCCCAGAGTATCCTCTGCAAGCCCGGAAAACTCACAAATGAAGAATTCGAAGTGATGAAATCCCATCCGGAGCAGGGTGAAAAAATGCTCAAAGATATAAAAAAACTGACCCTGATTTCCAACTGGCTGAGAACACATCACGAAAAATGGGATGGCACCGGCTATCCAAACGGATTAAAAGGGGAAGAGATACCCCTCTCGGGACGTATTATTGCTCTTGCTGACACATATGATGCGATGACATCTGACAGACCTTACAGAAAAGCTTTGAGTCATGAGACTGCTATAGAAGAAATAAGAAAATGTTCAGGAACACAGTTTGACCCGGTTCTTGCACAGTTGTTTGTTGATAATCAGGAAGAAATCAGAGCTGCTAAAGAAAATCCTGAAGAATATTATGATAAGTACAGTTATTTACTTAAAATAATCAATCAAACAGCCGAAAATCAGGAATAGGGCAAATATAGCCGGCAATGACTGTGCTTTTGAAAATATTTGCATAAATTCTTCTTCTGTTTGAGGCTCTGTGTCTATATATTTTTTTACTTCCCCGCACAATTTGACTGCATAATAAATTGTCAGGAAGGAAATCAGATATGCTGCGGGCAGAAGCTTTATTGAAACAAACGCAAAAATATAAAAATATGTAATGAAAATTATATAAATAAACAAATTGTACGCATTTTCTTTTGTTTTGCTCAGGGTGCACAGAGTCCTTTTCCCATCCTCAACATCATACTTGAAATCCATAAATGAATGAACGTAGAGCAGTGTTACCGTAATCAAAGCAAAAGGCACGGACAAAAGCAGCAATGTCAATGAATATTCTCCCGTCATCACATAATATACACCTGAAAACAGTAAAGGTGAAAATATAATACCAATAATCAGTTCACCAAAACCAAAATAACCGGATTTCGGATACAAAATACATAACACAGCTGTTATTGCCATAATAATAAACACCGGCAGCTTATATAAATAAATAAAACAACATCCGGTTAATGCAGCTAATGCAAAATAAATACCCACAGCATACAGGACTTTTTTTTCTGTTGTTTTATTATCAAGAAGAAACGCACATTTACCCTTTTGAAGAGGACGATTTTTACCGTTTTTTACGTATCTTTTGTAATCGCAATAGTCATCGAAAAGATTTGCTCCGAGGTGTGCAAAAACTATTCCGGCAAGGGCTACAATACCGTAAAATATATTGCCCCCGCCTGTAATTCCGAATACAAACGGTATCAGCCATGCAGTGGTCGACATAGGAAGAGAATATGCACGTGCGCAATTTAGCCAGAATTTTACCTTTTCCATAACAAATAATATACCACAAAAGCAAATGTTAAATTTTGTAAATTATTTGACAGAGAACTAACAAAAATTTTTCTGGACGGATTTCAAATAAACAGTAAACTCCTCTATAAACTCCGTAATACTAATTCTATCCATCTCGGCTCTAGTATTTTATATTTGAGCCGATTTT
>CALUTO010000053.1 GCA_944323735.1 Candidatus Gastranaerophilales bacterium
AAGGAAAATCTTCTTGATTCAACAATTACAAAGATAAAAGCACTAAGCAGAAAAAGCCTGAATAAAATTGAAAACGTGCTTGAAATTTTATTGCAAACAGAAGGCTATGCGGTGCGCCAGATACCGAATCAGAACATTGATATAAATACCCTCTCCACAATCCGTGAGGCAATGAAAGCAAACAAAAAAATCACAGCAACATATAATGATAAATACAAAACCCTTTCACCGTACGGATTAATATACGGAGAAAAGATATATTTGATTGCAAGAGAAGAAGAAAAAGGTCCGGATCCGTACAATTATCTTTTATATAAATTCAAAGATGTAAAACTCACTGACCAAACTTTTGACAAAGGGGATTTTAACCTTAAAAAATTTTCCGAAAAATCCTTCGGTGTTTATCAGGGGCAGGCACAGGAGGTTAAACTGCAATTTGCAAAAGAAGCGGCATCAGAGGTTTTAAACTATCATTTTCACCCGACACAAAAAATAAAACAGAACAAAGACGGCACGGTTACGGTGAAATTCAAAGCTTCGGGTGATTACGAAATACTCTGGCATCTTTTTAGATGGGGAACTTCCGTAAAAATAATTTCTCCAAAATCGCTAAAAAACAAGTATATTGAGATGCTAAGTACGATTTTATCCATACAAAACACGGAGGCGTGAAAACAATGACCGAACAAGAAAATTCAAAAAATAATATATTTGCAATTTTAAACAGTGGTAAAGGTTGCATTAATGAGGAAAACATAAGTGCTTTTTTAGGCTGGTTATTAGCTCCCGACCCTAACGGACTCGGTGATATTTATTTAAAGCCATTTTTAGAAATGATAGATATAAAAGATGCAAATGTAAAAGAAGCAAATGTTACTCTTGAGGCGGAATGCCACCTCGATGAAAGCACCAAAAGATATATAGATATACTTATAGAATTGTCGGATAAAGTCATTGCAATAGAAAATAAAATATGGGAGCAATCTAAACGCAAAAACCAGATAGAAGAGCAACAGCAAGGGCTGCAAAGAATGCAGCATAAGGATAACAAAAACAAAGAGATAGTCAATGTTCTTTTATCCCCCGAATCACAATCAAAAGAATCCGCTGAATCCCAGCAGGGATTTAAGAACATAAAGTGGGATGATTTAATAGAAATCATAAAAGAGCAAAATGAAACTAATCCCAATTCATATGTCGGTGATTTTATAGAGTATATGGAAACAAAGGGCAGAAAAAATTTCAAGTTAGTTAATGAGGACTATGAAATAGAAAAAAACCCGAGTGGGGCTTATATTTTGTATAAAGATGATGAACCTCAGAAAGGAAAAGCAAAAAAAATTTTTTGGGAAAAGTACAATGAAATATCTTCAGAAAAGCCAGAAGAAAATAAATACGAAGAACATAAAGCCAAATACACAACACGAAGTATTGGCCGATTGTTGTACAATAAGCTGAAATAATTGTCAAATGCACACGGGAGGCAATTTTGCCTCCCGATTTTTTATTGTTTGTTGTTTGCGGATTCAAAACACAGGAAAAACAAAAGCCTGTTTAACTTTAACAACAAATTTCGCCAAGATTTTTGAGATACTCAATATTAGCCTCAATAGCCTCTTTGTTGCCTGAAATCATATACAAAGAAGGCTGGGAAAAGTAATACTTTGCAAGTTCACGAATATCTTGAGGCGTAATTTCATCAATTGCTTTATCAAGCTCGGAAATATAATTTAATCCATAGAAGGAATTGTCACATTCTTTACCCATAAAATTTTGAGTAAGCGCACTTTCGCCCCAAAACCCACTCTTGAATTTTTTCTTTGCTATATTCAAATCTTTCTCTGAAACAGGTTCTGTCATGAGTTGTTTTATACATTCCTCAAAATTCGCATTAACCTGTTGCAGATTATCCTTGTCCGCATACGAGACCATATTGAATATTCCATAATTCGGCACAAATGAAGAATTCACGTATTCAGAACCGGTTGAATAGGTTAAATTTTTATCAAACCTTAATTTTTTGTAGAGCATCCCGTCAAAATCTTCACCGAGAATAAAATTCAAAAGCGATATTCCCACAATATCTTTTATATTACCGGTTTTTATCATTTTATAACTTTTAACAATTTCTAAAAGGTTATTGTCGTTTATATCCAAAAACACCTTGTTCTTTTCAAGCGGTTTTGCCTGTATAGAGTGAAAATACTCAGAATGGTTGTATGGTTGAAACTTTGGCAAACAGGACAATATATTAAAAATTTGCTGCTTATACTGTGAACTGCAATTCTTTGGAAGTGTAATATTTACAGCAACCTGAGCATTTTTAAGAAGGTCTGAATGATAGTCTTGGACATTTTTTAATGTGAGTTTTTGAACATCATCTTTTTTATTTCTCCACGGTGTATCTTTGTACAATTCATCGTTATATCTTTGAATTGCAATATTGTTTACCGTATTTATATCTTTGTTAATATGTTTCCACTTGGCAAGGTCTTCTTCAGATGACAATACGGGATGCAATAATGTATAGATTATACTATTTAGCATCTCTGGTGTTTGTTCCGGCTCTCCGAGTAAATCATACCTGAGATTACGTTCATCAGATTCGACTTTAAACATAATACCGTTATTCTCGCAAAGATAACCGACACCGGTTAAGTTAATTGCATTACGTAAATATTTTCTTGCACAAATGTGTGAATCCAATATTTTTTTAGAACTTACCATAAAATTTATACTTGATTCATTAACAGAATCAGATTCATTAATATTAACTTTTATGTTATTGGGCAAAGTGTACTCACTTATATTGTACAAATCAGTAAGTTTTAGCGTTCCTTTGAAAGAAGGCTGCTTTGTTTTTTCTTGAGGATGCACAACGGTCAGAGCAGCTTTGTTCAAATCAAAATATTTTTTTATCGTCGCCTGTATATCCTGTGCACTAATCCTGTTATAAATTTCTTCTGTTTTCTCGGGAGTTACAAAATTATTGAAGGATAAATTATAACTGAAATAATCTGCGAGACTTTCCGCCGTATTTAATAAAGCAGCACCCTTATTGAGTTTTTTTAACCGGTTAAGCTCGTCTTCGGAAATAGGATTGTTCCCTAAATCATTAATAATATTATATATATTTTGCAATATTTTTTCTGAATAACTGTGTTCTATTTCTGAATTAATGCTTATTACATTTTTGTCAAAATCACTGTTAATAATCGGAGATATAGTTGCAGTCGTCTCATCTATTTCATTTCTCACACTATCTCTGACAAGGCCTGTTGCAAGACTCAAACATTCTTTTTCATAGGTATTCATTTTGTCATTAACAAAAAAATCCAATTCGATTAAATATGATTTCTGGTTTTTGTCGGGGGTGATTATATCTTTTCGTACTGCTTTTTGAATAGGATTTTCAACAAGTTTGTTTAGATAAGTATCTTTGCTTTTTAATAGAGGGTTTTTTACCTGATTAAAATATTTTGAAAAAGTTTTAATTGTGTTTTCATCCACATTTCCGACAATAGCAGTAACCATATTGTCCGGTCTGTAATACTTATTGTAAAAATCATACAAATCATTTTTGTTTATATTATCTATATTTTTTTGTGTCACAGTATGAGATAATTCATTTTTTGCAGGCAAATTTAGTAATGAATTCAGACCGGCATCAGTTGCAACATCTTCGCCTGTCTTATTATAGTTGCGAAAATTCACTTCATTTAAGATGGTTACTTTTTCGTGTTCAAAATTTTTGTCTGAAAAATCAACAGAATTAACAATCGCAAAATGATATTTTAAAAGTTTATCAAGCTCTTTGTCATCCGTAACCAAAGCTTTTTCGTAATAATTAGTGTAACAGCCTCCTGTAGCGGCGTTTGATTCAAGAATAATATTATCTGAAATTTCTTGTAGTTCCTGCGCATTCTTTTTATATTGTATTGTTGCTAACAGATGTTCCAGCATATGAGCTGTGTCTCGTTTATCCGGCTTTTCGTTTTGCCATCCCGCAGCGACCAGTGTATTAATTACAGTCGGACCTTTTTTAGGCAAAACAATGACTTTATGACCGTTTCTGAGTTGATAAACCTTGCCTACTCCTGTGTTTGGCAGTTTGAAGGTTTCCAATACTTTATACTCCGGATAAATTTGTGGTG
>CALUTO010000054.1 GCA_944323735.1 Candidatus Gastranaerophilales bacterium
ATTACCGCTTCAGCATGACACAAAAGAATTCTTTCAGCTGTTTGTTATAGCCCTTTTCGATATCGTCCATGAGTTTTTTGATGCGGGAGGGGGTTGGTTTGGGATTATTCATTTTTTTCCTTTCTAAAAAGAGACACGTTTTTCAGTGTCTCTTTTGTTTTTAAGTAAACTATTAATTTTTAATTATGTTTTAATATCTGTAAATTGTTACTTTCCCGTCAGGTGCGTAGAATTGAGAATCAACCCACTTGCCTACATATTTTTTGTCAGGTAAAAAAACAAAGGAATTGCTGAAGTCTATGTGTAAAAACAGACTCATTATGTTCCCATTTATATCGTATTTCTGTGTCAAATATGGGAAATCAAGTGGAGTAGCGACTTCTATTTCAATAAGTTCACCGTTAGAATTGTAATAGTAGTTATAATCACTAAATAAATAAGTTACACTGTATTCTCCAGTAGAAAAGAATGTAACAAATCTTCCGAATTTTTTGATTTTGGGCTTGCCATGTCTGTCGAGACTGAATCCCGGGTCTTTGAGATATTTTTTATGCTCTTCCATGGAAATTTTGTACTGAACCTTAGAAAAAGCCTCATCTCTTGCACTTTCAACAGTGTAGTGAACACCGCCTTTTAGCACTTTGGAAAAAGCAGTCTGAGAAAAAACAGACAAGAGTAAACAGCAGATAAGAACAGTAAAAAAGCAGTTTTTGAAGCTGAAAGCAAAAATCTTTTTCATAATGTAATTATATCAGAGAAATTCAAATCCCGAGCATATTGAATAGAATTTCACCATTTGAAAGATGCTGAACATCCCCGCTGCCTTCTGCTATCCCACGATTACCGCTTTATATAATAACCAGCGGTACTGCCGGAACTTTTTATCTTATTAGGTATCAGTATCCTTTTGCCCTTAGACTTACTTTGCAGGTGCAGAGATTGCCCGCATTTGTGTATGCTTTAATTTTAGCATAAGTGTTGGTTTTTTCAGTAACAACAACATATGCGTCATTGTTATCATTTACTGTGGCAACAATTGACGGCGGCGCAAGAAAATCGTATTCAATTGTCAGTCCGTTTTTATCTGTAATTTCAAGCTGCAGGTTTATTTCTTTGTCTGGAACATCAACATTTGCAACACAATCAGAAACAACTACCTGCTCTCCGTTCGGTGAATTTATTGTAATGCGAAATTTGCAGTAGCGGAATGTGTAAGTCCCTGTGTTTACTATAGCCCAGTCTGAATAGGTCTCTCCGTCTGAGGAATATGCCCATTCAAGAACAACATTTGCCTGCTCATCTGCTGTTTGATATTTTACGGAAGAAGATACTATGCTTTCCAGCACTGCACCTATGTCATACACCTGACTTAAATAAGTGCCGTGTGTAAAGCATCTTGCTCCCCAGAGTCCTGAGGATTGGTAATACATATCTCCTTTGCCCCAGAAATCTTCTGTTGTATTCCACAGAACATTGTTGACTTTAAGCTTCAATGTTCTGTTGTATGTTTTCAATGTATTGCTCAAAACTCCCTGCATATCTGCAAGAATATCAAGAGAAACGACTGTATTAAGCTCCGGTACTGAATCAATGTATATAACATCAAGTGTTGCATTTTTTGAATAATTATAACCGTTAAAAGCTTTTATCCAGAATTTGAAAAGTCCTTTGCTTCTGATTGGTGCGGAAGCTGATGTTGCTGCAATATTTTTTGCATAAACTTCTCCGGATTCCCATGATTCCCCGCATCTGATTTCAAAACGGTCACTTTTGTTGGATGTCGGTTTCCAGACGTAGTTAAAAAGATTGTTCGACTGAACAACATTAAATCCCTCAACATCCTCCGGAAAATCATACATGTCTTTGAGGTTTGACACAAGAACATACGGTTCTTTGCTTCCCAGTGTGTCATCGTAGAGTCTTTCATCGTAAGTCCGCCAGTTTATTGTAAATGTTCCTGCGCCGTCATCTGTGACAGAGGTGACTTTTGCTGCATAACTTTCCAGTCCCATTAGCAGACTGTCGAACTGTATAACATCCCCGACTTCGACATCATAAGCACGATAGTCTGTTTTGAAGCTTCCAAAGTAGGGCTGCAGCACTTTTGAGTTCACATAGTACCATGCAAGTCTGCTTGCCTGTTTGAAATTTGTTACCGAGTAAATGTTTACGGTATGCTCTACCGGAACTCCTGTTTTGTACTCGGGTATTTCAGCAAAAGCTTCCACCTTTTGCCATTCATGCTCAGGGCTTACATAAATACATTTTAATATATCATAGTGATCTTCTGCGGGAAGTGTGGAAAAAGTTTCGGAGCCTTTTACAATGTCATGCGCATGAAATATTTTGCTTACTGCTTCGGGCTTGTCTATTTTAAACTGGAGCTTTCCGTTTTTTGTAAACAAACCTCCCCTGCACGAGCGGTAAATTTCATCAATCAAATTTCTTGCAGATGTCTGGCTGTCAAAAATCATATTAAAAGTAAAACGGGGACTGCCGTCTATCAGCTCATCACAAAAGGCTGCTGATTCTATAAAACTCTCTAAATCAAATAACTCTTTTATCAGGTTATCATTTGTTGTTCCGTCACTGTTTAACCCGAGCCCCAGTCCGTTATAAGATGTCAGAAAATCAAACATAACCCATGCCGGATTTTCGCTGTATTCTACGGTATAATGCTTTGTTGTTGTGTAAACACGCACTTTTCTCCCTTTAACAACAGCTGTAAGGTTGTAATTTACATCAATTTTAGATGTTCTCGGAACAGTTATGGCAAGATAAGCAAGCTTTTTTAAGCCGCCTACTTTTTCAATGCGTTCTTCCTGTGTTTCTCCGCCCACAATCGGGTCTACAGTCTGGTCGTCTGTGCCGTAGTATTTATTTACTGTTATCCCGCTTATTTCATTAACAGGTATGTCGTTGAGTTTTATGTCGTCAAAACCGCATATTTCACCTTCTGCGAATGCTACAATACGTTTTACATGTGTTGTTGCTTCTTCGTCCTGCCATATACGGTTCCCTGCGAGCTTGCATGTTCCGTAGAGCAGCGGAACAGGCAAATCCTGATTTGTCTGTGTTTGTTTTATACCGTCATAAGTTGGAGATGAATATCCGCCCCTTCTGCCTGTCATCATAGACAGCGCAACTCCGCCGAATATCAGTGCTGTATTAATTACAGCTCCCCACGTTATTGTAAGCGCACCTATCGTAAAGGCGACAGAAGATGCAAATGCAGTTCCTGATGCAATAAGTGATGCGAATGCTGTGACAGCGGAAACAATAGTTGTTGCAATCATATTAAACCACCCTGAAAACTAAATAATTTTTAAACATTTTGAGTCTGCCTATCTGCAGGCTGTGTCCTCTGAAAACGTGAATAATCTTGCCGTATTCATAATAAACAGCTACATGTAGTTCATCACGAAACCGTGTAACAATTAAATCACCCTGTTTGATTTCATCGGGTTTTACCCTTTTACAGTGCTTTTTTATCTTGTTTAAGCCGTAGTTATAATTTTTATCGTCATCCGCAGAACGCAGCTTGTATCTTGGCTTATCAGGATAAAGCACCTGTACCGGATAGAAACAGCCCTGATATGTTCCGTCATCGTTGTACATTTCATACTCTCTGCCAATTTGAGAGAGTAAGTAAGAAATATCGTGTGTCATAATAGCTCCCTGTACATTTCTAATAATGGTGCCGGATAATGCCTGTTATTCACAATGCCCCTCTTATTTATAGTGTTGAGAAGCCGGCTTTTTCTGGGCAGGTATTTTTCTTAACTATATGGCATTCTGCTTTCAGCTGTTTGTTATAGCCGTTTTCGATATCGTCCATGAGTTTTGTAATGCGTGAGGGGGTTTGTTTTTTTGTACTCTTCATTTTTTTCCCTTTCTAAAAAGAGACACGTTTTTCAGTGTCTCTTTTTGTTATGTAAG
>CALUTO010000055.1 GCA_944323735.1 Candidatus Gastranaerophilales bacterium
GTGCCCGAGTGGCTAAAGGGAGCAGACTGTAAATCTGCCGTCGCGAGACTACGGTGGTTCGAATCCACCCCTGCCCAAATAAAAAAAGAGAGGTTTTAATCTCTCTTTTTTTATTTAAGTAATTGATGGCGAGAACCGCAAAAAAAAACAGAGCTTTTTTATGATTCAAGAGGATTTTTGTACAGACGCCGTAACCGCAGCGGGTTAGTACGTGGAGAGAGGGATAAGCCTGCTTGTGCTTAACACAGTAGGTATGGCTTTTCGGTCGTATAGTAAAGTCTCGACAATCTTTCCGTGTTGCCCTAATAAAAAGACTCCGCAGGTTTGTATTCTGAGGGAGCGGCACAACCATGGTTATTTTCTCCATAATTAAAAAGCTGACATTATTAGTTCTAAACAGAAAAGTCTCTTAGTAATTTATAAATTAGACAGACAAATTCATAATGAGGTAATGCGGTATGTATTATCCCCTGTTATTATTTTTTAAGTAATTCTAAAAAGAAAAAGCGGAGTCAATTTGTGAATAAAAAATATGAGAAAAAAAATATACTTATGGTAGTAACAAATATATCTAATATTAATGAAACAATGGAAACAGGTGTATATTTTGAGGAGTTTGCTGTTCCATATCTGACTTTTGCGGCGACGGGCTATGATATTACGGTTGCGAGCCCAAAAGGCGGTGCTGCTCCTGTTGATCCGGAAAGTTATTCCTGTTCCGGTCCAATGGAATGGGACAGTACAAAAAAATATCTAGATGATACAAAAAAGCTTGCTGATTTAGATTTGACGCATTTTGATGCAGTATTTTTCCCTGGCGGACACGGGCCTATGTTTGATATAGCTTGTGATGCGGACGTGAAAAATGCTGTTGAATATTTTTTTGAGCAGCATAAAATTGTTGCTGCAGTCTGTCACGGTCCGGCAGCACTTCTTATGGCCAAAAATTCTGGTGGAATGCCGGTTGTAAAGAACAGAAAGGTGACTTCTTTTACAAATAAAGAAGAACATATTGTAAAAAAAGATGAGTTTATGCCCTTTTCTTTGCAGGACAGATTAGAAAAGCTCGGGGCGGAATTTATTGAAGAAAAGCCCTGGTCAGAACATGTTGTGGCAGATAAGAATTTAATCACAGGTCAAAACCAGAACTCAGCTTTGAAAATAGCAGAGGTTGTAATAGAAAAACTGTCTGAATAAAATTTAAACAGCCGTTTTGTATTATCAGAAGATATTCCGGTTTATAAATATTTTCAGGTCGTTTAGTGCTCTGTTTGAGAGCATTTCTGTTTTCAGTTTTTTATTCTTTTTGACTTTTCTGTCTGCTTCAAGTTCATCTACAATGCCCCAGTTTGAATTGACTGGTTGAAAATTATTATGTTCTTCTGCTGAAATGTAGCGTGTAAGTGCACCGAGCATTGTCGTTGAGGGTAAAACTAAAAGAGGTTTTTCTGTCAGGTAACGTGCCAGATTTATGCCGGCAAGCATTCCTGTTGCTATAGATTCGGTGTATCCTTCCGTTCCGGTAATCTGTCCTGCGAAAAAAAGATTTTCTCTTTTTCTGCATTGAAGAGCAGGTGTCAAAAGTTTCGGACTGTTTATAAATGTGTTTCTGTGCATTACACCGTATCTTAGGATATTTGCATTTTCAAGCCCGGGAATGGAGTGCACAAGCTCTTTTTGTGCGCCCCATTTCAGATTTGTCTGAAATCCCACGAGATTGTACATTGTTGCGGATAAATTGTCCTGCCTTAACTGGACAACCGCATAATTTTTTTCTCCTGTTCGTTTGTCAATCAGTCCGACAGGTTTCATAGGACCGTAGCGAAGAGTATCCTTTCCACGTGATGCAAGCACTTCTATCGGTAGACAGGATTCGAAGAATTTTGCGTTTTTTTCAAATTCTTTTAGTTCGATTTTTGGTGCATTGACGAGAATATTGTAGAAGTTTTCGTATTCTTCTTTGTTCAACGGGCAGTTTATATAAGATGCTTCGCCTTTGTCGTATCTGCTTGCGTAAAAAGCTATATCAAAATTTATGGACTCTTTTTCAATAATGGGGGCAATTGCATCAAAAAAATGGAGATGTTCTTCACCAGCAAATTCTTGTATATTATGTGAAAGTAACTCTGATGTCAGAGGACCAGATGCAATAATAACAGGAATATCCACCGGTATTTCTGTTGCTTCTTCTCTGATAATAGTTATTTTTTCATTTTCTTCAAGCAGCTTCTTTATCCTGAGTGAAAAAGCTTCTCTGTCTATTGCTAGAGCGTTCCCTGCCGGAACTGAAGTTTTTATTGCTTCTTCTATGAGAAAGCCCCCCAGTATTTGCATTTCTTTTTTTAAAAGTCCGCTTGCATTTGTCGGGTCAAAAGAGCCTAAGCTGTTACTGCAAACAAATTCTGCAGGATTTTCCGTCTTGTGTGCGCCTGTCATTTTTTTCGGACGCATTTCATATAAATCCACAAAAATCCCTTGTTTTGAAAGCTGCAATGCAGCTTCGCTTCCTGCAAGCCCTGCTCCGATTACTATTGCTTTCATTATTGCATCATCTCTTCAAATGTGCTCAAATCATTATAGTTAAAGGTATTGACAAATTTGTAAAGCAGCTCCGGGAAAAATCTTTTTGAACCGACTTCCAGCATTATTCTGAGAGCTTCTTTTGTATTTTTGACCTTGTAGCTTGTTTTTCCTGACGTTAAGTCATCAAAGAAGCTGCACATTCCGACTACTCTGCTCATTTCGCTTATTTGCTCTCCTGAAAGTTTAAAAGGATAGCCTGAACCGTCATTGTTTTCATGATGCTCAAGAGCAACAAGACAAATATCCTCGGGCATGTTCATATCCAGCTTGAGAATTTTGTATCCGATTTGTGTATGGCTCTGGATGATTTTTGTTTCCTGCGAGGACGGATTTGTTTTTTTTAGTAAATCCTCAGGAATTCTCGTCATGCCTATATCATGGAGAAGTGAACTTTTTGTAATTTTGGCTATTATATCTGAATCGTACTCCATTTTATATCCGAATGCAGTTGCAAGTATAGCTGTATTTAAAGAATGACAGTCAGCATAACTGCCGAGCAGTTTAAGCTGCGAACAATATTTTACATCTTCTATGACATTTCCGATGTCAGAAAGAATTTTTGTTTTTATTTCATCAATCATCAAAGCTGCATCTTTATTTTCGTTATTGTTTACGGCAAACATTGTTGTGGCAAAATATGATTTCATATCCACCTGCGCCTGCGCTTTGATTTTTGAAGTTTTGTTAACTGTTTTGTCAAATATGATTTCTTTTGTATGTGTTGCAGGCGGCGGAATATATTCTTCTGATGGTTTTTTTTCGTAAGATGTGCTTTTTTGTGTATAAGATGTTTTGGGAGTGTCTTTATATAATTCACTGTACTGGGAAATCCGCAATAATTTGCCGGAGGTTAAAATTTCTCCTGCACTAATGAGTTTTTCTCCGCTGTCGTTGTAAATATCAAACGGCAGCATTTTAAATTTTACAAGATCTTCAACTAAAATTCTTTCCATTACAGCTATCCCGATATGTTTCTATTTTTGATTATAAAAGATTTATACATATTTTAAAACAATACATTTGTATGATTTATTTTGTATTTGATATAATGCAGTAAAAACAGGAGGTGTTAATGACAAATCTGACATTTATCGGACACAGTGCATTTTATTTTGAAAAAACAGATTGCGGAATACTTATTGACCCTTTTATATCGAACAATCCTGCTGCAAAATTTGATATTTCCGGAAAAAAAATAACGGATATTATTGTAACACACGGACACGGAGACCATCTTGGAGATGCGGTACCGATTGCAAAAAAAACAGGTGCGCTGATAAGCGCAATGGTTGAACTTGCAAACTGGTGCGGTGCACACGGTGCAAATGTTAAT
>CALUTO010000056.1 GCA_944323735.1 Candidatus Gastranaerophilales bacterium
GGTCTGTCAAGTAAAATTACAGGCTTTTTCGAGGGAAAATATTCAGCAAGAAACGATGAACAGTCTGTTACAAGTACATCAGAGGTTTTAAAAATATCGAAATAAGCACCGTCCGTATAAACACTTGCATTCTCAAGTCTGTTCCATTCGTCCATATAAGAATCATATTCCGCCTCTGTCATAAATCCGCAGGCGGCACAGCTATTTTTCAGCGCAGGATGGGGCTTTAGAACAAAGGAATAATCAGGATTGTTTTTTGCAAAATCCAGCATAAACCCTGCGTATTCTTCAAAATTGGACATCGCAAGCCCGTGATTTTTTATTGAATGGTGCGGTGCCCAGATTATACGATTCTTTTTGCCTTTCCATAAAGCTTCAAACTCCGGTTGCACCGGCTTTCTGTAATAATCCAGTTTTGGCGTGCCTGTGGCGGTCAGGTTGTCTCTGTGCCTCATACCTGCTGCTTTTTCATAAAATTTGTTGTGATACGGACTTTCTGAAAAAAAACGCCAGAGGTTTTTATATACCCTTTTTACAGCGTCTGAGCCCCAGCTGTTTTCGTTAAGGGTCGTGTATCCGTAGGGTATCATCATTGTGAGAGCATATTTTGAGAGGTTTACGGGATGATTTTCACCTTCCAGATACCACGGCTGCTGGTAAAACACAAGGTCAGGCTCAAAATATTTTAAATCTATATTTGCCTGCTTTTCGTAGTCATATCCGTCAATGGTTTCGATACCCTGTTTATTAAAAAATTCTTTGTTTTTCTCCTGTGTAAACTCTATCCTGTTTTTTGTAATAATCGGATAAAGAACAACGGGCAGAACCTCAAACCGGCTGTCGCCCTTCATAAGCTCGTATACAAACTGATAACCCCATTTCTGGTTTTCCTCGCATACAAAAACAGCCCTGATTTTTTCGCCAGCATTCGCTTTAGATTTAAGTTTTGAGAGAACTTTTTCATAATTAAGTTTTGTCTTTATCTCTTCTTTTGAGCAAAAAATATAGTATTTCAGCGATTTTAGAAAGTCTTTTGTCTGAATGAGATATTGTATTGCACTGGCCGCTTTTGTGAAGAAATGCCGTCTTTCTTTGTATAATGGAATGATTTTTACTGATTTTTTTACAATATTATTCTTTTGTAAATAATTTTTGATAAAATCCGGATTAGGAGAGGAAATAATGATGTAATCTATCTTTGCATTTTTCAAATTCGACGGCAAAATGCATTTAAAATTTTTGTATGTTTCCTGCTTTGAAGTTTCGTAGCGTAAATCAGAAATTCCTGAAACATTAAAATATTCCGAAAGATTGTACACCTCGGTCAGTGCGTCAAAATATATGCCGTTACAGTAAAACACTACGCTTTTTCCGCGTAATCTCTTTTTTAGTTTTATTAAATTTTTCTGAAAAGACCCGGATTTAAAAAAATCCTGCCAATATAAATATTCACTGCTCATTATTTTAAAAGCTCATCAGGTATTGCGTATAGAATTGTTTCATTCAAATCACGGCTGTAATGTCCGATACGGAATGTATAATCCTGCAATATTTCATTTAAATACACCGGAATAGACACAAAATCCTCCATTGAATGATAAATTGATACTGCAAGCTGCGGACGTTCTTGCTGCAGGATATTTTCCGCTCCTAGCAGAGCCTGCATTTCTGACCCTTCTATATCAAGTTTTATAAAATCTATTTTTTTCTCAACACAATCTTTTTTTGCCTCATCAATGGTCGTTGTTTCGATTTCAACAATATTTTCATGAGGCTTTTTCTCTGTGAACCCTTTCGTGCCCATGACCCTTGATGCACTGTGGTATGGAATATTTTCGCAGAATTCTGTTTTTCCGGTCGTGCTCCACAATGCTTTTGGAATAATGGTCACAAAATCCGCCTGCTGTATAAAATAGTCGTAATTTTCATCCTTGAATTTTTCATACAACGGCTCAAACGCATAAATTCTCTCCAAATTCTTCAAGTGTTTTTTGAAGGCAAAAGAATTTATTCCGTTGCAAAAACCGCCGTCAACAACAGTTTTGATTGCATCCCTGTTAATATATTCAAGATACTGCACATTGTAATTTCTTACGGGCTGATATTTTGAAATGCCGTATTTTTTTAGTACAAAATTTTCCAGTTTCTCGTAATATCCGCTGCAATATGTTTCCCACAACAGATTATAAAGGAATTTGTCCTCATTTGTTTTAAAAACAGATAAAGCTTTTTTAAACTTTTCGAAATAAGGCACCCTTTTGCTGCTGAACTCAGAAGTCCTCGAAATCATCAAAAACGGAATATCTAAATAATTTAAAAGTACTACTGCTTCCGGTGCGTTACGACGGGTTGAAACAATTAAAATATCAAACAGCTCCCTTTTCTTAGGAAGGTCTTTTAGCTCTATTAGTTCTAATCCATCATATTCTCCGGCTTTTTTCGTATCAACAAAGAACACTATTTTTAAATCCGGACGGTTTTGTTCAATAAAATTTTTAATTTCCCCTGCTGTTGTATCTGTTCCGTATATTGCGACCCTGCTGTCTTTTTTTATTACTCTAAACTCTTCAAACATAAATTCTCCCATTTATGAAGTTTAGCATAATTACATATTTTTATCTATAAAAAGTTATCTTTTCAGTAGTCTATGTTTTTATTTTCTCTTTTTCTTTTGATTTGGTATCGGGCAAAATATGATTGGAGGTGCAGTCTTCGGGTTTATGCTTGTTTTTCTAATCACTGCGCAGGTCTGTTTCTGTATTGCCGTATTCATAAAAGCTGCAGATTTTGCCGGAATTTGTGTATATTATCAATTTGTTGACTATATAAAATAATCCCTGATACAATAAATAAAAATGCTGAATTTATATTTGTTTTCAAGAAAGGGGAAGATGTATGAAGAAAAAATTGTTATCATTTTTGATTGCCTGCAGCTTGTTTGCCGGCTTTGGATGTATTGTTCCCTGCGATGCTGCTTCTCATCATCAAAAAAAACATACAGGGCACCACAAAACTGTTAAAAAATCACAGCATAGAGCCGGTGTGAAAAATGCTGCACACAGAAAAAGCCGCTATGATATAAAAGAAGAAGGCTACAGAGGTGAAACGGCAAGACAGAGAAATGCTTCAAGATACACTACAAAAAGAAGCGGAAAAAATTATGATATCAGGTCTCAGTATAGACCCAAAAAAGATAATGATACTAAAAAGAAAAATACTCAAAAAAACAGACACGCCAAAAGTTCTCATAACCGGCATAACTCCCGAAGATAAATTGTGAAAAATGTGTCGAATAAAGCTTTATCTACAGCGGTTATTTCAACCGCTGTTTTTGTTTTATCAGTCAGCTATCTTTTTTAGTACTGAATTTTTTGTGTAAATAGCCTGACTTTTTTATGTCAGGCTGTTTTTTGGGGGGAAAATAAACAATAGTAAGTAATAATAAATATAAATAACAGATTTTGAAATTTTGAGAAAATAAAAAATAAATGGGCTAAAAATGGGCTAAAAGCTCAAAAAGACTATTTTTTGCTCTTTGTGTTATAAGTCTAAAACACCCTGTTTCAAGCAAAAAAAATGTTTGCAGAGACTGCAAACATAAAATAAACACGAGGATATTAAGTTTTCGAGGTGCATATTTTTTGTAAAAATTTATAAAAGTATAAAAAACGATATAA